>CAZTQV010000073.1:0-1562 GCA_964615815.1 uncultured Phycisphaeraceae bacterium | reverse complement strand
CAACCTCGACGAACCGCGTCAGGTCTTCTTCGGCACCGGGCACGGCCAGGTCCGGCGTGTACACCACATACGCCGCGTCCATGCCCTCGAGCGCCGGCCCCCAGGTCGCCGGCTCACCCCAGTCAAACGCCGGCGACCCGGACCGCGACCCACGCCGCACGCCCACGCCCCGAGCCTCCAGAAGGTCCGCCACCCGCCGGCCGGTCTTCCCGTTCGCCGCGATCACAAGGATGTTCGTCTCGCTGTTCACCCGCTTGTCCATGAGCTGCTCCCTTCAAGGATGCGAGCGGCCCATCCCGGACCGCTCTGGTTCATACATCCATGATGGAGCCCCATAGCTGGATGGACAATCGCTAAAAAGCCACGGATATTGCTCGAGCGTCCAGCAATGAAGTCGGCAATCCCCCGGCCCTCGTACCCTCTCACCATGTCCCGAGCCGCCTCCGCCCAACCAAAGCCACCCCCCGACGACGCCTGGGCGTCCGCCGATCCCATCGGCGAAACCCTCCACGCCTTCCGCCTCGAAGGCGTCGTATACGCCCGCTCCCGCCTCACCGCCCCGTGGGGCGTCTCCATGCCGCCCATGCCCGGCTGCCTCATGTTCCATGTCGTCACCGCCGGCGAGTGCCGACTCGAGTTCCCCGACCGGGAAGCCCAGATCATCCGCCCCGGCGAGTTCGCCCTCATGCCCCGAGGCGAGGGCCACCTCATCAAGCACGCCGAGAACGCCCGCACCCAACCCTACTTCGACCTGCCCATCCGCAGACTCACCCCACGCTACGAACTCCTCGACCACGGAGGGGGCGGCGACGAAACCACGCTCGTCTGCGGCGCCGTCCGCTTCGATCACCCAGCCGCCCGCGACCTCATCGAAATGCTCCCCAGCCTCATCCACATCAAGACCTGGAGCGCCGCCAGCACGAGCACACCACACGCCGAGTGGATGCACAGCACCCTCCGACTCATGGCCGCCGAAGCCACCTCGCAAAAACCCGGCGGCGAAACCATCGTCACACGCCTCGCCGACATCCTCGTGATCCAGGCAATCAGGGCATGGCTCATCGAGAACCCAGCCGCCCGCCGCGGCTGGCTCGGCGCCCTCAGCGACGACCGCATCGGCCCCGCAATCCTGCACATCCACCGCGAACCCGCGAAGGACTGGACCGTCGCATCCCTCGCCGCCTCCGTCGCCATGTCGCGCTCGGCCTTCTCCGCCCGCTTCACCCACCTCGTCGGCGAACCCGTCATGCAGCACCTCACCCGCTGGCGCATGCACCTCGCCGGTTCGTGGCTCCGGCAGAAAGAACTCACCGCCGCCGAATGCGCCGCAAAGCTTGGCTACAACTCGGAAGCCGCATTCAACCGCGCCTTCAAGCGAACCATGGGCCACCCCCCAAAGGCCTGGCAAGCCAAAGCCGCAAACGCCTCAGTACCCACGACCCCCACCCAACCCCACACCCAAGCCCAAAAGACGCCCCGCCGCCCCCCCAGGCACCACACCCCCCCCCCCCCCCCCCCCAGAAACAAACACCCCCACAACACACACAAAAAAAACCCACGAG
>CAZTQV010000072.1:0-1746 GCA_964615815.1 uncultured Phycisphaeraceae bacterium | reverse complement strand
GCCCAGGTCCTGGCCAGAGATGTCGGGCGGCAACCGCCATCGATCGTGAGCGAGGCTTCGATCCGTGCAGGGTTCACCCCGGCAGATCAGCGCACCCCAGCCATGCGCGACGCCCTGGCAGAATCCATGCGCCTCATCGACGAACTCCGCCAAGCTGATGTGATCGTGCTCGGCGTACCGCTCTACAACTACGGAGTCCCCGCATCCCTGAAGGCATGGATCGATCAGATTGTCCGGCCCGGCGAGACCTTCTCGTTCGATCTCAAGCGGGGTGACTTTCCGATCCAAAGCACACTCAGCGGGAAGTCACTCGTCGTGCTCTCCTCAAGGGGTGAGTTTGGATTTGAGCCGGGCGGCATCCGCGATGGCTGGAACCACATGAATCCGCACCTGCGGACAGTCGCCACGCGCCTGCTCGGCATTGCCGCGGAGGACATCCATGAAATCGCCTCGGAGTTCCAGGAGTTCAACGACGAAAGGCACCATTGCTCGCGTGATCAAGCCTTCTTTGATGCGGCTGGGCTCGGTTCCCGCCTCGCTGCCGCACGGCGGACCCCATGCCGCAACGAGGAAGCCCTCGCATGAGAGCCCCTTAGGCCCATCGGCGCAGAGCCTGTCCGCGTCGGCTAGCCAACCAGCCTGACCGACTCGACGAACAGCAACGCGGACCCAACCGACGCGAGCACCCGCAAGTGGTTCCAGCGGGTCCAGACGACGAGATAGCGATTCCAGTACGCGGCAGCGTCGGGGTCATCCGGATCCAGTTCGTCAAGCCGCTTGTTCATTGGGACATTGCCCGCCGCGGTGACAGCGAACACGCCAGCGACATAGAGGGTGCCGGCCGCGGCGAGCGCCGGCCCCCAGGCCTCGCCCGCGTTCGCGACGCCGATCACGACGGCGCCGAGCGACAGCAGGGCAGCCCCAAAGAACGGCCCCATGAACCAGGGCGTGTACACGGTCCTGTTGATCGACTGCATCGCCCGCATGCCCTCGGCATCCGGCAGCCGCTTGAGCGCCGCCATGATGAAAGCCGAGAAGGCAAACAGCGCACCACCCACCAGCGCAACGCCGACAACGCTAACGCGGGCGACGATCGTCACCAGATCATCCACGGGACACCTCCCTCTTCTTGCCGAACGCACCCTCGGCGGCGAACTCGCGGAAGCTGCGTGGCGGGCGGCCGAGCGCCCGCTGCACGCCATCGGTCACATGCGCGTTCACGCCCGATCTGGTGATCTCGAAGAGATACCGCAGCAGGTCGCCGTACTCCGCGGGCACGCCCGCCTGCGCCATGCCGGCGAAGAACTCCTCGGTGGTCACGGGCGCGTACCGGATCTCCCGCCCGGTCGCCTCGCTCAACTGCTCGGCGACATCTGCATAGGTCAGCAACTCGGGTCCGGTGACCTCGTAGACCTCGCCGTTGTGCCGCGTATCCAGCAGCGCCTCGGCCGCGACCTCGGCGATGTCATCCACATCAACGAACGGCTCGCGTACATCCGGGTTCGGCAGCGTGATAGCGCCATCGGCCACCATGCCCGCGAAGTCGCCCTCGCTGAAGTTCTGGTTGAACCAGCCGGCGCGGACGATTGTCCACTCCAGGCCCGATCGCTCGACGATGAGCTCGCACGCCCGGGCCTCCGGCTCGCCCCGGCCGCTGAGCAGCACCAGCTTCCGCACGCCCTTGCGCCTGGCAACCTCGACGAACCGCGTCAGGTCTTCTTCGGCACCGGGCACGGCCAGGTCCGG
>CAZTQV010000071.1:0-2134 GCA_964615815.1 uncultured Phycisphaeraceae bacterium | reverse complement strand
CCCCCGGCCTGTCATTCACCGACATCGACGCCTTTATGCACGCCTTCACGACCCATTCCCGCGCCGCCGACCTCGCCGCCCCCCTCGGCGCCTTCACCTTCGCCGACATCACCGCCTTCCTCGACGCCTTCGCCGCCGGCTGCCCGTGACGATGGCGGCTCATGGACACGAATCGATCAATGCCCACACTCAAGGTCAACGCACGATCCCTTTCACCTCAGCCCGTCCCAAAGCTTCCGGTGCACAGAGGATCAGGAGGTTCACCATGCTCACGCCCAGCGCGCTCGCCACCACCCTCGCCCTCGCGTCCATCTCATCCGCCGCGCCGCCCGACGAGGCTGGTGTCTTCTGCATGAACCGCGACATCGTCGCCGTCACCGGCCCCGTACCCGGGCCCGAGATACAGGACTTTCAGAGCATCGCGGCCTTCGGTTCGTACATCTACGCGGCGAGCCGCCAAAGCGTTCGGACCGTGGATGTCTCCGACCCGCGGAGCCCGGCGATCGTCAACGCGCTCCCGCTCGACAACTTCGTCGGCACGGTCGACCGCCTCGGCACGACGCTCGTGGGTGTCGGCTCCACCCCTGACTTCCAGGGCGTTCTCTACACCATCTCTCTCGCCGATCCGGCCGCGCCCTCACTGCTCGCGTCACTCGAGATCCCAGGCTTCCCCGATGAGCCCGCGATCGTTGGAAATGCCATCGTCATACCGCTTCGAACACAGGGCCAGTTCGCGGTCGTCGACTTGTCCGATCCATCCTCGCCGGCGATCGTCTCCATTACCGACACACGCCCCGTTCCGCAGTCGGTGGCAAGCAAGGGATCCAAGGTCTACATCGCGACGCAGGAAGGAATCGTCGAGTACGACCTGACGACCCCGTCGGCACCGACACCGCTCGCTACTTCACCGTTCATCGCGGCAGACCTCGCGTTCTACGGCGACCTCCTTATCGCAACCAACAACAGCGGCCTTGCGGTCATCGACTTTGAGGCCCCGGGCGGGCCCGCCACGATCGCGTCCCTTCCGCTGGAAACGAGCACATGGGCCTCGATCACCATTGACGGCGACCGTGCGTACTGCACCGGGTCTTCGGGCATGTCGATCGTCGACCTGTCCGATGCAACGAACCCCACCTTGATCGGCCGAGCCTGGGCCAGCGGCGAGCGACATACCGAAGTCATTGTGCAGGGCGACCTCGCCTTCGTCGCCGTCCGGGAGGATGGGCTTGCCGTCATCGATGTTGCCCGGCCCAAGCTCTTGCAGATCCTGGCAACGCTCCCCATCGAGCGAGATCCCAAGTATGGCGACGGATTCGCGCTCATCTCGAACACGGACGAACTGCATGTCGTCGACCTGGCGAACCCCGCGTCCCCGCGCATCGCCGCGACGCTGCCCGGCTTATTCCGTCGGATAGCACTGAACGGACGAATCGCGTACTCCACGGGCTCGCCCTTCCAGATCATCGATCTCACCAATCTCGATCAGCCCATCATCACGCCGCGCACCGATCTCCCCCCCTCGTCCTCCTTCGAGCCCGCCGTCGCGAACGGCTTTCTGTACGACGCCACCACCTTCCCCGATCGCCTCCGCATCTTCGACCTGTCGGACCCCGCTGCGCCGGATCTTAAGCAGCAGCTCTCGTTCCCATGGCTCAGGTTCGCCCGCGGTGCCGTTGCCATGGGCGACAAGCTCGTGATCGCGAACGACCCTCTGGCCATCGTGGATGTGTCCGTTCCCCGCTCGCCGTCGCTTCTCGCGTCGATCGATCTCGACCGGCGTCCGGATGTCGAACAGATCGCGGTGCGTGGCACGACACTCTTCGTCGACGACCAGAGCGCGATCAAGGTCTTCGACCTGTCAGACCCCGCCCAGCCCATCCTCCTCGACGAATACTCCCCCAGAGCCGGCGCGGGCGGTTTGGCCGTCATCGACGACCTGCTCTTCGTCGAAGCCGCGGTCATCGACGCGTCCGACCCAAGCGACCTCCGATTTGCTGCCCGATATGTGCCGACCCGGGACGCTTCGTTCCGCGGCATCCCCCACGCCATCGGCAACGCCCTCATCTTCCCCAACCCCTTCACGGTCATCAGTCTCGCCGACTGCCCGGACTGCCCCGCCGACCTCGCCCCGCCC
>CAZTQV010000070.1:0-2479 GCA_964615815.1 uncultured Phycisphaeraceae bacterium | reverse complement strand
GGGCTTTCTGTTCGGGAAAGTGTGAAGGTGCGCCCAACCGCGGGTCGGCACTTCGCCACGCGGCGTCGCGGCACCCACAGCCGAACAGCCCGCGGGGGGCCGGCTATTCCCCGCTCTCTGGATTCGCGTTCAATCGGCGCAGTGCCTCAACGAGTTTGGGCAGCACCTGGCCCGAACGCCCGGCAAGCGAGAGATCCACAGCTCCTGAGATCGGCGTCGGGTCACGGTTGATCTCGATCGTCCTCGCGCCGTTGGATCGGGCGATGTCGATAAAGCCCGCAGCCGGGTAGACCGTTGCACTCGTGCCGATCGACAGGAAGACATCGCACCGTGACAACGCCTCGGTCGCTGCCTCGATCGCTTCGGGCGGGAGCATCTCCCCAAACCAGACGACACAGGGCCTCATGAGCCCGCCCGCAGCCGAGGGCACTGGAAACGCCTCGAAGGACACCTCGGTCAGTGGCATCTCATCGCCCGTGCGTGTGCAGCGCCAGCGGAGGATCGACCCATGAATCTCGATCACCCGCGTTGATCCGCCCCGCTGATGAAGGCCATCGACGTTCTGTGTAATCAGGCTGAATCGCTTCTGAGCGTCATCCATCCACTTCTCAAGCTCGGCCAGCGCCAGATGGCCCGGATTGGGCTCCACATCGAGCGCCTTGGTGAATCGCCAGTGGTACCACCTCGTCACCAGCTCGGGGTCACGCTCGAAGGCATCGATCGTGGCGAGCTGCATCGGGTCGTACTTCGACCACAGCCCTTCCTCCGGATCGCGGAACGTCGACAGACCACTCTCCGCCGACACGCCTGCGCCGGTGAGCGCAACCACACGCGTGGCATCGTTGATCCACTCGGCGGCGCGCTGGATGGACTCATGGGGCAGGGTCATGCGTCGCGATGCATCGGGATATCCACATTCTGCTCGCGTGCGCACCGCTGCGCATCCTCATAGCCGGCATCGACGTGGCGGAAGACACCCATCATGGGGTCGTTCGTGAGCACCCGCTGCACGCGCACCTCAGCTTCGAGTGTGCCATCAGCGATCACCACCTGACCCGCGTGCTGGCTGAACCCGATGCCGACACCCCCGCCGTGGTGGAAGCTCACCCAGCTCGCACCGCTGGCGATGTTCACGCCGAAGTTCAAGAGCGGCCAATCGCTGACCGCATCGGTGCCATCGCGCATTGCTTCCGTCTCGCGGTTGGGGCTTGCGACGCTGCCACAATCGAGGTGGTCCCGCCCGATCGCGACGGGCGCGCTGAGCCTGCCATCAGCGACCATCTGGTTGAAGAGCACACCCGCCCTGTCACGCTCGCCCAGCCCGAACCAGCAGATGCGTGCGGGCAGACCCTGGAAGGCGAACTTGGGCTCACACCGGTCCCACTCCTCTCGCAGCAGGGCTTCGGGGTTGGCGTGGCAGCCCAGGATCCAGTCGTGCAAGCGCCGGTTGAACCCGCCGCCATCGGCTGGGAAGAGGTCGAGCAGCGCCTTGTCCGTCTTGTAGATATCCACAGGATCGCCCGAGAGCGCCGCCCAGCGGAAAGGTCCCCGGCCGAGGCAGAACTGCGGCCGGATGTACGCCGGCACGAAGCCCGGGAAGTCGAAGGCCCGGTCGAAGCCGTTGTCGAGGGCCCGCTGGCGGATGTTGTTGCCGTAGTCGAAGGTCCTCGCGCCGCGGTCCTGCAGCGTGACCATCAGCTCCACGTGGCGGGTCATGGTGTCGATCGACCGCCGCTGGTAGTCCTCGGGGTCCCGCTCCCGCAGGGCGTCGGCCGCCTCGCGGGACATGCCCGCGGGGTAGTAGCCCTCCAGGGGATCGTGGGCCGAGGTCTGGTCGGTCAGGGCCTCGGGCACGATGTTCCGGGCCACGAGCCGCTCGAGCAGGTCCACCGCGTTGCCGAGCCAGCCGACACTGATGGCCTGCTTCGCGTCCTTGAGTTCCAGCGCCCGGTCGATGGCCGCGTCGAGGTCCTCGACGATCTCGTCGAGGTAGCGGTCGTGCACCCGCTTCTCGAGCCGCTCGCGGCAGACCTCGGCGATCAGGCAGGTGCCGCCGTTCATGGTCACGGCCAGCGGCTGGGCGCCGCCCATGCCGCCGCAGCCGGCGGTCACGCTCAGCGTGCCGACGAGCGGGCCCTTGGGGTTGTCCTTCTGCTTGGGGAAGTGCTTGAACCCGGCCTCGGCGAAGGTCTCGTAGGTGCCCTGCAGGATGCCCTGGGTGCCGATGTAGATCCACGAGCCCGCGGTCATCTGGCCGTACATCATCAGGCCCTTGGCGCTGAGTTCGTCGAAGTGCTCCTGCGTGGCCCAGTGGGGGACGAGGTTGGAGTTGGCGATCATGACGCGCGGGCTGTCGGTGGTCGAACGCACCACGCCGACCGGCTTGCCGGACTGGACGAGCAGTGTCTCATCGGGCTTGAGGCGCTTGAGCGTGTCGACAATGGCGTCGAATGCCTCCCAGGATCGGGCGGCTTTGCCC
>CAZTQV010000069.1:0-2488 GCA_964615815.1 uncultured Phycisphaeraceae bacterium | reverse complement strand
CCCTGCTTCGCGAGGTCGCGGTCGATGTTGCGGGGCCAGGCGGGCGGCTCGATCGTGCGGAGGTACGCGATGAGGTCGGTCATGCCCTCGTGGATGCGCTCGGCGTCCTCCTCGCCCTCGATCGCGACGACGGTGATCTGCTGGATGAGCTTGGCGAAGTCGCCGCGCCCCATGCCGTTGTAGTAGAGCCCGTGCTTCTTCTTGACGTGCCACCAGGGCGGGACGTCGGTGGCGAGGGCGATCGCGTCCTTCTCGTAGAGAGGCTCGTCCTGCCAGGCGAGGGTGCGCGGGTCGCGGTAGCGGGCGGTGAGTGCTTCGATGCGGAAGGCCGGGTTGACGCCGCGGAAGGGCGTGTCGGCGTCGCGTCCGATGGCGTTGACCCCGCGGACAAAGCGTCGCAGCGAGACGCGCTCGGGGCTCTGCGGGTCCGGGTAGGCGATGGCGGCGGCCGCGTTGAGCGTGAAGGTCGGGAAGGGCGCCTTGGGCGTGAAGTCGGCGAAGGAGTTGCCGAGACCGATGACGTACTCGTCGCCGAAGGGCGAAGCGTGGCAGCCGAGGCAGTTGACGCCCGCGACCATGTCGGCGCCGTGGATGTCGGTGAAGGCGGTGAAGGTGCGCGGGATGGTCGCGTTCATCCCGGTGCGTTGGATGAAGGGATCGGGACCCGCGTTGGCGCCCAGTGTGGCGTTCCAGATGTCGAGGGGGATGCCGCCCCCGATGTAGTCGCCGTAAAGCAGGAATTCGTAGCCCTCTTCCGGATCGCCCGCGGGGGCGCCTTCGTCGGCGGGCGGCGGCGCGGGGATGGAGACGATCGCGGGCTTGTCGCCACCCGAGGTCAACGCCGACGGCGCTACGAGGAGGGCCGCGAGTGCGCACAGACCGGTCGCGAGGGCGCGTGTTCGGATCATGTGCAGAGCGTAGCCCGGGGCGAGAATCGGCGGCGTCTTCGGGGTACGTTGCCCGCATGCAACCCCTCACCACGCTGCTGATGACCTTGACGATGTGCCTCACCCTCTGCGGGACAACGCGGGGCGGGGAAGGTGTCCGCTTCATGACGTTCAACATCCAGGACCTCCGCCCCGAGGCGGTCTTCGCGAAGAGCGAACAGGTGCGCGAGTCGGTCGCGATCATCCGGGCGTCGGACGCCAGCGTGG
The DNA here is from genome assembly GCA_964615815.1 of uncultured Phycisphaeraceae bacterium. Taxonomy (GTDB): domain Bacteria; phylum Planctomycetota; class Phycisphaerae; order Phycisphaerales; family UBA1924; genus DAIQNV01. The sequence goes on along the minus strand of CAZTQV010000069.1, from coordinate 1,334 downwards.
TATTGGTCAATGAGATGGCGCACACGCCGGCCGGTCGGCACTGCGCGCACTTCGCGCAGATGCTGGGCGAGAGCACGGACCACACCTGGAGCTACCTCGCGATGCCCTCCAACACGGGCGAGCACGCGGGGATGGACTTCGACAACAACGGTACCTCGAGCCCAGACGACGAGGGACGCGACTACGGCGGCGACTGCTACGGGTACGGCGAATTCCCCGGGCACTACGCGATGGCGCTCTTCGTGCGCTCCGATGTGCAGGTCGACTGGGAGGGCGTGCGCACGCTCCGGAAGGTGCTGTGGAAGGACATGCCGGGCGCGATGCTCCCGCCGATGGACGGCGAGGGGAACGGGTCGTGGTACTCGGACGAGGAACTCGAAGTCTTCCGGCTGAGCTCGAAGTCGCACTGGGACGTGCCGGTGGTGCTCGCGGACGGTCAGCGGGTGCACCTGCTCTGCTCACACCCCACGCCGCCCGGCTTCGATGGCGATGAGGACCGCAACGGCAGACGCAATCACGACGAGATCCGCCTGTGGCTCGAGTACATCGACGGCGAGGAGTGGATCGTCGACGACGCCGGCGCACGCGGCGGGCTCGCGCCGGGTGCTTCGTTCATCATCATGGGCGACCTCAACGCGGACCCGGTCGACGGCAGCTCACGCGACAGCCCGGCGGCGAAGCTGCTCGCCCACCCACGCGTCAACGGGGACTTCGCCCCCACGAGTGAGGTGCCAGGGACGTCGCGTCGGCGCGGGGCCTGGGACGACACCGACACCGCGGTGTGGGGCCTGCGCGTCGATTACGCCCAGCCCTCGGCGGACCTCCGCGTGCTCGACGGGGGCGTGATCAGGGGTGACGGCGACCTCCCCGGGACGCTGCCGGACGGTTTTTCCGCGAGCGACCACTTCCCGGTGTGGGTCGAGATCGCGTTCGAGAGGCCCTGAAAGCCTTTTTATGTGCCGGAATGTGGGTGCGGTTTGGGTGAAGTGTGTTTGCGGATGGCCCGATCTGCGTCTATGGTTCATCAGCGGCATGGTGCCGCTCAGGAATCGGAGCGCGATGATGCAACGGCGTTTGCCGACATCTCGGATTGCTCGCCCCGCCGCCTCTGCGGCGCGGTTGTGCGCATGATCACGCGGCTCCCCCACACATCACGAGTCCAAACGGCCCCGTCCGGCGTGTGCCCGACGGGGCGAACCATCCCCGCGGCGCGACTGTCTCGCGCCTGAGCCATCCCAGGAGTTCTGCCATTTCCCGTCGATTTTACCGTGACGCCGGACCCGTTCGTAAGCAGCGGGTGAACCACGAGATCCGCCTCTCGCCCATCAACCTCA
>CAZTQV010000068.1:0-2572 GCA_964615815.1 uncultured Phycisphaeraceae bacterium | reverse complement strand
CATCAACGCCGTCGGAAGGGAGAGACTGGTGCAATAGGCTCGCAAGCGAGGGAAAGAACCTCCCGCTACCGCACCTCCACCCCCACCACCACCGCCAGGTGGTCACTCCCCGTCCCCCCCACCGCCTCCCACGACACGACCCGCGCACCCGCCGGCACCACCACATCATCGATCGCCAGCTGCGCCGGCCACACCGACGACGCGGGCCAGGTCCCCGTCAACCCAAGCACAGGCTTCGCACGCCGCAGACCAAGCTCGCTCCACACCCGCCGCGAGCGCGAGCCCGTTGGCGTCGCGTTCCAGTCGCCACCGGCAAGGTGAGGCAACCCGCGCGGCTCGATGTGTGCCCGCACGCGCTCAATGAAGGTCGTCAGCCGCTCGTTCCCCGCTTCCCAACGCTCCCGTGTCCGCGGGCTCGCCGGGTGCACCAGCGTGAACGCGAAACGACCGCCGCGATCATCCGGCCGATCCACGATCACCTGCCGCAGACCATCGACCGCCGCGTACCACGCGCCCGTCTGCCCGCTCACCGGGTCCACCTGGGGCCACTTCGTCATCACCACCTTGAACCCCGCCCCCGCCTTCGCCGCCACCCAGTAGTACGGGTACCTCTCACGCCACTCCCCACCAACCTTCAGCTCCTCGACCAGCCACGCCGGCGCCTCGAGGAGCGCGAGCACATCCGCGTCCGCGTCCACGATCGCCGACCGCACGCCCGCCTCGTCGCCGTTCGACGCGAGCGCGTTGAACACCATCACCCGCACCACCGCCGACTCGTCGACCGCATCCGAGGTCACCCACACCCGCCCCGGCGACACCACGCCAACCATCGCAAACGCAACACCCACCACCGCGAACCCGCCCGCCAGCCACCGCCGCCGCACCACCCACCACACCGCGAGCACGAACGCGACCAGCCCCGCCTGCGCCACCGCCTGCGCCGCCAGGTCGACAAGCCACCCCCGCGACCCGAACACCCAAGCCCCGCACGCCGCCACCACCGGCAGCGCCACCGCGAACCGCACCCCGGCCCATCCCGGCCCCCGCCGCGGGTGCAGCCGCCGGACGGGCGACCCCCCCGAAGGCGTCCCCGCGGCTTCCACCGGCCCCGCGGTTTCACGAGCCTCGTCCGTCAACCTCTCACCTCACTCCGGGGCCCACCCGACCCGAATCCTCGGCCCAACCGAAGGTCCGAAAATACAACGCAAAAAGAAAGCGAGGCGCCATGTGTTACACGGCGCCCCGCTGGAGGAGAGAGAGATCGCTTGTACTCTACGAGCCGGGAGGCCTTCATGATCGTCCGCAAGGCCCCCTGCGCAGGATTTTCTATTTTAACATCCGCAATTTTGATCGGCCGCTGAAAGGCCTTTCAGCCAGCTTTCCACGCCCCCTTCTTCGGCTCGGTGTGTAAATCCCGTTAAAAACGCGGGTTCCGCGCGAACGCCATCGACCCCGCACGCCCCGCCGCACACCGAAACACCCCGGTAGCGTGACCACCCCCTTTCTCCGCCCTAGCGTCCCCCGCAGGGTCGAAAGTGACTTGCACCGACCGACCCAGTACCACAACCGGGGACCGCACAATGCCCGAATCACTCTCCAAGGATCTCGTCCAGCGCGCCCTCACCACCGTCGACGGCCCCGGCGGCGACGACCTCGTCACCTCCGGCGCCCTCGAGTGGGTCGCGGCCTGCGACGCCTACGCCTCGATCAAACTGCACCTGCCCGAGGCCACCGACAACGCGGCGCTGATGCAGGTCGCGGGCGAGGTCGACCGGGCCGTGAAGCGCGAGGCCGCGCGGGTGGGGGCGGCGGTCGAGCGGCTGCTGGTGCAGTTCGTCGACCACGGCGGGCAGGTGGTCTGGCAGACCGGGCAGGCGCCGCCGAGTGATTCGGAGGCCTCGCCGGGCGCGCGCACGGCCGCGAGCGGCGCGCGCACGGAGGCCGCGAGCGCGCGCACGAACGCCCCGAATCCCCAGCAGAATGCGGATCCTCTTCCGGGTGTCCAGCAAATCATCGCCGTGGGCGCCGGCAAGGGCGGCGTAGGGAAAAGCACCATCGCCACGAACCTCGCCGTGGGGCTGGCGCGGAAGAGTCTCGCGACCGGTTTGCTCGACGGCGACATCTACGGGCCGAGCCTGCCGACGATGCTCGGGCTCGACACGCTTGACCAGGCGGTGCTCGACGGGAAGCTGCAGCCCTTCGCGGTGCACGGGATCAAGGCGGTCACGGTCGGCAAGCTGGTCGAGGCGGAGAAACCGCTCATCTGGCGCGGGCCGATGGCCCACGGCGCGTTCCAGCAGCTCACGACGCGCACGGCGTGGGGCGAGCTCGATCGGCTCGTAATCGATCTGCCGCCCGGCACGGGCGACATCCCGCTGACGATGGCGCAGTCGCTGCGGCTCGCGGGCGCGGTGATCGTGTGCACGCCTCAGAAGGTGGCGCAGGACGATGCGCGCCGGGCGGCGCGGATGTTCGAGCAGCTCGGCGTCGAGATCCTGGGCGTCGTCGAGAACATGAGCTACTTCATCGGCGACGACGGCAAGGAGTACGACATCTTCGGCCGCGGCGGCGC
>CAZTQV010000067.1:0-2954 GCA_964615815.1 uncultured Phycisphaeraceae bacterium | reverse complement strand
GGGGGGGGGGGGGGGGGGGGTGGGGTTGGGGGGGGGGGGGGGGGGGGGGGGGGGGGGGCGGCGGTGAGCCGACCTATCCTCGGCGCATGATCCACCCCTGGCACGATGTCACCCCGGGCGTCAAGGGACGCGACCTTCCGCAGTTCGTCCGCGCGATCATCGAAATCCCGAAGGGCTCGAGCAACAAGTACGAGCTGGACAAGCAGACGGGGCTCTTGCGGCTGGACCGGGTGCTTTCGAGCGCGGTGTACTACCCGGCGAACTACGGGTTCGTGCCGCAGACGATGGCGGAGGACAAGGACCCTCTCGACATCCTGGTGTTCTGCTCGGAGCAGATTCCCCCTCTGTGCGTTTGCGACGCGCGGGTGGTGGGGATGATGACGATGATCGACGACGGGGACCCGGATCACAAGATCATCGCGGTGCTGTCGGAGGACCCGGAGTTCGCGGACTACGAGACGGCGAGCAAGTTCCCGAAGCACACCTTCAAGATGCTCAAGCGGTTCTTCGAGGACTACAAGCAGCTGGAGGGGAAGGATGTCGAGGTGGACGACATCATGCCGGCCGAGCCCGCGCACGCGATCATCGAGGACTCGATGCGGCGGTACAGCTTCCTGCGGCGTCGGGGGGAGATCGGGCGGTAGGGGCGTTTTTTCGCGGGGGTGGGCTTCCGGCGGCGGGAGCGAGCGGGATGATGCGGGTATGCTCGCGGCGTGTTCCGCGAGATCGACCGAACGCTGATTGATCGTCACGCGATTGACCGCCGGGTGCGGGCGATGGCGGAGGAGTTGGCGCGCGAGCTGCAGGGGGAGATCGAGCGGACCGGGGTGGAGCGGGTGGTGGTGATCCCGATCATGACCGGGGCCCTGGTCTTCACGGCGGACCTGATCCGGGACCTGCCCCTGAAGCTGAGTCTGGACCTGGTGACCGTGTCGAGCTACCCGGGGCGGTCGACGGAGTCGAAGGGGGTGTCGCTGCGGACGGCGCTGCCGGACGACCTGTCGGGGGCGCATGTGGTGGTGATCGATGACATTCTGGATTCGGGGCGGACGCTGAGCGTGGTGCGGGAGCACATCGCGAAGCAGAGCCCGAAGAGCCTGCGGATCGTGGTGCTGCTGGAGAAGCGGGCGCGGCGGGAGGAGGAGGTCGCGGCGGACCTGGTGGGGTTCCAGATCCCGGACGAGTTCGTGGTGGGGTACGGGCTCGACTTCGACGGGTACTACCGCAACCTGCCGGAGATCGCGACCTTGAAGGCGGAGCATGTGCTGGGGGAGCGGGGCTCGACCGAGCAGGGCGGGGACGCGGGCGGCGGGGCGTAGGGGATCACGATGGCTGAGGGCGTGGGGTCGCGTTCGGGCGGGCGGCGGGTCCCGATCATCGGGATCGCGGGCGGCATCGGCTCGGGCAAGAGCTCGGTGGCGCGGGCGTTCGCGGAGCTCGGGTGCCTGGTCTACGACGCGGACGCGGCGGTGCGGGAGACCCTGACGCAGGACGAGGTGAAGCGGGAGCTGGTGTCGTGGTGGGGGGATGGCGTGCTGGACGCTTCGGGTGAGGTGGACCGCAAGGCGGTCGCGAGGATCGTGTTCGATGCGCCGGCGGAGCGGGCTCGGCTGGAGGGGCTGATCCATCCCCGAATCCATGACATCCGCGAGGCGATCATCGTGCGGGCGGAGGCGGACGAGGCGGTGGTCGGGGTGGTGATCGATGCGCCGCTGCTGTTCGAGGTGGGCCTGGACGATGGGTGCGACGCGGTGGTGTTCGTGGATGTGCCGCGGGCGGTGCGGGAGGAACGGGTGCGGGGTCGGGGTTGGGACGGTGCGGAGCTCGCGAAGCGGGAGGCGGCGCAGATCGGGCTTGAGGAGAAGCGTGCGCGGTCCGATGTGGTGGTATCGAACACGGGCGACCCCGGGGGTTTGGTGGAACTGCTCCGCCCGATTCTCGAACAGATTCGGGATGCACACGCCCGGTCGGCGTAGTATCATGAAGCGTCGGCCGGCGGATTCTGGGCGGGGTCTGACCCGCGTGCCCTTTTCCCGAAACGCGCCGAATGCAGCGATAGCAAGGATGTATTGTCGGGCGGTGGTGTCGGCTCGGGCTTCTTTCGAAGCCGGGGCGGCCGAGGCCCGGATCCACCCGCGGAGCGATATGGTTTGACGGCCCGAGTGGTGCGACGCACCCCGGCCGATCCCCCTGAAATTGGTGTGGCTGGTGTGCGGTGTCGGCGGTGAAGCGCCTGGCTGTCCGCCTTGGCCCACCGGCTGAGTGAACAACGGCGCCGACGGGCGCCCGGGCCTGTGGGCCCTCAACCGACTGACCTTGATCCGCGACGCTTCGAACAGCGTCGCCGCGTGGCGCGGCCGTGGCGTCGGCCCGCGCCCATCGGCCCGGCTGCCCGGGCCCGACCCCGACGCGCGGGCGAGTGTGCCCGCCGGTCTTCTGACAGGAACCGCTCGAGATGGCCAAAGCGACCGAAGCCGTAGAGACCGAGAGCAAGACGACGACGAAGTCGAAGCGTCGCCCGAAGAAGGTGGCGTCGAAGAGCGAGGCGTCGGAGTCGAAGACGACAAAGGCCGAGGCGAAGGCCGAGAGCAAGCCGGAGCCCAAGGCCGAATCGAAGCCGAAGGCGGCCGCGACCGCGGAGGCCAAGCCCGAGTCGAAGGCCGAGGCGAAGACGGCACCGAAGCCGGAAGCGAAGGCCGAGCCGAAGCCGGAGTCGAACGGTTCGAGCGGCGGGTCTTCGGGTTCGTCGGGGAGCTCGTCGAGCGGCCCGTCCGGTGGCTCGTCGGGCGGATCCTCGTCCGGTTCGTCCGGCGGCGGCGAGGGCGGGTCGAGCCGTCGGCGGAAGCGGAAGAAGCGCAAGGGCAGCACGGGCGGCGGGGGCGGCGGCGGCGGCGGGGGCGGCGGCGGCTGCCGGGGTGGTGGTGGGGGGGGCGGGTCCCGCTCGCACCCGGACC
>CAZTQV010000066.1:0-3485 GCA_964615815.1 uncultured Phycisphaeraceae bacterium | reverse complement strand
CAATAGTTACCCTATCCCGGGCCGAAACGAGGCCAAAGATCTCTTTACCATCCTCGACCTGCGCAACACCGACGCCTCCGATCCCTTCGACGAGCAGGGCCCATCCTTCGCCGGCAACGAACACTTCGGTGGTTTCGAGTGCTCAGGCCCAAACGCCACACCCTGGGCCGGCTTCGAGATGCAGCTCTACTCGGGCGCCTCCGAAGCCTGCGGAGAACCGTGCACACGCACCGCATGCGATGTCGCCGATTTCGTGCACCCATTCAACCAGGTCACCTTCGCCGACCTGACATATTTCTTAAATCGATTCAGCGCGGGCCTTCTCGGCAACAGCAGCGAGGCCGACATCGCCCTCCCCTTCGGCCGACTCACCTTCGCCGATATCACCACCTACCTCACCGCCTTCACCGAAGCCAGCACCGACGGCTGCCAATAGTCAGGACCAAATCCGGCAAGGCCCCCACCCCGTCTCTCCGTCTCTCGATCTCTCCGTCTCTTCCCCCCCCAAATCCAAGCCCAACCCCCACCCCCGCCGATACACCCAGACGGACGCGGAGCGTCCCCCCAAACCCCGCGACAGGAGGTCGCCATGAAACTACAGAGCCAACGACACCGTTACCCCCACCTGCGCCGCGCAATCCCTGCGCTCTCCCCCCTCCTCATCCTCCCCGCCTGCGCCCCCGCGCCGAAGGCCCAGCCCGCCGAGCCCCCCACCACCGCCCTCGCCGACCTGGCCCCCGCTGAATCCACGCCGGCTGAAGCCCCCTCCAACGACGACCTCAACGACCTCCTCGCCGCCTCCACCGCCGCCCTCGACCAGCTCTACGCCACAGGCGCCATGGACCGCCCCGCTCCAACCACGCCGACACTCCTGCCCCCCGAACCCGAGCCCTCCGAGGTCGAACTCGTCGCCACCCCCGAGCCGGTCATCGAATCGGACACCCCCGCCGACCCACCCCCCTCCCTCGACGCCCGCATCCTCGACCTCGCCACCGAGCTGGGAGTCCTCATCCGCGAGCGCGCCGAGTCCCACGCCGACCTCGCCCCCGCACTCCCCACCCTCGCCGCGCTCGACGCCCTCGGCGCCGACGGCCTCGACCCCTGGCTCGACCCCGATCTCGCCCTCCTCGCCCCGAACGAAGCCGACGCCGCCGCCCGCCTCCGCACCCTCCACCAGCTCCTGACCGACAACCCCGACGCCGCCCCCGGCGCCCTCGCCACCGTCGCCGACGAACTCCGCGCCGCCCAGCCCGTCCGCATCGCCGACGCCCGACTCTGCACCCGCGTCGAGGGCTTCGGCCGCTACACCGACTACCCCGACGCCGCCCTCGTCGCGGGTCGCGACCACCGACTTATCATCTATACAGAGGTCGACTCCTTCGACCGCACCCCCCTCGACGACGCCGGCGCTCCCCTCCCCGCCCCCGGGCCCGACGCCACGCCCCTCCCCCCCGACCAGTACCGCGTCGAGGTCTCCCAGGAGCTCCTCCTCTACCACGACGCCGACGGCCTCCTCGCCTGGCGACGCCCCGCCCAGGTCTCCCGCTACGAATCCCGCGCCCCCCTCCGCGACTTCTTCCTCACCGACCCCATCGCCCTCCCGCGCACCCTCACCATCGGCAGCTACCACCTTAAAGTGGTGGTGCGAGACCTCGCCGATGGCTCCACCGATGAACGCATCCTCCCCATTCGAGTGGTCGCTGATCCCAACCTCGCCAAGCGTCGCTAGACCACCCCCATATCTGGGCACACGGGCCTCGCGACTCCCTGCCACAACGGCACATCACGGCCAATACGCGTCAACAAACCTCGCCGCGAAACCCGAAGCCGAGCGAAGCGAACCATCTTCAGACTCGTACCATGAGTCAGGAGCGAGGACCAAGCCGCACCAGCCCCTGTCGCCTCTTTGGCACGCCGGGTGCAACACCTCTCTCCGCGTAGGCCGCAAGGCACACCGCTTTCGGCCCGACATAAGGCAAAGCGATCACCCGCAAGGGGCGACCGCCGCGCACAGACGCCGACCGGACACCGGAAGACCCCGGCCCGCGACGCACACTCCGGCCCCCATCACAAGGGGCCACCTGGAGGCACCATGTTCGAACGCTTCACAGACCGCGCACGCAAGGTCATGGCCCTCGCCAACCAGGAAGCCCAGCGGTTCAACCACGAATACATCGGGACCGAGCACATCCTCCTCGGCCTCGTCAAGGAAGGCTCCGGCGTCGGGGCCAATGTCCTCAAGAACCTCGATGTCGACCTCCGCAAGGTCCGCCTCGAGGTCGAGAAGCTCGTCAAGGCCGGCCCCGAGATGGTCACCATGGGCAAGCTGCCCCAGACCCCCCGGGCCAAGAAGGTCATCGAGTACGCCATCGAAGAGGCCCGAAACCTCAACCACAACTATGTCGGCACCGAGCACCTCCTCCTCGGCCTCCTCCGCGAGCACGACGGCGTCGCCGCACAGGTCCTCATGAACCTCGGCCTCAAGCTCGAGGAAGTCCGCGAGGAAGTCCTGAACCTCCTCGGCGCCGGTGCCGAAGGCGCGGGCGAGTCCGGCGAGACCGCCATGGCCGGCGGCAACCCCTCCGCCTCCGGCGAAGGCCGCGGCCGCCGCAAGAGCCAGACACCCGCCCTCGACTCGTTCGGCCGCGACCTCACCGAGCTCGCCAAGGAAGCCGGCCTCGACCCCGTCATCGGCCGCGCCAACGAGATCGAGCGCGTCGTGCAGGTCCTCTGCCGGCGCACCAAGAACAACCCCGTCCTCCTGGGCGAAGCCGGCGTCGGCAAGACCGCCATCGTCGAGGGCCTCGCCCAGCGCATCATCGCCGGCGAAGTCCCCGAGATCCTCCACGAGCGCCGCCTCGTCGTCCTCGACCTCGCCATGATGGTCGCCGGCACGAAGTACCGGGGCCAGTTCGAGGAGCGCATCAAGGCCGTCATGAACGAGGTGCGTCGCGCGAAGAATGTCATCCTCTTCATCGACGAGCTCCACACCATCGTCGGCGCCGGCGGCGCCGAGGGCGCCATCGACGCCTCCAATGTCCTGAAGCCCGCCCTCGCCCGCGGCGAGATCCAGTGCATCGGCGCCACCACCTTCGACGAGTACCGCAAGTACATCGAGAAGGACGCCGCCCTCGCACGCCGCTTCCAGTCCATCCCCGTCGACCCGCCGAACCCCGAGCAGGCCGTCGAGATCCTGAAGGGCCTCCGCGACAAGTACGAGGAGCACCACCGCGTCCGCATCACCGACGCCGCCGTCCGCGCCGCCGTTGAACTGTCGGGCCGCTACATCACCGGCCGCGTCCAGCCCGACAAGTCGATCGATGTCATCGACGAGGCCGGTGCGCGGGTACGCCTGAAGACCATGACCAAGCCGCCGAACCTCGCGGACCTGGAAGCGGACATCGAGCGCCTGTCCATCGAGAAGGACGAGGCGGTCAAGAACGCGGACTACGAGAAGGCCGCCGAGCTCCGCGATCAGGCCGAGA
>CAZTQV010000065.1:0-3589 GCA_964615815.1 uncultured Phycisphaeraceae bacterium | reverse complement strand
CCGCCCTCGTCGGCGTCATGTTCATGGTCGTCATCGGCACCTTCGAGTGGACCACCCTCCAGACCTGGCGACGCATCCCCGTCGCCGAGGTCCTCGTCATGATCGTGGTCGCCGCCTACACCGTCCTCATGCACGACCTCGCCACCGCCGTCATCATCGGCGTCGCCCTCTCCGCCGTCGTCTTCGCCTGGAACAAGAGCAAGCACCTCATCGCCGACACCCAGATCAACGAGCACGGCTCCAAGATCTACCAGCTCCACGGCGCCCTCTTCTTCGGCTCCGTCCCCCGCTTCCGCGAACTCTTCAACCCCGCCAACGACCCCGACGATGTCGTCATCGACTTCTACTTCAGCCGCGTCTACGACCAGTCCGGCCTCGAGGCCATCAACGCCCTCGCCGAGCGCTACCAGAAGCTCGGCAAGCGCCTCCACCTCCGCCACCTGAGCGACGACTGCCGCCGCCTGCTCGACAAGGCCGGCGACCTCGTCGAGGTCAATATCTCCGAAGACCCCCATTACCATGTCGCGACCGACCGGGTGCGGTAACCAAGGCGCGGCCGCCCCAAAATAGACGCGAACTGTCCGCACAAACGCTTGGCGAACGCCCGGCCCGCCGGTATCCTCGCTCCGCCCGCTCTGGGCATCTCGCGGGGGCGAGGTCCGAGGCCACCATGCTCCAGACAGCCATCACCACCGCCGTCGCCGCCGCGTCCATCGCTGCGCAGCCGGGTCAGCCCACCCCCACCCCCACCCCCTTCCAACGCATCCAAGAGATGGCCCGCTGCATAACCGAGGGCTGCGAGGACCCCCGCCTCGACCTCGACGCTGACGGCCACCTGTCCGTCTCCGATCTCCTCATCGCCGCCCGCACCACGGACCGGACACCGGCACGCGCGCACCGGCACACAAGCCCGAGCAAGCGATCTCAATCGCCCGCGTCACTCTTCCCTCCCCTCCCTCTGTTTCTTCCGCACGATCTCCTCGCGTCCGAGGTAGCCGATCTCGACGGCGACGGCACCGACGACCTCATGCTGGGCCTCGACCCGACAGATCTTCTCATCCAACTCCGCCCCGCGAACGCCCCCAACATCAACCTCGACTTCGCCCCCGGCGTGCTCATTCGCGGGATAAAAACCCTCGATCTCGATGGCGATACCGATCTCGACATTTACTACAGAGCTCAGTCCGGACCCCCGAAGTTCCTGGTCAACGACGGTAGTGGCGGCTTGACCGAGTTCCCTCAGCCCCTCTCCGGCATCGGTGCCGCCAGAGATATCGCTGTCGGTGATGTCACCGGCGATGGCCTCGCCGACCTCGTGGTCCTTAGCCCTGTTTCCGCGCCGATCCGCACCTTCCCCGGCATCGCCGGACCAGCGCTGTTCGATGACACCTCTGGTATCCCGCACTTCTTCTTCTCGAATGCGTGGATCCTCGAACTGGACGATGTCGACGACGACAGCGATCTCGACATGCTCATCTACGACAAGCCGGCCGCCTCGAACGATCGAATCGTCGCCGCCTTTAACCCGGGAGACGGCTCCTTCTCAGCGTTCAACTGGCTCATCACCACCATCCCATTCGAGACGAACTCGAACATCTTCCAAGACCTGGATGAAGACGGCCATCTGGACGCCATCCTCTTCGGACGGGGCACCGGACCGGTCGCCGCGGTCCTCTACGGCCTCGGCGGCGGTGCCTTCGCCTCTCCGGTCACGATTCCGAACCCGACGATGTTCGACGCCACGCGAACGGGCGACATCGGCGATTTCAACGCCGACGGCCTCCTCGACATCGCCTTCTCTGTCGAGGAACACGCCGCGGCCGCCATCGCCTTCGCCACCGGGCCGCGCTCGTTCGCCGACCCGGTGTTCTTCGCCGCGGGCGCCAACGACAAGGCCCTGATCGCCTTCGACGCCGACAGCGATGGCGACGACGACCTCGCCACGAGCCCCGCTCTGTCACTCCTGCTCAACGACCAGTCCGCCATGTTCCCCTTCGGCACGCCCATTTACCCGGTGCCCGAGACCATCGCCATACCCGCGACCGGCGACTTCACAGGCGACGGCCTGCCCGATGTGGCCGTCTCGACCGCCCAGCCCACCGCCGTGCTCGTCTTCCCGGGCGAACCCACCGGCACCCTCGGCGCCCCCATCCGCTCGGAGGGTTTCGACTTCACCGACGACGACCGCATCGTCGCCGACTTCGACGCCGATGGCGATCCCGATATCGCCTACTTCGACAACGCCAGACGCCGGGTCACCTTCGCCTCGAGCAACGGGACCGGCTCGCTCGCCCTCGCCGCCGTCCTCCCCCTGCCCGGCGACTTCGACTCCACCGAGTCCGCCGACCTCAACGCCGACGGACTCATAGACTTCGTCTCGATCGACCGCGAAGATCGCACCGTCACCGCCTTGTTCAATCGCGGCGGGTTCGCGTTCGATGCCGTACCGATCGAAACGGGCATCCCGTTCCCGGGCCGCTACATCAACGATGTCGCCCTGCTCGATCTCAACGACGACGACGCGGCCGACATGCTGATCACCCGGTCCCGGAGCCTGCCGCGCGTCACGCTGCTGAACGACGGCACGGGCCAGTTCGCACCCACCGAGCGGATCGTCACATCACCAACGAACCCGAAGTGGCAGATCGATACCGAACTCGATTACGAGGACCGAGCCTGGTCAACCGATCTCGACGAGGACGGTCACCCCGACCTCCTCTACGAACTCAACGGAGGCTTGCGATTCCAGTTCGGCCTCGGCAACGGCGAGTTCGCCCCGCCCATCGTCCTGCAAGGCGGGCTGCGGCAATTCGCGGTCCCACGCTTCGAGGACATCGACCTCGACGGGCTCCGAGACATCGTGATCGTGCAGTTCTTCGGCGCCGACACATCCATCTTCGTCTGGTTCGGCCGGCCAGGCCAATCGCTGGATGCCCAGTTCCCGTACGCCGTGCACCCCCACTTCGGAACCGGAACCCTCGCCGACATGGACGGCGACGGCGACCTCGACATCGTCGCCCGGATCGCTCGCTTCGGCCCGAACGCCATCATCGTGATCACGAACCGCGCCGTGCCCTGAACGCCGACATCCGCAACGCCCCCACAGACCACCCCACGGAACGGTGCCGGTGGGATTCGAACCCACGGAACCCTGACGGGTTCACCGGTTTTCAAGACCGGCGCCTTCAACCGCTCGGCCACAGCACCCTGATGTCCGCTAGCCGGGCACACCGCCCCGCCGCGGCCCAAGCCTACCCCGCCAGCCACCCGCCCGCCCCGCGCATCCGCCCCCCGGCACAGGGATTGCGACCAGTTTCCGCACTCGGAAATCCCCTGCCGCTCGGCACAGGGTCGGTCAGGGTCTAGGCTCACCCCCAATGCCGCCGCCGAACGCCAATCCTGCCCCAGACCAAGGCTCCCGGGCCGCCCGCGTGCGAGCCACCGCCCGCGCCGCCGCCCGCGCCGCCGGCTTCGCCATCCGCCAGCCCAAGGACTTCGCCCGCGCCCTCCGCCGCTTCGCCGACGGCCTCTCCACCCCCCCCCCCCCCCCCCCCCCCCCCCCCCCCCCCCGGCACCCCCCCCCCCCCCC
>CAZTQV010000064.1:0-3773 GCA_964615815.1 uncultured Phycisphaeraceae bacterium | reverse complement strand
TCCTCCAGGGGGGCGACTGCGCCGAGACCCTCGACGACTGCCGCCCCGAGCCCATCACCAACAAGCTCAAGATCCTCCTCCAGATGTCCCTCGTCCTCATCCACGGGCTCCGCCGCCCCGTCACCCGCCTGGGCCGCTTCGCAGGCCAGTACGCCAAGCCCCGCTCCAGCCCCACCGAGAAGGGCACCATCGACACCCCCGACGGCCCCGTCGAGCTCGAGCTGCCCAGCTACTTCGGCGACCTGGTCAACCGGGCCGAGTTCTCGGCCGAGGCCCGCCGCCCCGACCCGCACCTCATGGTCCGCGGCTACCAGCACGCCGCGATGACCCTCAACTTCATCCGCTCCCTCCTCGACGGCGGCTTCGCCGACATCCACCATCCCGAGCACTGGGAGCTCGGCTTCCTCTCCCACGCCGACCTCACCCCCGAGCAGCGCGAGCAGTACCAGGCCATGTCCCGCGAGCTCGCCCACGGCCTCGCCTTCATGGAAGCCCTCGGCGAGGGCGTCATCGACGGCCTCAAGCAAGTCCGCTTCTACACCAGTCACGAGGGCCTGAACCTCATCTATGAGTCCGCCCAGACCCGCCGCGTCCCCCGCCGCCCCGGCTGGTACGACCTCACGACCCACCTCCCGTGGATCGGCGAGCGCACCCGCCAACTCGACGGCGCCCATGTCGAGTTCTTCCGAGGCATCGCCAACCCCGTCGGCGTCAAGGTCGGCCCCACCGCCGACCCCGCCGATGTCCTCGCCCTCCTCGACCGGCTGAACCCCACCCGCGAGCCCGGCAAGATCGTCCTCATCGCCCGCATGGGTGCGAAGAAGGTCGAGGAACGCCTGCCGCCGATCGTGAAGGGCATCGACGCCGGCGACCACCCGGTCCTCTGGGTCTGCGACCCCATGCACGGCAACGGCATCCAGACCCCCGGTGGCATCAAGACCCGCAGCTTCGACGACATCCTCCACGAGATCGAGGCCACACTCGACATCCACCGCGCCGCCGGCACCTGGCTCGGCGGCGTCCACTTCGAGCTCACGGGCGAGGATGTCACCGAATGCGTCGGCGGCGCCCACGGCCTCGACGAGGCCGACCTCTCCCGAAACTATGTCAGCCTCTGCGACCCACGCCTGAACTACGAGCAGAGCCTCGAACTCGCCTTCCTCCTGGCCCGGAAGCTCCGCGAAGCCTGAATCGCCCAAGCCCCGAAGCACGACATGGAGCCCCGAGCGTGAGCGAGCGGGCTGGTCGACCAAGCGCTCCGGGTGCCATGGTCAACCTCGGGCCAGCCCGGTGCCCCGAACCGCCCGAAGGGCGCTTCGGGCGAAGCACACCAACCTCCCGCGTCCCGAGGCGAACCTCCCGCGAGCGGGTGTGTCCACGAACAGGTAGTCAAAGGCCCAATCAGAGCCGCGATCGTGAGATCGCGGTCGGGCGGGCGCGAGCGCCCCTCTCTAAACCGGTCCACAATCCCGCGATGTCACCATCGCGGCTCTGATTCCAAGACCCCAAAACAAAAGAACGCCGCGCAGCCTCGCCGCGCGGCGTCATCGTTCATGCCCCGAATCGCGTGCCCCGCCTCGCCCCACGCTCAGGCGGGGCTCGGCCGATCAGGCCGCCCGCGGGCCGTCGTCCTCGGGGTCGTACCGCCACGCCCGCATCGGGATGGGGTCGAACGCCTCGAGCTGCTCGGTCAGGTCATTGATGTTGGCCTGCACCCGGGCGAGGGCCTTCTCGACCTCCCGCTCAGCCGAGCTGGCACCAAGGTCGAGGCGGCCGGCTGTGCGACCGGGGGCAGAGCCCGGGGCGGACCCCGCGTCGTCCCGGCGGCCGGGGAAGGGAATCGGGCTCGGGGGAGCCCAGTCGTCGTTGGTGAGTCGCAGTTGAACCATCGCGTCAACCTCCCTGTGAAGCGATGCGGGGCACGCACGCGTTGGAACCATCGATTCCAACAGGCCCCAAGACCGCGAGATCCGTCTCGCGGGGGGTGCTTCGCCCAACGAATGGAGCGAGGCGAGAAACTTGGTAAGGAGGCGGAAGGTCCGCTTTCCCCAAGCACCTCCTCTATCGGCGTGAAACCGCCGTGAGACTCAGTTCATCGCCGCCACGCGCGAACAGCGCCCTTTATGCGGACCGCAGAATCGACGCTTGCGCCGTATTCCTCCCCCGTTTGGCGGGTTCTCGGCACAATCCGCTGGCCCGCCGACGCCCCCTACGCCCCATCCCGGTGCCCCTGAGTAGGGCATATCACCCGGCCTCCGGCTCCCCCCTCCGCTCTAAGCCCCGCTTCTTCGCCCCGACCTTGGGCTCTGTCCCCGCGGCCAGCCGCGCCAGGTTGCCCCGGTGCTTCCAGATCACGAACGCCGCCAGCACCCCCGTCAGCACCACCCAGGGCCACCGCACCGGCTCGGGCATCGCCTGCGCCGTCGAGAAGACATCCCCCGGCCCACCCTGCCCCATGTCGCCCCCCGCGTTGGTCTTCCGCACCTCGGTCGCCACCAGGCTGAAGAGGTGCCAGGTCCACACCGGCAGCGTCCCCGCCGCCAGGACCGACGCCAGCCCCACATACCGCCACAGCCCGAGCGCCCCCAGGAAGACCGCCAGCGACCCGAGCGCCGGGATCGTCAGCACCGGGAACACCCCGAGCAGCGCCCCGAGCCCCGTCGCCACGCCCTTTCCCCCCTTGAACCCAACCCACGGGCTGAACATGTGCCCCAGCACCGGCGCCGCCACGACCAAGAGCCACATCCCCGCGTCCCCCGACGCCAGGTCGAACGCCGCCCGCCCCATCGACCCCGTCGCCAGCCCGAACCCCACCGTCGCCGCCGCCCCCTTCAGGGCGTCGAGCGCGAAGCAGATCATGAACCACTTGAAGCCGAGCGCCCTCCCCAGGTTCGTCGCCCCGACATTCTTTGACCCCACCGTCCGCACATCGATGCCGTTGGCCTTGCCTAGCAGGAGCGCGAACGGGATCGACCCGAGCAGCAGCCCCGCGACGCCGAACATCACCGCCGCCAACTGGTAGCTCACGCCTTCACCTCATGGGCCAGCGTCTCGAGCCGCTCGCCCAGCTTCTCGATCAGGCTCGCAAACACCCGGTCCTCCTCCTGCGACGCGTCGATCACCAGGTGCCGCTCGGGCTCGGCCTCCGCCTGCGCCAGGTACCCCTCCCGCACCCGCTTGTGGAACGCCCGCCCCTTCGCCTCCATCCGGTCCAGCAGGGGGTTCAGCCGTTCCGCCGCCGCGTCCGCGTCGAGGTCGAACAGGATCACCAGGTGGGGCCGCACACCCCCCGTCGCGATCGCCGCCGCCGCCAGGATGTCCTCCCGCGGCAGGCCCCCCGCCGTGCCCTGGTACGCCAGCGTCGAGCTGACAAACCGGTCCGCCAGCACGCACCGCCCCTGTTCGAGGGCGGGCAGGATCCGCTGCTCCACGAGCTGCGCCCGGCTCGCCATGTACAGCAGCATCTCGCACCGCACGCTCATCTCCTCGTCGGAGTGCTCAAGCAGCGCCGCCCGGATCTTCTCCCCCACATCCGTCCCGCCGGGCTCCCGCACCTCGCAGGGCGTCAGCCCCGCCGCCCGGCACCCCGCGGAGAACCGCCGCAGCTGCGTGCTCTTCCCCGAGCCGTCCGGCCCGTCGAACACGAGAAACTTCCCCGCCAGCGCCCGCGCGAGGCCCCCCGGGATCGGCTTAACGGGCTTCCGCCCCGCTTCGGTGTCGAACAGCCCGTCGGTCATCGGGGGCAGTCTACGGGCGCTCGCCGCCCGCGCCCA
>CAZTQV010000063.1:0-3785 GCA_964615815.1 uncultured Phycisphaeraceae bacterium | reverse complement strand
CTCCTCCCCCGTCGCCGACGGGGGAGGTGGCCCGAAGGGCCGGAGGGGGTAAAGCTAAAGCCAAGCGAAGCGCTTCCTCCGCCCCCCCATTGCCCATTGCCTACTGCCTATTGCCCTTCTTCGAAACATCCCCCACCGCCCCAAGCAACCCCGAAGCCACCTGAAAGATCGACCCCACACCCTCCCGCGCAAGATCCGTCGCCGCCTTCCCCGTCTCCCCCACCAGCTTCCCCGGCTCCCGCATCGCCGCCTCGAGCGCCGCCATCACATCCTTCCGGGCGTCTTCGGTCGTCCGCCGCGTGTGATCGACGAGGTCCCCCGTCGCCCCCTTCATCTCCGCAGAGCTCCGCGCCGCGAACGACCGCACGGTCTCCACCAGCATCTCGTCCAGCACCCGCAGGTCATCCGCCGTCCGCTTCAAGTCCTCATCCGCGAACCGCTGCCCCCGCGACTCCGCCTCCCGCAGCGCCAGCCGCGTCGCGTTCGCCGCCCGCGCCACCGCGTCGCTCACCCCCGACACCGTCTCCGACAAGACCGTCCCCTGCCGGTCCACCGACACCGACTTCACCCCCCGCGCCGCCCCCGCCAGCGCGGCATCCACCGCACGCCGCACCTCCCCGAGCCGCAGCGTCCGCGTGTTCACCGCGTTGAGCACAGCCTCCCGCACCCGCCGCCGCACATCGTCCGCCGCCGAAGCCGCGGCCTCCGACTCCTGGGCAACTTCCTCAGCCACCTCCGCCGGATTGGCGCTGGCGTCCTGGGCCTGGTCGTGGTCGTGGTCGTCACGGGGCGTCTCAGTCGTCATCGCAAAATCCTTCCAAAATCCTGCCCAACTCTACACCCCCCACCAGGCCGACACCCCACCGCTCAACCTCCCCGCCCTCCCCCCTCTTCCCCCCCGATGGCCGATGGCCGATCCCCGATCCCATCTCCAACCCCTGCCACTCTGACACCCCCCAGCCACCCCCGCCCCCACTCCGACCCCCGCGCGACCTCCCCACCCCCCCTCACGCCCCACAAACCCGCATCCACAAACCGGCACGCCCTTTGCCCACGCCCGGCATGAGGATGCTGCGCCATCCCGACCCCGCAAGCACCGCCGGCCCCACCGGCGCCGGCGACCCCGCGCCCAGCAACCCCACCTCCGACGCCCCTTCCTCCGAGCCCGCCGCCCACCGTTTCAACCTCCTCCTCTCCTACGCCGGCTGGGAGGCCGACCCCTGGGTCAACCGCCTCCCCACCCTCCTCCAGCCCATGGGCGTCCGCTCCTACCTCGCCGCCTCCGGCCAGGAGGCCACCCGCGTCATCCGTCAGAACGCCGTCCATGTCGCCGTCGTCGACCTGGGCCTCCCCTTCGACGCCCCCGACGGCCAGCCCTCGCCCAACCCGGGCGAAGGCGGCCCCCGCCTCCTCCAGCTCTTGGCCCGCCTCGACCAGCCGCCGCCCACCCTCGTCATCAAGCGCCGCCGCACCGCCCGCGACGACCAGCGCGAGATCGCCGCCGCCCTCCGCGCCGGCGCCTTCGCCGTCCTCGACCGCCCCCGCGACCCCGCCGACCTCGAGATCGTCCTCGAAGTCCTCCGCCGCGTCCTCCAACGCCACTACGCCAACCGCTGGCCCACCCAGAACGCCGGATGACAGATCAACCCACGGAGCCCCGAGCGTAAGCGAGCGGGCTGAGCACACGACCCACCCCGTCCCCAAAGGACGGACAAACCAAACCAAACCTCAAAGGGAGATACCAAGCATGGCCACCAAGACCGCACCCAAGAAGACCACCACCAAGTCCAAGGTCGCCGTCCGCCCCCTCCACGACAAAATCATCGTCCGCCGCGACGAGGCCGAGACCGTCACCGAGTCCGGCATCTACCTCCCCGAGGGCTCCAAGGAGCGCCCCAAGACCGGCACCATCGAGGCCGTGGGCAACGGCAAGCTCAACACCGAGACCGGCGAGCGCACCCCCCTCTCCGTCAAGGCCGGCGACAAGATCATCTTCACCAGCTACGCCGGCACCGAGATCAAGCTCGACGGTGACGAGCTCCTCATCATGTCCGAGGACGATGTCCTCGCCGTGATCGACTAATCAACGCTCTGGTGGGATGGGCTTCCAGCCCGTCTCTTGAGCACCCCTACCCCCAACCCCCGGAGCCCCCCATGCAAGATGTCGCCTTCGCCAGAGCCGTCTTCAACGCCATACCCGACGACCACTCCTACCTGGAGGTCTTCGTCGGAGGCGGCAGCTTCATGATCCAGCCCACCAAGCTCCTCCTCCCCGGAGAAGGAGACATGTTCCAAAACCGCTGGCGGCACATCCTCCACGACGCCGACGCCAAGTACTTCGGCCCCTCCGGCTCCGACTGCTTCGTCATCGTCGGCAAGGAAGTCGACATCGAAGACAAGCAGGACCCCTTCTACCTCCAGGCCCGGGCCGTCGTCACCGTCAGCGATGTCACCGCCGTCGTCGAACGCTGGATCGGCTAAACGGATCGGCTGATCGGAACGAACCCATGACCCCAGACC
Source organism: uncultured Phycisphaeraceae bacterium (assembly GCA_964615815.1). Taxonomy (GTDB): domain Bacteria; phylum Planctomycetota; class Phycisphaerae; order Phycisphaerales; family UBA1924; genus DAIQNV01. The sequence goes on along the minus strand of CAZTQV010000063.1, from coordinate 1,265 downwards.
AACTCCGACAAGCACTCAAGGAACTCCAGGGCAAACGCTCCGCCACCTTCGTCTTCGAAGGCGTCCAGGAGCCCGCCACCACGCTCACCATCCACTCGGCCATGCTCGTCCCCGACGAGCCCGACCACCTGATCAAGCTCACCGACGGACAGTCCATTTACATCATCGAAGCCGACAAGATCGCATACATCCGAATCGGCTGACCACACCAGAAAGGAAGGGAGCAGGACCAGAAATCGCAGCACAGACTCGGGAACGAAACCCCTGATGCCTGATGCCCGATCCCTGATGCCCTGCTCCCGAAGGGAGCAACCACATGGCAGCGAAGCAAATCGCATTCGACACCGACGCACGCGAGCGCATCCTCCGCGGCGTCCGCAAACTCGCACAGGCCGTCAAGGTCACCCTCGGCCCCTCGGGCCGCGTCGTCGTCCTCGAGAAGTCCTTCGGCTCCCCCACCGTCACCAAGGACGGCGTCACCGTCGCCAAGGAAATCACCCTCGACGACCCCTACGAGAACATGGGCGCGCAAATGGTCAAGGAGGTCTCCGCCAAGGCCAGCAAGCAGGCCGGCGACGGCACCACCACCGCCACCATCTACGCCGAGGCCATCTTCGCCGAAGGCCTCAAGAACATCTCCGCCGGCGCCAACTCCAACCAGATCAAGCGCGGCATCGACAAGGCCGTCGCCGCCATCGTGGAAGAACTCCACAACATGTCCACCCCCGTCAAGGGCTCCAAGGAGATCGCCCAGGTCGCCACCTGCTCCGCCAACCAGGACGAGGAGATCGGCAAGATCATCGCCCAGGCCATGGACAAGGTCGGCAAGGACGGCGTCATCACCGTCGAAGAGGGCAAGAGCCTCGAGACCGAGGTCGAGCTCGTCGAAGGCATGCAGTTCGACAAGGGCTACCTCAGCCCCCACTTCGTCACCAACACCGCCAACATGGAAGTCGAGCTCGACAAGCCCTACATCCTCATCCACGAGAAGAAGATCTCCTCCGCCAAGGACCTCCTCCCCATCCTCGGCAAGATCGCCGACGCCGGCTCCAGCCTCCTCATCATCGCCGAGGACATCGACGGCGAGGCACTCGCCACCCTCGTCGTCAATAAGCTCCGCGGAATCCTCAAGGTCGCCGCCGTCAAGGCACCCGGCTTCGGCGACCGCCGCAAGGAAATGCTTCAGGACATCGCCACCCTCACCGGCGGCACCGCCGTCATGGAAGAGCTCGGCATCGACCTCGAGAAGCTCGAACTCCGCGAAC
>CAZTQV010000062.1:0-4530 GCA_964615815.1 uncultured Phycisphaeraceae bacterium | reverse complement strand
TGACCGCCGGCTACACGCACGACATCGACAAGTGCGTCGCCGAGATCCACAAGCTGCACGCGGCGGGGGCCGACATCGTCCGCGTCGCCGTCCCCGAGAAGAAAGACACCGAGGCGCTCAGGGAGATCCTGAAGCAGACCTCCGTCCCGATCGTGGCCGATGTCCACTTCCACTTCAAGCGGGCCCTCGAGGCCGTGGAGGCAGGCGTCCACAAGATCCGCCTGAACCCGGGCAACATCACCGACCGCGCGCAGGTCGAGGATGTCATCGACGCCTGTAAGCAGGCCGGCATCCCCATCCGCGTCGGCGTCAACGAGGGCTCGATCATCGAGCGCCGCGACAAGCAGGCCCGGGCCCGGGAGCTCGGCGCCGTCTTCAGCGACCAGAAGCACGGCTACCTCCTCGCGATCATGATTGCCAAGCTGGAGGAGTACCTCGACATCTTCTACGAGCGCGATTTCTTCGACATCGCCATCAGCGCTAAGAGCATGGACGCGACCATCGTCATCGACGCCTACACCGAGATCGCCAAGCGCTTCCCCCACCCCCTGCACCTGGGCGTCACCCACGCGGGGCCCAAGGAAACCGGCTGCATCCGATCCGTCGTCGCCCTCGGCAGCCTCCTGACGCAGGGCATCGGCGACACCATCCGCATCAGCTACGCCAGCGACCCGGTCTACGAGGTCGAGGACGGGCTCGAGCTCCTGTGGTCCCTCGGCCTGCGCGAGCGCAAGGGCGCCGAGCTCATCGCCTGCCCCACCTGCGGGCGCATCCAAGTCGACCTCTTCACGCTCACGCAGGAAGTCCGGGCCAAGCTCGCCGACGAGATCCGCGTGCCGATGAAGGTCGCCGTCATGGGCTGCGTCGTCAACGGCCCCGGCGAGGCCGAGGGCGCCGATGTCGCCGTCTTCGCGGGCGACCGCAAGGGCATCATCTATGTCCAGGGCGAGCGGGTCGCGACCGTGCCCGAGGCCGAGATCCTCGACCGCCTGCTCGACGAGTGCAAGACCTTCCAGGCCCGCGTCGAGTCGGGCGAGGCCAAGCTGGGCGAGAAGAAGGTCGACATCACCCCGCCCGACCCCTTGGGCGAGCTCGGCTCCGGCTGGGAGAAGATGGCGGCCGAGCGGATCAAGTCGGGCGTGACGCAGCTCACGGTGGGGAACTCGTGAAGCTGCTTGCAGCCCTGACCACGGGCGCGTGTCTTTCGCTTGCCGCCTGCACCTACAACGGCCCACGCAACCCCGCCCTCACCACCGACGCCGTCGCCTTCGAGCGCGAGCTCGACCTCGTCCGCGCCCGCCTGCGCGAGAATCCCGTCGCCCTCCCCCGCCCCGTCGTCGTCGTGTCGGGCTACCTCGATCCCGGCATCGCCTCCCAGGGCATCGCCAAGGCCCTCGCGCAGCTCACGACGGGCGACCGGGCCGACTTTCTTGTCTTCAACCCCCGCAACCCCGAGTCCGTGCAAGAGGCCGCGGTCGAACTGGGCGAGTTCATCAGCCGCGAGCTGACCGGGAGCCCCGGCGCGATCGAGACGCCCGAGGTCGATGTCGTCGGCCTCTCGCTCGGGGGCGTCGTCGCCCGGCTCGCCGCCGAGGAGACCGTCCGCTGGCCCCGGCTGAATATTCGCCGGTTGTACACCATCGCGAGCCCGCACACCGGGGCCGAGCTCGCGCCGCGGTTCCGCTTCCTGAGCCCCGTGCTCGATGACATCTCGCCGGGCTCGACCTTCCTCGCCGAGCTCAACGCCCGCACCGCCATCCACGACTACGAGTTCGTCCCGTACGCCATCCGCAACGACGGCATCGTCGGCTACGAGAACCAGGCCCCGCCCGGCGAGGAGGCGTACTGGGTCCGCGGGCGCCTCTTCGGTTCGCACCTGGCGGTGAATATGGACGACACGATTCTGACCGACATCGCCCTGCGTCTCCGCGGCGAACCGAGCCTGTTCCAGGGCCCGCCGCAATCCGCTGCCGCCGAACCCCAAGAACCGAGCCGATGACGCAAAACGATGCACAGACAGCACCCAACGCCACGCCCACACCCCGCCGCCTCCGCCGCAAGAGCTGGAAGCGCCGCGCGGGCCGGGCCGCGCTGGCGACGCTCGGCGTCGCGGCCCTCGTGCTCATCGCGTCGTGCGTGCATGTCCCCGCGCAGAACGAGGCCTACCCCGCGACCAACGCCGAGGTGGACGCGACCATTGAGCGGCTTGAGGCCGAGCCCGTGGGCCTGCCGCGCCCCGTGATCGTGCTGTCGGGCTACCGCTCGCCCCGCACGACCGCGTCGACGCTCGCCGAGCGCATCGTCGATCTGACCGGGGCCGATCCGGACCAGGTCCGCGTCCTCTCCTACCCCTTCGCGACGACGATCGAGGACCCGGCCCAGCGGCTCGTCACGCTCGTGCAGGAGGCGTTCCCGTCGGACGATTCGAAGCTCACGACCGAGGTCGATGTCGTCGCGATCTCCATGGGCGGGCTGGTCGCGCGCCTCGCCGCGGATGAGCCCGAGCACCGGGGCCGCCCCGACGGCAAGCAACTCAACATCGCCCGCCTCTTCACGCTGGGCACGCCGCACGACGGGGCGAGGCTCGCGCAGCTCATACGCCTCGACCCCGCGTCACGGAACATGGAGCCGGGCTCGGCGTTCATCGAGGCGCTGAACGACCGCGCCGACTTCGAGGGCTACGAGCTCACTTGCTACGCCGTGCTGCACGACCGCTGGGTCGGCGCGACGCGCTCGGCCCCGCCGGGGCGCGAGCCGATCTGGGTGCCGGGCCGCTTGGTGCTGAGCCACCACCTGATCAGCCTCGAGGACCGCATCCTCGCCGACCTGGCGCTCCGGCTTCGGGGCGAAACACCCCTGGCCAGCCCCTCCGAACCCCCGCGCGACTGAACACGGCGCGTGCCTCACGCGTGACCCGCGACAACAGCACAAGCAATCAGAGCCGCGATCGTGAGATCGCGGTTCCCCACCTTCACCGCCCACACATCACAACGACCCCCGGGACGCCGAAGCGGAGGCTCCGCGAAGCTTCGGGTTGGTCAACCGTGCGTGCCCGATGGTGCGTGCGAATTCACGCCAGCCCCAGCCCCGCGCACGCCCGCTTCACGCGGTTCGACGCGAGGGGGCCCTCGCCCTTCGAAGCCGCCAGCGCCGCGAGCCGCGCCCGGCGCAGGGCCCGCTCGTTGAGCAGGAGCGCCGCCGGCTCGATCCCCGCCGCTTCGCCCATCGCCGCGAGCGTCCGCTGGTCGTTCACGGGCACGCCAATCGCCTTCGCCGAGAGCCTGAACGCCCGGGCGGCGCGGGCGTTGTCGTCGATCGGCTTCGACGCACGCCGCACCAGCAGCACGCCGGCCGCGAGCACGAGCACCGCGAGCACCGGCCAGATCCAAGCTGAGACCAGCGGCGTCGCCACGGGCAGCGGCGTCGCGTCCTCAGGAACGACCAGCGTCACCGGGCCGGTCGATTCAGTCTGCGCCAGCAGAAGCGATGCGCTCATGCCGGCACCACTTTCTCGCTGGTGGCCCCGCTCGTAGGCGCGTTCGCCGGCGTCTTCATGTCGTCCCACCGGATGGTCCGCGCGGGCCGTGCGACGGTCTCGACCACCGCCCGCCGCTCCGTGTCGTCGCCGCGCAGCTCGGTCAGCAGGCGGGAGGCGCACCGCACGCCGCGCCGGCGCACCCGGTCGTCCGCGTCGTCCTTCGCGAGCCTAGCGACGCGCCGCGTCAGCCCGTCGAACGCCTTACCCAGCCGATCCGCCCCGCCCGCGCAGAGCGTCCGCTCCGCAAGCCACACGCCCGCGAGCCGGTGCTCGGCCCGGTCGTCCGTCAGCAAGCGCTCGAGCTCCTCGACGGCCGCCGGCTCGTAGATGCGTCGCGGCTTGATCTCGCCGACGCCAGTCATCCACGCCCCACCACTGCCAGCGCCGCCGTCACCGTCAACGCCAAGCAGCATCGCCCGGATCGCGTTCGCCCGCGCCCGGTGCGCGTCATCACCCTTGAACTCGATGAGCACCGTGTCGCGGTCGACGCCCCGCGCCGCGCGGGGCCGCATCGCGAGCGCCTCGACGGCGTTCGCCCGCACCCGGGGGTCGGCGTGCGCTGCCGCCGCGTCGATCGCCCGCTCGGCCGAGGCCGTCCGCACCCGGGCGAGCGCCTTGACCGCGGTCGCCGCGACGCGTTCCCCGCCCGCCATCGAGGCGGCCGTCAGCCGGGCCGAGGCGACCAGGACCTCGGCGAAGTCAGCCGTCAGTTCGCACCGCGTCGCGAGCGCGATCGCCTGCACGCGTTCGGCCGCCGAGCCGCTCGTCATCCGCGCCGTCAGCGCGTTCAGCGCCGCGTCCGCGTCGGCCGCCTGCCACCGCCGGAACAGCATCGCCGAGGTCGCGTCCACGCGCTTCCAGGGGCTCATCGCCGCCAGCGCCTCGCCCGCGATCACGCGGACGGGCCCGTGCGGGCTGCGAGTCAGCGCCGTGAGCGTCCGCGACCGCGCCGCGGCCGCCGGCGTGTCCGGCCGGCGCATCGCCGTCCCGAC
>CAZTQV010000061.1:0-5017 GCA_964615815.1 uncultured Phycisphaeraceae bacterium | reverse complement strand
GGGCGGCCGAGCCGATCTCGATCTTGATCCGCTCGGCGGTCTGCTCGCCGATCATGAGGTTGTAGGTGCGCTTCATGTGGCTCATGATCGCCTCGTCCATGTCGTCACCGGCGACGCGGACGGACGCGCAGGTCGCGATGTCGGCGAGGGAGCGGATGGCGACCTCGGTGGTGCCGCCGCCGATGTCGACGATCATGCTGGCGGTGGGCTCGATGAAGGGCAGCCCGGCGCCGATCGCGGCGGCCATGGGCTCCTCGATCAGGTAGGTCCTGTTGGCCCCGGCCCGGGCGGCCGAATCGACGACGGCCCGCTTCTCCACCGCGGTGATCCCGCTCGGCACGCTGATGACCACCCGCGGCGCGATCCAGCTCGCCCGCCCGGTCACCTTGTGGATGAAGTAGGCGAGCATCGCCTCGGTGATCTCGAAGTCAGAGATCACGCCGTCCTTCAGCGGGCGGACGGCGGTGATGGAGCCCGGGGTCTTGCCCAGCATCTCCTTGGCCACCCAGCCCACCGCGAGGCCCGAGGAGGTCTTGATGACCTGGTTCGTGCCCTTCTTCACGGCGACCACGCTCGGCTCATTGAGCACGATGCCCTGACCACGGACCGCGACGAGGGTGTTGCAGGTCCCCAGGTCGATGCCCATATCAACCGTGAACAGTCGGGCGAGTCGCTTCCACACCACGCGGTCTGCTTCCCCTCGGGGGCCCCTCCGCGGGGTCGCGGAGCGGGCCTGATCGGCGTGTGCCCCCCTCGCGCCGGCCGTGGCGGGACGGGTCGCACACGCGCAAGTTATCGGGTCGGGCCGGGTTCGGCCACCAATCCATAGGTCTCCCCGAAGCGCCACCCCTCGGCCGGACCACCCAACGGGCATGAAAAACCCCCGCCGGGGGGGAAGCGCCGCCCGGCAGGGGTTCGGGATGCTCAGGAGCCGTTCGGTTCACCCGGACGCCGGTCGACCGGCCGCCCGTCGCCGAACCGGCAGATTTCGTCGCCTACTCAGTCGCGGTGAACGAGGGACTCGGCGTCGTCGGGGTCGATCTCGATCACCCCGGCCTTGGCCGGCTCCCAGTCGGTCTCGACGCGGACCGGGCCGCCCTCGGTGTCGATCAGGTACCGGGCCTCGTCGAGATAGTCGCGGTCGGTCTCCCGGCCGGCGATCGCCGCGAGGCGGCTCTTCTGCTCGGCCCGCACCTTGGCGAGCTTGCCGTTGAGCTGGTCGAGGCTGGCGGCCTTGTACCGCTGGTGCTCGTCGATGGTCGCCTGGCGGTCCTCCATCATCGCCAGCATCCGGTCGGAGCGGGCGATCGCGTCGATCTGCGCGTCGAGCTGGAAGAGCTGGGCCTGGAACTCGGCGTGCTCGGTCTCCAGCTTGGTCAGGAGAGCCGCGAGCTGGTCCCGCTGGTCGGCGAGGTAGGTCAGCTCGGTGGCGATCTCGCCGGCACGCTGCTGGTAGATCGTCTTGGTCTGCTCGATCTGGGTCGCCTTGGCGTAGGCGTCCCGCAGGCCCAGCGAGCGGTTGTCGAAGCTGATCCGCACGATCGCGTGCTGCTTCTCTTCCTGCACGCCGCGGGCCTTGGCGATGCCCGTCTCCAGGCGCGAGAGGTCCTCGCTCGCAAGGGCCACGACGCGGTCGGAGATCGCCCGTTCGCGCTCGAGCTGGGAGATCTGCTCCTCGGCCTCAGCGAGGTCCGCACGCACCTCGGCGATCTGCTCGGGATACTCGGCCTCGAGGGTCTTGAGCTGGGCACGCAGCGCGACCGGGTCATCGATGTTGCTGTCGATCACGCTCGCCACCGCGTTCCCCGCCTGACCCACGAGAGCACGCACGCTCCCGGGGCGCACGGTCTCGGCCACCACCGCGGTGCCGCCCCCGATGAGGGCCGTCAGCACCGCACCACGGATCACACACTTCGAAACGCTCATCGGTCCGCTCCTTCGCTCTGCCGGGCCCGGCCTCAATCGGCTCGGAGCCCGGGGCTCGCTGTCAGACGCCCGGGTCGCCGATGGGGCCCCAGTTGGCCTGCCCCTCGCCCGGTCCGGGTCCGGCGTCGGCCGTGCCCCGGGTCGTCGTTCTGGATTCACCAGCCCCTCCGGTCCGCCCTGCCTTGGCGGCGGTGGTGCGGTGGGGGGCACTCGGGAGTGGTTCATGGGAAGCCGGCCCGTTGCGTTTCAGGCTGACGACGGTCCCCCGCCGGATATCTCGGGAAGCCGCCCGAAAAAAGTCGCCCCACCCGCGTGAGCGGCGTCCACACCGGTCGCTTTGCAGCCCGAAACCCGCGGATCGCGACGAAAGCCCCGAATCGGACGCCCCGCGCCGGTATCCTGAACCAGTACAAACCACCCCCCGGGTCCGGTCACAGGTCCGTCCCGGAAGCCGCGAGCCGCCACCCGCATGCTGACCTCACTCACGACAGGCTTCGTCAACCGACTCCGCGCCCAGGACGAGGCCGCGTGGTACGAGCTGTGGGAGACCTTCGGCCCGGTCATCCGCGCGCAGCTCGCCAAGTGGGGCCGGGGGCGGATCGGCGCCGAGACCGTCCGCGACCTCTCGCAGGAGACGCTCGCGGCCCTGTCGAACTCCATCGACCGCTTCGACCCCGAGCGCGGGGCCCGCTTCTCCACCTGGCTTCTCGCGATCGCCAAGCATGTCCTGGGCGACGAGATCGACCGCCGCATGGCCCTCAAGCGCGGGGGCGGCAAGGCCAACGCCGAGCTCGACGAGACCTGGATGATGGGCGCCGCCGCCCAGTCGGTGGACGACGCCTACGAGGCCTCGGTCTTCCGCGCCAAGGTCGAGGCGGCGATCCGGGCCGTCGAGCGCGAGTGCGAGTTCACGGATTTCTCGATCTACCGCATGCGGGTCTTCGACGGCCAGTCCGGCAAGGAGGTCGCCGCCGCCATCGGCACCTCGGAGCCCACGGTCTCCCGCAGGCTCGCCAAGGTTCGGGATCTGCTCAGGGTTCGGCTCAGTACCGTGATCTCCACCTATAGCTTCACGGAGGACGAACTGAACGAGGCCGAGCGAAACGGGCTCGCCCTGGATCCCAAGCAGCCGACAGCGAGCGGAACCGACAAGTCGGTGGACCAGGCCTTCGACGATGCCATCGCCGAGATCTACCACCGCCAGATCGAGCTCCGCAGGGCCGACGAAGAACGGCTGTCCGACACGGGCCGGCGCTGACACGCCAGGATCCCGGCGGGCCGGAGGCGAACCGTGACCCCAGTCCTCATGCTGCCACTGATTCTCCTCGGGACGAGCGCGATCATTCTCGCGATCGTCCTGGGCTGGTGGATCCTCGTCCGAGTCTTCCGGTTCATCGGGATGGCGGTTCTCCATGTCTTCCGGTTCATCGGGGGCGAGATCTCCGACGCGCTGCGCGCCATCGGCGCGATCGTCGTCGCGGTCGTCTTCATCCCCCTCGTGCTCGTGAACATCGTCATCGGGCGCTGGTCCGCGAGCGCCCACTACGGGCGGGCCTTCACCGCTGAGGTCCGCACCTTCGGGGGCTGCCTGTACCGCATCGCGATCGGGCACCCTTTCCGCCTGCTGGGCCTCTCCCGCGTCCTCGAGGGCGTCGAGAGCCGCCTGCCCCACGCCATCGCCCACGCCCCGACCTCCGACAAGCCGCGCCGGGCCTCGGCCCTCTTCGAGGGCTACGAGATCGTCGGCTCCCTGCCCGGGGGCGGCTCCGGCGGCAAGCTCTACATCGCCAAGCCCGAGCCCATGAAGCTCGCCGGCTTCCAGCGCCGCGGCTTCAGCGACTGCGAGCAGGTCGTCATCAAGACCTTCAGCCTCACCGACGGCTCCAGCCTCCCCCAGATCGTCCGCGAGAGCCGCGCCCTCGACGCCGCCCGCAAGCTGGGCCTCGTCCTCGAGCACGAGCTCGCCGAGGAGCGGTTCTTCTATGTCATGAAGTATGTCCCGGGCGACAGCCTGGCGACCGTCACCCAGCGTCTGCACGCCGACTCCGCCCCGGTTTCCAAGGGCGGGCTGGACGACAAGCACCTCTCGATCGCGCTCGGCTATGTCGCCGACCTGGCCCACTCCCTGCACACCTACCACCAGGGCGGGCTGTGGCACAAGGATGTCAAGCCGGACAACATCATCATCGACCCACGCGACACCTCCAAGCCCGGGGGCTCGGCGCACCTCGTCGACTTCGGCCTCGTCACGCCGCTGCGCAGCGCGATGACGCTCACCACCCACGGCACCGAGTACTTCCGCGACCCCGAGCTCGTCCGCATGGCCCTCCGCGGCGTCAAGGTCCACCAGATCGACGGTGCCCGTTTCGATGTCTACGCCGCCGGCGCCGTGCTCTACTCCGTCATCGAGAACCAGTTCCCCGCCCACGGCGGCCTGAGCCGCGTGGAGAAGCGCTGCCCCGACGCGATCCGCTGGATCATCCGCCGGGCCATGACCGACTACGACAAGCGCTACCCGACCGCCCGCGCATTCCTCGATGATCTGCGGGTCGTCCTGGCCGCGAGCGATCCCTTCACCGTCCGCCCCGCCGATCTCCCGAGCATGAAGGGCGGCGCCGCCGACGACCTCGACGAAGCCGAGGAAGACACGCCGATCTCGAGCGTCTTCGCCGCGGCTGTTGATGATGGCAATGAAGATGACACAACGCCCGTCTCGGATGATTCCTCACAGATCGATCGCATTAATCGAACGATTCAAAACGAGCTCCGCCGCCGGGGTCTTTCAAACACTACCGCTGTCGAAGCGGCGACTTGGCTCGACTCTGCGGGAGTGCTGCGCGACAGTTCGCATCGTCCTGGCCTGCCGCTCCGTAATCGACTCCGGGCAGGGATGATCCACGGTGCTCGCCAAGAGCCCAATCGTCGTTGGTTTATTGACCGCGACGCGAGGTACGACGCACAGCCCGTTGATCCCCGCCGCATCCGCCTCGCCAACTGGTGGACCGGCAAGTACGCCGTCGGCGACGAAACACCGACGCCCGTCGCGGCGCCCGCCCCCGCGGCCCGCCCCGCCCGCGCCGTGCACGCACCC
>CAZTQV010000060.1:0-5317 GCA_964615815.1 uncultured Phycisphaeraceae bacterium | reverse complement strand
CCCCCGGCCTGTCATTCACCGACATCGACGCCTTCATGCACGCCTTCACGACCCATTCACGCGCCGCCGACCTCGCCGCCCCCCTCGGCGCCTTCACCTTCGCCGACATCACCACCTTCCTCGACGCCTTCGCCGCCGGCTGCCCGTGATTGCCACGGGGGCGCCGCGTCCGGTCTGAGTGTGCCCGTGCGGCGGAAGTCGCAGAACAGTTTCATTTTCGAGCGCAGAACCCGACCCGAACACGCTACCTTACATCATCGTGGGAAAGTCATCCGGAGGCCTCTGCATGAACCGAGCAACAATTCTCTTCTGCGCTGTGTCTACCGCCGCTGTGGCCCAGCCCATCGACCACACGCCCGAGATCGTGCTCAACGAAACCCGCGAGACCAATTTCGGCAAGCAGATCCTCGCGATCGGTGACCTCAACGGTGACGGCATCCACGACCTCGCGATCTCTGCCCCCGGCGATGACACCAACGCCAACAACGCCGGCCGCATCGACCTCGTGTCCGGGGCCGATGGCGCGCTGATCGATCGCGTGTACGGTGAGCTTGGATCGGAACTCCTCGGCAACCAGATGTTCAGCATCGGCGACATCGACGCTGACGGCATCGCCGACTTCGCCGCCAGTTCCAGCGAAGTTGCGGGTCTCGACTACGCAGCGGCCCTCAAGCTCTACTCCGGTGCCGATGCCACCCTGATCCGCACCGTCATCGGCCCAGATGTCCAGGGATTCTCATACGGGCGCAGCGGCGCTCCCTTGGGCGACATCAACGCCGACGGCCACGCCGACTTCCTCGTCGGCTCGTCCCTCCCCTTCGACTTCGTCGTGCTCGGCTTCCCGGGCCAGGTCGAGGCGATCTCCGGTGCCGATGGCTCCACCCTCTACACCGTCTCGAGCCCGACGCCCGGCGACTCCTTCGCAAGCGCCGTGGCCTCCTTGGGCGATATCAACAATGATGGCGCTGCCGACATCGCCGTCGCCGCCCCCTTCGCCCGACCGACCGGCGCGGTCGGCGTGGTCGGCGCGGCCTATGTCCTCTCCGGTATCGACGGCGCCATCATCTCGAGCACCACCGGGCCCGCCGGTGAACGCATCGGCGCCGGCATCGGTGCCGTCAGCGATCTCGACAACGACGGCATGGCCGACTACGCCGTTACCAGCACCGCCAACGCTGTCATCGCCATCTCAAGCCTCGATGGCTCCACCATCTGGAGACGCGATGCCGACACGGTGCCCAGCACGCGTGCCGTCCTCACCGGTGTCGGCGACCTCGATCTCGACGGCGTCGGTGATCTCGTCTTCGGAGACTACGCCGACGGCACGATGGGGTACGAGACCGGCGTCGTTCGCGTCATCTCCGGCGCCACCGGAGCGTTCCTCCCGGGCTACGCACGCTTCGGCTCCCAGCCCCGCACCCGCCTCGGCATCACCGTCGCCCCTGTGGGCGACCTCAACGCCGACTCCATCGCGGATTACGCCTTTGCCTCAATACCCCCAACCGGCTTCAACCTCCGCCCCTCCGTGACCATCATGCTGAGTACGCAGGACCCGTTCTGCAACGCCGCCGACCTGGCGATTCCCTTCGGCGAGCTCACCTTCGCGGACATCACGGCGTTTCTCTCCGCCTTCGCCGCAAACGACCTCGCCGCCGACCTCGCCGCCCCCCTCGGCGCCTTCACCTTCGCCGACATCACCGCCTTCCTCGACGCCTTCGCCGCCGGCTGCCCGTAACCCCGCACACCAACCCGGAATAAACCACGGGCCTTTCGGTATGGTGACCATCACCACACCGAAAGGCCCATCGTGCATCAAGCCGTGTCCCGCGCCCCGGCCATCATCATGGCCCTCGCCGCCCTCCTCCTCCCCGCCTGCACCGCCGGCATCCGCACGCCCGATCTCGGCGCCCTCTACGACCAGGCCGCCGCCGCCGAGGAATCGACCCGCCGCCCCGTCCTCGTCATCCCGGGCATCCTGGGCTCAAAGCTCACCGACCGCGACTCGGGCCGCACCGTCTGGGGAGCCTTCACGGGCGACTATGTCAACCCTTCGAAAGCCGAGGACGCCCGCCTCATCGCCCTGCCCATGCAGCAAGGCGTCGCCCTCGCCGACCTCAAGGACCGCGTCCGTTCCGCCGGCTCCCTCGACACCGTCGACATCAACTTCCTCTTCATCCCCCTCTCCCTCAACGCCTATGTCGAGATCCTCGGCACCCTCGGCGTCGGCGGATACCGCGACCGCCAGCTCGGCGAATCGGGTGCCATCATGTACGGCGCCGGCCACTACACCTGCGACCAGTTCGACTACGACTGGAGACGCGACATCTCCGAGCACGCCGCCGACCTCCACCAGCTCGTCAAGGACATGGCCGAGTACGCCGCCACCGCCAGAGGCCAGGACGAGCCCGTCAAGATCGACCTCGTCGCCCACTCCATGGGCGGCCTCGTCGCCCGCTACTACCTCCGCTACGGCCCCCAGCCCCTGCCCGACGACGGCTCCCTCCCCGAGCTCACCTGGGAGGGCGCGAAGTACATCAACCGCCTCATCATGGTCGGCACCCCCAACGCCGGCTCCGCCAACGCCCTCGTCCAGCTCGTCCAGGGCTACAAGATCGCCCCGTTCCTGCCCGAGTACGACCAGGCCGTCCTCGGCTCCATGCCCGCGATCTACCAGCTCCTCCCCCGCGCCCGCCACACTCCCGTGCAGAACCGCGACACCGCCGAGCCCGTCGACCTGCTCGACCCCGAGGTCTGGATCGCGAACAACTGGGGCCTCGCCGACCTCAGGCTCGACGACGAGCTCGCCAAGGTCCTCCCCGATGCCTCGACCCCCGAGGAACGCCGGCTCATCGCCCTCGACCACCTCCGAAAGGCCCTCGCCCGCGCCGACCAGTTCCACCGCGCCCTCGACCGCCCCGCCGACCCGCCCGAGGGCCTCAGCATCGTCCTCATCGCGGGCGACGCCGAGGACACCCCCGCCCGTTTCACGGTCAACCCCAGGTCCGGCGCCCTCGACCGCATCGAGACCGGCCCGGGCGACGGCACCGTCCTCCGCAGCTCCGCCCTCATGGACGAGCGGGCGGGCGGCACCTGGTCCCCCCGCCTCCGCTCCCCGATCGGCTTCGATCAGGTCATCTTCCTGACCGACGACCACCTCGGCCTCACCAAGAGCCCCACCTTCGCCAACAACATCTTGTACCTCCTCCTCGAAGAGCCCCAGCCCTAGGGCTCACCCCGATCCGGTCTCCCCACGCTTCCCCCGGCACGCGCCAAAACGGCGCTCGCCCCCGCCGCCCGTCCGATAGCAGGGGCATGGCCAAGTCTTCCAAGCCGCGCGGTCGTCGCGCCGATTCGTTTTCTGAGCCCGGCTTCCTCGCCGGTCGCTCCGCGCCCGCGGTCCTCGTCTGGCTCGGGCTCGCCGCGATCTGGCTGTTTGTCGCCCTCGCGATGGTCAGCTTCAGCCCGGCCGACCCGCCCAGCCACGCCGTCTGGCCGCGCAACACCCCGCCCCTCAACTGGATGGGCCCGATGGGCGCGGTCACCGCGTACGGGCTGCACCTCGTCCTGGGCTTCGCCGCCTGGCCCGCCCTCGCCCTCGCGGCCCTCGCCCTCCTGGGCGTCGCCCTGGGCCGGAGCGTGGGCCAGCCGATCGTCCGGGCCGTCGGCGGCGTCTGCATCGTCGCGGCCGTCGCTGGGCTCGCAGGCGTCCTGTTCCCGACGGCCGGGCCCCTGCCGCGTTTGCCCGGGGGGACTTCGGGCGTCGTTATCGCGGCCGAACTGGTCTCCCGCTTCGGCGGCGCGGGTTCGGTCCTGTGGCTGCTGGTGCTGCTGGCGATCGGGCTGATCGTCGCGCTCGACAAGCTGGTCGTCGTCGGCCTCATCCGGGCGTACCGCGGCTGTGCGCACGCGTGCGTGGCCGGTGCGCACGGCCTGAGCACCTGGGCGCACAAACTCGTCTCCGCCGCCCGCCCCGCCCTCGCCGGCGTGCGCGCGCACGACCTTGACGATGTCGACCCCCAACCCCGCCGCGGCACCAAGGCGGCGGCGAAGAAGACCAAGACGAAGGAGAAAGTTAAGGCCATCGACGAATCCCGCGGCGGCTTCGCCGGCACCGAGGCCTTCGACCCCGACGCCGAGGAAGACGAGTACGAGGTCGAGGACGAGTACGAAGAGGAAGACGAGGGCGCCGAGGCCGAGGACGAGTACGAGTGGGAATACGAGGACGAGGATGAAGATGAGGACGACGCCGAGGCGGTCGATGAGGCCGAAGTCGGCGCGGACGAGGACGACGACGACGACGAGGACATCGGCGCCCCGCAGGTCTTCGACCGCGACAAGCTGAAGGAGAAGATCAGCAAGCTGCCCGTCCGCTTCGCGAGCACCAGCCGCGGGAGCGCGACCGAGGCCGACCTCGCCGACCTGCAGAACGCGGCCGAACTCGAGGGCTACAAGTTCCCGGGCCTCGACCTCCTTGAGGAGCCCGACGAGGGGTTCGGCGCGATCCTCGAGGAGTATGTCCGCGAGCAGGCCGAGGCGCTCGAAGAGGCGCTGACGCAGTACAAGCTCAAGGGCGAGGTCGTCGGCATCGAGTCCGGCCCCGTCATCACGCTGTACCATGTCAAGCTCGCGCCGGGCACGAAGGTCGCCGCTCTGAACGCGGTCTCGAGCGACCTCGCCCGCGCCCTCAAGAGCGTCAACATCCGCATCGTGCCCAACATGGTGGGCCGCGACACCGTCGGCGTCGAGGTCCCCAACGCCAAGAAGGAGAAGGTCCGGCTCAAGGAGCTGATGAGCGACCGCTCCAACTTCGAGGGCATGCGTCTCCCGATGTTCCTGGGCAAGGACGCGTCGGGCGACCCCCTCATCGGCGACCTGACCAAGATGCCCCATGTCCTGATCGCGGGCACCACCGGCTCAGGCAAGTCGGTGTGCATGAACACGATCATCATGAGCTTCCTCTACACGAAGAAGCCCAACGAGCTCAAGCTCGTCCTCGTCGACCCCAAGATGGTCGAGATGAGCCAGTTCAAGGACATCCCGCACCTGATGTGCCCGGTCGTCACGGAGATGTCGAAGGCCGCCGCGATCCTCGAGTGGGCCGTCGGCAAGATGGACGAGCGCTACGCCCTGCTCGCCGAGGCCGGCTGCCGCGACATCGCCAGCTACAACGAGATGGACTGGGAGGAGCTGCGCGAGCGCTTCGCCCCGCCCGGCGAGGAGCTGACGCCCGAGGAGGAGGCCCGCATCCCGCGGAAGCTCCCCTACATGGTCTTCATCATCGACGAGCTCGCCGACCTGATGATGACCAACAAGGAGG
>CAZTQV010000059.1:0-6755 GCA_964615815.1 uncultured Phycisphaeraceae bacterium | reverse complement strand
AAACGGCAAACGGCAAACGGCAAACGGCAAACGGCAAACGGCAAACGGCAAACGGGGGATCATCCCGCGGTGGCGGGTTCTGGGGTTGGCTTTCCGACACGGGTGGCGTTGCCTCTTCTCGCGGCTTCGGAGTCGATGCGGTAGACATAGGCGAGGACCTCGGCGACGGCCTCGTAGTGCTCGGGGTGGATCTCGGAGCCGATCTGGGTGCCGTGGTAGAGGGCGCGGGCGAGGGGCGGGCGTTCGACGATGGGGATGTTGTGCTGGCGTGCGATCTGGCGGATGCGCCAGGCGAGGAGGTCGGCGCCCTTGACGACGACCCTGGGAGCGTTCATCTCGTCGGCGTCGTACTGGATGCCAACGGAGAAATGCGTGGGGTTGGTGACGATGACATCGGCCTTGGGGGTGCCGGCGTTGATCTGCTGGCTGACGATGTCGCGGTAGACCTCGAAGCGGCGGCGCTTGACGGCGGGGTCACCTTCCATGGAGCGGCGTTCGTCCTTGACCTCGTGCTTGGTCATCTTGAGGTCCTTCTTGTGCTGCCACTTCTGGTAGATGAAGTCGATGAACCCGATGAAGATGAGGAGGATGGTGAGTGCGAGGGCGAGCTCGAGGGCGAGCTGGCCCATGACGAGCATGCCCTGCACGGGGCCCATGGCGGCGAGGCTGGCGACGGTCTCCATCCGCACGGACAGGATGAACCAGGACACGGCGATGGCGGCGACGAGCTTGAGGGAGTTTGTGCCGGTCTTGACGAGGTTGCGCATGCCGACGAGCTTCTTGGCGCCGTTGACGGGGTTGAGCTTGCTGAGCTTGGGCTTCAGCGGCTGGGTGGTGAAGAGCCAGCCGACCTGGACATACTGCGTGATGTAGGTGACGAGGAAGGCGATCACGAGGAAGGGGGCGATCATCAGGCCGACATTGAGCATGGCGTCGCGAAATGCGGTGCTGAGCTCGGCGACGGAGACGATGCCGCCCTGGAGCTGATTCGCGAGGATGCGGCGCATGAGCAGGGCGAGGGACTCGAGCAGGCCCCCGCCCATGAGGGCGAGCAGGGCGGTCGCCATGAGCAGGGTGACGGCGCTGCCGAGGTCCTGGCTCTTGGCGACCTGGCCGCGGTTTCGGGCCTCGCCCAGGCGGCGTGGGGTTGCGTCCTCGGTCTTCTCGCCCATGTCGTCGGCCATGGATCAGTTCCCCCCCGCGGCGGTGAGCGAGCGAGCCCAGCCGACGGCTTCCATGATGCCCCACTCGAAGTGGGCGCCGATGACCTCGTTGATGGTGAAGATGGAGATGAGCATCATGGCGACGCCGAAGACGATCTTGACGGCGAAGCCGACGGACATGACATTGATCTGGGGCATCGTCTTCATGATGAAGCCGATGACGATGAGCAGGAGGATGATGACCGCGAGGACGGGCATCGCGATGGAGAGCGCGACCTCGGTCCCGGCGGTGAGGACGCGGAGGATGGTCTCGGCGGGGTTCATCGTGACATCGACGGTGCCGACGGGGACGCGCTCGAAGGTCTGGACGACGGCGAGGAACATGGCCTCGAGCCCGCCGATCGAGGCGAAGATGACGATGCCCATGTAGAACATCATGGAGCCGAGCGAGTTGAGGTTGGTGTCGAGCTCGGGGTTGTAGGCCTGGGCGAGGGCGAGGCCCATCTGGTAGCCCATGATGTGACCGGCCATCTCGATGGCGATGAAGGGGATGCCCCCGATGGCGCCGATGCCCATGCCGATGAGCAGCTCGCCGAAGAGGCACATGCCGAGTTCCATGAGGCCCGTCGGGGGTTGGGCGGCGTCGGCGATGCCGGGCCAGCCGTAGACGGCGACGGCGATGCCCGCGGCGAGGAAGACGCGGAGGCGGACGGGGACGCTGCCGCTGGAGACCATGGGCATGAAGATCATGACGCCCAGGACGCGGATGAAGACCATGCACCACGGGAGCACATGGGGGAGGAGGGGCGACATGTCAACGGTCGCGGGTTCCACGCGGTCGGGTCTCGGTTCTCGGGGGGCTAGAAGAGTCTGAACATCTCGGCGGTGTACTCGACGAGGCGGCCGATGATCCAGGGGAGGAGCAGGGCGGCGACGACGACCATGACGGTGATCTTGGGGACGAAGGTGAGGGTCTGGTCCTGGATGCTGGTGACGCTCTGGAAGAGGGAGATGAGCAGGCCGATGGTGACGCCCGCGAGGAGGATGGGGGCGGCGATCTTGAGGACAAGGATGAGGGTGTCTCGGACGAGGAAGACGGCGGATTCGTCGTAGATCATCGGCGGGGCTCCTTTGCCCTTGGGGAGGGGAGTGGCGGGAGCGGGGGGAGGACCTGCGGCGGGCCGGCGGCGGAGTGCTTGATGTAGGCGAGGAGGGGGAGCATGAGCATGGCGGCGGACTGGGCGCTCAGGCGTTCGACGGAGCCGTCCTGGACGAAGGTTTCGAGGAGGCTTCCGACGACGAGGGCCCAGCCATCGACGAGGACGAAGAGGAGGAGCTTGAAGGGCAGGGAGATGAGGACGGGGGGGAGCATCATCATGCTCATGGAGATGAGGATGCTGGCGATGACCATGTCGATGACAAGGAAGGGGAGGTAGACGCGGAAGCCCATGATGAAGCCGACCTTGAGCTCGCTGAGCATGTAGGCGGGAACGAGGACCGCGGTGGGGACATCGGCGCGGGTCATGTTCTGGGGCTGGGAGATGTCGACGCCGTTGTAGTCGAGGAGCATGTAGACGCTGGACCAGTTCCCGGTGGCCTCGATCTGGTCGAACATGTAGTCGCGGAGGGGCTGGGCGCCGCGGTCCCAGAGCTCGCCGTAGTCGGTGACTTCGCCGGACTGCCAGGGGAGGATGGCTTCCTTGTGAATGCGATCGATCGTGGGGCCCATGACCATGACGGTGAGGAAGAGGGCGAGGGAGGTGACGACCTGGGCGGGCGGGATGGACTGGGTGCCGATGGCCTGGCGGAGCAGGGCGAGGACGATCAAGATGCGGACGAAGCAGGTGGTCATGAGCATGACCGACGGCACGAGGGTGAGCACCGTCAGCAGGACCATGATGTTCAGCGCGACGCTGAACCCGCGGCGGTCGTTCGGATCGGCCCCGAGGCCTGCGGGGGGGACGGGGCCGTCGGGCCCGCCCGGGACGAGGCCGCCGAAGGTGGCGGCGTCGGCGGCGTTGTTGGGGAGGAGCTGCGCGGCGTCTCCGATGATGCGGAAGGGGTTCAGAGAAGGATCAGAGAGGACGGAGGGGGTGTTGGGGACGGGAGCGGTGATCTCGAGGTTGGTGCGCGTGGGGACGGGCGGGCCGATGAGGTCCTGGGCGTGCGCGGGGGCGAGGGCCGTCAGGAGGCAGAAGGCGAGGATGAGGCCCCGGAGCGTGGTCACGCCGTGACTCCTTCGCCGAGGGTGGAGAGGCGGGCGCGGAGGCGGGAGACGGCGTCGAGGGCGTCGGGAGATGAAGAGGTTGGGGCAGAACTCGAGAGGAGCTCGACGCGGTCGCCGGCGGGCGAGGTCTGCACGCGGCGGAAGGGGGAGGGCTTGGGCTTAAGGGCGGTGGACTCGTCGAAGGCGGCCTCGGCGGACTCGACGGCCTCGCGGAAGCGGGCCTGGGTTTCGGCGGCTTCTTCTTCGCGGGTCTTCAGGAGGAGGTCGGCGACCTCTTCGGGGTCGGTGATCTCGCAGAGGGGGGTCATGGTGGGGCCGGCCTTGCCGCCGGTGGCGTGGAAGGTGACCAGCACACGGCCGCCGATGTGCATGAGGACGAGGGTCTGGCCGCGGGACATGGGGTAGCGGGCGAGGATCTGTGCGACGCCTGAGGGGGCGCGTCCGCCCGCGCCGAGTTGGCCGGCGAGGCCGCCCTGCTTCTTCGCGAACCACTTCGCGGCGAAAGCGAGGGCGCCGATCAGGCCCACGACGAGGGTGAGCGAGCCGAGCGTGCGGACGATCTCGATGATGGAGCTGTCTTCGCCCGAGCCGATGGGCGTGGTGCGCTCGGCGGCGGCCGGGGCACCGAGAGGGAGGGTGCGGGAGTCGGCGGGAAGGGGGACGGCCTGGGCGCTCGCGAGCGGGGCGCACGCCAGCAGGAGTGCGAGTGCGGGGAGGAGGGCGCGGCAGAGGGATCGCGGTCGTCTGGTGGGCATGGTCGGCCTTCCTGGCCTGTGGTCGCGGGACGGGCTCCGCCGTCCGGCTCGGTCGGTATGTCAGGCGTCGGTGGCGTGCTCGGCGGTGGCGTCGAGGATCTCGTTGACGCGGACGCAGAAGGCGTCGTTCAGGACGAGGACCTCGCCGCGGGCGACGAGGCGGCCGTTGACATGGACATCGACGGGGTCGCCCGCGAGCTTGTCGAGCTCGACGACGGCTCCCTCGCCCAGGCGGAGGACATCCTCGACGAGCATGCGGGTGCGGCCCAGTTCGATGGTGACATGGAGATTGACATCGCCCAGGAGATCGATGGCGACCTGCTCCTGGCGGGTCGGGGCGGCGTTGAAGGCCGGGGGCTCGAAGGGGGTGGCGCCGGTGGGGACATTCACGGTGGGTGGGTCCTGCTGGGCTTGCTGGGCCTGGCGGGCCTTCTCCCGTGGGCTTTGGGCGGGCGTGGCGGCGGCCGGGGTCGCCGCGTCCTGCACGCCGGCGATGGCGGCCTGGACGGCGGCGAGGGCGGCGGCCTCCTCGTCGCTCGGGGCATGCTCCTCTTCGGCCTCAGCCGTGACCTCTTCGAGCTGGCGGGCGGCGTCGTCGAGCGCAGCCGCGGCGTCCTCGGCCGGGTCGGCTGGGGTCTCGTCGCCGATGGGCGCTTCGTTTTGGGGTTCGAGTTGGGGGTCCTGCGGTTCGCCCTGCTCGTTCTGGCTGGCGTCGTCGCGCTCTTCGTCGGCCATCCTGACCTCCCCTGCCGGCGGCCCGCCGGGATCGGGTTCGGGGTCCGGGCGCTCCGCGCCGCGGGACGGCCGCGGGCGTGCGCCCTTTGCCGTCGGAGTCGAGAATCGGACGCGCCGGGGGTGGAGGGTCAAAAACGACCCCCTTGCGGCGCATCTTCGGCCGAGGGGGCTTGGATTCGGGCGCGGGTATCGGCAGGAGTTGCGCGTCGGCCCCGGCTCCACCCGGATGTGGGGCGCGGGCGACCCGGAATGCAGGGTGGATTAGCGAGTGGGATCAATAGTCCATCGGGGCGCCCATGCATTTCGGGATGATGACCCGCTCGACGCGGGGGATGCCGGCCTGGTCGTAGCCGAAGACCTCGTTCACATACTGGTTGAGCTGGCGGGTGATGGACTCGAGCCCGGGCTCTCTCAGGTGGCGGTCCTGAGCGCTTCGGATGATGCGGGCGACACCCTCCTCGATCTCGTTGCGCCGCTTCTCCTTCTCGGCCTCGACGCGCTCGACATTCTTGTTCCGCACGCGGAGGAAGACATGGACCTCCCACTGCCAGACGCGGCCCGTGGACATGTTCTGGAACTTGTCGCGGACGAGCTCGATCTCGACGGGCCGCTCGCGGTCGTTCTCCTCTTCGCCCTCGAGCTCGGCGGACTGGGCGTTGGTGTTCGAGCCCATCGTGAACTTCATGATGCCGAAGACGGCGGCCGCTTCCACGATCATGATCGCGGCGACGATGATGATCGTCTTCATCCCGCCCTTCTTCGGTGCTTCGGCGGTGGCTTCGTCGGCCATGGCTCGCCCTCCCTTTCCTCAGGCGCTCACGGTCGGGCCCGGCCCGTGCCGTAGGGGTCCGGGTGGATCTGATCGATCAGGCGGTCGGTGATGTACACCTGCACGCGTCGGTTCTCGGCGGGCTGGCCCGCGCCGCCCCCGGAGGGGAGCTGGGCGGGCTCGGCGTCGGCGGCGGCCTCGACGCGGAGGATCGCGGGGTTCACGCCGCAGTCATTGACGAGGAAGTCGTACGCGGCCTGGGCCCGGGCAAAGGAGACCTCGACGGCGGAGCCCGCGGTCGTGTCCTCGAAGCCCCAGGCGTGGCCCACGATGCGGGTGATGTTGGTGCGGTCGGCGAGCTTGGGGGCGACATCGTCGCGGAGCATCTTCCGGGCCGAGGCGGAGAGCTCGATCGAGCCGGGCTCGAAGGCCATGGTGCCGCCGACGGCGTGCCAGTTGCCCTCGTGGACGACGCTGACGGTGTCGTGTCGGCCGACGACATTGGGGTCGTTCTGCTTGTTGACCTGCGCGCCCTGGTCGTCGCGCTTGGCCATTTCCTCGAGCATGTTGATGGTGGCATTGGTCGGGGCGTCCTTGATCGGCGCCTGGCCCATGCCGCCCTCGAAGCCGAGGGCCTCCTTGATCTTCTCGAGCACCTCGCGGAACTCTCGTGGCTGCTTGAGCTCGCTGAAGGCCGCGAGGAGGATGAAGAAGCACAGCAGCAGCGACATGAGGTCGCCGTAGGTGACGATCCACTCGGGGATCCCCGGCTCCTCGCGCTTCTTCTTCTTCATGTCAGGCCGCCTCCTTCTCCGCCTCTTCCCGGCGTGCGGGCGGGAGGAAGGTGAGCAGCTTGCTCTCGACGACGCGGGGATTGTCGCCCGACTGGATGGCCATGACGCCCGCGATGATGACGGTCTTCACCGTCACCTCCTCGGCGTCGCGGGCGGCGAGCTTGTCGGCGACGGGGCCGGCGAAGACATTGGCGATGAGCGCGCCGTACATCGTGGTGATGAGGGCGACGGCCATACCCGGGCCGATGGCGCTCGGATCGTCCATGTTCTGGAGCATGAAGATCAGGCCCATGAGGGTGCCGATCATGCCGA
>CAZTQV010000058.1:0-7626 GCA_964615815.1 uncultured Phycisphaeraceae bacterium | reverse complement strand
GGAGGGCGTCGGTGACGGCGTGGAGCAGGGCGTCGCCGTCGGAGTGGGCGACGGGACCTCGGTCGTGGTCGAGGCGGACACCCCCGAGGATGAGGGGGCGGCCGGGGCCTGCGGGCGCGAGTGGTTCGAGGCGGTGGAGGTCGTAGCCGTGGCCGATACGGAGGGGCGGCTCGGATTGGGACCGGGCCGGGGTGGGGTTGGGGTGGTTGTCTGGTGCGGGGGCGTTCTCGGGCGTGTGGTGGGTTTCAGACACGGGGGGATCGTACCGATGAGGGGCGATGGCGGGGGTTTCGGCGGGATCGTGCCCTTGACGGGGCCCCGCCCCACCCCCCGCGGGAACCCGGGTCGCGGGCGGCTCGTAGGGCGGTCTGGGGCGATGGGATCGGCCTTGGCGGCCCGCGGGGGCCGGTTGGCTCTAGACTGGTATCCCCCGCGGGTGCGATCCCGGCTGGGGGATTGGACAGGATGGCTAGACGAGTGGAGCGCCTGATGACGCACGCGAGCGGTGGAATGAAGCAGGGTCGGATGGGTTCGCGGGCGGCGCTGGTTGGCGTGGCGCTCGGGATGGGTGTGCTTGCGGGCGGGTGCGCGAACTTCACGGGGCAGATCCCGGGGGGTCGGGCGGCGTCGTTCGACCAGTTCACCTATGTGAGCACGCCGTACATGCCGATCACGGTGACGCTGCGCGATGTGCGTGACGGGTCGGAGTTGTGGAGCGTGGATGTACCGGTGCACCAGAAGCTGGTGGTGCGGTTCTACGAGAACAAGACGCGGGACAACGCGCAGCTTCCGGCGTTGATGCGCTGGCAGTTGATGGACGAGAACGATGTGCGGAGCCTGTCGAACCAGATGCCGGTGCCGGGGAGCCCGGTGCGGCGACTGGAGATGGTGCTGCGTGACGGGCCGGAGTATCCGTCGGAGTCGGCGTATGTGCCGGCGACGAGTGGTGCGGGGATGAGCGGGGGTTCGGGCGCGGGCGGGGCTTCTGGTGCAGGGAACGAGCCGGTGATGTCGACGCCGGTGGCGCCGCGGCAGCCTGAGGACGACTGGGGTGATGAGGAGGCGGCTCCGGAGGTGAACGACTCGTTCGAGTCGCCCGCGATGGAGCCGAAGATGATGATCATCGAGCCGGCGTCGGGTGGTGGCTCGGCTGGCAACTCGGGTGGCAACTCGGGTGGCGGGGAGCCGCCGATGGTGCGGAACGCGTTTGAGCCGACGCCCTACGGGGAGCCTGCGGTTCGCCCGACGGTGATGCCGACGGACCCGAACGAGCCGGAGACGGGGAACGCGGATCTGCCGGAGGCGGATACGCCGGAGCCCGCGGGTTCGGAGCCGATGATCAGTGAGCCGGATGCTTGAGGGGAAGGCATTGAGGCACTGAGGCACGGAGGCACGGAGGGGTTGGGGTGGTGGGTTGGGTGTGTGATGAGGGTTGGAGGGTGGGGAGGAGCTGCGCGTTTGTAGTCCCTTGCTTGCGCTGCGGGCTCGTGTTGGGGTGAGGTGGGACTCTGGTGTGGGACGCCCGAAGCGCCGCGTTGCGGCGGTTCGGGGCACCGGGCACCGGGTGGGGACAGCACTACCCGCTTCGCGGATAGTGGCACCGAGCGGTTTGCTTGCGATGAGGCTTTGAAGAGGGGGAGACGCTGCGCTTGGGGAGTCCCTTGCTTGCGCTGCGGGCTCGTACTTGGGCGCGGGCGTCTTGTGTTGATCAACCCGAAGCTTCGCAGAGCCTCAGCTTCGGCGTCCCTTGGGGTTGTGGATCGAATGGTTGAGCGGCCCGAAGCGCCGCGTTGCGGCGGTTCGGGGCACCGGGCGCCGGGTGGGGACGGCACTACCCGCTTCGCGGATAGTGGCACCGGTGATTCGTTACGCGGGTTGGAGGGCGGGGGTTTGGGTGCGCTGGCGTTCTTCGTCGGGTTGGCCGGCGGGGGGGGTGGGGAGGCCGTGGTCGGCGTCGGTGGGTGCGTCCTTCATGAATACAGCCTTGAGTCCCTCGGTGGCCTGGAGGGTGAGGCTGAACATGAGTGGGACGAGGACGAGGGTGAAGACGGTGGAGACGAGGAGTCCTCCGACGACGACGGAGCCGAGGCCTCGGTACATCTCGGAGCCGGCGCCGGGGAAGAGGACGAGGGGGAGCATGCCTCCGACGGAGGTCATGACGGACATGAAGATGGGGCGGATGCGGGTGCGGACGGAGGCGGCGATGGCGGGGAGGGGCTCGAGTCGTTCGACCTTTTCGTCCTCGGTCTCGCCGATGCCCTTCATGAAGTTGAGGGCCTGGTGGACGATGAGGATGGCGTTGTTGACGACGACGCCGATGAGGATGACGAAGCCGAGCATGGTGAGGACATCGAGCTGTTGTGGCGCGATGGTGGGGTTCTGGAGTGAGAGGTGGTGGACGATGGCGAGGCCGGCGAAGCCGCCGACGACGGCGAGGGGGACGGTGAACATGATGACGAAGGGGTAGATGAAGGAGTCGAAGAGGGCGGCCATGAGTAGGTAGGTGACGAGGAGGGCCCAGACCATGCGGGCCATGATGAGCTGGGGCTGGATGCCGAGCAGGATGAGGGGCGTGCCGATGGCGAGGGCGACGGCGAGGGCGCCGAGGATGCCGTAGGCGTGGAGGGATGACTTCTTGCGGAAGGCCTTGATGGCGGCGAAGACGGCGACGATGGCGCAGGCGACGCCGAGGACGGCGGTGAGGGTGTAGGCGGCGAGGGCGATGGGGCCGGCTTCGTCCTTGGTGGGGGCGACGCCGAAGAGAGCGGCGTTGACCTCGTCGAGCTTGGCGGCGGTGCCTTCGAGGTTGATGCGCATGGTGCGGTCGAGGAGGCCTGCCTCGCGGGCTGGGGCGACGATTTCGTCGCGGATCTGCTGCTCGAGCTCTTCGACGGTGGTGTCGGGCGGGGGCTGGATGCGGATGGTGACGGCGGGGAGTTCCTCGATGCGGACGATGTCCTGCGGTGCGAGGGCGGGGACGACCTCTACGAGCGAATCGACGGGGACGATGGGGCCGGCGGGGGTGGCGATGGGGACGGAGAGGAGGTTTTCCTTGACCTCGAGCTTGCCGCCTGCTGGGAGGATGCGGATGTCGATGGTGTCGTCGGCGAGCTTGAACTCACCGGCGAAGGCGCCGTCGAAGAGGCCGCGGACGGCGGTGCCTACGGCCTGAGTGTTGAAGCCGAGCTCGCGGGCGCGGTCGGTGAGGCGGAGCTGCCATTCCTGCTGGCGGAGGTTGAAGTTGGAGGGCTCGGCGGCGGCGCCGGTGGGGCCGAAGCCGTACTTGCGGCCGGCCTGCTGGTACATGAAGTCTGCGGCGGCGAGGACGCGGTCGAGGCGTTCGCCGGAGATTTCGAGGTCGACGGTGTTTCCGCCGCCGGCGCCTCTTCCGAAGATGGAGGCCTGGCTGGCGCCGCCGAAGACATCGGGGATGGGGTTGATGGCGTTGGAGAGGAGTTGGCCGACGGGAATGACGACCTGTTCGAGGTCGGAGGTTCCTCCGGCGAACATGCCTGAGCCGAAGGCGCCGAGGAAGAAGTTCTGGACGGGGACGGGGTCGAAGGGTGGCGGGGCGTCGGGTCCGCCGTAGCCGCGCTGGATGGGGTCGAGGTTCTTCTCCTTGTAGTTGTCGGCGTCGGCGTCGACATAGGGGAGCATGACCTCTTCGATGCGTTCGGCGATGTTCTGCTTTTCCTCGAGGGAGAGGCCCGGCGGGATGAGGAGGCCGCCGAAGACGAGGTTTCTGTTGCCGGCGGGGAGGTAGTCGAGGGGGGGCGCGAGGAGAACGGCGCCGGTGATGGAGGCGGCGGTCATAACGAGGATGATGGCGGGGCGGAGGGTCCAGCCTCGCCATGAGGTCATGAGCCAGAGGGTGACTGCGGATGTGGCGCGGACGAGGCGGCCGAAGACGGCGTCGAGGCCAAAGAGGCCGGACCACCAGCGGCCGAACTTGGTGGCGTAGGTCTTCTTATCGCGGAGGAATCGTGAGCAGGCGGCGGGGATGACGGTGATGGAGACGACGAGGGAGAGGAGGACGGAGGCGACGATGGCGATGGCGATGTCTCGGAAGAGCTGGCCGGCTTCTTCCTGGATGGTGAGGACGGGGATGAAGACGGCGGCGGTGGTGAGCGTGGAGGCGAGGATGGCGCCGAAGACTTCCTTTCCGCCGAGGTAGGCGGCGCGCATGGGTGGGTCGCCGTTCTGGAGTCGGCGGTAGATGTTCTCGAGGACGACGATGGCGTTGTCGACGACCATGCCGACGGCGAAGGCGAGGCCGGCGAGGGAGATGATGTTGAGGGTTCGGCCCAGGGCGAGCATGACGAGGAAGGTGCCGATGACGGAGATGGGGATGGCGATGGAGATGATGGCGGTGGAGACAAAGGAGCGGAGGAAGACCATGAGGACGACGCCGGCGATGGCGCCGCCGATGTAGAGGTTCTGCGTGACGAGGGAGACGGCGGAGTCGATGTAGGTGGTTTCGTCGTAGACCTGGCGGATGCGGAGGTGGTCTCCCAGGCCTGGGAACTCTGCCGGGGCGAGCTTTGGGAGGCGTTCGGCGCGGACTTCGTCGAGGCGGGCGCGGAGCTGCTCCATGACCTCGACGACATTGGCGCCGGACTGGCGGATGACATTCATCGCGACGGAGGGGTGGCCGAAGGTGCGGACGAAGCCGCGCTGCTTGGTGAGGCCCA
The DNA here is from genome assembly GCA_964615815.1 of uncultured Phycisphaeraceae bacterium. Lineage (GTDB taxonomy): Bacteria > Planctomycetota > Phycisphaerae > Phycisphaerales > UBA1924 > DAIQNV01. Next base: position 2,935 of record CAZTQV010000058.1, on the reverse strand, counting down.
GCTCGACGGTGGCGACATCCTTGACGCGTGTTTCGACGCCGTCGCGGACGGCGATGATGAGGTCTTCGACTTCCTCGACGCGTTCGAACTGTCCGACGAGCCGTACGCGGTAGTCGCGCTTGCCCTCGGCGATGGTTCCGGCGGAGATGGTCTGGTTCTGGGTGCGGATGGCGTCGATGACCTGGAGGTGGTTGAGGCCTCTCTGGGCGAGGGCGACCTCGTCGACGAGGACGCGGACCTCGCGTTCGCGGCCGCCGAAGATGTTGACCTCGGCGACGCCGTCGATGCGTTCGAGGAAGGGCTTGACCTCCTTGTCGAGGGGGTCGAAGAGGGAGGTGATGTCGAAGTCCTGGTAGTCGTCGACATGCTCTGGGTCGACATCGATGATGATCCAGGCGATGGCGTTTTCGCTCGCGCCGTCGGCGGCTTCGACGCGGGGTTCTTCGACTTCTTCCGGGTAGTCGGCGACCTGGCGGAGGTTGTCGGAGACTTCCTGGAGCACGCGGGGGATGGAGGTGCCGATGAAGAACTCGAGCTCGATGATTGCCTGGCCCTCGGAGGCGGTGGCCTTCATGCGCTTGAGGTTGGAGACATTCTTGAGCTCTTCTTCCTGCTCCTTGATGATCTCGTCGACGACTTCCTGGGGGGAGCGGCCCGGCCACTCGGTGGTGACGGTGATGACGGGCTGATCGACGGTCGGCGTGAGCTGGATGGGGATGGCGGTGAGGCCGATGAGGCCGAAGGCGACGAGGAGGATGACGCCGACGGCGACGCCCACGGGCTTGGAGATGGAGAGCTTGACGAGGTCCATGGGGTGTCTCGCTGGGGTGCGGGCGTGGGGCGGGGCGGGGGCGGGTGTGCGGGCTTAGCCGTTGGATTCGGAGGTGTTGGCGGAGGCTGTTTCGGGGGTGTGGTCTTCGGGGCCGGTGCCGGGGCCTTCGTCGGGGGCGGCGCGTTCGCCGTTGATGATGGTGAGGGGCTGTGTGGGGAAGACGCGTTCGTTGCCCTCGACGATGATCTGGGTGTCGGGTTGGAGTCGGGGTGCGCGGACGGCGAGGCGGTTGCCCTCGGCGAAGAGGATCTCGACGCGGACGGGTGTGGCGGCGAGGGCGGGGGGTCCGTCGGACGGGGGGCCGCCGCTGGCGGGGAGTGCGGCGTAGACGAAGGCGCCGGCGTCGTCTCGCATGATGGCGTCCTTGTGGACGGTGGTGAAGTCTGACTTGGTGCCGGTGGGGACGAGGGCGGTGATGCTCATGCCGGGGCGGAGGCGGTCGGGCAGGGCGCCTTGGGAGACCTCGCCTTCGGGGTCGGCGGGGGCGGGGGGCGCGGCGATGCCGGTGGCCTGGTCGAGCCTTGGGCGGAGGCGGACGGTGAAGATGCGGCTGACCTGGTTGCCCAGGGGGACGAGGTCGATGAGTTCGGCGGGGACGGTGGCGTTGGGCCCGAGGGCGGGGATGCGGAGGGTGATGCCTGGGCCGACCTCGGTGAGGTAGGGGAGGAGGTGCTCTGGGACATCGACGCGTGCTTCGAGCGCGTCGAGGGCGATGATCTCGACGACGGGGTCGCCCTCTCCCAGCCACTCCCCCACTTCCGTGCTCTTGGCGATGACGGAGGCGGTGAAGGGGGCGGTGATGGTCTTGTCGCGGAGGCGGCGCTCGGCGAGGCTGAGGGTGGACTGTGCGGCTGAGGCGTCTGCCTCGGCCTGTGCGAGGGCGGCCTCGGTGGTGGCGACGGCGGTTTCGTAGTCGTCGACCTCGGAGGCGGAGGCGGAGTTGCTCTGGGCGAGGCGTTCGACGCGGCCCTGGTCTCGGCGGGCCTGGTCGAGCTCGGCGGTGCGCTGGGCGACGAGGCCGCGTGCGGCTTCGAGGCGGGCGCGGGCTTCTTCGACCTGGAGCGTGGCGAGTTCGTCGTCGAGCCTGGCGATGATGTCGCCGGCGGTGATGGTGTCGCCCGGGTTGAGGTCGAACTGCATGACGAGGCCGTCGGCCTGTGAGGCGACGAGGGAGCGGCGGGTGGAGACGATCTCGCCCGTGACCGAGCGGCGCTGGACGAGGGACTGGACCTGGGCCTTGTCGACGACGACGCGGGCGGGGGGCGGGCCGCCTTGGGCGCTCGCGGCGAGCGGCATGGCGAGGGCGATCGCGAGGGCTGCGAGGGTGAGGAGGCGGGTGGTCACTGGTTGGTTCCTTCGCGGGCGGGGCGGGATTCTTCTGCGAGTTCGCGTTCGAAGCGGGCGAGATTCTCGGTGAGGTGGTCGAGATCGGCGGCGATGCGGGCGATGCGGTCGTCGTCGCAGCCGGCGAGGAAGGGGCCTCGGAAGCGTTCGGCGAGCTGGCGGGTGCGTTCGGCGGCGGCGCGGCCTGCCGGTGTGAGCTGGACGAGGACGGCGCGGGCGTCGTGCTCGGCGCGGATGCGTTCGACGAGGCCCTCGCCCTCCATGGTGGTGACCATGCGGCTGACGGCCTGGGGGCTGAGCATGGCGTGCTCGGAGAGCTTGCCGATGCCTGGCGGTTCGTCGAGGTCTGCGATGGTGCCGAGGAGGATCCAGCGGGAGGAGGTGAGGCCGAGGGGTGCGGTGAGTCGGTCGCCGACGCGCATCATGAGGTGGTGAAGCTGGAAGAGCTGGAAGACGAGGGGAACGCGCTCGCGACAGGCCTCGGGCGAGCACTTGGTTTCGGCTTGCGGTTGGGTGGGCATCGTCCCTCCGTGTGGTGTCGGGGGAATGCTCAACATGTTGATCAAATTCGTCAAGGGCCCGGCACGGGGAATCTGCTGGTGGGGCAGAAACCCGGGGAGTCCCGAGGCTTTGGCGGGGAGACGGGGGCTTTGGTGGCGGGTATACTGGACGGCAATTCGGCCTTTTTGGCCGGGTGTGCCTCCCTAGCTCAATCGGTAGAGCAGCTGACTCTTAATCAGCGGGTTACAGGTTCGAGTC
>CAZTQV010000057.1:0-8322 GCA_964615815.1 uncultured Phycisphaeraceae bacterium | reverse complement strand
CCAAGGAAGCCATCGCCGACTACGACGAGATCCGCAAGGAGATGAAGCTCGCCCTGCAGGAGTGCGGCCGCAAGCTCGGCACCTACCTCCGCAAGCGCCAGAAGATGCGCCGCGAGGGTCAGAAGCGTGATGTCTTCGCCCGGTACATCGGCGAGATCGCCCGCAGCTGCAACGCCCTCACCGGCGTGGACACGCAGGAGCTGTACGACGCATTGCTCGAGCAGGCCCGCCGCCGGACCGAGATCGCCGACGCCATCCTCGACGACGAGGGCAAGGTCGTGGGCATCAAGGGCCAGAAGGACGACGACCTGGGCGACGATGTCATCATCATCGACACCAACCCCCGCGACCCGGGCGACGCGGACGGCGCTGCCACGCCCCCGGCCGAGCCCGAGGACGACACCCTCGCCGAGCCCAAGCCCGCGAAGAAGCGCGTGAAGAAGAAGGTCAAGAAGAAGGTCCGGAAGAAGGCCGGCGCGAACGCCGGAACCAACGACGACGGCGGCCTCTTCGGCGGCTGATCAGTGGGCCCGATCGCCCGCCTCCCGACCGGCACGCTCGCCCAAAAACAACCGCCGGCGGGACACTCCCGCCGGCGGCGTCGCTGCAATCTCGTTGGAACGAATCAGATGGGCCGATCAGCGGCGACGACGAGCGGCGAGGAAGCCACCCATGCCGAGGACCGCGGCAGCGCCCGGCGTCGGAACGGCGACGCCAAGGTCATCGATGTACCAGCCGACGCGCTCGACGACGCCGGTGGTGCTGAACTCGAAGGTGATGTCGCCCGTGCCCGAGAAGCCGGACAGGTCGATCTCGACGAGGCGCCAGCCGTTGGTCGGGCCGCCGTCGCTCAGGTACACCTCGGTGCCGCCGACGAAGACCTTGGCCTGGTCGAAGGTGTTACCGCCCGAGTCGATCCACTCGTAGAAGCTGAGCGAAACGGCCGCCGAGAGGTCCTGGCCCGCGAGGGTCAGCGTGCTGACCGTGCTGGCGCTGTGCAGGCCGCCGAGGACGGTGCCCCAGACATTGTCGCCCGAGAAGCCGCCGACGGGCTCGTTGCCGCCGAAGCCGCCGAGGTCGGTGCCGTTGGCGCCGACGGGCATGCCCCACTGCCAGTCGCCGGTCCCGATCAGACCGCCGTCGTTGGCCTCGAAATCAGAGAAATACTGGGCCGAAGCCATACCGGTGGCCGCAGCGATAGCCGCGACGAAAATCGTCTTCTTCATCGGAGGTTCCCTTTCTTCTCCTGGGCGACGCGCGACACGACGCCCTCCCTTTTCTCGATCCATCGAGAGCCTACCAGATCCGGGAACCGAGGTCCACCCCGTAGGGATCACCCCAACGCACTTTTTACACAGGATCGGGCCGTTTTCTGACCATCCCCGGCACACCGCCCCCCAACCCGCGATACTCACCACACACACCGAATCCACGCACGGAGCCGCGACCACCCATGGCCAAGAAGACCGCCAAAGCGACCACCAAGAAGTCGACCAAGAAAACCACCAAGAAGGCCTCCGCCCCCTCCCGCCCCTCCCGGGTCGACACCGCCGACCGCGACGCCAAGACCGCCCGCGCCATCCAGCACCTCGCCAGGACCGTCGTCGAGACCTCCCTCTCCGGCGAAGAGCCCCGCCTCGATGTCCCCACGCGCTCCCTCAGCAACACCAGCTGGGACAAGAAGTCCCGCATCCTCCAGATGGGCGACAACACCACCGACCGCCAGCTCTTCAACCTGGGCCAGGCCCGCAAGTTCATGCAGACCCTCCTCCACGCAAGAGGCATCAACGAGCTCATCGACGCCCAGAAGACCTCCAGCCTCCGCGGCCTCTTCTACAAGGGCCTCCACACCATCAAGGACTTCGACGGCAAGGACACCAAGGAAAAGACCTTCGACGAACAGTCCGAATCCGACGGCATCCTCGAGGACCTCGAGGTCATGCTCGGGTCACTCCGAGAAGAGCTCCACCTCTACGCCGAGAACCGCGGCGCCATGGTCGGCAACATCACCATCACCGACCGCGGCGACGAGATCAACTGCCGCCGCATGGGCTCGGGCGGCTACGCCATCCCCTCCATCGTCGAGCCCGACATCATCGAGTTCACCAAGATCGACGCCGACTTCGTCCTCCATGTCGAGAAGGGCACCGTCTGGCAACGATTCAACGAAGACCGCTTCTGGGAATCCCACAACTGCATCCTCACCCACGGCGGCGGCCAGCCCAGCCGCGGCGTCCGCCGCCTCCTCCAGCGCTTCAGCACCGAGGCCAAGCTCCCCGTCATCTGCCTGCTCGATTGCGACCCCTGGGGGCACTACATCTACTCCGTCATCAAGCAGGGCTCCATCTCCCTCGCCTTCGAGTCCCAGCGCCTCGCCGTCCCCGACGCCAAGTTCCTGGGAATTCGCTCCAAGGACCACGCCGCCCTCGACATGAGCGACGATGTCAAGATCACCCTGACAGACAAGGACATCAACCGCGCCAAGCAGATCGCCGCCTACCCATGGTTCGAGGGCCACAAGGGCTGGCAGAAGGAGATCCAGGGCCTGCTCAAGAACGGCTTCAAGATGGAAGTCGAAGCCCTGATCAGCAAAGACATCAGCTATGTCACCGAGACCTATGTCCCGGAAAGGCTCGCGGCGGAGGATTGGCTTGCGTGAACGACGACGACCGCCTCTACGAGAACGAATCAGAGGCGTCCGTCGAGTGGCGCAAAGCACTCATCCTCAGGAAGGAAACCGGTTCGCTGGCTGAGGTAGAGCGCCTCCTTGTGAACGGTTCGGAAATTCCTGATCCGTACGACGAGGGCGATTCGGCCTTTACATACGCCATCCTGGAGAACGACGCCGACCTCCTCACGCTCCTGCTCAAACATCGCCCCACCGAGATCAACAAATGGTCGGGCGACCTGTCGTGGACGCCGCTCCACAACGCGATCAACGAAGACCGTCTCGCGCTCGGCATCATGATCCTCGACGCCGGTGCCGATCCGGACCGCCACAATTTCGACCTCATCGGCGATACGCCGCTCTTCTTCGCCGTCCAACGCGGCTACAACGCCCGCCACATCCACGAGTGGGTGAAGCTGCTTCTCGCTCGCGGCGCAGATCCGCGAATCCGCTGCGGGATGCAGCAATCACCACTCGACATCGCGATCCGGCGTCATCGCCAGTCCGCAATGATGCTCCGCCGAACGCACCGCGCATGGGCCGAGATCGTCCGCCTGCTTCAGAACGCAACCGACCGGCTCAACCGCGAAGCGGCCCCTACCGCTGCTCCCGATCCAAAACCCCCAACTGCCACATAAAGAACATGATGTTGTCCGTCGTGTCCCGCACACGCAGGTGCAAAGGCTTGCCCTGCCCGTGCCCCGCCTCGCGGTCCACCTTCAGCAGGATCGGGTCCACCTTCGGGTCCGCGCTCGTGCTCGCCTGCATCAACGCCGCCATCTTCCGCGCGTGCATCGGGTGCACACGCGTGTCGTTCTCACCCGCGGTGATCAAGGTCGCCGGGTACTTCGTCCCCGGCTTCACATTCTGATAAGGCGAGTACGCCCGCAGGAACTTGTACTGCTCCGCGTTCTCCGCCGTCCCGTACTCCGGCACCCAGAACCGCGCCATCAGGAACTTCTCAAACCGCAGCATGTCCAGCAACGGCACACCGATGTACACCGCCCCGAACAGGTCCGGCCGCTGCGTCACCGCGGCACCGGTCAAGAGGCCCCCGTTGCTCCCGCCCATGATCCCCAGCTTCGCCGGGTTCGTATACCCGTTGTCGTTGAGGTACTCCGCCGCCGCGATGAAGTCGTCGAACACATTCTGCTTCTTGTCGAGCTGCCCACCGCGGTGCCACTCCAGCCCCTTCTCACCGCCGCCGCGCAGGTTCGCGACCGCGAGCACGCCCCCCGCCTCGAACCACGGCACATAGGTCGTGCTGAAGAACGGGTCCATCGCGATGTTGAACCCGCCGTACCCGTACAGGATCGTCGGGTTCTGCCCGTTGAGCTCGATGCCCTTCGGGTGCACGATGAACATCCCGACCTCGGTCCCGTCCTTGCTCGTGTACTTGACCCGCTTCACCTCCAGCGTCGAGCCGTCGAACGGGATATCCACCCGCTCCCACAGCTGCGCCGGCGCCGCGGGCGACGCCAGGTCGACGCGGTAGATCGTGTCCGGCTCGTTGAAGCTCTCGTACCGCAGGTACGCCGTCGTCCGGTCCGGCGCCGTCGACAGCCCCGCCGTCCCGATCCCCGGGAGCGTGAGCGGCCCGATCGGCTCGCCGTTCAATCGGAACAGCTCAATCCGCGTGCTCGCGTCCATCAGGTACGACGCCGTCAGCACCCCCCGAGCAAGACCGTACCCGGTCAGGATCGCATCCCGCCGGTGCGGCACGATGTCACGCCACTTCGACGGGTCGGGGTTGTAGGGGTCGATCGCGACCACCTTCCCGTTCGGCGCATCCACATAGGTCTGCATGTACAGGGTGTCCCCGTGCACATACGGCGCGTTCCGCCCCTCCGCCCCGATCAGCACCGGCGTCAGCGACAGCTCGCCCGTCCGCCGCCACGCGTCGAGGTCCGCCACCCACACATCGTTCGAGCTCGTCCCCGTCCAGTAGGTCACCGCGAGCCAGCGCCCGTCCCGGCTGGGCGACGCCCCCGGGCCCCAGGTCGTGCGAAGCCGCGCCAGCTCCTCTTGGCTCTTGTTCAGACCCTTGTAGATCGCCGCGACATCCCGCTGCCGCAGCAGCACCGGGTCCTGCGTCCAGTGCCGCCCCACCTCGTGGATCGCCGTGGTGTCCGAGTACGGGTCGTCGATGTCCTCGAGCCGCGAATACACGAAGCTGCGGTTATCCGGCAGCCACCCCGAGAGATTCACCTTTCCCGGGATCTCGTCGCTCAGCCAGTCGCCCGTCTCCGTCTCCAGGAGGTACAGCGTCGAGTTCTCGTCCCCCGCCCGGCTCATACCGAACGCGACGATCGTCCCGTCCTGGCTCGGGCTGTACCAGTCAAGGCTCGTCAGCCCGCTCTCATCGACCGAAACCGGGTCCAGCAGCACCCGCGCCGGCCCGTTCGTCCGGTCCTTCACATACAGCACCGGCTGCGCCTGCGCGCCGAGCTGCTTCGTGTAGAAGGTGAACTTCCCGTACGCCCGAGGCGTCCCGATCGAGCCGCTCTCAAGGAGCTCCCGCACCCGCCGCTCCACGCCCGCACGCCCCGGCAGCCCGTCCAGCCGCGACCGCGTGTAGGCGTTCTGCCCGTCCGTCCAGCTCGCGACCTCGGGCGTCATCAGCCCCATCCGCCCGGGGTCCGTGTTGTCCCCCTCCAGCCAGCGGTAGGGATCGGTCACCTTCTCCCCGTGCATGTCATCGACGACGGGCCGCGCCTCGGTCGAAGGCGGCGCCGCCGGCGCCCCGTTCTGCGCCAGTGCACCCGAGGACACCGCGAGGGCCCCCGCGCACGCCACACCGAGCCACAACGACGAATGCTTCCGGTCAGTCACTGCACGAGCCCCTTCGTCAGCCGCATAAACGCCGTCTCCAGGTTCACCGATTCCTCCTGGAACTGCGTGATGCGGAACCCGTTGTTCACCAAGGTATTCGGCAAGTCGGTAAACGACCCGCCACCGCCCCCCGCCCCCTCGTCAAACTGCACATGGATCACCCGCCCCGACCCGCCGCCGACCCCGCCATCCGCCGCCTCGGCGACCCCCACCCGGATCACGCCTGGAACACGCTCGAGCAGCTTCGCCGCGTCCTCCACCCGATCCATCACCCCCACCTGGATCGTGTGCCCCACCCGCGCCCGCCGCAAGACATCCGCCACGGTCCCGCTAAAGAGAAGCTGCCCGCGCTCGATGATCCCCACCACATTGCACAGCTCCGCCAGCTCGTGCAAAATGTGACTCGAGATCAGGATCGTCTTCCCCATCTTTTTCAGCTCACGCAGCAGCTCCCGGATCTCCACCCGCGCCCGCGGGTCCAGCCCGCTCGCCGGCTCGTCCATCAACAGCACCTTCGGGTCGTGCAGAAGCACCCGCGCGATCGACAGCCGCTGCTGCATCCCCCGGCTCAGGCTGTTCACCTCCGCCGTCGCCTTGTACCCAAGCTCCGTCAGCTCCAAGACATCCCCCACCACCCGCCGCCGCTGCTCCCCGTGAATCCCGTACGCCGCCGCGAAGAACTCGAGGTACTCCGTCACCACCATGTCGTCGTACGCGCCCATGAAGTCCGGCACATAGCCGATCAGCGGCCGGATCTGCCGGTTCTGATACCCGACCGTCAACCCCCCGATCTGCGCCTGCCCGCTCGTCGGCTTCAGCAGCGTCGCCAGGATCTTGATCGTCGTCGTCTTCCCCGCCCCGTTCGGCCCGATGAACCCAAAGCAATCCCCCTCCTCGATCGTGAGGTTGAGTTGGTCCAGCGCCACCAGGTCGCCGTACCGCTTCGACAGGTTCACCGTCTCGATCATCGCCAACGCATCAACCTCCCCCGCCCATCGACGAACCACCATACCCCGGCGCGTTCCCCCGCATCGGGTAGATCCACCGAACCAAGGTCCGCCCACTCGCCTCCGGGATGCGCCCATCCACCCGAACCGGCACCGGTCCCCCCTCAGGATCCCCCGACTGCACCACATGCCCGAGCACAATCAGGCAGGGCTGGGTGAACCACCGGGAGAGATCCCACCCATGCCCCTCCGTCCGCGTCGCCAAAATCGGCGCCCGCCCCACCACCGCGTCCGACTCCAAATCCGGCGGCGGCAACTGCCCAAACAAGCTCAACGCCACCAGCCGCTCATCAATCGACCCCCCCGAGTTCCCCCCCAGCCCCCGCCCAAGCCGCCGCCCCGACCCCAGGAGATCCTCCAGATAGGTCGCCCCCGCCTCCCCCTCGCTCGTCCGCGCCAGCAGATCCAGCCGCTGCCCCGCGGGCCACGGGTCCACCAGCTTCACCGCCCGCACCCGCGCGAGCAGCCCCCGCCCCGCACTCCGAGCCCCCGCCACGCGCACATCCGTCTGCCCCGTCACCCAGAGCAGCACCACATCCTCGAGCGCCCCCGGCAACCCGTGCATCAGCACCCCGTCGATCGTCCCGTCCTCGCGGAAACTCAGCTCCGGAACGCTCACCTCCCCCGGCAGCCCCACCGGCGTCGGCATCCCCCACACCCCCGCTCCCGCCCAGTCAAACCGAAACGGCTTCACCGTCGACCGCGCCGGCACCAACGCCAAGTCCGGCGACCGCGCATCCATCCGGTACCCCCGATTATCCGGGAACCCCCCCACCAGCCCGCTCCGCTCCGCCGGCGACCAGGGCGACAACAAGTCATGCCACTCCCGGAGCCCCACCGCCTCCGCCGCCGGATCCGTCCCCTCGTCCGCAACCCCCGACCCCACCGAAATCTCCGCCCGCCCGTACCAGGGCACCAAAACGCTCGCCCAGCTCCGCCCCCGCTGCACCGCCTGCCCATGCACCTGCTCCAAGAGCGTCAGGTGCTCCGTCTCGATCGTCGCCGGCCGCAGATACGCCGCCCCGCTCCACGCGATCCCCGTGAACACCACCGCCGTCGCCGCAAACGCCGTCCACGCGTGCCGCCGCAGCCCCCACTTGCTCAAAAGCCAGAACCCCACCGGCCCCGCCACCAGCCAGTACACCAGGAACACCCCGAACCCAAGCAACACCCCCGCCGCCGCCCGCCGGCTCTTATCGATCTGCTCCTCGAAGTCCCCGTCAAACACCGCCGGGTCCCGGTTCACCGCCACCCGCTCGATCTCCGGCCCAAACCGCGTCGCCAGCCCCGCCGACCCGCTCACGATCGCCCCGCGCCGCCCCAGCACCCGGTGCCAGAACGCCTCCGCCTCGGGCAGCCCCGCCGACCGCAGCGCCGGCGACGCCAGGTCCAGCCCCACCAGCGTCACCATCCCGCTCCCCACCAGCCGACGCACCACCAGGTCCTCGCCCCCCGGCCCCTCCAGAATCGGCACATACGCCTGGCTCCCCGCCCCCTCCGCCCGCCGGAAGCTCTGCACGATCTCCGACCCCGGCAGCTCCCGGAGCGAGTCAATCGTCAGCAGCCCCCGATACGCCCCCAGATCAACCCCCTCCCGCCGCACCGGCTCCCCCACCGCCGGCAACAAATCCGCAATCGGGTTGTCCACCCCGCTCAGCCACACCCCCGCCGAAGCCGTCGGGAGCGCCACAACCAAATGCCCCCCCCGCGCCACCCACTCCCGAAGCGCCCGCGCCTGATCGGGCGACAGCGCCTCCGGGCCCCCCCCCCCCCCCCCCCCCCCCCCCCCGGCCCCCCCCCCCCCCCCCCCCCCCC
>CAZTQV010000056.1:0-8373 GCA_964615815.1 uncultured Phycisphaeraceae bacterium | reverse complement strand
TTTGCCGTTTGCCGTTTGCCGTTTGCCGTTTGCCGTTTGCCGTTTGCCGTTTGCCCCTGATGCCTGCTGCCTGATGCCCGATGCCTAATCCAACCCTCCAACCCACACCCAACACCCTCGTCGGCCGCGCCGCCGCCTTCGTCGACAAGCACCGCTCCCTCCTGGTGCCCGTCGCGTTCGTCGGCCTCCTCGTCGTCATCCTCGTCCCGCTCCCGCCGCAGGCCCTCGACATCCTCATCAGCCTCAACATCTCCCTCGCCGTCATCGTCCTGCTGACGACGCTCTACATGGCCAAGCCCCTCGACTTCTCCGTCTTCCCCTCGCTGCTCCTCGCGACGACCCTCTTCCGCCTCGTCCTGAACATCGCCTCCACCCGCCTCATCCTCACCGCCGACGCCGACAGCCCCGAGGGCGTCATGGGTGTCGCCGGCGAGGTCATCTCCACCTTCGGCTCCTTCGTCGCGGGCGGCTCCCTCTTCGTCGGCATCATCATCTTCGCCATCATCATGGTCGTGCAGTTCATGGTCATCACCAAGGGCGCCGGCCGCATCTCCGAGGTCGCCGCCCGCTTCACCCTCGACGCCATGCCCGGCAAGCAGATGGCCATCGACTCCGACCTCAACGCCGGCCTCATCACCGAGTCCGAGGCCAAGGAGCGACGCGAGGAAATCTCCCGCGAGGCCGACTTCTTCGGCTCCATGGACGGTGCCTCCAAGTTCGTCAAGGGCGACGCCGTCGCCGGCATCATCATCACCGCCATCAACATCCTGGGCGGGTTCGCCGTCGGCATGATCGAGAAGGGATGGCCCATCGGCGAGACCGCCAAGAGCTTCACCATCCTCACCATCGGCGACGGCCTCACCAGCCAGATCCCCTCATTCGTCATCGCCATCGCCTCCGCGCTCATCGTCACCCAGGCCGGCCAGAAGAACGACCTCGGCATCGAGCTCACCAGCCAGCTCGTCTCCAAGCCCAGAGGCCTCATCATCACCGGCATCTTCCTCGGCATCCTCGCCCTCACGCCCCTGCCGACCGTCCCCCTCGTCACCACCGCCGCCGCCCTCATCGCCCTCGGCGTCTTCCTCATCCGCCGCGAGAACGCCACCGTCGCCGCCGCCGAAGCCGAGGCCAACATGCCCCCCCCCGGCTCCGCCGAGCCGCCCCCCGTCGAGGACCTCCTCAAGGTCGACACCCTCGAGCTCGAGGTCGGCTACGGCCTCGTCGGCCTCGTCGACACCACACAGGGCGGAGACCTCCTCGACCGCATCACCGCCGTCCGCCGCCAGCTCGCCGCCGAGCTCGGCCTCGTCATGCCCCCCGTCCGCATCCGAGACAATGTCCAGCTCGACCCCCACGAGTACCGCGTCAAGATACGAGGCGCCGCCGTCGCCAAGGGCCGCGTCGAGCCAGGCCTCCTCCTCGCCATGGACTCCGGCATCACCACCGGCGAGATCAAGGGCCACCCCACCAAGGAACCCGCCTTCGGCCTCGACGCCTGGTGGATCGAGCCCAACCTCCAGGGCCGCGCCGAGGCCATGAACTACACCGTCGTCGGCCCCACCTCCGTCCTCGCCACCCACCTCACCGAGCTCGTCAAGAAGCACGGCGAAGACCTCCTCACCAGAGAGGAAGTCGCCAACATCGTCGAGACCGTCAAGCAAAAGGCCCCCAAGCTCGTCGAAGAGGTCATCCCCGCCATCATCAAGCTCGGAGACCTCCAACGCGTCCTCCAGAACCTCCTCAAGGAACGCGTCTCCATCCGAGATCTCGAAACCATCATCGAAACCCTCGGCGACTGGGCCCCCAAGACCAAGGACCTCGATGTCCTCACCGAGTACACCCGACACGCCCTCCGCCGCTCCATCTGCGAGCAACACACCTCCCCGGGCGAGTCCGGCCAGCCCCGCCTCGTCTGCGTCACCCTCGATCCCGCACTCGAAGACCAGATCGCCGCCTACATCGACCGCGGCGCCGCCGGCACCACCGTCACCATGCCCGCCCGCGTCGCCCAGTCCCTCTCCGAGCCCATCCTCGAAGCCCTGGGCCGACTCACCGCCGCCGGCCACCCCGCCGTCGTCATCGCCTCCCCGCAAGTCCGCGCCGTCGTCCGACAGATGCTCGAAACCCGCCTCCCCTTCGCCTCCGTCCTCGGCTACAACGAGATCATCTCAGGCCTCGATGTCGAGTCGATCGCCCTCGTCTCCCCCCCAGAGCAACCCAAGCGAACACCCCAAAGACAGCCCGCCGCCGGCGTCGCGTGACTTTCCTTCCCATTCCGTGAGAATCGCCGCCCGCCCGCGCCTTATCAGACGCACGGACGACGCTGATCCGATACAGTGCAGGGGGGCATGGATGCCCCATCACACAACCCCGCCCCGCCATGAAGGCAGGGCACGCTGCAGGGATGCGCGGCGATGGAGCTCCGAACCTTCAGAGCAAGGTCAATGGCCGAGTGCCTCTCCGAGGTCAAGAAAGATCTCGGCCCAGAGGCCGTCATCCTCCGTACGCGCACGCTCCGAGCAGGCGGCGTCCTCGGCATCGCCTCCAAGCCCTTAGTCGAAATCACCGCCAGCGCCGCCATGCCCGAGACCAACGCCGTCTCACTCGAGCAGCGCCGCCGCCGAGCCCGCGCCGCCGCCGGCGAGGACTTCTCCCCAAGCCTTTCTCCCGCTCAACCCCCCCGCGACCCCGAGCGCGACGCCGCCATCGCCACCCTCGACCGCCTCGCCAAGCCCACCGACCCCACCGACCCCACCGACCCCACCGAGCCCCGCTCGATGCCGGCTCCCCGCCGCGTCGCCCCCCCGCGCCCAACAACACCCGTCGAAGTCGCCCCCCCCGCCCCAACACAGCGCCCCGCGACGCCCACCACCTACCCAACCACCTACCCCACCCCCGGCCCCGCCCGCCTCCAGCCCACCACCGTCACACTCCAGCCCCAGGGCCCCGACGCCCAGGCCGCCCTCGAAGCAGAGCTCCACTCCATCCGCCGCCTCGTGGGCCAGGTCCTCCAGACCACCCGCTCCACCGCCGTCCACCTGACGAAGAACGCCCGCGACGCCGCCCTCACCACCGGAGGCCTCCCCGACGCCCTCTTCAACTACTACACGGGCATGCTCGACAACGCCGTCCCCGCCGACATCGCCGACGACATCGCCACCCAGGCTCGGACGGAGCTCAGCCCCGCCGAGCTCGCCGACCCACAGATCGTCCGCCAGACCCTACTCCGAGCCCTCGCCGAGCGCATCCGCACCGCCCCCTCCATCAAGATGCCCCGCACCGGCGAGCCCGCCCGCGCCGTCGCCTTCGTCGGCCCAACAGGCGTCGGCAAGACCACCACCATCGCCAAGCTCGCGGCAACCTTGAAGCTCCGCCACGGCCGCCGCGTCGGACTCATCACCGCCGACACCTACCGCATCGCCGCCGTCGAGCAGCTCCGCACCTACGCCGGCATCATCGGCCTGCCCGTCAAGGTCGCCCTCACCCCCGCCGAGATGGCCCAGGCTCGCGACAGCTTCGCCGACTGCGATCTCATTCTCATCGACACCGCCGGCCGCTCGCCGGGCGACGAGACCCGTCTCGGCGAGCTCGCCGGCTTCCTCGAAGCCGCCGCACCCGACGAGACCCACCTCGTCCTCGCCGCCTCCAGCGCCAACCGAGCCCTCGCCCGCGCCGCCGACCGCTTCGGCTGCCTCGGCCCCGACCGCCTCCTCCTCACCAAGCTCGACGAGACCGAGGGGCTGGGCGTCATCATCGCCGCCTGCGAGCAAACCAAGCTCCCCATCGCCTATGTCTCCACGGGCCAGGAAGTCCCCGACGACTTCGAGCCGGCCAACGCCGACCGCCTCGCACGCCTCGCCCTCGAAGGCGAGGGCGCGTCATGACGACGACCGCCGACCAGGCCTCCCGCCTCCGCGCCCTCATCGCCAGCGGCACCAGCGAACGCGCCACCCATCGAACCGAGCCGACCGCCGCCGCCCCCGACCAAGCGCCGATCGTCGCCGTCGCCTCGGGCAAGGGCGGCGTCGGCAAGACCACCCTCGCCGTCAACACCGCCGTCGCCCTCGCCAAGCAGGGCCTCCGCGTCACCCTCGTCGACCTCGACATCGGCGTTGCCAACGCCGATGTCCTCCTGGGCCTCACCGCCCAGCGCCGCCTGACGAGGGCCGACCTCCGCGCGGGACACCTCGACCGCGCCGCCATCGACACCCCCTACGGCTTCACCCTCATCCCGGGCCCCGCCGGCAGCGCGAGCGCCGCACGCCTCGACACCACCGACCTCGACGGCATCCTCACGGGCCTCGAACGCCTCCGCGCCACCTGCGACCTCCTGCTCGTCGACACCGGCGCCGGCGTCGGCCTCGAGTCCGTCACCCTCGCCTCCACCGCCGACCACACCATCGTGGTGACAACTCCCGAACCCGCTTCCATCGCCGACGCCTACGCCATGATCAAGTGCATCGCCCACGCCCACACCCGCGCAGGCGAAACGCCCAGGTCCCCGTGGCTCGTGATCTCGAGCGTCCACGGCAAGCGAGACGCCGCCGCCGCCTACGACCGTATCTCCCGAACCGCAAAGCACTTCCTGAAGCTCCGCGTCCGCCCGCTCGGCGCCGTCCGCCGCGACGCCCGTGTCGAACGCGCCGCGCGATCCCGCGTTCCGGTGGTCGCCGCCGCCCCGATGACCGCCGCCTCGCGCGACCTCACCCGATGCGCACGCGCGCTCTGGAGTGTCTGCGCAGGCGATCGCGTAACACAGAATCCTGAAACTGTTCAAGGCACCGCGCATCAAGGCCGATAGGCCCACACCGGAGGTCCGTAGAAAGAAGTGAGAGCCGACCCAGATGCATGTCGAGCCACCGGCCAAGTTCATCGCCGCGGTGCTGGGCCTGTCGTCGTTCGCGACGGCAACCCTCGCCGGCATGATCGCCGGGAACCCAGCCACGCTGACGCTCCTCAGAGCCATCCCGTGCACGCTCGTCGGCTATCTCCTCGGCTGGATGGTGGGCAGAGCGGCCCAGGTCGCCGCCCGCGAGTACATCACGCAGTACAAGATGGCACACCCTATTCCGGAGCCGACCACACCCCCGGAACTCGAGGTCGACGACTCCGTCGAGGTCCAGGTGGTGGGGCAAGGACCCCGAAGCGCATGACTTACCACGCTTCGCGCAACAAGATGAGCGACAAACGAACAAAGATGAATTAGTCTGAATGTCTGATTGCTGCACTCTCGCAGCCTCGTAAACGGTCGGAAATCTGTATACTCCGACAGTCCGGACACGGAAGCACGGACGCCCATGTGAGACAACGGTCTCACGGCAAACTCAGAAGCCGGCCCTCCGACGATCGGGATGATCGGAAGGGGGCACACGACATCGGCGACTGAATCAGCCGCGGCCCTGGGGGGGCCGGTGGGCAAGCAGGGTCAAGGAGTGGACCGATGTCGATTCTCAAGGCGACAATGCGACCGATGGGGCGCGGCATGGGCCGGCATGGGGCCCGGCACGCCGAACCGAGCGGCCTCCCCTCGCACTTCGACCAGATCCCGATCGAAGAGATCTGGGCCCAGTACGCCAAAGAACCCACAGAAGACATGCGCAACTACCTGATGGAGAAGTACCTCCATCTCGTGCGCTACAACGCCGAGCGCATCTACGCAAGGCTCCCCGACGAGGTCGACATCGAAGACCTCATGTCCGCGGGCCTCTTCGGCCTGATGGACGCCATCGACGCCTTCGACCTCGAACGCAAGGTCAAGTTCGAGACCTACTGCGCCCCGCGCATCCGAGGCGCCATCCTCGACGAGCTCCGCTCCATGGACTGGGTCCCCCGCCTCGTCCGCCACCGGACCAACCGTGTCGACCAGGCCCGCCAGGCCATCGAGATGGAGACCGGCGAGCGCGCCACCGACGACGAGGTCGCCACCCGCCTCAACATCGAGGCCGAGGAGTTCGAGAAGTACAAGCGCGACTCCCAGGCCGTCACCGTCACCAGCATCACCCGCAAGTGCTTCCAGGGAGACGGCTCCCGCGAGCTCCGCGAGATCGATGTCATCAAGGATGACGGTCAGACCGGCCCCATCAAGGACCTCCAGCGCAAGGACCTCAAGGACCTCATCACCAAGGGCCTCAGCCGCGCCGAACGCCTCATCGTCGTCCTCTACTACTACGAGGGCATGACCATGAAGGAGATCGGTGCCACCCTCGACCTCTCCGAGAGCCGCGTCAGCCAGATGCACAGCTCCATCCTCCTCCGTCTCAAGGCCCAGATGCAGCACCGCATGAAGGAACTCGAGCCCGTCAACGGCACCTGATCCTTCCGAACCGAGCATCCACCACCCCGAACGGGCCGCGCACCTTGTGCGTGGCCCGTTTGCGTTCGTGCGCACGCGTGCAAGGGCCGTGCGCACGCCGCAGGGACCCGTGCGCACGAACGCGCCCGGCGCGCGCACCACCGGCGCGGCTGTGCGCACGAACCCTTGCCCCCGGCCCCCCGCCGGGCTTCACTCCCCCATGCCCACCCGCGCCGCCGTCGCCCTCGGCTCCAACCTCGATTCCGCCCTGGGAGACCGCTCGGCCCACCTCGAGGCCGCCTTCGCCGCCCTCGCCGCCTTGCCCGAAACCTCGCTCCTGGCCCGCTCGAGGGCCTACGAGACCGCCCCCGTCGGCCCCCCGGGCCAGGGCCCGTATCTCAATGCGGCCGCGATACTTGCAACCCGCCTCCCCGCCCGCGACCTGCTCGAGGAGATGCTGAAAATCGAAGCCACCCGAGGCCGCAACCGCGCGACCGAACAGCGCTGGGGCCCACGCACCCTCGACCTCGACCTGATCGTCTACGGCGACGCGCAGATCGACGAGCCGGGCCTGACCGTCCCGCACCCGCGTCTTGCCGAGCGGGAATTCGTGCTGGAACCGCTCGCCGAGATCGCGCCGGATTTGATCGTGCCGGGGCGGGGGACGGTCGCGCAACTCCTGGCCGCGGTGAGGGATAGGGCGGAGGCGTCGTCGTGATCGCCATGATGCCAGTTGTCGCTGCGCTCGTGCTCGGCGCGAGCCCGCTGGACGATGTCCGCGCGGCTTTGACGGCCGAGCCGTGGTCGGCGCTGGTGGAGCTGCGGAGTTTCGTGGGCGGCGAGCCGGCCGGGCCGGTGCGGCGGGTGGAGATCGCGTGGTCGCCGGGCGAGGTCGGGGTGCGGATGTCGGGGTTGGCGGCGGTGGCGACGGACGAGGGGTTGGTGGCGTGGAATCCGCTGAACGCGACGGCGGTGTATCGGGATGTGGGGGCCGGGGTGGGGGCGGGGGAGCGGTTGGCGGGGGTGTTTCCGCCGTTGCTGTTGCCGCCGCTGGCGATCGCGCTGGGTGAGCCGGATGAGGGTGTTTTGCTCGTGGGTGATGATGACGCCGGGGCGCTGTCGTGGACTCAGGGCGACGGGGTCGTGGTGGGGGAGTCGGATGGTGTCGAGTTGACGCTCGAGCTTGATGAGGCGGCGTCGTGGGTTGAGCGGGCGCGGGTGGTGGTGCGGTCGGTGCCTCCGGTGGAGCATGTGCTGGTGTTCGTGCGGACCGATGAGGCGTTCGGGGGGCCGCCGGCGATGGAGGGGCGGCGGGCGGTGTCGCGGCTGGCGGAGCTCGCGGGGCGGCGCGGGGATCTGGAGCCGGGGGAGCTGATGCCTCGGCTGGCGCTGGCGCCGGTGGGCGGTGAGGGGGCGTGGTCGCCTTCGATGGCGTTTGCGGGCGAGGGGCGGGCGCCGGCGGCGCTCGTGCTGTTTGTCGTGCGGGGGTCGTCGGCGATCGCGTCGGCGGAGGTCGGGATCGAGGCGGTGCGGGAGGCTCGGCGGACGCTGGCGCGGCGGAGTGTCTTTGCCGGTCGTCCGGCGGCGTCGTTCCCGGGGGTCATCGCTCGGCCCGTGCTGACGGTCGAGGCCGGTGCGTACGACGCGGAGGCGGTGGACGCGTTCGCGATGGTGTGGCAGGGGGTGCCTTCGCAGCCGGGGTTCGATGAGGCGGAGGGGCGGGTGCCCCGGGCGTTGTGGGCGGGCGCGGCGGAGCTTCTGGATCGGGTGGCGCCGGATGCGGAGGGGGCGGCGGTGGTGATCGGGGCTCAGGGGCGGCTGGAGGCGGTGCTCGCGTTCGATGCGTCGGTGTCGGCGGAGCGGCTCGGGGTGGAGATCGCGGATGTGGTGGGGCCGGACTTGGTTCCGCGGAGGTAGTGGGGGAAGTGGCAGAGTGGCGAAGTGGCAAAGTGGCGGAGTGGGTGTTGGTTGTGGGATGAGGGTTGGAGGGGTGGGAGGCGCTTCGCTTGGGGAGTCCCTTGCTTGCGAGCCTCTTGCGCGATTTCTCCGGATTGACTGGCGCGGCGTGCATGCTGCGTCCA
>CAZTQV010000055.1:0-11962 GCA_964615815.1 uncultured Phycisphaeraceae bacterium | reverse complement strand
CTGGGGTTTTGGGTTGGGTGGCCCCCGGGGGCGCCCCGGGACGGGGCCGCCGTGTGGGGGGCGGGGGAGAGAACCCGGGTGGGGCGGGGGGCGACCGTTTGGTAGGGGCGGGGGGTAGGTTTGGCGGAGGATGGCCTGGAAGGCCATCCCACCGTGATTCAGACAGGAGGCCCGGATGCGTGGCTTGGCGTTGATCGTGATTGCGGGGGTGGTGGGGGTGGCGACGCTGGCAAGCGGGCAGACGGAGAAGCCGCCGACCTCGCTTGGGCCGACGCCGGTGAACCCGGAGAATCTGTCGCCGGAGCTGCGCGGGGAGCCTCGGAAGATCGAGCGGATCGATGATCTGCTGGATCGGCTGGCGGAGGCGACCGAGGCGCTTGAGACCTTTACGGCGAAGGTGCAGTACACGCGCGAGTTTGCGATCGCGGGGGATCAGCAGACGCGGCGGGGGGAGCTGTATTTCGACAACCGGGTTACGGACGAGCACGGGCGGCGGTTCGCGGTGGTGTTCGACACGCTGATCGTGGGGCGGCGGCTGGAGCGGGAGGCGCAGCTGTTCGTCTTTGACGGGGAGTGGCTGGTTGAGAAGGTCGAGGGGGATCGGCGGTTTACGAAGCGGCAGGTGGCGCCCCCCGGGTCGGACTTTGACCCTCTTCGGATCGGCGAGGGGCCTTTCCCGGTGCCGATCGGGCAGGAGCCGCAGGAGATCCTGAAGCGGTACGACGCGGAGCTGCGGCCTGCGGGTGAGGGGCTGGACGATGACGGGCTTCGCGGGTTTGCGGAGCGGGCGCTGGTGCAGATGAAGCTGGTGCCCAAGGCGGAGCGGCGGGAGATCGATGAGTTCGAGGAGATTCGTCTTTGGTACGACCCGCAGACGGAGGCGATGCTGCCTCGGATTGCGCGGACGGTGAACGCGTCGGGCGATGTGTCGCTGGTGGTGCTGCTGGCGCCGGTGGTGAACACGGAGCTTCCGGCGGAGGTGTTTGATACCTCGACGCCCCCGAAGAGCGAGGGGTGGAGCGTGACGGTGTCGGCGTATCGGGAGAGTGAGGGGCGCCCGTGATGATGCAACCCGAGCCTTCGCTTCGCTCAGACTCGGCGTCCCTTACTGACCGGCAATTGGGGTTGTGCCAGCCCCGCGCTCACGCTTGGGGCTCCATTCTGCGGGCGGGGCGTTCGCTTGGGATCGGGCTGGCGCTGGTGGTGGGGACGACGGCGGGTGTGGCGCAGGATGGGGAGGGGATCTCGCGCGAGCGGTTGCAGGAGATGATCGCGCAGCAGGGGGGTGCTGAGGGCGGGGGGCAGCGGGATGAGTTGCACCCGGCGGTGCGGGCGCTTCTTGAGGCGCCGTATCTGTCGGAGGCGGAGCGGGCGGAGCTGCGGGTGCGGCACGGGGTGTGGACGGAGGCGGATCTCGAGGATGTGACGCTGCGGGCGCGGGCGGCGTTGATCGCGGGGGCGTACGGGGATGTGAGCCTGACGGATGAGGCGGTTCCCGTGGTGGATCGGGCGGAGGCGGCGCTGATGCTCGGGGAGCCGGAGCGGGCGCTTGAGCTGCTTGCTGGGGAGGGGTCGCTGCGCGCGGTGCGGATCCGGGCGGAGGCGCTCTTTGACCTGGCGCGGTACGACGATGCGGATGCGGCGGTGCAGGCGGCGATCGATCGGATGACGCGGGTGCGTGTGGAGGATGCGGCGGAGGTCGCGGAGGGCGTGCGGGCGCTGATGATCCGCTGGAAGGTGCGGGGGCCGGAGGGGGCGGAGGGGTCGGACTATCGGGCGATGACGCGCGTGCTCGCGCAGGCTCGGGAGGCGAACCCGCTCGATTGGCGCGTGCGGCTGGTCGAGGCGGAGCTCCTGTACGACAAGCACAACAACGGCGATGCGGCGGGGGCGTTGCAGGAGGTGCTGGGTCTGTGCCCGAAGAACGCGAAGGCGGCGACGCTGCTGGGGCGGCTGATGACGGACGCGTTCGATGTGGCGAAGGCGACGGTGATCGCGGACGAGGTGGATCGGCTGGCGGGGGTGTTGGGTGAGGAGGCGGGTGAGGCTTCGTCCGTCGGCGGGGCGGAGGTGCGGGCGCGGGTGTTGATGCGGCAGCGGAGCCCGGAGGCGGCGGCTGAGGCTTTGGATGCGCAGTTGGAGGAGACGCCGGCGCAGCGGCGGTTGGTGGCGCTGCGGGCGGCGGCGAGCGCGGCGGCGTTTGATGATGCGGCGCGGGAGCGGTGGCTGGAGCGGCTGGAGGAATTGAGCCCGGGGTCGGCGCTCGGGGTGTACGAGGTTGGGGCGGCGCTGAGTGAGGCCCGGCAGTATGCGGAGGCGGCGGGGTATCTCTCGCGGGCGACTGAGCGGCTTCCCAACTGGTCGCAGCCCTGGATCGAGCTGGGTTTGCTGCAGGTGCAGGCGGGGGATGATGATGGGGCGCTGGCGGCGCTGACGCGGGCGATGGAGCTGGATCCCTTCGATGTGCGGGCGGCGAACTCGCTGGAGCTGGTGCGGGAGCTGCTGACTTACGAGGTGCTGGAGGGGGAGCACTTTGCGGTGCGGTACAAGGCGGGGATTGATGAATTGCTCGCTCGCGAGATGCTGCCGGTGCTCGATGAGATCCACGAGCGGGTGGCGGCGGAGCCGGAGGAGGTGCCCGGGGGGCTGGGGCATGAGCCGGAGTGGAAGACGCTGATTGAGCTGATGCCGAACCATCGGTGGTTCAGCGTGCGGATCACGGGGATGACGCGGATCCACACGATCGCGGCGGCGACGGGGCCGGTGATCGCGATGGAGAGCCCGCAGGTGGGGCCTGGGTTCAGCAATGGGCCGTTCGATTGGCCGCGGGTGCTGCAGCATGAGTATGGGCACACGGTGGCGCTCTCTCGGACGAAGAACCGGGTGCCGCATTGGTTCACGGAGGCGGCGAGCGTTGAGCTGGAGGATGCGCCGCGGGATATGCAGACTTGGCGTTTGCTGGCGGCGGCGTTCGAGGGGGGGACGCTGTTTGATCTGGATCAGATCAACATCGCGTTCGTGCGGCCGGAGAAGCCGACGGACCGCGCGCAGGCGTATGCGCAGGGGAACTGGATGTACCACTGGATCCTGACGGAGTGGGGGGCGCGGGCGCCGCTGGATCTGATGGATCGGTATGCGGAGGGGGAGGCGGAGGCGAGCGCGTTTGAGGCGGAGCTGGGGGTGACGCGGGATGAGTTCATGGAGCGGTTTACGGCGTGGGCGGAGGCGGATTTGCGGGAGCACGGGATGCTGCCGGCGGCGGACGCGCCGACGATCCTGGAGATGATCGAGGCGGACTCTCGGGAGGGGGAGGGGGCGCGGCCTGATCGGGCGTTTGTGGAGCGGTGGCTCTCGCAGTTCCCGGGGCATCCGGATCTGCGGGAGTTGGCGGCGCGGATTGCGCTCGAGGAGTCGCCGGCGGGGGAGGATGGGCGGTTGGGTGATGAGGTCGTCGAGGCGCTCGGGGCGTACGCGGGGGCGCGGCCGGTGGATGACTGGCCGCATCGGTTGCTGGCGCGGCACTACCTGAGCTTTGGGGAGGATGAGGCGGCGCGGTTCGGGGCGGTGGAGCACCTGGAGTTTCTGGATGCTCGGGAGCAGTCGTCGATCGCGTACGCGGCGGCGCTGGCGCGGCTGTACGCGGAGCGGGGGGAGCACGAGGGGGCGCGCGTGAAGGCGGAGCGGGCGACACGGATCGCGCCGTTTGATGCGGACGCGCGGGAGCTGGCGGCGCGGGTGGCGCTGGTGGCGGGGGACGCGGCGCGGGCGAAGCGGCACATCGAGGCGCTGGCGTTCCTGGAGCCGGATCGGGAGATCCACAAGCGGCGGCTGGAGGCGGTGGAGCGGCTGGCGGCGGGGGGGTGAGGGTCGCCGCGGGGCGGCGGGGGGATCGGGGATCGGCCATCAGGCATCAGGCATCAGGCATCAGGCATCGGGGGGGTGGGAGGCACTACCCGCTGCGCGGATAGTGGCACCGGCTAGGACATCAGCGTTCCTGGGGTTGTTCGGCGGCTCTTGCGTCTCGGCGGATGGCTCGGAGGGCGCGGAGGCGTTCTTCGCGGGCTCTTCGTTCGATGGTGCGGAGGCGTGAGGCCTGGTCGGATTCGGGGATGCCGAAGAGGGAGCCGAGGAGGCGGCGGGTGGCGGGGAAGGTCTCGGCGGAGACCTCGGGCTCGCCGACGGGGCCGGAGAGCTTGGTGGTGATGAGCTCGTCGCGGATGGCTTCGACGAAGCCGGAGAGGACGGGGATGCGGTTGACGGCTTCGGAGCGGAAGCGGAGGTCGATGATGCCGGTGGGCCAATGCATGGTGCCGAAGCCGATGATCTCGACGGAGGCGCTGAAGACGCTCATGGTTTCGAAGGTGATGGTCTCGTCTTCGATGTAGAAGGAGGCCTCGGCGAGGTCGAGCCGTTCGCCGACGGGGGCCTGAAGGTTGGAGAACTCGATCAGCGGCGTGAGGAGAGGCAGCGCGAGGACGGGGCCGCCCGAGGCGCGGAGCTTGCCGCGGCCGGTGAGGCCGGTGGTCTGGGCGAGTCGGCCCGAGACGGTGATGTCTCCATCGACGGTGCCGCGGGAAGAGTCGGCGGCGGGGCGGTCGCCGTCGGGCCCGGGTGCGTTGTCGAGGCGGGCGAGCTCCACGGGGTCGGGGGCGATGCCGAGGGCGAGGTCGTCGAGGAGGGGTGCGAGGCGGACATCGGCGGCGCGGACATCGGCTCGGAAGCGCGGTGGCGTGGTGGCGGGCTCGGTGGGGCGGGGCGGGTCGATGCGGACAGAGACGGCGACGCGCCCGCCGTGTGCGTCGGCGGCGAGGTCGGGGATGAGGACGACGCCGTCCTCGCGTCCGCCGATGATGCGGGCGCGGGCGTCGGTGAGTCGGATGCCGGAGACGCGGAGCCGGTCGGCGGCGACGCCGATGGTCCAGCCGACTCGGCGGGCGTCCTCGGAACCGGCGAGCCAGGTCTCGAATCGGACGGTGCCGTCGAGGTTGGAGACGGGCAGGCCCACGAGGAGGGAGCCGCCCTTGACGGCGACATCGCCCTTGACGAGGGACTCGGTGCCGGCGTCGGGGAACTCGGTGGGGTCGGCGCGTTCGATGATGACGCGGCCCTCGGTGAGTTCGAGGCCGCCGGTGGCGTCCATCTCCAGATTGTCGGCGATCTCGGCGGCCCAGTCGGGCAGGGCCTCGCGGACGGCTTCGGGGATGCCGCCGGCGCTCGGGTCGACGGAGGCTTCGAGGTCGGCGGCGAGGCGGAAGGCGCCGGTGTCGGTGGAGCGCCAGTCGCCGGTGGTGCGGAAGACGAAGCCCTCGCCCGAGCCGATGAGTTCGTCGAAGTTGCCGCCGGCGGCGGTGAAGGCGACGCGGCCGTCCATGCTGTCGACGCGGAGTCGTCCGCCCGTGAGGGTGACGGCGGCGGAGCGGGGGCGGAGTGAGCCGGTGATGTCGGCGCGGAGGAGGGCGTCGGTGTCGCCCGCCGCCCTTTCCTCGGGAGTGGGGGGGCGTGGGGTGAAGTCGAGGGTGAGGTCGTAGCGGCCGGTGGGATCGAAGTCGTTGTAGACCGCCGCGATGTCTCCGCCCAGGCGGTCGTTGACGACGGCATCGGTGAGGGCGGACTCGAAGCGGGCGCCCGTGAGGCGGGCGTGGAGCTGGGGGAAGGCGGGCTGGCCCAGGAGGGGCCAGGGGTCGATTTCTTCGAGGGGGAGGACTCCGGTGAGCCAGAGCTGGCCGGCGGGGTCGTCGTCGTAGGCGAGGTCGGCCTGGACCTGCTCGAAGCTGATGACGGGGTGGCCGCCGGTGTCGAGGACGACGCGGCCCTGGGCGTTGGTGAGTCGGACGCGTCCGCCGAAGGTGTCGGCCTCGACGCGGGCGACGCGGTCGGCGGTCAGCGCGATGCGTGCGGAACTGGCGAGCTCGGGGCCGAGGCGGCCCGTGAGGACGGCGGTGAGGTCGAGGCGTCCGGACGGGCGGTAGGCGTCGCGGAGTTCGGCGAGGCGGTCGGCGAAGTCGGGGGCGAAGAGGGAGAGGAGGCGTTCGACGGGGAGCTCGACATCGAGGTTCTGTGCGGCGGCGGTGGTGGTGACGACGGGCTCGGTGATGTCGGTCAGGTATTCGCCGTTGTCGGTGACGGGCAGGTCGACGCCGGCGAGCATGGTGACGCGGGTGGGGGGCGGGGGGCCTGGCTCGTCGGGGAGGGAGCGGGGGGTGGCGGCGAGGCCTGCGGTCTCGGAGAAGGCGGTGGCGGCGAGCTCGAGGTCGATGCGGTCGCGCTTGGCGCGGATGGTTCCGGTGAGGTCGGTGAGGAGGAGCTCTTCGATGTCGTGCTGGCTGTCGGCGTTGGCGGCTCGGTCGTCCTGGGCGAGGTCGCCGCGGGGGTTGGGGCGTGCGAGGACCTCGTCGAACTCGACGACGATGTCCCAGCCGATGCCGTAGTCGGGGTGGGGGCCGATGTCGGCGACGCAGTCGAGGGTGCCGTCGAGGCGGAGCCGTTCGAGGAGGCTGGTGAGGTTGGCGGGGCCTTCTTCTTCGGCGAGGGAGCCGGGGCCCGGGATGGCCTTGATGAGGAGGTCGTCGATGGGGACATCGGTGGCGGTGATGCGGACTTCCGGGGGTGGGTTGTTGCCTTCTTCGGAGACCTCGGCGCGGGCCCAGAGGGCGACCTCGCCGCCGCGGAGGGTGGTGAAGTCGCCGTCGGAGAGGGTGGCGACATCGTCTTCGATGGTGAGTTTGATGCCGGTGCCGAGGAGGGGGATGGGGAAGTGCTCACTCAGCATGCCGGCGTCGTCGATGGCGATGTCGATGCGTTCACGCCAGACGGACTCGAGGCCGTAGAGGCGGTGGAGGGAGACAGTGACATCGGCGGTGCCGCCGAGGGCGAAGGGGGGGGCGGGGGCGTCGGGGTCTTGAATAGGGGCGTCGGGCTCGCGGACGAGGCCTTCTTCGTAGAGGCGCTTGAGCTGGAGGGAGCTGAAGAGGGCCTCGATCATCTCCTGGCGGTCTTCGTCGAGGGCGGAGATGAGGTGCTGGTCGATGGGGACATTGTCGACCTGCACCTCGATCTCGACCTCTGCGGCGTCGCCCAGTGGGCCGACCCATCCGTCGACGGCGATGGTGGCACCGGTGTCGGCGGTGCCTCGGAAGTTCTCGATGGTGAGGCGTTCCTGGTCGAAGGCGAAGCGGCCCGAGAGGTCGCCGAAGACATAGGGGAAGTCGCGGTAGGCGGCGACGCCGTCTTCGAGCTGGAGTTCTCCGGCGACGAGGATGCGGGTGTCGACGGGGCCGGCGGGTTCGGCGAGTTCTCTTGGCAGGACGAGGCCGGCGGTGCGGTCGCGGTCCTGGCCCGGCGGGGGGAGACCCCGGCGGAGCCAGACGGTGCTGGTGACGCGGGCGGTGGGGTTGACGAACATGTCGAGCTTGTCGATGACGACGGAAGGGGTGAAGCGGAAGAGGTTGTCCTGGCGCTCTATGCGGACGGGGCCGGCCTGGAGTCTCGCGAGGAAGGGGCTGGTGGGCTCGACGCCCCACGCGTCGAAGCGGACATCGTAGGGGACGCCGTCGAGCCGCCCGGTGAGCGCGGCGCTGAGGCCGGCGGTGCCGAGGGACATCTCGCCGGTGACATCGGTCATGCGGAGGGCGCGTGCGTCGCGTCGGTCGATGCCCTCGATGTCGCTGGGGTCGAAGGGGAGGTTGAGGGCGACGCCGGAGACGCGGATGTCGACGGCGACGACGCCCTTGGGGTCGACGCTGATCTGGAGTGGCTGGATGCGGCCGGTGAGGTCGAGGGCTTCGTAGGCGGGGCGGAGGCGTGTGGGGACCTTGCGTGCGGGCCAGCTGTCGAGGGTGACGCCGCTCAGGAAGATGGTGACGCCGTCGTCGCCGACGCGGCCCAGGATTTCGGGGGTGCCCTGGGCGAGGGGCTGGTTGGAGTCTGTGTCTTCGGCGCGGACGCGGAAGACATGGGCGCCGGCACCGTCCTCGGGGGATGGGGCGAGCAGGCCCGAGAAGGCGATGGTTTCGAGCGGGGTGAAGGAGGCTTTTCCGGAGCCGTTGGCGGTGCGGTGCTCGCCCAGCTCGAGCGTGCCCGCGTGGATGCGGGCGGTGGGGAGGCTGGACAGATCGAACGACCCGCCCGAGCCTTTGGCGACGATCTCGGCGGCGTTGAGTGTGCCGGTCTCGACGGACTGGCTCAGGCGGAGCTTGGGCTGATCGAGTTCGAGCGAGCGGACGACGCCCGAGCGGACGCCCGAGATCGCGCGGAGCCAGTCGAGTTCGGCGTCGAGGCGCTCGAAGCGGAGGAGCTCGCCGCCGGGGCCGTCGACGCTCGGGACGCGGACGACGGCGTCCTTCACGACAAGGTCGAAGTCGGGGGCCAGGTACATGCCCCGGGCGTCGATGGTGACGCCCGCGGCGTCTGCGATCCGCGGGAGCACGAGGCGGAGCATGACGGGCGAGCGTGTCAGGGCGACGCCCGCGACGAGGACGACGGCGACGAGGATGAGCGCGGCGCGGGTCCAGCGGCGGGCTCGGCTGGGGCGCTTCCGCTCGGGCTTGGTCTTCTGTTCGTCGCGGTCGCCCATCGCCGGTGCTCAGCTTTCGGAGACGATGAGAAACGCGGGGAGCTCGCGGGGCCGTCCGTCGGCACCGACGCAGGCGAGCTCGGTGGTGGCGATGGCGCAGACGCCGTCGCGGGGCGTCGCGGGGTCGGCGGGGTCGGGGGCTTTGCCGAGGCGCTCGATGATTTTCAGCTCGTACTCGTGGCGGATCTTGATGCGGCCCGCGGGGACATGGCGGACGAAGACCTCGAGGACATCGTCGTAGCGGATGGGGCGGCGGTAGCGGATGTCGAGCTTGGTGATGACGAGGAAGTAGCCCTGCTCTTCCATCTCGGCGTAGGTCAGGCCGGCATCGCGGAGGAGGTTGGTGCGGGCCTCTTCCATCCAGATGGGGTAGCTGGCGTGGTGGGCGACGCGCATGGGGTCGCACTCGGCGTAGCGGACGCGGACGCGGGTGGTGCCGGTGGTGGAGGGGAGTTCGGGTTTCGTGTCGGTCGCTGAACCAGGCATCGGGAATGGTAGAGGGCGGGGCGGACGGGGGTGGGAAGACAGAGGAGGCAAGGAGGATGCCGAGGCGCTGCGCTCGTGTAGCCCCTCTCCTGCCCCTTCGGGGCATCCTCTCCCCGAGGGGGCGAGGGAGCGGAGTGGCGTGGCGGCCGAAGCGGCCTGTGGGCGGCTCGGGGCACCGGTCACTTGCTCGCGTGCAGGAAGCCCAGGTGGTGCTCGGCGTGGCGGAGGTGGAGCTGGACGCAGTCCTCGCGGGACATGCGGCCGAAGAAGGGGTTCTTGTGGCTCAGGTCGCGGTCGCGGAGGAGGGCGACGGCGTCGCGCAGCTCGGCGAGGCCGGCGTCGAAGCTGGTCTCGGGCTCGGGCTGGGGCTTGCCGTCGGGGCCCTGGAGGCCCTTGGGGAAGCCCTTCGTCAGGATGCGGCCCTTCATGAACCGCCCGACGATGCGGAAGTGGATCGGGGGCGTGGGCAGCTTCTCCGGGGTCTCGTAGATGCGGATCCAGCGGGCGAGGTGGTGGAAGTTCTGGCCCGGCGAGTAGTTGCCGGAGGCGGTGACGCCGGTGGCGTGGTGAGCCGCTTCGAGGCGGTCGAGCTCGGCAGTGAGGTCGTCGAGGGAGTGGAAGCGGAGGGTGCGGTGCGCAGGCTTCGGCATTGTGGATGGTAGCTCGTCCGGTCGAATTCCCCCGGGCCATATCAGCCGATGTCGTCGGGAGCGGAGGCGTTCTTGGCGCCTGGGGCGAGCAAGCGGCGCGGCACCGTCAATCTCGCCGTCCCCTCGGACGGACGGAAGATCATCTGCTGTGCGGTGATCTCCATCATCACATGCGGCCCGGTCAACGCAAAGAGCAACGCCTCGTCCGAACTCGCTTCTGGCGGTCCGTCGGCAAAGAACGCCGTCAACGCGTCGAATCGGCCGCAGGCGGTCGCCTGGAGCATGTGCTCGCCGCTGAATTCGCGTCTGTCATCAAGAGAGCGGTAGTCGTTGGTGACGACAAGTGCCCGTCCCGGCTCGGCCCACCGCAGCTCACAACGCCGCGGCGTCCGCTCGATGATGACGCGTTGGTCGTTGCGGACACCCACGAGCGCGATCAGGCATGGGGCCAGCAGCGGCTTCCCGCTGAGCAGGCGGAGCGCGTGGTCGAAGTCTTTGGCGTGCTCGAGCACATGCCGCAGCCAAATCAGCGTCGGATGCCCCGTGAGCGGGGGGCGTTCATCGCACAGCACGGCGTTCAGCGCCAGCGCGAAGCCGCGAGCGGACATCCCGCTGACGGCCCCGATTGACCCGGGCCACCCGGCGATCCAGAACCGCGGCTCACCATGATGTTCGAACCTCAGCATGACGCTCGCACGCGCGAGTTCCCGCTCGGGCCACCAGTCCATGTTCCGAGCGAGGACCGGGCCGTGCTCGCCTTCGAGGAGCACGCCCGAGCAGGCAAACAGGTTCGCGATGAGGTCGTAAGCGCAGTTGGCGAGAATGACATCGGGCCACGGCTGATCGAGGAGGCGGCCCCATGCCTTCGCCTCGGCGTCGTACTTGCCGAGCAGGCGAGCGGACGCCGCCCGGGCGACCAGCGGTGGCACAAGCTCACGGTCCGCCTGCATGGCGTCTGACAACGCGGCCGAAGCAATGCGGAGGCGGTTCGGGAACTCTTGTAGCCGCTTCGACGGCGACATCCCCGTGTCAATCGCAAAGGTCGGGCTGTCCACCCATGGGCGTGGCATACCGCAGGATACGAACGAATGAGATCGACGGGTTGAGGTCTACCCCCGCTTCGTATCGCCCCTCGCGAAGATGCTCGCGACATAGTTCAGGACATCGGTCGCGCTCGTCTCGTTGTAGCCGAACTGCTTGATGAGGCGTTGCTTGACGACATCGATCTTCTGCTGGGTCTCGTCGTCGACGACGCTCGAGACGAGGTTCTTGAGCTTGATCGTGTCGCGGCTGTCCTCGAAGAGCTTGAGCTCGAGGGCCTTGTACAAACGGGCGTTGGTGTTGTACTCGAACTTCTTGCCGTCGAGGGCGAGGGCGCCGATGTAGTTCATGATCTCCTGGCGGAAGTCGTCCTTGCGGTTGTCGGGGATGTCGATCTTCTCCTCGATGGACCGCATGAGCCGCTCGTCGGGCTCCTCGTCGCGTCCGGTGTACTTGTTCTGGACGCGCTCCTTCTGCGTGTAGGCGCGGACATTCTCGATGTAGTTGGCGCAGAGGCGCTTGATGGCGTCCTCGTCGGCGCTGATGGCCCGCTGGACCTCGGCCTTGATGATGTCCTCGTACTCCTCCTTCACGATGCTGAGCATCTCGCGGTAGCGCTTCTTGAGCTCCTCGTCGGTGATGAGCGAGTGATGGCTCAGCCCGTGCTCCAGCTCGTTGAGCACCATGAAGGGGTTGACGGTGCGCTCCTCGATGGCCTGGGGGCTGACGAGGGTGTTGGAGATCTTGTCCTGGACATACCTCGGGCTGATGCCGTTCATGCCCTCGCGGGGGGCCTCTTCCTTGAGCTCCTTGACGGAGTCCTCGGTGAAGCCGGGGATGGACTTGCCGTTGTAGAGCTTCATCTTCTGGAGAAGGGTGAGGCCGGACTTCTTGGGCTCCTGCAGGCGGGTGAGGACGGCCCACATCGCGGCGACCTCGATGGTGTGCGGGGCGATGTGCATGCCCTTGATCCGCTGCGGGCCGAAGTCCTTGGTGTAGATCTTGATCTCGTCGTCGAGGCGGATGTTGTAGGGGATGTCGATCTTGATGGTGCGGTCGCGGAAGGCCTCCATCATCTCGTTGGACTGCAGCCGCTTGTACTCGGGCTCGTTGGTGTGGCCGATGATGACCTCGTCGATGTGGGGCTGGGCGAACTTCGTGGGCTTGGTCGAGTGCTCGTGGCTGGCGCCGAGCCGGGCGGACCGGAGGGCGA
>CAZTQV010000054.1:11994-12754 GCA_964615815.1 uncultured Phycisphaeraceae bacterium | reverse complement strand
GGGGGGGGGGGGGGGGGGGGGGGGGGCCCCCGGGGGGGGGGGGGGGGGGGGGGGGCGGGTGGGCGGGTGTGGGGTTGTGGCGGGGTGTGTGGTGGCGGTGCAGGCGGGGTGGCTGTTGGTGCGGTTTGCGGGGGAGCGTGGGGGGCGGCCCAATGAGTTGCTGGCGGCGGGGCCCTCGGTGTTGATGGGGAAGCCCTATTCGCCAGAGCTCGGGGCGGTGAGTCCGGCGGCGTTTGTGAACAACGAGCTGCCGGAGGATGCGGTCGTCTTGCTCGTGGGGGAGGCGACGCCGGCGTATTACGATCGGCGGGTGGTGTGGGCTTCGGCGTGGGATCAGGCGCGGCTGTTGCCGGGGGAGCCGGGGGCGGGGTGGACGGAGCGGGTGCGGGAGATGGGTGTCACCCATGTGCTGGTGAGTTTGCCGGAGATCGAGCGGCTTCGGGGGAGTGGGTATATCGATGCGGGGGTGACGGCGGAGGGGGTTTTGAGGTGGGCTCAGGGGGAGGGGAGAGTTGTGATGGGGTGGCGGGAGGTGGGGGTGGTTTTGGTGCGGGTGGAGTAGGAGAAGTGGCGGAGTGGCGGAGTGGCAAAGTGGTGGGGTGGTGGGGTGGGGGGACTTGGTTTGATACTCATTGGTCGCTCGGGGTGCCTCGTTGTTGTGGCGGGCGTCGGTGTGGAGTTGGGCGTTGGTGAGCGAGGAGGCTTGAAGGGGGGGGAGGCGCTGCGCTTGTGTAGCCCCTCTCCTGTCGCTTCGCGACAT
>CAZTQV010000054.1:0-11984 GCA_964615815.1 uncultured Phycisphaeraceae bacterium | reverse complement strand
CGGGGGGGGGCGCCGGGGGGGTGGGGCCCCCCCTCCCTGGGGGCTCCCCCAAACCCCCCCGGGGGGGGGTTTTGGGGGGGGGGGGGGGGGGGGGGGGGGGGGGGGTCGGGGCCGCGTGTGTGGGCGCCCCGAAGCGCCGCTTCGCGGCGGTTCGGGGCACCAGGGGAGTTGCACTACGCGACGCGGGGCGTCGCATAGTGGCACCGTGGGTTGGTTGGTGGATCGGCAGTGACCCGCAGAGCCGGGTCAGTGGCACCGGGCTGAACAAAGGGCCAAATGAGGAATGGCCAAAGGGCCAAAGCCGTGGTGGGGAGGGTGGGGTTGATCGGCCCGAAGCGCCGCTGCGCGGCGGTTCGGGGCACCGGGGGGGCGGTTCGGGGGACGGGCTGGGAGCCCGTCCCACTGGGGTGGTTAAGGCTCTAGACTCGGGGCCTATGTCTGCACGGATGGCGCGGATTCTGTCGGAGCATGCTTTGCTCGCCCTGCTCTTGGGCGTGCTTGGGGTGTTTTTGCTGTACCCGATCTGGCTGACGGTGCGCGGGGGGTTTGCGGAGGACCCGGCGACCCTGTCGGGGTTCACGCTGGAGCATCTGCGGCTGGTGTTCGAGGACCCGACGACGGCGGAGGGTTTGCTAAACGCGGGGAAGATCGCGGTGGCGACCACGATCCTGTCGGCGATCCTGGCGGTGCCGCTGGCGGTGTTGTCGGCCCGGCACTCGTTTCCCGGCAAGAAGTTGCTGAATGCGGCGATCCTTGTGCCGTTGATTTTGCCGCCGTTTGTGGGTGCGATCGGGATGAAGGCGTTGATGGGGCGCGAGGGGACGCTCAACACCTTGTTCGGCACGGACTTTGATGTGCTGGGGCAGGGGCGGTTCTGGGGGGTGGTGATCGTTGAGGCGCTGCACCTGTACCCGATCATCTATCTGAACGCGGTGGCGGCGCTGGCGAACCTGGACCCGGCGCTGAGCGAGAGCGCGGAGAACCTGGGGGCGGGGCGGCTGCGGCGGTTCTTTACGGTGACGCTGCCCTTGATCCGGCCCGGGCTCTTCGCGGGCGGGACGATCGTTCTGATCTGGTCGTTCACGGAGCTGGGGACGCCGCTGATCTTTGACTACTACGCGGTGACGCCGGTGCAGATCTTCTACGGGCTGAAGGAGATCGAGGGGTCGGCGCGGCCTTATGCGCTCACGGTGGTGCTGCTGGCGGTGTCGATCGCGGTGTATGTGGTGGGCAAGCTGCTGTTTGGCGGGCGTGGGTACGCGATGAGCACGCGGGCGTCGCGGGCGGCGAGCGAGGCGCCGCTCAAGGGGTTCGCTGGGTGGGCGGCGACGGCGGGGTTTGCGGCGGTGTCGTTCCTGGCGGTGGTGCCGCATATCGGGGTGGTGCTGACGAGCGTGGCGGTGCCGGGGTCGTGGTACGCGACGGTGCTGCCGGAGGCGTTCACGGGCGAGCACTTTCAGCGGGCGCTCAGTGCGCCAGACAGTTTCAACGCGATCCGGAACTCGCTGTCGCTGTCGCTGGCGGCGGTGGTGCTGAATGTGATGATCGGGCTGGCGGCGGCGTACCTGATCGCGCGGACGACGGTGCGGGGGCGCTCGGTGCTGGATGCGTTGTGCATGCTTCCCCTGGCGGTGCCGGGGCTGGTGATGGCGTTTGGCTTTGTGGCGCTGAGTCTGACGCCGCCGTTTGATCGGGTGTTCGAGGTGGTGGGGCAGGACCCGAACCCGTTCCCGCTGTTGATCATCGCGTACGCGGTGCGGCGGCTGCCGTACATCGTGCGGTCGAGCGTGGCGGGGCTGGAGCAGACCTCGGGCGATCTTGAGGAGGCGGCGATCAACCTCGGGGCGTCGCGGGTGCGTGCGGTGCGGACGGTGGTGGTGCCGTTGATTTTGGCGAACATCATCGCGGGGTCGCTCCTGGTGTTCGCGTTCAGCATGCTGGAGGTGTCGGACTCGCTGCTCTTGGCGCAGCGTGAGGTGCACTATCCGATCACGAAGATGATCTTTGCGCTGAGCGAGCGGCTGGGGGATGGGCCGTACATCGCGAGCGCGATGGGTGTGTGGGGTATGGGGTTGCTGACGGTGACGCTGGTGGGGGCGAGCTTGTTGCTTGGGAAGAAGCTGGGGGCAGTTTTCCGGGCTTGATCAGGCCTGGGGCAGTTCGTTGAGCTTCTTGGCGGCCCTGGTATCGAGCTTGGTGAGGACCGAGGGGGCGATGCGCGAGGTGCTCTGGTAGCCGGGGCGGCTTTCGATGAAGATGCCGCCATTGGCGGGGAGACGCTGTGCGGTCATTTCCATGGCCTTGGTGACGAGGCCGGGGGCGATGCCCTGGGCGGCGGCGGCGAGCTTGGCGGGGACGCCGATGGTGAGGTTGGGGTCGCCGTGTCGGGCGGCGTCGAGGATGGCGTCGGCGGCTTTGTTGGCGGAGGTGGAGAGGAAGGGGAGGGAGTCGGCGACGGTGAACCAGGCGTGCTCTTCGCGGTGCTGGCCCTTGAAGCGGGCCTGGGCGGTGCTGCCGGTGCGGAGGAGGCCCGGGCAGACAGTGGTGACGGAGACGCCGGAGCCGGCGAGTTCGTGGCGGAGGCCTTCGGACATTCCGCGGAGGGCGTATTTGCTGGTGGAGTAGGGGATGAGGTGTGGGGGGCTGACGACGGCACCGATGGAGGCGATGTTGACGATGCGGCCGGAGCGGCGGGCGCGCATGTGGGGGAGCGTGGCCTGGATGGTGCGGAGGGGTGCCCAGAGGTGGGTGTCGAGGGCGTCTTGGAAGTCGGCCTCGGTGATGGAGTCGAGGGGGCCGACCTGGATGATGCCGGCGTTGTTGATGAGGAGGTCGATGGGGCCGAGGACGCGGGCGGCTTCGGCGCAGGCGTCGAGTGTCTGGTCGGCGTCGCGGAGGTCGCAGGCGATGGTGTGGAGGTGGGTGTCGTCGGTGAGGTAGGGGTGGAGGTGGTCGGCGGCGCGGCGGAGTTCGGCTTCGTCGCGGGCCAGGATGGCGACGCGGGCGCCTTCCTGGAGGAGTTTCTGGGCGAGGGTGAGGCCGAGGCCGCGGGAGCCGCCGGTGATGAGGGCGGTTTTGCGGTTGAAGGTGACGGCGCGGGTTTCGCGTGCGGCCTTGGCGGCGAGGGCGAGGGCGGCGGCGCCGAGGGCGAGACGGGTTGCGGTGGAGAGGAGTGACATCAGGCGGAGAGCTCGATTCTGGTTGCGGGGATGGAGCCGGTGACGGCGTGGAGTGCGGCGCGGGCGGCGGCGTCGAAACCGTCCGCGATGCGGTCGGTCATGGCGCGTTCCTGTTCGAGGATGGCCTCGGCGAGGTTGGCGGTGTCGGCGTCGCCGGCGTGGATGGCGGCGCGGCGGAGCATCTCGTAGGCGCCTATTTCGAGGTGTTCGCAGGCGTAGGCGAAGGCGGCGACCTTGGCGGCGCGGTCGGTCTGGGTCTGGAAGAAGAGGCCCCACTCGATGGCGCCGAGGGCGAGTGCGGCGTCTTTGAGGGTGGAAGTGGAGCCGCCGAGCTCGGTGAGGCGTTTCTCGAGGCTGGCGGCGTGGCCGCGGGTTTCTTCGAGGTGGGCTCGGTACATGCCGGCGAGGCGGTCGTCGCCGGCGAGGTCGGCGGCCTTCTTCATGAGCTCGGCGCTCTGGGACTCGAGGGCGTGGGCCTCGGCGATGTGCTTTCGGAGGTCCTGCTTGTCGGGCGGGCCGTTTGGGTGGGAGGCGTGCTCGGCGCCGTCGAAGGTGCCCTCGAGGCGATCCATCATGATCCGCTCCTGCGGGGCGATGGTGCGGGCGACCTCGTCGGTGGCATGGTCGCCGGCGTACTGGGCGAAGGCGCTCAGGAGCTGGTAGCCGGCCCACTCCATGGCTTCGTAGGCGTAGGCGTGCACGGCGAGGCGGCCGGGCGTTTCGGGCTGGGACTTGGCGAAGGCGAGGAAGCTCTTGCCGCCGAGCTTCATGATGGCGTCCTTGAAGCCGGAGGGGGACTGTCCGGCGGCTTCGAGGCGGGCGCGGACGAGTTCTGCCTGGAGGCGTGTTTCTTCGTGGTGCTCGGCGAGCAGGTCGGCGAGGCGGCGGTCGCCGGCGGCGGCGGGTGCGTCGACGAGCTGGGCGAGGGCCTGCTGCTCGACGGACTCCATGTCGCTCAGGAAGTGAAGGCACTGGGCTTGGAGGGAACGGGTGGACACGCGGCGGGGCCTTTCGGGGCGGGTGTTGGCGAGTAGAGGAGCATGGTCGGGCGGCGTGAACTGGCGGTGAGCGTCGGGTGAAGCGGGGGACAGGTTCGGGGCGTGGGCGTTCTGTGCGGGTGAGGGGCGGCCCCTAGGGTTGTGTATGGCGCGAGGCGCAGAACCTGAACCCGGGTACACGGAGACACCGACGATCGCTGTGACCATGGGCGATCCCGGGGGGATCGGGCCCGAGATTGTGGTGCGGGCGCTGGCGGAGCGGCGGAAGCGGTGGCCGGGGGCGCGGTTTGTGGTGCTGGGGTCGTCGGCGGCGCTGCACGCGGCGGCGGAGCGGGTTGGGGTGGAGCCGGGGTGGGTTCGGGTGGCTCGGTCATCGGCGGATGACCCGACGCTGGCGGAGATCGCGGGGCATCACGGGGTGGTGCTGATCGATTCGGACCCGGCGTTGCACGCGCGGGGGATCGAGCCGGTGTTTGAGCGTCGGCCGAACAGGCTGGGGGGGGAGCTGAGCCATCGGTGGGTGGAGGACGCGATTGCGCTCGCGCAGCGGGCGGAAGGGGACCCCTTGCGCGTCGATGGTGTGGTGACGGCGCCGATCAGCAAGGCGGCGTGGCACGCGGCGGGGAAGACGCGGCATCCGGGGCACACGGAGCTCTTTGCGGAGCGATTTCGCGTGAAGCGGTACGCGATGCTCTTCAGCGGGCCGAAGCTGTGCGTGGCGCTCGCGACGATCCATGTGCCGCTCATGGATGTGCGGCATGTGCTGACGATCGGGTCGGTGCACACGGCGATCGATCTCGGGGCGAAGGGGCTGCAGCGGCTTGGGGTGGCGAAGCCTCGGATCGCGGTGTGCGGGCTGAATCCGCACGCGGGGGAGGGGGGCTTGCTCGGCGATGAGGAGACGCGGCTGATCGAGCCGGCGATCAATCTGGCGGTGGAGACGGGGCTCGATGTGCGCGGGCCGTTCCCGGGGGACACGGTGTTCAACCGGGCGGTGGCGGGGGAATTCGATCTCGTCGTCGCGATGTACCACGACCAGGGGCTGATCCCGGTGAAGCTTTTGGCGCGGGACGAGAGCATCAACATCACGGTGGGGCTGCCGACGGTGCGGACGAGCCCGGACCACGGGACGGCGTTTGATATCGCGGGGAAGGGAAAGGCGGACGCGAGCAGCATGATCGCGGCGGTGGATGGGGCGGTGAAGATGCTGGTGCCGCGGGGGGCGGCGGAGCAAAGGGCCAAGTAGAAGGGGCAGAGGGGCAAAGGGGCAGAGGGGTAAAGGGGGCTGGGGCACTGAGGGGTGTGTCGCGAGATTGGCTGTGATTTTGGACGGTGGGGAGAGATGAGGCTGGGAGGGTTGGAGGCGCTGCGCTTGGGTAGCCCCTCTCCTGTCGCTTCGCGACATCCTCTCCCCGTGGGGGAGAGGAGGCCGTGGGCAGCGGACGCCTAGCGTGGTTTGCCCGAAGCGCCGCTGGGCGGCGGTTCGGGGCACCGTGGGGTGCGTGGATGGTGACGGGGCGGGGTGGTGGGGGCGTCACGGTGGATTGGGTGGGGCGGGATTCTTGTGTTCTTGTTCAGGAATTGATGGTGCGATGGGGCTCCCGGCGGCGGCGGGCGGCAACAATCGCGGACGCGCGTATGACGACGACCACAACCATCCCGAGTGAACCGGTCGAGCCCAGGGAGGGCCAGCCGGGGGGCCACGATCCGGACTCGTTCTGCGGGCCGGGGTCGGAGGAGGGGATCGTGTCGTCGCCGGGCGGGGGGCACGAGCCGACGATCGCGGAGATCGAGGCGCACCCGCTTCGCGAGATGCTTGTCATCGCGGCCCCCACGGTCGTGACGATGACGAGCTACACCATCATGCAGTTCATCGACGCGCTGATGGTGAAGTCGATCGGGCCGGAGCCGGTGTATGTCTCGGCGCAGGGCAACGGGGGGATGGTCGCGTGGCTCCTGATGAGCCTGGTGATCGGGCTGACGACGGTGGTGAACACCTATGTGTCGCAGAACCTCGGCGCCGGGCGGCCGCGGGAGGGGGCGGCGTACGCGTGGAACGCGCTGTGGATCTCGGTGGCGATGTGGGTGGCGATATTGGTGCCGGTGGCGATCGCGGCGCCGCTGCTCTTCGGGCTGGCGGGGCATGGTGAGGAGCTCTTACGGCTTGAGACGAGCTACGCCCAGATCATGCTCATGGGCGGGCTGTTTGTTGTCACGAGCCGGGGGATCGGGCACTACTTCTTCGGGATGCACAAGCCGGCGGTGGTGATGGTGTCGGCGCTGACGGCGAACCTCGTGAACATCGGGGCGAACTATGTCCTGATCTTCGGGCACTTGGGCCTGCCGGCGATGGGGGTGGCGGGGGCGGCTCTGGGGAGCGTGATCGGGGCGTTCGTCGAGTTCTGCATCCCGCTGGCGGTGTTTTTGGGGCCGGCGTACGCGGCGAAGTACGGGACGCGGCTGGCGTGGAAGCCGGACCTGGCGAAGGTGAAGGACATCGCGCGGATCGGGTGGCCCGGGTCGCTCATGTTCTTCAACGAGATGGCGTGCTGGACCTACCTGATGGCGGTCCTGGTGCCGAAGGCGGGGGCGGCGTCGGGGGACGACCCTGTCCTGCACAACACGGCGGGGTGGATTGCGCTTCGGTACATGCACCTGTCGTTCATGCCGGCGGTGGGGATCTCGATCGCGATCACGGCGATCGTGGGCAAGTGCATGGGTCAGGGGCGGCCCGACCTGGCGGCGAGCCGGACCTGGCTGGCGGCGAAGCTGGCGCTCGGGTACATGGGGACCTGCGCGGTGGCGTTCCTCTTGTTCCGCGGGCAGTTGGTGGGGTTGTTCGTGGAGCCCTCGACGCCCCCGGCGGAGGCGGCGCGGCTGGTGGAGATCGGGGCGGCGATCATGATTGCGGCGGCGGTGTTCCAGCTCTTCGACGCGGCGGCGATCGTGATGTCGGGGGCGCTGCGGGGGGCGGGGGACACGGTGTGGCCCGGGGTGGCGACGATCGTCCTGAGCTGGTCGTGCATCGTGGGGGTGGGGCACCTGATGGTGTGGCTGGCGCCGGGGCTGGGGTCGATCGGGCCCTGGATCGGTGCGGCGTTGTTCATCATCTGCCTGGGGACGGCGCTGGTGGCTCGGTTCCTGGGGGGGAAGTGGCGGGCGATCCAGCTCGTGGACGGGGCGGCAGGGGACCGGGCCTCGGCCTGAGATCGCCCGGGAGGGTGGGGCGGCGGCTCGATATGCTGGGGGCTGCCCCGGGGGGCTGGTGAGCCCGGGGAGGGAGGTGCGTTGTGGCCGATACTTCGAGCATGCGGGCGGCGGTGGCCGCGGCGATCGAGCACGAGAAGAAGACAGCGACGCTCGGCCGGCTGGTGCTGAACGCGTTGGCGGAGCAGCGGCCGGACCTGGACGAGGCGGCTCGTCAGTCACGAGCGGACGCGGTGGTGGGGGCGATCAGGCTGTATGTCGAGACGACGCCGGACATGGTCGAGCGCGCGATCGCCGCGGCGGAGACGGCGGGTGTGCGTGCGCAGATGACGCCGATCTTCGAGACGGCGCTGGCGTATGTGGGCGAGGAGCTGGACTTCATCCCGGACAAGCTGGGGCTGGCGGGTCTGGTGGATGACGCGTACCTGGTGCACGGGCTGATGCAGGAGATCAGCCATCGGCACCGGGCGTTGACGGGCAAGGACCTGGTGCCGGTGGGGGTGTTCGAGCAGAGCCAGCGGATCCGGCGGCTGATCGGGGAGCCGACGGCAACGCGGCTGGATGTGGCGGTGGTGGCGTTCGCTCGGCGGGCGAATGTGCGGGAGGCCGTGGAGCAGATCACGGCGAAGATCGGGGCGGGTGGCGTGTCGATGGACCTGCCGGTGACGGTGGCATTCTCGAACTCCGAGGAGCTCGACGATCTGCCGGACCTTGAATTGGGTTCGCTGGGCTGATGGGGGCGAAGACCGGCGCCGGTCCTGTCGGACGCGGCGCGGTCGTGGTGATGGTGCTCAGGCAGCGACCTTGAAGCTGCTGGTCAGCGACCGGAGGCGTTCGGCCTCGCGGGAGAGGCTGCTGGCGGCCTCGGCGGCCTGCTTGGCGGCCTGGGTGGATTCGCTGGAGACGGCCGAGATGGTCTCGACGCTTCGGGCGATGTCGCTCGACACCGAGGCCTGCTCGCGGGAGGCGTCGGAGATCGAGAGGACGAGCTCTTCGAGGCGTGCGGCGGCGTTGACGATCTGGCTGAGCGAGTCGCCGGCCTGATTGGCGAGCTCGACGCCCTTGTCGACGCGGCCGACGGAGTCCTCGATGCGGCCGACGCCGGTGCGGGTGTCGTCCTGGATCCTGGTGATGGATCGGGCGACCTCGTCGGTGGCCTGGGTGGTCCGCTCGGCGAGCTTTCGGACTTCGTCGGCGACGACGGCGAAGCCTCGGCCGTGCTCGCCGGCCCGCGCGGCCTCGATGGCGGCGTTGAGGGCGAGGAGGTTGGTCTGCTCGGCGATGTCGTTGATGACGGCGATGACGCCGCCGATCTGCTCGACGGAGTCTCCCAGGGCTCGGATGGCGCTGGCGGAATCGCGGACCTCGTTGGCGATGGCGGTGATCTCGTCGGCCGTCTGGGTGACGACCTGGCCGCCCTGGGTCGCGTCGGTGCGGGAGTTGCGGGCCTGCTCGGCGGCGCTGTCGGCGCGGTCGGTGATGGTGCCGGCGGAGGCGGAGAGCTCCTCGACGGCGGCGGCGGACTGGGAGGTCTGGGCGAGTTGGTTCTCCATGCCCTGGGCCAGCTCCTCGCTGGAGGCGGCGATTTCCGTGGCGGCGCCGGAGACCTCGATGGCGGCGTTGTTGACGGCGTTCAGGACCTCGGCGATCGCGCCGGTCATGGCGTCGGTGGTGTTGGCCAGCTTGCCGATCTCGTCGTTGCGCTTCATGCCGATGCGGCAGGAGAAGTCGCGCTTGGCGAGCTTGTCGAAGTGAGCCAGAATCATCATGAGCGGGCGGGTGATCGTGCGGGCGAAGACCAGCGCCAAGCCCGCCGCGAAGATGGAGACGACACCGCCGATGGCGATGATCTTGTTCTGCAGCGCGACGGCGGGGGCGAGGAGCTCGGTGAGCGGCATCTGCGCGACAAGCGACCACTTGACGCCCGGGATCGAGAGCGGGACGGTGGCCTGGGCGGTCTTCTCACCGTTCAGACCGGGGAGGAGCGAGATGACTTCCTCGCGGGAGGCAACGGCCGTGGTGACCTCGTCGGGGGCCCGGCCGGAGAGGATGGAGTTGCCCTCGAGCTCGTCGGTGTCGGTGCGGAGCAGGCCGTCGTCCGCGGCGAGGTAGGCGTAGCCGGTCTCCCCGAGGCCGGTGCTCGACGCGAGGACGGCGTTGATGCGGTCGACGGGCATCTGGAACGCCACGACGCCGATGCGCTCGCCGCGGTCGAAGACCGGGGCGGCGATGAAGGACGCGGGGGCGCCGTAGCTGGGGGTGTACGCGGCGAAGTCGATCAGGACGCTCTCGCCCGGTGTGGCGATGCGGATGGCGCCGCGGAAGGCGTCGGCGAGGCCGGAGTCCTTGTACGGGCCGTTCAGCATGTTCGTGGCGTAGTCGGTCTCCTTGAAGACGGAGTAGACGATGTTGCCGTCGTCGTCGATCAGGAAGATGTCGTAGAAGCCGAATTCCTCGAGGAAGCGGCGGATGACCGGGTGGACCTGCGCGTGGGCGGTGTTGTAGGCGGTGTTCTCGTTCGCCCGGTTGAGCTTGAGCTTCTCGCCCACGGCGTTGGGGTTGTTCGCGATGTACATGCCCTGCGCGAGCCTCGCGGGGACGGACGCGGGGACGAACGCCTCGGGTGAGCTGAACTCGACGCCCGCTTCGCGGAGCCGCGGGGCGAACTCGGCGCGGTAGTAGCCGGCGACGGCCTCGCGGGCGGCCGTCTCGGTGCCGGCGAGCTCCCGCTCGAGCTCGTGGAAGGCGGGGTGCAGGACGGCGAGGGCGTCCACCACCACCGGGTCCTGGCTGAAGGTCGCTATCTGCGAGCGGATGGTCCCGAAGTAGTCGGAGACGCGCTCCGCCCGTGCCTCGGCGACGCCCTTGAGCGTCTGCTGACCGCGGTCGAGCAGCGTGGCGCGTGAGCTGATGACGCTCATGATGCTGATCGCGACGACGCACGCGAGCGAGCACCCGAGCCCGAAGGCGACGAGCCTCGTCGAGAGGCGTGAACGGAAGGGGATGGTGTTTCTGTCCGCCATGATGTCAGTGTCCCGGTGTCAGAGTCCGGCTCTCGCCGGCGTTGGAACGAATCTCAGAACGCGATGGACAGGGCGACCGAGCCGATGACCTCGGTGCTCGTGCCGCCGTTGATCTGCTCGAGGTTGTCGCCGAGCAGGAGGACATGGACGCCCGCGGTCAGGCTCCAGACGCCGTAGCCGTCGGGGCTCGGCAGCTCGAATCCGGCGTCGGCGCCGATGTCGACATACCCGAAGGCGTCGTCGTCGCCGTTGGCATCCTCGTAGTAGTCCGACAGGCTGATGCCGACGGAGACGGGAATCGACAGCTCGATCGGCCCGAGGGCGGTCTCCTCGAAGGTGTGGCCCGGGGCGATCCCGAGCTGGAGCAGCACGCCCTCGTTCATCCCGTCGGCGGCGCCGTCGAGCTCGATCGCGATATTGGCGTAGGGGTTCAGGGCGGGGATGCCCTCGAACAGCTCCGAGTCGTCGAAGCTGATCTCGAGGTTGATCTCGTCCACATTCGTGAACGAGTCGTTCGGCGAGGTGTAGACGATGTAGCTCGCGGCGAACGACCACCGGTCGATCTCCGCCGTCAGGCAGGCGTAGAAGTCCGACTCGTACCAGTTGCCGACGATCCCGTCACCCGAGCCGGCGGGGCTCTCGCCGAAGCTGTTCCAGTTGCCGAGGGTCAGGGTGAGCGTGCCCTTGTCGCCCTCGTACAGGGCCGCGTCGAGCGCGAACCCGGGCTGCACGATGAAGGTGTCATCCTGCTGGAGGATGCCGCGCCAGTAGTAGCTGTTCGTGAAGGCGATGTCGGCCGAGAACGACAGCTTCGAGGCGGGGTCGAGGCTGGGGTCCTCCTGGGCGAGGGCGGTTGCGGGGACGACGGCGAGCAGCGCCGCGGCGGGGGTCAGGAACCGGCTGATTCGCATGTCTAGGACTCCGTTTGGGAGCGGCGAGACACGCCGCGCCGGGGGATTTCGACGCATTTCGGCGTGATCCTCAGGTGGCTGACTGGGGAATCTCCCCTAGCACAGCAGACGGCTGTGAAGCTGGAAGCAGGGGAGCGACGAGTCCCCGATTCAGGCGGTGTCCTGACCGCGATTTCGCATCGCCCGATCCAGCCAAGGCAGTCGCCCCCCGAGCCCGGAGCCGGGTGGGTGCCATCCGCGGGCGAGGGAGCGGCCCGCCTGCCCGGGCCAAGGACGGGGCCGATCCCCGGTCGGTCGGCCGGCCCCGATCGTGGCCCGGCGAACCCTCGCCTCCTATGCTTGCGGCCCACCTTCAGGAGAGGACACCCGCATGGCTCAAGGGACGATCACGCAGGTCATCGGCTCGACATTCGACGCCCAGTTCCCCGAGGACAAGCTCCCGGAGATCTACAACGCGATCACGGTTTCGGAAGAGACCACCGCGGGGCCGATCCACCTGACCGGAGAGGTGCAGCAGCACCTCGGCGGCGGGCGCGTCCGCGCCGTGGCCCTGGGCTCCACCGACGGCCTCCGCCGCGGGATGCCCGTGATCGACACCGGCGCTTCCGTGTCCGTCCCGGTGGGCGAGAAGGTGCTCGGGCGGGTCTTCAACCTGATGGGCGAGCC
>CAZTQV010000053.1:0-12992 GCA_964615815.1 uncultured Phycisphaeraceae bacterium | reverse complement strand
TTTACCCCCTCCGGCCCTTCGGGCCACCTCCCCCGTCGGCGACGGGGGAGGAGATTTGCACTATCCGCTGCACGGATCGTGGCACCGGCTAGTGGCGTTTTTCGCAGTTTGTGCCGTAGCGGGTGCAGATGGGGTGGTCTTTGCACTTGCCGCCTCGGGCGGGGCAGGCTCGGCGGCCGTGCCAGATGATTTGGTGGCTGAGGTCGCACCATTGGTCTCTTGGGAAGAGGGCCATGAGGCGGCGTTCGATCATGGCGACGGTGGCGCCTTCTTCGACTAATGCGAATCTCGTCGCGAGGCGCTGGATGTGGGTGTCGACGACGAAGCCGTCGTTGATGTTGAAGCAGTTGCCCAGGACGACATTGGCGGTTTTGCGGGCGACGCCTCTTAGGGTGAGGAGTTCTTCGATGGTTTGTGGGACT
Organism: uncultured Phycisphaeraceae bacterium; assembly: GCA_964615815.1. GTDB lineage: Bacteria > Planctomycetota > Phycisphaerae > Phycisphaerales > UBA1924 > DAIQNV01. Next base: position 12,570 of record CAZTQV010000053.1, on the reverse strand, counting down.
TCGCCGTCGAACTCTTCGACGAGGGTGGTCATGGCGGCGTGGATGGCCTTGGCCTTGTTTCGGAAGAGGCCGATGGACTTGATGTAGGGCTCGATTTTGGCGGGGGTTGAGTTGGCGTAGTCGGCGGGGGTGGGGAAGGCCTTGAAGAGTGCGGGGGTGGCCTTGTTGACGCCGGCGTCGGTGGCCTGGGCGCTGAGGATGGTGGCTACGAGGAGTTCGTGGGGGCTGGTGAAGTCGAGCTCGCAGACGGCGTCGGGGTAGTGCTCGGCGAGGTCTTTGGCGAGGCGGCGGGCGCGGCTCTTCTCGGCGGGCGTGACCTGGGGGAGGGGGAAGGGGATGTCGCGGAGGCCTCTTGGGTTGTCGGGGGTGAGGACGGGCTTGGTCATGCTCGGCGGCTCTTGAGGAGGGCTGGTTCTTCGGGTTGTGCTGTCGTGTTGTTCTTCTTCGCGGCGCGCGTTTCTTCCTCCTTGGTCGCGATGCCTCCTGAGGAGGCGCTGAAGGCACCGGCGAGGAGGGCGAGGGCGACGGAGGCGGCGACGCCCTTCAGGGTGTTCGAGGCGGTGGGGTGGTCGGCGTCGAAGGCGGCCTTGGAGGTGGCGGCTTGTTCTGTTTGGCCCTGCTCGGCGGCGGACCAGTAGGCGCGGACATTTTCGGCCATTCTCGGCATGAGGACGAGGAGGTAGAAGCTCACGAGGCCCATCGCGAGGCCCAGGCCCAGCATGCGGAGGCCGGTGGACCAGCGGTTGAGGGGGAGCTTGCCGATGGTGATGAGGCCGATCATGCTGGCGAGGGCGAGGAAGGCGCAGGCAAACTGGGCGATGTCGACGGCAGCGAAGACCTGATTTTGGACGAAGCCGGCGAGGAGGTCGGCGTGGGAGCCTTGGTAGGCGGCGAAGGCGGGGAGGGTGGGGTCGAGCTCGCGGACGGCGCCGAACACGACGGCGGCGAAGACGCCGGTGGCGATGATGGAGCCGAGCCAGACGCCGAGTGCGGAGAGGTGGATGGTTTCGAGGATGCGTCTGGCCAGTGGTGGAGGCTGGTGCATGCGCGATGCTAGGTGATTGTGGGTCCGTAGACTTGGGCGATGAGTTTGAGCCTTTCCATTGCGGGTTTCCATGCGCGTGGGGACGAGGGGCCTTGGGCGAAGGGGCCGAAGCGGGCGATCGAGTGGGTGGGGTCGATCGGGTATCGGGCGGTGCAGCTGGATGCGGCGGCGCCGGGGGTGCGGGCGCGGGAGCTGGATCGGTCGGCGCGGCGTGATCTGGCGGCGACTTTGCGGCGGGCGGAGTTGGCGCTGTCGGGGCTGGACCTTTGGATCCCGGGGCATCACTTCTTGGAGGCGAAGCACGCGGACCGGGCGGTGGGGGCGGTGGTGGGGGCGCTGGAGCTGGCGGCGGAGCTGGCGGGGCTGGTGGATGGGTCGACGGCGGTGGTGTGTGTGGAGCTGCCGCGGGAGCTTGGGGATGGGGTGCGGGGTGCGCTGGAGGCGGCGGCGCTGGGGCAGGGGGCGGTTTTGGCGGATCATGCTTGGCCATTAGGAGAGGGGCCCGCGGGCGAGAGCGTTGGTGAGGGTGGGGAGAGCGGGGTTCGTGTTGGGTTGAATCCGGCGGCGGTGTTGTTGTCGGGGGGGGACCCTGTGGGGGCGGCGGGGGCGCTGGGGGGGCGGCTGGCTTCGGCGCGGGTGATGGATCTGTCGGCGCGGGGGGCGTGTGTGCCGGGGGAGCGGGAGGGGAAGCTGGACTTGGAGGGGTACGCGGCGGCGCTGGCGGTGGGGGGGCGTGTGGCGCACCCGGTGTTTGATCCGCACGGGCTGCACGATGTGGCTGGGGCGGCGGGGGTGGTGCTCGAGCGGTGGCCGGGTCAGCTTGTGCTGTGACCGACGGTAGGGGCCGGGCGTCGCCACCAGAGGTAGGCGCCGAGGGCGGTCCAGCCGATCATGTCGGTGGCGAGGATGCGTTCGGTGATGCCGAGGAGGGAGTCGGGGATGACGAACTGGAAGAGCAGGCCGCCGATGGCGAGGACGATGCCGGCGGTGAGGCTGATGGTGCGGTAGAGCTTGCGGTGGTCGCCGAGGCGGGGGGCGAGGAGGAGCATCGCGGCGGAGAAGGCGATGAACATGATGCCGACCATGGTGTCGTGGATGGAGGGGTCGCCGGAGTCGCCGTAGCCCATGTATTCGTGGTACTCGGCGATGATGACCATGGAGAGGGCGGTGACGAAGAGTGCGATGACGCCGGCGACGGTGATCTTGCGGCGGACGCCGCTGGCGAGGATGGCGGTGGCGAGCGCGGCGATGCCGCCGGCGGCTGCGTTGAGTCCGGCGTCCTGGACCCAGGCGTCGTTGCCGATGGCGAGGGCGCTGACGGTGTCGGCGAGGAGGTCGTGGTCCTCGGCCATGAGGATGGCGCTGATGTGGGCGATCACGATGGCGAGGCAGCCGAAGGCGGTGATGACGACGGCGGTGCGGACGAGTGGGATGCGCCACGGGGGCTGGTCGTGGTGTTCCATGATGGGTTTGTAGCGCGGGGGTCTGAGCGGATGCTCACGCTGGGGTGGGGGCCGGGGTGGGGGCCGGGGCTGGCGTGAGCGGGTAGGGGATGAGGGGGGCATCTCGGGGGAGGTAGAGGGGGTGCTTGGGTTCGCCGGTCTGGGTGGTGCCGAGGCACCAGCAGTCGATGTTGGCCTTGGCGAGGAGGGCGCGGACGGCGTCGGCTCTTGCCATGTAGGAGCCGTGGTTGCCCCAGCCGAGGATGACGCGGTCGGCGGAGCGGGCGGCTCGGCGGATGGCGGCGTTGTTGGCGCGGGCGCCGTCGGGGCCGATGGGGTCGGCGAAGCGTTTGAGGTCGGCGGGGTGGGTGGCCCGGGCGGCGAAGAGGTTGACGAGGATCATGGAGGCGAAGCCATGGTGGGCGGCGAGGTTGATGCAGCGGCGGATGGTGGGGTCGTTTTTGCCTGTTGGGTGTCGTTCTGCGGTGGAGGGGTTGAGGAGGATCCAGCAGGCGCGGGGGGAGCGGGTATTCGACCAGTGGCGGTGGAGGGTGAGGCGGTAGGTGGGGAGGGGTGCGAGGCGGGGCATGGGGCGAAGGTAGCGGATGGTGGTGGTGGGTGATAGCGCCCGGTCAACCCGAGTCTTCGAAGACGCTCTGCGTCTTCTCAGGCTCGGCGTCCGTGTTTGTGCGGGCGATGGGGGTTAAGCGGCCCGAAGCGCCCTTCGGGCGGTTCGGGGCACCGGGTGGGGGTTGTTACGCGGGTGGCTTGATCGCGTCGATCGCTTGTCGGACAGGTTCGCAGGCGTTGCGGCGGATCTGGTCGAAGTGGTTGGATCGGGCGGCGTAGGTTGCGACGAGTTCGACTTTACGGGCGGACGAACCCTCAAACGCTGCCAGCGATGAGAGCATCCAGGTTGAGTCCGGGAAGTTGAACAAGACCTCTTCGAGTTGATCGTCGGTGCAGTCGGGTGAGGCGTAGCGGCGTTTGGCGAGGGTGAGCAGCGCTTCTTCGACGCGGTCGGCGAGGCGCCAGAGGTGGGCGTCGGGTTCATCGCGGTGGCCGACGGCGTCGATCGCGATGTTGCGAGCGAGGAGGTCGTTGAAGACATCGGTGGGGAGCGAGCCGGGGATCCAGAGGGCGACGCTTTCCCAGAAGGCTGTTTCGGCGGGTGTGGTTCTGATGGCGGCGTGCAGTTTGCAGACGAGGTGGTGGAGCGGCGGTTCAAACTCGGGGGGGATGACGCACCATTGATCTGGTGTGTCCGGGTTGGCGAACCACGACCGGAACTCGGCTTCCCAGTCGTTTGGGTCGGCGGAGTCGAAGGGTGGCAGGCCGCGGGAGAGACGGGATAGAAGGGCGCCGGTGAACGCGGAGAAGCCGACGATGTAGTCGGCGGTTCGTTGGTGGGGTTCGGTGTCACTCATGCGGGGTGCGCGCGGTTGGGAGCACAAGGGACGGTCAGCCCGCTCGCTTACGCTCGGGGCTCCATTTGTGCTGAGGTAGTTGATAGAAGCTCCGGGAACCCCCTCCGCCCGCTTCGCGGGCACCTCCCCCGTTGGGAACGGGGGAGGATCTCAAACGCGGACCGGGTTAGCCGAAGGCGGCGAGGATTTCGTCGGGGATTTCGGCGTTGTGGTGGACCTTCTGGACATCGTCGTTGTCTTCGAGCAGGTCCACGAGCTTCAAGAGCTTTTCGGCGTCGGCGCCCTGGAGGGCGACGGTGGTGTCGGGGATCTTGGTGACCTCGGCTTCGGCGAGTTCGATGCCGGCGGCTTCGAGGGCTTCTTTCACCGACAGGAAGTCGGCGGCGGTGGTGAGGACGGTGAAGTAGGCCTCGTCGGCGGGGGTGCCTTCCTCGGGGGGCTGGACATCCTCGGCGCCGGCTTCGAGGGCGAGCTCCATGAGCTTGTCCTCGGTGGTCTTGCTGGCCTCGATGTAAATCTGGCCCTTGGTCTGGAACATGTAGGCGACGGAGCCGGGGTTGCCCAGGCTGTTGCCGGACTTGCTGAAAGTCGTCTTGATGTCGCCGGAGGTGCGGTTGCGGTTGTCGGTGAGGGCCTCGACGAGGACGGCGGCTCCGGAGGGGCCGTAGCCCTCGTAGGTGACTTCCTCGAAGTCGGCGGTGCCGGCGGCTCCGCTCGCTTTATCGATGGCCCGCTGGATGGTGTCCTTGGGCATGTTGGCGGCCTTGGCCTCGTCGATGGCGTAGCGGAGGGTGAGGTTGGTGGCGGGGTCGGGGCCGCCTCCCTTGGTGGCGGCCATGAGGGCGCGGGAGATCTTGCTCCAGATCTTGCCGCGCTTCTTGTCGACGGCGGCCTTGCGGTGCTTGATGTTCGCCCACTTGCTGTGTCCGGCCATTGAAGGTGGTCTCCCGATGGTGGTGGTGGCGCGGGGGTGGCCCGGGCCTGAGTGGCATTGTTGCGCGTTCGCGGGGGCGAAGCGGGGGATCAGGGTCGCTGTCAGGCGTCGTCTTCCGGGGGGAAGAAGGGGGCCTGGGTGTCGGGTTCTCGGCCGCTGGCGAGGGCGTCGAGCTTGGTGGCGACGCGGCGGAGGAGGTCGGAGGCTTCGAGGCGGGCGCGGTCGCTGGCGCTGCCCTGGGCGTTCATGCGGCGGAGGGCGGCGAGCGCCTGGGAGCGGGCGGCGGTCCAGGCGTCGCGGGCGGCTTCGAGGTCGCCTGCGCGGGCGAGGGCGTCGCCCAGGTGCTCGCGGACGAGGCCGTCGTCGGCGTCGGGGTCGAGGAGCTCGACGGCCTTTTTCAGGAGGGAGACGGCGCCGAGGCCCTGGAGGGGGCCTTCGGGGCCGAGGGCTGGGTCGTCGGCGAGGCGGCGCTGGTGGTAGCGGAGCCAGCCGAGGGAGTCGATGATGCTGGCGCGATCGGTGACCTGGGCGGCGGCGGTCTCGATGAGGCGGGCGGCTTCGTCGAGCTGCTCGTTGGCTTCGAGGAGGCCGTAGCCGAGGTCGTTGGCGGTCCAGGCGTGGGTGGGGTCGTAGGAGAGGGCGAGCCAGTAGAAGGGGCGTGCGTCGTCGGGCTCGGCGAAGGAGCCGGCGAAGGCGCCGAGGGTGTAGGCGAGGGCGGCGGGGCCGTCGCGGCCGGGGCCGGCTTCGGGGACGGCGTTGGCGGCTGCGAGGACGGTCGGGATGAGGTCGTTGGCGTCGAGCCAGTCGATAAGGTCCTTGGCGCCGTCGGTGTCGGCGGAGAGGCCGGCGAGGCGGAGGATCTCGAAGGTGAGGGGGGTGCGGTTGGGCTCGGGGACGACGGGGTCGTCCATGATCGTGAGGGAGGCGACGAGGCGGGCGGCGTCGATGTTTCGGAGTTCGTCGCGGAGGGCGGCGGCGGCGCGGCCGACGAGGGCGGGGCCGGCCTCGGGGTGGGCGGCGGCGCCGGTGCGGACGGCGGAGACGAGGTCGGCGACGGGGGTGCCTGACTCGACCATGAGGCCGAGTCGGCGGTCGTGGAGGGCGGCGGTGGTGGGGGCGTCGCGCTCGATGGCCCAGGTGATGAGGTCGAGTGCCTCGCGCCGGACGGCGGGGTCGAGGTCGCCGGCGATGGACTCTCTCGGGAGGGCGGCGATGACGCGGGCGACGGTGCCGGCGAGGGCGGTGCGCTGGGCGTCGGTGAGCTGGGCTTCGGGGGGGATGTCGGCGAGGACGGTGCGGACGCGGCCCGGGGTGCCGCCCGGGGCTTCGGGGGCGGAGTCGTTGGCGATCGGGACATCGGCGCCGGAGGCGATGACCTGGGCGAGTTCGAGGGCCTGGGCGATGGAGCGGGGGGTGACGCTCAGGCGTTCGCGGCGGAGTTGGTCGGCTTCGGCGGTCTGGCCATCCTGACGGAGTAGGCCTTCGAGGAGGGGTTGGAGGGCGGGGGAGTCGGTGGCGTCGATCGCGGCGCGGACGGTGGCGATGGCGCTGTCGAGGTCCTCGCGGATGGTGTGGACGGCGGCGAGGGCGTTGACGACGCCGATGGCGCCGGGGGAGCTTTCGAGGATGGAGGTGTAGCGGGTGGTGAGGCGGTCGAGGGTGCCCTCGGGGCGGGCTGGGTTCTGGGCGAGTTGGATGGACTGCTCGAGGACGGCGGGGTCGATGGGGTCCTCGGCGGCGAGGTCGTCGAGGCGTTGGGCCGCTTCGCCGAGGAGGTTTCGGCCCAGGAGTTCGCGGGCGGTGAGGACGCGGACGAGGCGGCCGTCGGGCTGGATGTCGCGGAGGCGGCGGGCGAGGTCGTTGAGCTCTTCGGCGTCGGGGAGGGGGCCGTTGGCGGAGCGGATGGCGAGGAGGCGTTCGAAGGCGGCTTCGTTGGCCGGGTCGAGCGTGAGGACGCGTTCGAGGTCGTCGACGGCCTCGGCGGGGGCGCCGGCGAGGAGGGCGATGTCGGCGGCGGCGAGGAGGAGGTGGTGGGGGGCGTCGAGGGGGTCGGCGGCGGTGCTGATGGTTTCGAGGGCGGCGTCGAAGCGTTGGGCCTCGGCGAGGGCACCGGCGCGGGCGACGGGGTAGGCGGGGTCGATGGCGTCGGCGTGGGTGAGGGCGTCTTGCCAGCGGCCGGTGGTGCTTGCGGCTTCCGAGAGAAAGGCGTGGTGGGCGGCGCGGAGGGGGCCGGAGCCGGAGGCTTCGGAGGGAGTGGTGTCGATCTCGCGGGGGCGGCCGGCTTCGAGGAGGAGGGCGTCGTGGAGGACGGGGGGGGCGGCCCGCTCGGCGCGGGAGATGAGAGCGGCGGGGTCGGAGGCGCGGAGGTAGGCGGTGCGGGCTGTGTGGCGGGCGGCCATCGGGTGGGCGCGGAGGGCGTCGGTGGCGAGGTCGATGAGGGCGTCGGTGTCGGCGCGGGGGGCGGTGAGGAAGAGGTCCTCGGCGAGGGTGGTCGTGGCCTCGGCGCCGGCGAAGTCGGGATCGGCCATGAGGGCGAGGAGGGTGGCGGCGCGCTCGCGGGGGGGCTGGGCGGCGGCGTAGATGCGGGCGAGGCCCAGCTTGGGCGTGGGGGCGGGGGCGTTGGCTTCGGCGACGAGTTCGGCGGCGGCGGCGGCGAGGGTTGTGGAGAGCTCGCCCTCGGCGGCGTCGGACAGGGCGCGGATGAGGGCGATGTCGCGGTCAGTGACGAGGCCATCGGCGTCCGCGATGCGGTCCATCATGAGGCTGGCGGCCCGGGCGGGGCGGCCGGCGTTGATGGCGAGGGCGAGGCGGCGGGCGGCGATGGCGGCGGTGTCGGCGCCGGGGAGGTCGGTCGCGTTCGCGAAGGCTTGGTCGGCGTCGGCGTCGCGGCCGAGTGCGGCGTAGGCCTCGCCGGCGCGGGTCCAGAGTTCGGGGCGGCGGCGGAAGAGGGTGCCGAGTTCGCGGTTGGCGCGTGTGACGGTGCCGAGAGAAGTGGGGAGGTCGAGGGTCTGGGTGAGGAGGTCGGCGCCGGCGCGGAGGCGGCCGTTCTCGAGGAGGGCCTCGGCGAGGCCGGCGCGGCGGACGATGCGCATGCCGTCGTCGGCGTCGGGGATGGCGGAGCGTTCGGCGCGGGCGAGGAGGCGGGCGGCACGCTCGGGCTGGCGTCGGGCGAGGGCGTCGAGGCCGGCGAGGGTGAGGGCGCGGGGCTCGTCGAGGCCGAGGCGTTCGGCGCGCTCGAGGCTGACCATGGCGGAGGCTCGGAGGCCGAGCTCGAGCTGGGCTTCGGCGAGGGCGCGCCAGGTTTCGGGGGAATCGGGGTCGAGGGCGGTGGCGTGCTCGAGTTCGTCGACGGCGGTGTCGGCGTCGCCCGTGAGCATGGCGGAGCGGCCCGCGGCATAGGCGGCGAGGGCGGCGCGGCGGTCTGCTTCGGAGCGGGGGGCGGAGGGCTGGTCGGGGGCCCGATCGGCCGCGGGGAGGGCGGCGAAGTGTGCGATGGCGGCGGCGAGGGGCTGGTCCGCCTCGGGAGCGAGCTCGGGGGTCGCTGTCGTGGGGAGGCGCTCGGCGAGGGTGCGCATCGCGGCGGTGGTGCGCGGGGGTGACTGGGCTTCTTCGCGGGCGAGGGTGCGGAGGCGGTCGAGGGCGGGGCGGCCGATGGTCGCTCGCTCGGTCGTCGCGTTCGTGAAGATGTCCACACGCTCGGGGGTGCCGCAGGCGGAGAGCAGGAGTGCCGGGAGGCACACGCAGGCTCCGACGACGGCGCTGCGGTTGGTCTTCACGATCGGCCCCGTTTACGACTTTCCGGTGGTGCGCTTGCCGCGAGACTTGGCGGTCTTCTTCTTGCCGCGGGGCTGCTTGCCGGTGCGGGTGGCGACATAGGCCTCGAGGCGGGCGTAGGCGGGCTCGGCTTCGCCGGCTCTTAGGGCTCTTTCGAGCTTGGCGGCGATGCCGGGGGCGTCGAGCTCGGGCTCGACGGCCTCGTCCTCGATGAGGACGGCGGCGAGGCGTTCGTCGACCGGGAAGGCGTGGCCCCCCAGGCCCAGCAGGAAGACGCGGGCGGCGGCGAAGGGGGGCAGGCCCGGGACGGCGTCGAGGTAGGTCTTGGCGTCGCGCTTGGCGGCGTCCTTGAGCGACTCGAGCGTCATGGCGTGCTCGTTCTCGAAGACGGCGTTGAGGACGAGGCCCAGGCGATGGACGCGCTCCTCGACCATCGGGTAGCGGGGGCCGAGGAGGCTGGTCATCTCGTCTGGGAAGAGGACGCGGAGCTCGTTGTGGTCGACGACGGCGGCCTGGAGGCGGCCCATCGCGGCGGCGGCCTGCTGCGGGGAGGCGTTCCAGAGGAGCATGGAGACGACGAGCTCGTGGACGAGCGGGTCGACGCCCTCCCACGGTGCGGGCAGGCCCAGACCCTCGCCCTCGAGCTCGGGGAGCTCATCGATGTAGGCGCGGAGGATGGAGGCGGTGTCGGTCTGGCTCACTGCGGACGCTCCCGGGTGGACGGGGCATCGTTGGCCGGCCGGTCGCCCGCGTCATCCGGGGGCGGGGTGTGATCCGCGGCGGCGGGATCGACCTCGGGGTCGGGTGGCACGGGCGGGGCTTCTTCGACGGCGCGGTTGATCAGGCCCAGGAGCTCGGCCTGGGCTTTCACGGAGCGGTCGAGGCGGAATTCGAGGCGGGGCATCTCGCGGGTGCGGATGCGCTCCATGACCTGCTTACGGATGTGCGGGGTGGCGGCCTTGAGGCCGTGCATGGTCAGGCTCTCGTGCTCCTCGGGCAGGATGCTGACATGGGCGTAGGCGGTCTTCAGCTCGTCGTTGAGCTCGACGCCCGTGACGGTGATGAGGCCGCGGACGCGGGGGTCGTTGACGCCGCGGGCGAGCACCTGCTGGAGGGTGCGTTCGATGGTGGAGGCGAGCTGGGCGCGTTTGCGCTTCATGGTTGTGTGTCGCCTTCGGCGTATCGGAGGAGTTCGGCGTCGAGGTCCTGGTCTACGGGGTCGTCGGTGAGGGCGTCGTCGTCCTGCTTGGAGCCGTGGATGAGTTCTCTGGTGCAGGAGGCGAGCTCGGCGTCGGTGAGTCCTCGGAGCTTGGCGGTGACGCGGTCGAGGGTGGCGGCGATGCGTTTGCCGTCGGCGCCGACGACGGCGAGGCCCATGACGGCGCGGGCGGGGTTGTCGAGGGCGGCGGTCTCGGCGATGGAGACGAGGTGTTCGCGATGGAGGCGGTCCTTGAGCGACTTGACGACGCGTCGCTTGTCCTTGAGGGACTCGGCGTCGTGGATGAGGAGCTCGAACTGGAGGGTGCCGATGATCAAGGATTCTCGCGTGTGACTGGTGTGATGCGGACTTGGGCTGGGTCGTCGTAGTTCACCCAGAAGTGCCCAGACCGTTCAACCCGATTCTGTTCATCCCACTTGATCGCTATGACCCTGTCACTGTCTAGCCAGACGCCTCGGGACCAAGTGGAGTCGTACCCATCGATCGTCCAGGTGTTGTCAGGCGGTGGGTACCAGATGCTGACTTCCGTCCGGCCCTTTCCTTTCCAGCCGTTGTCGATGGCACTGTCGAAGTCGTTGATCCAACCGCGGAGTACGAACCTGCCTGCTGGGGCCGCGACAAGTGTGACAGTGGCAATCGCGATCGTCAGGGCGACTGCGTGCCGTCGGGACGGCTTGATGGGTGCTTCGTACGGCGACCCGTTCATCAGAGCGTGCGCTTCACCTCGGTCATCTTGTAGCACTCGAGGATGTCGCCCTCCTTGATGTCGTCGTAGCCGACGATCTTCATGCCGCACTCCATGCCGTTGCGGACCTCCTTGGCGTCGTCCTTGAAGCGCTTGAGCTGCTCGAGGACGCGGTCGTTCTCGATGACGATGTCGTTCCGCGTGACGCGGATGAGGGCGTCGCGTTGGACGATGCCGTTGGTGACATAGCAGCCGGCGATGGTGCCGACCTTCGAGACCTTGAAGACCTGGCGGACCTCGGCGTGGCCCAGGACCTCCATCTTGAGCTCGGGCTCGAGCAGGCCCTCGGCGGCCTTCTTCATGTCATTGACGATGTCGTAAATGACCTTGTACTGGCGGATCTCGACGCCCTTGGACTCGGCGGCGGAGCGGGCCTTGGCGCTCGGGATGACATTGAAGCCGATGATGACGGCGCGGGAGGCCTCGGCGAGGATGACATCGGACTCGGTGATGCCGCCGACGGCGGCGTGCAGCACGCGGACCTTGACCTCGGAGCCCGAGACCTTCTCGACCTCGTTCTTCAGGACATCGACGGAGCCCTGCACATCGGCCTTCATGACGACCAGGATTTCCTTCAGCTCGGCCTCGGCGAGCTGGCTGAACATGCGGTCGAGCGTGGCCTTGGGCTGGGCGAGTTGGGCCTCGCGCTCGGCGTGGCGACGCTGCTCGGCGGCCTGCTCTGCCTGCTTGAGGCTCGGGACGCAGTAGAACTTGTCGCCGGCGTCGGGCAGTGAGTCGATGCCGGAGATCTGGACCGGCATCGGGGGCAGGGCCTCCTTGAGGCGGTTGCCGCGGTCGTCGGTGATGTCGCGGACGCGGCCGAAGGCGCGGCCGGCGACGACGAAGTCTCCGACGGAGAGCTTGCCCTCCTGGACGAGGATGTTGGCGACCGAGCCGCGGCCCTCGACGGGGCGGGCTTCGATGACGGTGCCGCGGGCGGCGCCGCCGAAGTCGGCGGTCAGCTCGAGGACCTGCGACTGGAGGTCGAGGATCTCGAGGAGGTCCTGGATGCCCTGCTCCTTGACGGCGCTGGTGCGGACGACCTCGGTGTCGCCGCCCCAGTCGGTGGGGTTGAGCCCGTGCTCGGCGAGCTGGCCCAGGATGCGCTGGATGTTGGAGTCGGTGGCCTCGGGCTTGTCGATCTTGTTGAGGGCGACGACGATGGGGACGCCGGCGGCCTTGGCGTGGTTGATCGACTCGATGGTCTGCGGCATGACGCCGTCGTCGGCGGCGACGACGAGGACGACGATGTCGGTGACATTCGCGCCGCGGGCACGCATGCTGGTGAAGGCCTCGTGGCCCGGGGTGTCGATGAAGACGACTTGGCGCTCGTCCTTACCGATGGCGACCGGGACGCGGAAGGCGCTAGTGGCCTGGGTGATGCCGCCGGCCTCGCCCGCGGCGACATTGGCCTTGCGGATCTTGTCGAGGAGGCTGGTCTTGCCGTGGTCGACATGGCCCAGGATGGTGACGATGGGCCCGCGGGGCTGCTCGTCGATCATGTCGCGCTGCTCGAAGGACTCGGACACCTGCTGCTCGGCGGTCTTGGCTTCGACCACCTCAAGCTCGATGTCGTAGTCGATCATGATCTCCTGGGCCTTCTCGGGCTCGATGCCCGAGTTGATGGTGGCCATCGTGCCCTGCATGAAGAGCTTCTTGACGATGTCGGCACCCTTGACGCCGGTGGCGGCGGAGAGGTCCTTGATCGTGAAGGGGGCGGAGATCGAGACCTTGCCGCCGCGCTGGGCGGGGGTCTGGGCCTTCTCGGCACCTCCGCCCGAGCGGCGGAGTTGCTGGCGGCGCTGCTTGAGGTAGCCGCCGGACTTCTGCAGACGCATCTCGCGCTCGGCGAGGTCCTGCTCGCTGAAGCCTCCGGCGGGGACATCGGTGCGGCCACGCCGGCGACCGGTGTCGGCGCCCGCGCCACCACCACCCCCGCCTCCGGGCCCGGCGTCGCGCCGGCGTCCGCCGCCGCCACCGCCGC
>CAZTQV010000052.1:0-14031 GCA_964615815.1 uncultured Phycisphaeraceae bacterium | reverse complement strand
TACATGGTCTTCATCATCGACGAGCTCGCCGACCTGATGATGACCAACAAGGAGGTCGAGGGCTCGATCGTCCGCATCGCCCAGAAGGCGCGGGCCGTGGGCATTCACCTCATCCTCGCGACGCAGCGCCCGCAGGCGAATGTCGTGACGGGCCTGATCAAGGGCAACATGCCCTGCCGCATCACCTTCAAGGTCGCCTCGGGCCTCGACAGCCGCATCATCCTCGACCAGAAGGGCGGCGAGCTCTTGCTGGGCCAGGGCGACATGCTGTTCCTGAGCCCGTCCAGCCACAAGCTGATGCGCAGCCAGGGCACGCTCGTCGACGACAAGGAGATCCGCCGCGTCACCCGCTTCCTCAAGGAGATCGCCGGCCCGAGCTTCGAGCGCCAGCTCGTCCAGCTCCGCTCCGGCGGACCGAACTCCGACGAGGAGCGGCTCATGCAGAGCCAGAACAACTCCTCGGCCAGCCTCAAGGCGGCCCAGGAGGACCCGATGTTCGACCGCGCCGTCGAGATCGTCCTCGAGACCCGGCGCGGCTCGGTCAGCCTGCTGCAGCGCCGGCTCGCCATCGGCTACACCCGCGCGAGCCGCCTGATCGACCTCATGGGCATCGCCGGCATCATCGGCGAGCACAAGGGCTCCGTCGCCCGCGAGGTGCAGATCACCATCGAAGAGTGGGACGAGATGAAGCGCCTCGCCGACGAGATGGCCCGCGCCCAGGGCGAGGAGCCGGTCTTCAGCGGCCCCCGCGCCAAGAACATCAAGAACGGCGACGACCCCGACCAGGCCATCCTCTTCCCCGAAGACGAGGCCCTGACGGAAGAAGACACGGAAGAAGAGACTGACGAGGAAATCGAGGACACCGTCGACACCGACGAGGACGAGGACGAGGACACCGAAGCCGAGGACGCCCTCGACGAAGACGAGTCCGAGGACGACGACGCCGAACTCGAAGACAGCGCCGAAGACGAGGAAGACGACGAAGACACCGACCCCGAGGACGCGGCCGACGAAGCCGAGGACGAAGAAGACTGGGAGTGGGTCGAGGTCGAGGAAGAGGTCGACGAGGACGAGTCCGACGAGGCCGAGGACGCCGACGAAGAAGACGAGTGGGAGTACGAAGACGACGACGAGGAAGAGGAGGAGGACGACGCCGCCGCGGCCGAGGCCCCGCCCTTCACGCCGAACAAGTCCCGGAAGTCGAAGTAGCCCGCCCGTTCCAGCGTCCGACGGCTGAAATCCGCCGCCCGAACCCGCCAACCACTGCCTTCCGTACACCTCCGGGACCCGCCGGGGCCGTCGCGCGGCGGCCGGGCGGGATTGTCGCGGCTATCTTCCCGGACGAACCCCGCCCGGCAAGAACCCGGGCCGGGCGTGCGTCCGGACCGAACCGACTGCGCGGCCGCCGTGATCGTGCGCCGCCGATCGACCGCCAGAAAGGACCTTTGTGATGCCCACCCCGTTCTCGCGCACACCGCTCCGCCTCGGCACCGCCGCGGGGCTCGCCGCCCCCCTCGCCCTCGTCTCGCTGGTCGCGGCCGAGGTCCCGAGCGTCGTCGACCGCATCCCGGCGGACACGGCGGCCTATGTCGCGATCCCGAATCTCAAGGCGCTGCTCGCGGATGTCACCGCGTTCAACGCCGCCCACGCCGAGAGCCTCCCGCCCGAGGTGGGCCAGGGCCTGGCGCAGGTCGGCGTGCTGCAGCTCCTGCTGAGCCAGCCGGGCATGCAGGCCGACGGCTCGGCCGCGGTCGTCCTCTTCCCGGGCGAGAACGGCCCCGACGACATGCAGGCCGCCGCGATCCTTCCGATCACCGACTTCGCCGCCTTCAGCGAGAGCCCCTTCGTCCAGGGGCAGAACGCGAAGATGAACAACGGCGTTCTCGCCCTCGACTTCTTCGGCCAGCAGGTCCACATCCGCGACCTCGGCGGCTTCGCCATCGTCGGCCCCGAGCGCGGTCTCGTGCAGAGCTTCGACGGCGCCAAGGGCCGCATGAAGGCCCACGAGGGCCGCCTGGGCAAGACCGGCTCGCGCCTCGCCGACAGCTCCGACGCGATGATCGTCGCGAACATCGAGGCCCTCGCCCCCGCGATGAAAGAGGGCGTCGCCCAGATGGAGCAGCAGGCCCAGTTCATCGCCGCGATGGGCGGCGGGGCGGCCGTCAACGACGGCTTCGGGCTCGTGAAGATGGTCGCCGAGAACTTCCTGCGCGACGGGTCCGCGGGCCTCGTCGGCTTCGACATCAGCGCCGCGGGCGTCGCGATCGATGTCGCCGCCCAGTTCAAGGACGAGTCCGAGCTCGCGGGCTTCTTCGCCGAGGAGGGCGACTCGGGCGAGCTCATGAGCCGCCTCCCGCGCATGGACTTCCTGATGGCCGGCGCGTTCGACTCGTCGAACCCCGGCGTCAAGCAGATCATGCAGAACCTGACCGAGTTCAACAAGAAGATGCAGGCCGCCGCCGCCGAGCAGATGGGCGGCGAGATGCCCACCATGGGCTTCGAGGCCTTCGAGAACGCCACCGGCTTCACCGGCGCCATCGGCACCGCGCCCGCGATGGGCGGGGGCGGCCTCTTCGCCAACTCCATCGCCTACTACGCCCTGCCCGAGCCCGCCGAGGCCAAGGCCGAGCTGATGAAGGGCCTCACCGCCGCCAACGGCACCAGCTCCGCCGGCATGAAGTACACCACCACCTACCAGAAGGACGCCCAGCAGATCGCCGGGCTCTCCGCCGACACCTACGGAGTGCAGACGCAGATCGACCCGACCCAGCAGGCCGGCGGCGGCATGGGCGCGATGGTCGACCCCGCGATGATCCAGCAGATGATGTTCGGCTTCACGGGCGGGCCCAACGGCTTCGTCGTGCAGGACGACGACGGGCTGTACATGACCGCGAGCAAGAACTCGCAGCTCGTCAACCGGGCCGTCGGCGCCTCCAAGGGCGACGCCCCGCGGATCAACGACGCCGAGGGCTTCAAGGCCACCCGCTCCAAGCTCTTCGAGAATCCCACCGCCGAGATCTACATCGCCGCGGACCAGATCGCCAACACCGTCGGCCCCTTCGCCGTCATGATGGGCGCCGTCGAGCAGTTCGAGCCCGCCCCCGCGATGGCGCCCCTCGGCATCGCCGTCCACACCGGCGACGGCGGCATGACCACCCGCATCTTCGTCCCGGGCGAGCTCATCGGCTTCCTCGCCAAGTTTGCCCCCGAGCAGGGCGCGGGCGGCGGCGACTGGGAGATGGAAGACGACAACGAGGCGCCCCCCTTCTGATCGACCGCGACCCACAGACCGAGCAACACTGGGCGATCGCCGAAGGGCGGTCGCTCGTTTTTTCGCGCCCCCACATCGCCGCGATCATCAACACCACGCCCGACAGCTTCTCCGACGGCGGGCAGCACCTCGACCCCCACGCCGCCGCCGTCGCCGCGAAGAGAGCCGCGGACGAGGGCGCCGGCCTGCTCGACATCGGGGGCGAGTCCACCCGCCCCGGCGCGGCCCGCGTCTCGGAGGCCGACCAGATCGCGCGGGTCCGTCCCGCGATCGAGGCCATCCGCGCTGCGGGCATCGCTCTGCCGATCTCCGTCGACACCACCCGGGCCGCCGTCGCGCACGCGGCCCTCGAGGCCGGGGCCGACGCGATCAACGATGTCTCGGGCGGCACCGAGGATCCCGCGATCCTCGCCCTCGCCGCCGAGCGTCGCGTCGGCGTGATCCTCATGCACCGCCTCCGCCCGCCCGACGCCGACAGCTTCTCAGACCGCTACGCCAAGCCCCCGATCTACGAGGGCGGCGTCGTGCACGCCGTTCAAGAGGCCCTCGCCGAGCGCCTCCGCGCCGCCCGGGCCGCGGGCATCGCCGAGGACGCCGTGGTCCTCGATCCCGGCCTCGGCTTCGGCAAGACCGTCGAGCAGAATCTCGCCCTGATCCGCGCCACGCCCGACCTGCTCGCCCTGGGCCGCCCGCTGCTCGGGGCCGCGAGCCGCAAGAGCTTCGTCGCCCGGGCCCAGGGGATCGGCCACCCCGACACCGAGCCCGCGCCCCCGTCCGACCGCCTCGAGGGCTCGCTCGCGCTCTCGCTCGTCCAGCTCGCGCTGGGGGTCCGCCTGTTCCGGGTTCACGATGTCCGCGCCCACCGCCGGGCCCTGGACGCCGCCTGGGCCGCCCTCAACGCCGATCGGGCCTGCTGAACCGCCCCCACCGAAAGTTTTTCTGACGCCCCGGTCCGAAGGACCGCGTTCCCACCTCCCCAGGGCCCCCGCCCGGGCGATCGAATAGCCGGGGGCCCGTCGCGGTTTCCCTGTCCCGCGGTGCGAGGTACGATTGCCACCCCCACCCATCGGAGGTGGTGCCCCGGCGAAGGACGCCGGCGACCGAGCCAACGCCCGCTGAACGAAGGAGCCATCCACATGGCAAGCGAATTGGTCAAGGAGTTCACGGACGCGAACTTCCAGAGCGAGGTGCTCGACGCCGAGACCCCCGTCCTCGTCGATTTCTGGGCAGAGTGGTGCATGCCCTGCCGCATGCTCGCCCCCACCATCGACCAGGTCGCCTCCGACTTCGATGGCAAGGTCAAGGTCGGCAAGGTCGACACCGACGCCAACCGCGAGACCGCCGTCAACTACCAGATCTCCGCCATCCCCACCGTCATCCTCTTCAAGGGCGGCCAGCCCATCAAGAAGTTCGTCGGCCTGACCAGCAAGGACGACCTGTCCGCCGCCCTCTCCGAGGCCGCCGGCTGACGCCACCCGTCACCCCCTCCCGCAAGGGCTGAACCCCCGCGGGCCACCACCACCCAAGATCGGAACAGGCAGCATGCCCCAAGCGGACCCGAGCACCCAGGCCCACCAAGGCCCCGCAGGTTCCGCGGGCGGCACCGGTGGGGCTTCCGCCAGCACCAAGGTCCTCCGCTGCGGGGCCGTCGGCGTCGGACGCATGGGCCGCCACCACGCCCGCGTCTACGCCCAGATGGAGGGCACCGAGCTCGTGGGCGTCGTCGACGCCGACGCCGACCGGGCCCAGCTCCTCGCCGAGAACCACAATTGCCAGGCGTTCACGACGCCCGAGGCGTTGCTGGAAGCGGGCGTCGACGCCGTCACCATCGCCGTCCCCACGACCCACCACGAGGCCGCCGCCAAGCCCTTCCTCGAGGCCGGCGTCGCCTGCCTCATCGAGAAGCCCCTCGCCCAAGACGGCGAGACGGCCCTCCGCATCAAGAAGATGGCCGAGGCCTCCGGGGCCACCCTCATGGTCGGCCACATCGAGCGCTTCAACCCCGCCGTCCGCGCGATGCAGAAGCTCAAGGCCGAGGGCATGCACATCGTGCCCCGCTTCGTCGAGGTCCTCCGCATCAGCCCCATGACCTTCCGATCCGTCGATGTCGGCGTCGTCATGGACATGATGATCCACGACATCGATGTCGTCCTGAACCTCATGGGCGGACGCGAGCCCGTCGATGTCACCGCCCACGGCGTCTCTGTCGTCACCGAGCACGAGGACATCTGCAACGCCCGCCTCACCTTCGAGACCGACGACGGCCCCTGCGTCGCCAACATCTCCGCCTCCCGCCTCGCCTTCAAGACCGAGCGCGTCACCCGCATCACCGGCGAGGACGGCTACATCAAGATCGACTACGGCGCCAAGAAGGGCGTCATGATCCGCAAGACCGCCAACGAGCTCCAGCGCCAGGAGATCACCGAGCAGCTCCGCGAAGGGGCCGACCTCACCGATCTCAACTGGTCCGAGCTCGTCAACTACGAGGAGCTCGAGATCGAGCCCGCCGACCAGCTCGAGCTCGAGATCGGCGCCTTCATCGACGCCGTCCGCAACGGCTCCCAGCCCCCCATCGACGCCGAGGCCGGATTCGTGAATGTCCGCACCGCCGAGCGCATCGTCGAGTCCATCCGGCACTTCATGGGCCGGGTCGACGCCTCCAAGGGCTGAGCCCGCTCGCACCCCGCGAAAAACACACCCCACGATCCATAGAATCCCGCCCCCACCCGTCCCGCACGGACCAACGCGGGGCCCACCCCGGACGCCGAAGCCGTCCCGAGAACCGGTAAGCGAAAGCATCATGTCGACCGACCAGGACCGCCCGACCACCGAGACCCGCCCGCCCCTGTCCGAGGACCCGCAGGCGCCCGCCAGCGAGGCCCCGCACGCGTCGGACAAGCCCCGACCCCAGGGCGACCCGATGACCCAGGCGAGCGAGCAGGCCGAACGCGAAACCGGCGCCCCCTCGGTCCACGACACCCTCGACGCCGACACCGAGGCCCAGATCGCCGCCGAGGTCGACGCCGCCATGGCCGACATGGACAAGGCCCGAGCCTCCGACCTCCCGGCGAGCAACCAGGCCCCGGCAGACCACGCCGCCCACAGCCGCAAGCCCGCCCTCAGGGGGCCCCGCGTCGTCCAGGGCGGCCGCGAGCACCGCACCGGCACCGTCGTCACCGTCGGCCCCACCGATGTCTTCGTCGAGTTCGGGCCCAAGGAGCTCGGCGTCGTCGAACGCCAGCAGTTCAAGAACAAGCAGGGCGAAGAGTCCGGCCTGCCCAACCAGGGCGACCAGCTCGAGGTCGTCGTCCAGCGCTTCGAGGCCTCCGAGGGCATCTACATCTGCGTCCTCCCCGGCGCCGTCCAGAAGGCCGACTGGGAAATGCTCGAGCCCGGCCAGGTCGTCGAGGCCCGCGTCACCGGCACCAACAAGGGCGGCCTCGAGCTCGAAGTCGCCGGCCACCGCGCCTTCATGCCCGCAAGCCAGGTCGACATCGACCGCATCCCCGACCTCTCCGTCTTCGTCGGCGAGAAGCTCCAGTGCCAGGTCCAGCGCATCGACCGCCGCGGCACCGGCAACATCGTCCTCTCCCGCCGCGAAATCCTCGCCGAGGAGCGCTCCAAGGCCGCCGACAAGCTCCGGGAAGCCCTGAACGAGGGCGACACCGTCGAGGGCACCGTCCGCAAGATCATGGACTTCGGCGCCTTCGTCGACATCGGCGGCATCGACGGCCTCGTCCACATCTCCGACCTCGCCCACGACCGCATCCACTTCGGCGCGAAGAATGTCGAGAAGTATGTGACCGAGGGCCAGAAGCTCAAGGTCCAGATCCTCAAGATCGACTGGGACGCCGGCCGCATCTCCCTCGGCCTCAAGCAGCTCCAGGACGACCCCTTCCAGGCCGTCGCATCCGAGGTCGTCGAGGGCGCCGAGCTCACCGGCAAGGTCACCAAGACCCTCGAGTTCGGCTGCTTCGTCGAGGTCGCCCCCGGCATCGAGGGCCTCGTCCACATCTCCGAGATCGACTACAAGCGCATCGCCAAGGTCGAGGACGCCGTCACCGCGGGCGAGGTCGTCCGCGTCAAGGTCCTCCGCGTCGACCCCGACTCCCGCAAGATCTCCCTCTCCATCAAGGCCCTCAAGGAAGCACCCGCCGGCTCCGGTGGCGGCGGGGGTCGAGGAGGCCGCGGCGGCCGAGGCGGACGCGACGACCGCTCCCCCGACGAGATCCTGAAGGAAACCCCCCAGCTCCGCCGCATGCGCGAGCAGGCCAAGAAGCGCGCCAAGGAAGAAGAAAAGAAGGGCGCCGGCGGTCTCGGCTCCATCAGCGACTTCGGCGGCGGCCTCAGCCTGGGCGACCTCAAGCTCTAGACCAAAACGAGCCCGAAGCGCGAGCGAGGGTGCCTTTTTATCCTCCCCCGTCGCCGACGGGGGAGGTGGCATCGCGAAGCGATGACGGAGGGGGCGGGGTGCATCTTTCCCCCCCCCCGCGCGGGGGGGGGGGGGGTGTCCGGGGGCGGCTGGGCGGGGGCCCCCCCGCGTCCACAGACGCGCGCCATGTCATTTACTTCCGCACCGCCATCCCCGACCAGGGCCGCCGCGCCACCCGCCGCTCCGCCAGGAACATCTCCCCATGCGCCCGGTCCACGCGCTCCACGCTCACAAACGCCCGCGGCGCCAGCTCCTCGACGAGCGATAGCACCTCCCGCAGCTTCCGCCGCTTCATCACCAGGAACGCGATCTCCACCGGCCCGTCCCGCCCCGTCCCCTCCAGCCGCGTCACGCGGTACCCCCGCTCCCGCAGCTCCCCGCTCAGGTTCACCTCGATGTTGGAGTTGATCACCCGCACGATGCGGTACCCGACCGCGAGCATCTCCTCGATCTTCATCCCGACCAGCGTCCCCGCCGCGAAGCCGCCCCCGTACGCGATCAGCGCCACCGGCTGGTCGAGCTGGCTCACCACCCCGCCCACCGCGAGCGCCCAGATGATCACCTCCACGAACCCCAGCCCCGCGGCGATCCACTTGTGCCCCTGGATCATGAAGATCATGCGCACCGTCCCGATGCTCACATCGCAGATCCGCGCGCAGAAGATCAGAATCGGCAGGTACCACTCCACGCCCGCACCCTAGCCGATTGCTCGCGACGAGGGCGTCTTCACCCCCGACCCGTCGACCCAAACCCACCCGCCCCCCGCGCCGTCTCCGACACCTCGCTCACCTCCCGCAGCGCCCCCCGCACCACCGGCGCGATCACCAGCTGCGCGATCCGGTCCCCGTGCCGCACCGTGTACGGCAGCTCCCCGAGATTGATCAGCCCCACCATCGCCTCGCCCCGGTAGTCGCAGTCGATCGTCCCCGGCGCGTTCGGCACCGTCACCGCGTGCTTGATCGCCAGCCCCGACCGCGGCCGCACCTGCCCCTCGTACCCCTCCGGGATCGCGATCACCCACCCCGTCGGCACCAGCGCGATCGACCCCGGCGTGATCGTGATCGCGTCCGCCTCGATCCCCCCCCGCGGCAAACACGCAACAAGGTCCATCCCCGCCGCCCCCGCGCTCTGATACGCGGGCGCGATCGCCTTCTCATCCAACCGCTTCAGCTGAACCTCAACCTCACGCACCCCCCGAGCCTACCCGACGAGCCCAGCCCGGTGCCACCCGTCCCCATCCCCCCGGTGCCCCGAACCGCCGGGTGCCGTGGAGACATCGCGCAGCGATTTCTCCACGAACGCGATCCCCCCGATGGCCGATCCCCCATCCCCGATCCCTCGCCGCTCCGCGGCGATCAACTCTCCGCCGACTTCTCCGCCTCCGCCAAAAGCTTCAGATCCTCCGGCGACAGATCCGTCTCCAGCTCCGCCAGCATCCGGTTGAACGACGCCACCAGCCGCCGCACGCTCTCGATCGCGTTGTCGAGGCTGCTCCGCCCCGTCACCCGCTTCAGAAAGTCCGGCTGGCGGATCGACGCCAGGTTCTTCTCGCTCGTCGCCTTCGCGGCGATCAAACTCGCGAGCAACGCCTCGGCCTCGTCCCGCTGGGCACGCGTCCGCACGACGAGCGTGCCCGCGTCGTCGGCCCCGGCGCCAGCGGCTCCACTGGCCCCGCTCGCCCCACCGATCCCGGCCTGTCCCGTTCGCTGCTGCATCGTCGGCATCCTGCGTTCCTCCGACGCTCTCGATCGTCGCCGGAGCCGGCCCAGACAAGTCTCCACCCCTCCACCATCGTTCCCCGCCGCCCCACGCCCGTCGCGACCCGCCCAACGCGATCAGCTTGCGTCCCGAAACACCGACCGAAAGTCCGATCTCCCCCGCCCACCCATTCCGGGCAGCACCTTCCGCCCCAACCAACCCCGGTGCCACCCCAGGCCCGATCACCACAACCCCAGCACATACATGGGCTTACAACCAACCCCCCCCGCCGGGCGACCACCCCCCATGGTGCCCCGAACCGCCGCACAGCGGCGCTTCGGGCCGACCGTCCAACCGCGTCCAATCCCAAGGGACGCCGAAGCTGAGGCTCTGCGAAGCTTGGGGTTGATCCGCCCTCCGCCCCGGTTCCACCGACCCGGCTCCCCCCGGTGCCACTATCCGCGAAGCGGGTAGTGCCTCCCCCCGATGGCCGATGGCCGATCCCCGATCCCCTCCTCCTACGCCGCCACGACCGCTCCCACGGGCGCCCGCGCCCCCAGCTCCGGCACCCACGCCGCCAACGCCCGCACCACCGCCGCCCGGTCCCCGCCCCGGCACACCCGCTCCAGCTCCAGGCACGCCGCCCCGATGCTGAACCCGCTCGCCAGCACCGCGTCACCCCCCAGGAGCGTCAGCACACCCGGGCACTCCGTCGCCGTCAGCGACTCCGCGTCGTACGCCAGCGCCTCGTGCAGCTTCTCACCCGGCCGCGCCCCGGTCAGCACGAGATCGATCTCGCCCCGCGTCCCGTCGAGCGCGGGCCCGGAAACCACACCGTCGTCCGCCTCGCGCACCACCGCCCGCAGGCCATGAGCCTCCGCGTACCGCACCGCCAGGTCGAGGATCTTCACCGGCTGGCCCATGTCGAGGACAAACAGGCTCGCCCGCTCCGCCTCGGCCAGCCCCCCCGCCTGCGTCACCAGGCTCGCCGCCTCGGGGATCGTCATGAAGTACCGCGTCATCCGGGCGTCGGTCACCGTCATCGGCCCGCCCTCGGCGATCTGCGCCGACCAGATCGGCAGCACGCTGCTCGCCGAGCCCAGCACATTCCCGAAACGCACCATCGACAGACGCGTCCCGGACAACCCCCCGAGCGCCGACACCACCATCTCCGCCACCCGCTTCGTCGCACCCATCACGCTTGACGGACGCACCGCCTTGTCGCTGGAAATCAGCACAAACCGCTCGGCCCCCGCGTGCACAGCGGCCTCCGCCACGCTCCGCGTCCCGAAGATGTTGTTGACGACCGCGTGCGCCGGGTGATCCTCCATCAGCGGCACATGCTTGTGCGCCGCCGCGTGGAACACGACATCGGGCTTCCACCGCTCGAACAGCCGCCGCGTGGCATCGGCCTCCACGACATCGTGCAGCGCCGCGACGCGGTGCACATGCGGCGCCTTGGCCGCGATCTGCCGGTCGATCTCAAACAGCGCGTTCTCGCTCCGCTCCACCAGCACCAGCCGCTGCGGCCCGAGCCGGGCCGCCAGGCGCGCCAGCTCGCTTCCTATCGACCCGCCCGCCCCGGTCACCAGGACGCACTTCCCGCGGATCATCGGCTCGACCAGCGCACGGTCCATGGGCCGTGGCGTCCGCCCCACCAGCGCGGCCGGATCGATCGCCGGCCCACCCACACCCACACTCACCGGCGCCGGCGCATGGCTCAGCAGTTCTTCGAGTGGCGGCACGAACCGCTCGACCACCCCCGCCCGCCGCAGCCCGGCACGGATCGCCGCGATCTCGGTCCGCATCGACGCCGGCAGGCTCACGATCGCCAGCGGCGCCTTGGTCCGGGCGCAGATGTCTTCCAAGGCCCCGAACGCCCCGAGCCGCTTGAGCCCCGTCGCGCCCTTCGACGCCCCCACCTCGACCCACCCGGCCACCGTCGGCGGGTCATCGAGCGTCCGGAGCTGCCGCAGCACGCCCACCGCCGTCTTCGCCGTCCCGATCACCAGCGCCGTCGCCCGCGTCCCCTCAGGCCCGCGGACCGCCGGCAACCACATCTCTGTCGGCGTTGCAGCGCTCATCCCCCGACTATCGGCCCGCCCCGCCTCGCGGCCCCTATCTTCATGCCCATGATCGCCCGCCTCACCGGCACCCTCATCGCCATCGACGGTCCGGCCGCCCTCGTCGAGCCGTTTCCGGGGCTCGCCGTCTCGGTCCTGCTGCCGGCCTACCTCCGCGAGCCCTTGGCCGGCCAGCTCGGGTCCACCCTCACGCTGCACACGCGGTTCGACCTGGAGGGGACGGCCCAGGGGGCGAACATGACCCCCCGGCTCGTGGGGTTTCCGGATCCGGCGGAGCGAGCTTTCTTTGAGCTGTTCACCTCGGTGAAGGGGCTCGGGGTGCGTAAGTCCTTGCGGGCACTGGCTGTACCGCCGTCGGAGGTCGCCGGGGCGATCGCCGCGAAGGACGCCAAGGCCCTGACCAAGCTCCCCGAAATCGGGAAGCGGCTCGCCGAGACCATCATCGCCGAGCTCACCGGCAAGGTGGACCGCTGGCTGATCGACGCGGCGATCGAGCCGAAATCGACCCCGGCCGGGCGTCGGGCCTCGTCCCTGGACCCCGCCGACGAGGAGCCGCTGGCGGCGCTGATGGCGCTCGGGCAGTCGGCGGCGGAGGCGGAGCGGACGCTGGCGCGGGCGCGGGCGCACCTGGGGGAGCGGGGGGGTTCGGCGACGACCGAGGAGCTGATCGCGGCGGCGTTCGGGCAGTAGGCGGCGTGCGCACGGCCGCGGCCGGCGCGCGCACGGGGCGGGCATGCGTGCGCACGGGTGCACGCGGCGCGCGCACGGCTCGGGCGGATGTGCGCACGGATCGGGCCCTCTCTACACTGGGCCCATGCGTTTCTCGATGATCATGGCTGGCGGCTCGGGGACTCGTTTGTGGCCGATGAGCCGGGCCGAACAGCCCAAGCAGCTCATCCCGTTCGTGCGGCGGACGCCGACGAGCCCGGCGGTGAGCCTGCTGTCGATCGCGGCGGATCGGCTCGAGGGGGTGGTGCCGGAGGACCGGCGGTACATCTGCACGGGCGAGCGGTTCCGGGGGCAGATCCGGGAGGCGCTGCCGTCGTTCACGGACGAGCGGATCCTCGGCGAGCCGATGGGGCGGGACACGGTGAACGCGGTGGGGTTCGGCGCGGCGGTGTTCGAGAAGCTCGACCCGGACGCGGTGTTCAGCGTGCTGACGGCGGACCACCTGATCGATCCGCAGGATGTCTTCGCGAGGTCGATGGATGTGGGGTTCCGGCTTGTGGAGGAGGACCCGACGCGTCTGGTGTCGTTCGGGATCACGCCGGTGTACCCGGCGACGGGGTTCGGGTACATCGAGGACGACGGGGCGGTGAAGGGGGCTTCGATCGAGGACCCGGACAAGCTGGCGTTCAAAATCGCGCGGTTCGTGGAGAAGCCGCCCTTGGAGAAGGCGCAGGATTACCTGGATTCCGGGCGTTTCTTCTGGAACGCGGGGATGTTCGTCTTTCACGCGCGGACCTTCCTGGAGCAGCTCAAGAAGCACAAGCCGGAGAGCGAGGCGGGGCTGCGGGAGATCCAGGCGGCGTGGGGGACAAAGGACCAGAAGGCCGTCATTGACCGGGTGTACCCGACGCTGCCCAAGACTTCGGTCGACTACGGGGTGATGGAGCCGGCGTCGAAGGACCCCGCGGTGAGCCTGTGCGGCGTGCGGATGCCGGTGAACTGGCTGGATGTGGGGTCGTGGCCCAGTTACGCGGAGACGCTGCCGCGTGATCCCTTTGGGAATCGGCGGAGCGGTGGGAAGCTGGCGCTGAAGGACTCGCGCGGTAATGTGGTGGTGTGTGATGACGATGAGCACACGGTGGCGCTCGTGGGGTGCGAGGACTTGATCGTGGTGCGGACGGAGCGGGCGACTTTGATCATGCCGAAGAACCGGGCGCAGGATCTGAAGGCGTTGCACGCGGACCTGCCGGAGCACTTGAAGTAGATCGAGCCATTGCGGTACATCGGCATCGACCTCGGTGACAAGCGGACGGGCCTGGCGCTCGGGGATGGCGATACGCGTCTGGCGACGCCGGCGGGGCTTGTTGAAGTGCCGCTGGCGGAGGGCGGGGGGGAGAAGCTGCTGGTCGCGCTCGCTCGGGCGGTGGAGGAGCTAGTGGGGAACGGGGAGCGCACGCTGGTGGTGGGGCTGCCCCTCAACGCGGACGGGACGGAGAGCGCGCGGTCGACGCTGACGCGGGCGTGGGCGGTGGGGCTTTCGGAACACACCGGGGCGGCGGTGGTGTTTCAGGAGGAGCGGCACACGACCGATGTGGCTCATAAGCGGCTCGCGCAGTCGGGGTTGACGCACAAGCAGAAGAAGATCCGGCGGGACGCGATCGCGGCGGCGGAGCTCTTGCAGCGGTTTTTGGATGCGTTGCCCCCGCGGGAGCCCCGGGACTGGGACGCCGAGTTGGGGGAGGGGGAGAGAAACCGGGAGGGGCGGGGGGCGAAGGAGTGGGAGGGGCGGGGGGTAGGGGGGGCGCGGCGGGCGGGCGGGGGGTGGCCGGGGGGGGGGGGGGGGGGGGGGGGGGGGGGGGGGGGGGGGGGGGGGGGGG
>CAZTQV010000051.1:0-15064 GCA_964615815.1 uncultured Phycisphaeraceae bacterium | reverse complement strand
CCCCCCCCCCCCCCCCCCCCCCCCCCCCCCCCCCCCCCCCCCCCCCCCCCCAGGCATCAGGGATCAGGCAATAGGCAATGGGCAATGGGCAATGGGAGTTAGCGTGGCATCGGCCCGAAGCGCCGCTGCGCGGCGGTTCGGGGCACCGGGCGGCGGGGCTTGGGGTGGATCGGGCGTTGGTTGCGATTGGAGGCTTAGAGGGGCGAGAGGCGCTTCGCTTTGGTAGCCCCTCTCCTGTCGCTGCGCGACATCCTCTCCCCGAAGGGGAGAGGAAGGGGAGGACCGAAGTGCCGCTGCGCGGCGGTTCGGGGCACCGGGGGATCGACGCTTTGGCCTCGGCTATGGAGCTGTGGGGGGGCGGTAGTTCAGTCCGAAGATGAAGGTTTCGCGGCTGACATCGCGGCTGGCTTTGGGTTTGGTGTGGCCGGACTTGGCGAAGAGGGTGGCGGTGCGGTCGCAGAGGTCTTTGAAGGGCTCGCCCTCGAAGACCTTCATCAGGAGGTTCCCGCCGGGGCGGAGGAGGGCAGGGGTGAGGTCGAGCAGCATGTCGCACAGGCGGGCGGAGATGAAGGCGTCGCCGGCGCCGGTGGTCTTGGGGGCCATGTCGGAGATGAGGGCGTCGAAGAGGGTGTCGGGGTCGCCGGCGAGGGCGCGGAGTTCGGCGGGGTCGATCTGCGTGGCGTCGGCGGCGATGGTGCGGATGTTGGATGGGAAGTCCGCGGCGCGGAGGTCGACGGGGGTGAGGTCGATGCCGACGACGATGCCCCGGGGCCCGACGCGGCGGGCGGCGACCTGGAGCCATGAGCCGGGGGCGCAGCCGACATCGAGGACGCGGTCGTTGCGCTTCAGGATCTTTTTCTTGTCGTCGATCTCGGTGAGCTTGTAGGCGGAGCGGGCGAGGTAGCCCTCTCGTTTGGCTTTGCGGAAGTATTCGTCGTGGAGCTGGCGTTGGCGGGGCACGGGGGGAGGATAGTGGCGAAGTGGCGAAGTGGCGAAGTGGCGAAGTGGCGAAGTGGCGAAGTGGCGAAGTGGCAGAGGGGCAGAGTTCTGAGCCGCGATGGTGACATCGCGGTCTTTCGGGGTCGGTCGATGCGGGCGGACCGCGTTCTCACGAACGCGGCTCTGATGGGGACGGGCGCGGTGTCAGTTCATGAAGGCGATGGTGGCGAGGCCGATGGCGTAGAGGGCGAGGACGGCGACGGATTCGAAGCCGATGTTGGCGGGGCCCTTCTTTTCACGGCGGACGAGGCCCATGGTGAGGATGGCGGTCATGATGATGGCGAGGGCGCCCATGAAGGCTTCGCGGTTGCCGGCGGCGTGGTAGATGGAGCCATCGCGGTAGGCGATATCGGCGACGGCGACGAAGAGTGTGTCGAAGGCGTTTCCGCCCATGATGTTGGCGACGGCGAGGGTGAGGGCGCCTTGCCTGACGGCGGCGATGGAGACGATGAGTTCGGGCATGGAGGTGCTGACGGCGGTGAAGGCGGCGCCGACGAAGGAGCCGGAGAGGCCGGTCTGATCGGCGAGGCCGAGGCTGGCCTTGCCGACGGCCCATCCTGCGGCGCCGACGATGGCGCAGGCGATGCCGAAGTAGACGAAGAGGCGTGTGAGGCTGGTGCCCTGCATGTTGGCTTCGTCGGGTTGGTCGGTGGTGGTGGCGTCGGTTTGCTCGGCGTGCCACATGGGGAACTTGCGGGTTTGCTGGGCGACGCGGAGGCCGAAGGGGTAGGCGAGGAGGAGGAGGGGCGTTGCCGGGTGAATGCCCCAGAGGGTGAAGTTGGGGCCGTGCATGGCGAGGAGGATGAAGGCCATGAGGGCGACGAGGAGGGCGCCGAAGACGATGTTCTCGGTGGAGGCGGCGGCGTGCTCGAGGTTGGCCTTGCGGAGGGTCATGTCGGCGATGCCCAGGAACATGACCTGGGCGGCGATGCCTCCGAAGGAGTTGCTGACGGCGAGTTCGGCGTTGCCGCCGAGGGCTGCGGTGACGGAGGCGGTGATGCCGGGGAGGCTGGTGCCGGCGCCGAGGAGGAGGGCGCCCATGATGGCTTCGCCCATCTTGGTGCGGTCGGCGAGGATGTCGGCGAGGCGTGCGAGGCGTGGGCCGACGGCGGCGATGACGCCGGTGGCGATGATGAAGGCGGTAATGTTGAGCCAGAGCGGCCAGTGGTCCTGCATCGCACCCGTTTTGTAGCGGGCGGCTGTGAAGGCATGTTCACGGGGGTTAGTGCGGGACTTCCTTGACGGCGTTACGGTTCCACGCGGGGACGCGGACGACGATGGGCTGGCCGTCGGTGGATTCCTTGAGGATGTCGCACTGGCAGCTCAGGCGGCTGTTGCGCTGCAGGCCCGGGGCCTCTTCGACGCGGTCGTCCTCGGCCTCGGTGGGCTCGGCAAGGCAGTCCATGCCCTGCTCGACATAGATGTGGCAGGTGGAGCAGGCGCAGACGCCGCCGCAGGCGTGCTCGATGTTGATGCCGTGCTCGACGGCGACCTCGAGGAGGTGCTCGCCCTTGGCGGCCATGAGCTCGTGTTCGGCCTTGTCGGAGCCGTCCTCGTTGACGCTGGCGGGGTCCTCGAGGATGAACTTGACGGGGACGGTGGCGGGGCCGTGGTCGTGGTCGGAGTGGCGGAGGTGCATCGGGGTGCTCCTGGGGTGCTGGGGCCGGTTCCGGGCGGTCTGGGTTGATCCCCGGGGCTCTGCTTGAAGGGTGGAATCACTCTAGACAGGGTTGGCTGGCGACCTTGGGGTCCGGATCGTCGGGATCGAGCGTAGGGGCGGGGCCTTGGGGCGGGGTGGGCCACTACACTTGGGCTATGACGGCAGAGCCGCCCGCCGGGGGCGCGGGCCGACCGACGGGCCCTGTCCCCGAGATCAGCATCGTCGCCCCCGCCCATAACGAGCAGGACAATGTCCGCCCCTTGGTCGAGGAAGTCTCGGCCGCGATGGAGGCGGCGGGGGTGTCGTTCGAGTTCATCGTGGTGGACGATGGGTCGACGGACGAGACCCGGGACCGGGTGCGGGCGCTGATGCCCGGGCGGCCCTGGCTCCGGTGCGTGGCGATGACGCGGACGCCGCCGGGGAAGGGCAACGGGCAGTCGGCGGCGTTTCACGCAGGGTTCCGGGCGGCGCGGGGGCGGCTGATCGCGGTCCTGGATGCGGACCTGCAGAACGACCCGGCGGATATACCCAGGCTGATGGCGGAGATGGAGAAGACGGGCGCGGACTTCGTGCAGGGGGACCGCTCGGCGGCGCGGCGGCAGGGGGACGCGTGGATCCGGCAGGTGGGGTCGATCGTGGGGCGGTGGTTCCGGCGGACGCTGCTAGGGGACACGATCCGGGACACGGGGTGCTCGCTGCGGCTGATGAAGCGGGAGATCGCGCTGCAGCTGCCGCTTGAGTTCAAGGGGATGCACCGGTTCATTCCCGTGACGGCGCGGCACCTGGGGTACACGGTGGTGGAGATGGCGGTGTCGCACCGGTCGCGGCACGCGGGGGAGCCGAAGTACGGCTCGGGGATCACGAAGCGGGCAATCCCGGGGCTGATCGACCTGTTCGCGGTGCGGTGGATGCGGAGCCGGCGGAAGCCGGTGAGCTGCGAGGAGGCGGAGCCGTTCTGGCCGACGCGGCCGAAGCGCGAGGGCCCGCAGGAGAAACAGGGCCCGCAGGACAAGCAGGGGACGGAGACGGACCGGGAGGCGGCGGCGAGCGGGGCGGTGGCGTGAAGGCGGGGCCCGTCCTGGCGATGGTGGGGCTGGTGCTCCTCGGGATGTGGCTTGTGCTGCAGCCGACGCTGAGCGCCGAGCGGTACGACTACGCGATGCAGGTGGGTGCGGTCGAGCTGCTCGTCGTGCAGGAGGAGGGGGGGTACCGGTTCGTCGCGCCCGAGCGGCTGGTGGACCGGGGAACACTCTCTCCCTCGGAGTTTGAGGCGGTGGTGGACGGGGAACTTGCGGATTGGAACGAGCGGCCCGCGTTCGAGCGGCACTTGCTCGGGTTCTTCAACATCACGAGCTGGACGAACTTCGTGTGGGTGGCGGTGGGGCTCGTCGGCCAAGGGGCGTTCTTCGGGCGGATGATGATCCAGTGGGTGGTCAGCGAGAAGAGCCGTAAGAGCCAGGTGCCGGAGCTGTTCTGGTGGCTGAGTCTGTTTGGCGGGCTGAGCCTGTTCACCTACTTCGTGTGGCGGACCGATGTGGTGGGGGTGCTGGGTCAGTCGACGGGCGTGGTGATCTACGCTCGGAATCTGCGGCTGATCAAGAAGCAGAAGCGGCGCGAGCAGCGCGTGGCCGATGAGGGCGCGGCGCCAGCGGCGACGGAGCCGGTGCGGGGTGCGGGGCAGGCGCCGGTGGAGCGGACGGACGAACGGAATGACGCGGGCTTTGAGCCCGTCAGCAGCGGGAGCAGCGATGCGGGCCTATCTCGATGATCAGCCTCTGACAGTGGAGCCGGCGACGGTGGCGCGGGCGATCGACGCGGCGCGGGACGCGGCGGGCGAGCGCGGGCGCATCGTGGTCGAGGTGCTGGCGGACGGGGACGCGATCGACGATGCGCTCCTGGATGCGCCGCCGGAGAACGACGCGGGGATCGGGGAGCTGCGGATGACCTCGGCGCAGCCTGGGATGTTCGTCGCGGTGACGCTGGCTGAGGCGGCGGATGTCCTGAAGCGGTCGAACGCGGACCGCGTGTCCGCGGCGGAGGCGATCGACCGGGGGGACTTGGACGAGGCGGGGCGGATGCTGAGTAGCGTCCTCGGGGTGTGGGCGCTGGCGCAGGATGTCCTCGACAAGTCGGCGGCGCTGCTTGGGCT
Source organism: uncultured Phycisphaeraceae bacterium (assembly GCA_964615815.1). Taxonomy (GTDB): domain Bacteria; phylum Planctomycetota; class Phycisphaerae; order Phycisphaerales; family UBA1924; genus DAIQNV01. The sequence continues at coordinate 10,256 of CAZTQV010000051.1, read as the reverse complement.
GACGCCCGGGCAGATCGAGATCCCGACGGCGGAGGGCGGCTCGGTGAAGGGTCAGCAGCGGATCGATGAGCTGGTGGTGGTGCTGAACGCGGTGAAGACGGCGGTGGGGGACGAGGACTGGACGACCATCGGCGACCTGCTGCACGAGGACTTGGCGCAGCAGACGGACCGGTGGGAGGCGTTCCTGCGGGCGACGGCGGAGCTGGCGCGGGGGGCGGACGGCCAGGCCGGCTGAGGGCGCGGATGGCTGAGGGGCGCGTCGGGGCGGGGCGATCGTTGACGTAAATCGACCGCGGGTCGGGTGTTTTCCTCTCGCCCGGTGTGGGGGCATCGGATACGGTGTGTCTACCCGGAGGCGGGCGAGCGAGGGGGGCACAGAGCTGGGTCAGAGCATCCACGAGACGATGGACCGCGCGAGCCACGCGCTTGCGGAGACGCGCTACTTCGAGGCGGCCAAGTTCGCTGCGCGCGCCCTGCAGACGGCGTACGCGCAGCGGGATTACCGGACGATGGCGCGCGTGTGTCTGCCCCTGCAGGAGGCCCGGCGGCAGGTCCGCCAGCTCGCGGCGGACGCGGCTCTCGAGGGCGGGGTGAGGCTGGTGCGGTCGCCGGCGGAGGCGCCGCGGCCCCTGCGGGCCGGGTGCTACCTGATCGTGCCGCCGATGATCGGGGCGGATGCCAGGGCGCTGCGGCGGACGGCGGACACGCGGAAGGTGCCGGCGTTTGTGCTCGCGCGGGAGCCGCTGACGCGGAAGGGGTGCTGGCCGATCGTGGGTGTGGCGGACCGGGGTTATCGGGCGTATGTGCCGCCGCCGGTGGAGCTGGAGTGGACCGACGGGCGGGTGACGCGGGACACCTTCGAGGGGGCGGTGTCCGTGTCGTGGTTCGAAGCGGCGGGGGAGGCGCTGGGGGACGCGATCATCGCGGGCGTGCGGGAAGATCTGCACCCGTGGTGGCGGGTCGACGACCTCCTCGACGGGCTGATGGCCGCGCCGGAGCACGAGAAGCTGCACCAGGCGCTGGCGGACGCGTGCCGGGTGGCGGCGGAGGCGTCGGCCCCGGAGGTGGACCGGCGGCTGGTGGATGATCCGGAGCCGTATTCGTTCTAGTTGTTGCGCTCCGTAGCACCCGTGCGGGTGCACACTCGCTCTGGTGCTTCGGAGTGCATCGTGATTCCGGCCCGCTCGCTGACGCTCGGGGCTCCTTGGGGTGCGGGATCGGATCGATCAGTAGCCGCGGGGGGTGCGGCGTTGATTTTGGTCGCCCAGGACGGCACCGCCGACGCCGCCGACGATCGCGCCGGCTGCGGCGCCCTTGCCGGCGTCGCCGGAGAGGGAGCCGAGGCCGAAGCCCGCGAGGGCGCCGAGGGCGGCGCCGGAGACGGCGCCTTCGCCCGCGTTGGAGCATCCGCCGGCGAAAAGGGTGGCCGAGGCGGTGAGGATGAGTCCGAGGGTGGTCGCACGGCGAGACTTCACGGCACGCATGGGAAACCTCCTTGAAGGGCCGGGGCCGTCCGGGGTGGGCCCGGAGTGGCTAACGACGAAGCGAGGCCCGGCATTTCCTCTTTCGGCGGATGAAGTTTGTGGTTGCAAACCCAGTGTAAATGCTGGGTATGCTCGTGGGGTCAGTTCCAGCTCAGGCCTTTGGGCCAGTCGTCGGGGTTCTGGTCGTCGGCGCGGCGGATGAGGCTGGCGAGGTCGCCCAGGCCGGCTCGGATGAGCTTGCAGCGGCGGGCGAGCCGGCCTTCTTCGAGCAGGCGGTAGCGGGTCTCGGGGTCGGTGAGCATGGCGAAGCTGACGAGCTCGAGGAGGGCGGGGGTTGGCACTTCCTCGTTCTCGACATAGCGCTTGACCTGGTCGGCGACGACGAGCTTGGTGAGGGGGCCGTCCTCGAGCTCGTCCTGGATCCACTCGCGGAGGTCCTCGGCGTCGGCCTGGGCTTGGTCGTCGGCGTCGTCCTCGGGCTCGACGCCGATGGGCTCGAGGACGGCCTCGCGGAAGAGGCGTTCGCCGTCGGGGGGGAGCTCGTCGAGGACGCGGGCGCGGCAGACGCCCTGGAGGAGGATGTTGTAGCGGCCGTCGTCGAGCTTCTCGTGCTGGACGATCTGTCCGACGCAGACGGCGGGGCGGAGTGGGGGGTTGCCGTGGTACTCCTGCTTCCAGCGGCTGCCCTTGAAGGTGCCCATGGCGATCTGTCCGACGCCGTCGAGGGCCTTGTCGACCATCTGGCGGTAGCGGGGCTCGAAGATGTGGAGGGGGAGGACCTGCTGTGGGAGGACGACGACGGCGTCGAGGGGGAAGACGGGCATGGCCCGGGAGAAGTTGACGCGGATGGAGACCTCGTCGCTCATGGGGGGAACGGTACGCGGACGACCGCCCCGGGGGCGGGGCGGCTCGCTCTTCGGCGATTCGGGGCTTAGGCGAGGGGGTCGGGACGGTAGAGCTTGGTGTCGAGGCTCCAGATGCGTTCGGTGAAGTTGCCGCCGAGGTCGGCCGCGGGGGGCTGCTCGGGGCGGGCGTTGGACTGGGCGATGGTGACCTTGGCGTCGAGGGCGTCGATGTGGGCGACGAGGATGGCCTCGGGGGTGCTCGGGATGCGGGCGGCGCCGTGCTCGGGGAGGCCGTGGTGGGAGAGGATGATGTGCTCGAGGACCATGGCGGCGCCGGCGGGGAGTCGGACGCCCTTGTCCATCATGAGCTGCTGGACCTTGTCGCGGAGCATGTGGGTGCCCTCGACGATGTGGCCGATGAGCTCGCCCATGTCCGTGTAGCCGAAGGCGCGGTCGTACTGCAGCTCGCGGGTCTTGCCGATGTCCTGCAGGAAACAGCCCATGAGGACGATGTCGCGGTTGATGCGCGGGTAAAGGGGGCAGATGCGGTCGGCGATCTGCATGAGGGTGAGGGTGTGCTCGAGCAGGCCGTGGAGGTGGGCGTGGTGCAGGGCCTTGGCGGCGGGTGCGCGGCGGAAGGCCTCGATGAAGTAGGCGTCCTCGAGGAAGGCGTCGGCGAGGGCCTTCATCGCCGGGTGCTCGAGGGTCGCGAGCAGGCGGGTGAGCTCGGCCCACATCTCTTCGGGGTCGCGGGTGGAGACTGGGAGCAGGTCGGCCATCTGCTCGGGCGTGGGGTCGATGGGGTCGATGGCGTGGATGATGATCTGGAGCTGGCCCTGGTAGGCCTGGGTCTCGCCCTCGATATAGACGAAGCCCTCGGTGGGCAGGCGCTTGAAGGCGGCCTCCTCGATGGACCACATGCGGGCGGCGGTCTCGCCGGTGCGGTCGGAGATGAGGCAGCGGAGGTAGGGCTTGTCCTGGCGGGTCTTGCCGAGCTGGGCGTTCTTGATGGCGAACGCGCCCTGGATCCGTTGGGAGGGCTGCATCTCGGCGATGTAGGGACGGGGGGCGGTGGTGGTCATGGGGAGATCGTAGGGGAATTTGCAACAGAAGGCACAAGGCTCGGGAGACTGATCAGCGGAAGGTTTCCCACGATCGGGGCCGTTGGTCAGGGCCGACCCAGTCGTCCTCGGTTGGCCATGTGCCTAGGTAGCGCCAGTGTCCAGCCCAGTCGCCATGCTCGTCGGCCTTGAGGATGATGAGGATGCAGTACCAACCCGAGGACGGATCGATGCATGTCAGGTCCGTTGCGAGAAGGCATCGGATGCGGGTTGGCTCGAACTCCGGCCAGTCGACGATGGTCCCGCAGACCGTCCCCTGCTGTTCCTCGCATTCGGCGATCGCACAGAGTTCATCCTGCGACATCGATGGTGAGAGCTGATCGCGGTATTGCCACACCGCGTCTTTGAGATCAACTAAGCGACCGATGCTTGCGCTTTCGGGGTAGGCACGCCACGGGAAGAAAGCATTTGCGAGTGCCGTGAGCCCGACGCACGAAGCAACGAGGACTCCGAGAATGATGATGGCCACGATTCCGACCATTCGCCCGCGAGACGGGCTGTCATTGATCGGCTCGTCGGGCGGAGGCATCGGTCCTACCGCCCCTTCCACTTCGTGATCACCTGCAGCCACGCGGGCTGCATCTCGGCGATGTAGGGACGGGGGGCGGTGGTGGTCATGGGGTCAGCGTAGCGGAGCCGGGGGCTGGCGGTCAGCAGTTCTCGTACCGGATCGGGTTCTGAGCGCCGCGGGGTGGCTCGGGGATCGTGCGGTTGCGGTACCGGTCGCGCACCTCGGGCTCGGCGACGGTGCCGACGAACTCGTAGCGGCCCTCGCGCGGGTTCTCCTTGAATCCGGGGCGGGCGGCGAGCATGGTCGCTCCGTGGGGCAGCCAGGCGGCGATGCGGTAGACCTCGCGTACCACGCTTCGGAACACGGACAGGGCGAACTCCGGGTTGTGCCGCTCGGGGTGGACCCGCCAGGCCGAGCGTGTGCAGTCGTAGAGCTCCTGGTCGGACATGTCGGCGCGGTAGAGCCGGTTGATGTTGATGATGATGACCCGGTCAATGATCTTGGCGGGACGGGGGTTGAGCGTGGCGACGACATGCTCGACCGGCACCCGCGAGGCCGTGCGGGCCTGCGATCCGCGGACGCAGTTGGTGAGCACATCGACGCCGAGCAGGTCGATCGCGGCGGTTTCGAGGCGCTTCGCCTCGTCTTCTGAGATGCCGTAGCGGAGCAGCTCAATACGGGGCTTCATGCCGAGCGAACGCAGCTCGTCCAACCGCTCGACTTTGTCCGATTCCTTGATCTCGGAGAGGTGCGAGAAGCATCGGTTCCCCTTGCCGCGGCCGACATAGAAGATCTGCCGATCGCGGGGATCGATGTAGAGGTACACATAGTTGTTGAGCGTGCGTGCGACTTCGGCGGGGAAGCGGTCGGGCTGTGCCATCGATGAACCTCCTGCGGGGAGGTTACATGGCGTCCGCCGGATTCGCGGGCGGTTGGCGGCGGTGTGCCCGGATGCCCGGTCCGCGTCTTACCGTCGGCGGCGGGTCGCGAGGAGGCCTGCGCCGGCGAGGGCCGTGAGGGCTCCGGGCGTCGGGATGTTCTCGAAGCCGCCCAGGCGGTAGACGGTGCCGTTGGTGGAGCTGATCCAGGCTTCGCCGCGGATGTCGTCGAAGGCGATGCCGGACATGCCGGTGACGCCGAGGGCAGCGACATCGATGTTGGCGACGATGTTGCCGGCGAAGTCGAGGACGCGGACGGTGCCCTGCGCGTCGGAGACCATGTAGATGAGCCCGTCGGCGGCGTTCACCTCGACATCGCTGTAGAAGGCGTCCCAGCCGCCGCCGAACGAGATCGTGCCGAGGGCGGAGCCGTCGGAGAGGTCGAATCGGCGGAGGATGTCGCTGGTCCAGTCGATGGTGACGAAGGAGCCGTCGTTGGCGATGGAGCCGCCGGTGAGCTGGCCGATGGGCTCGGCGAGGTTCTGGACGGCGAGGATGGTGCCGTCGAGCGGGTTGATGGCGTAGACGCGCTGCGGGTCCTGCTCGCCCTGTGTGTAGAGCATGGTGCCGGCGCCGACGATGGTGCCGTTGATGTTGACATCGGAGCGGGCGAAGTCGATGTCGCCGTCGTTGCCGTTGCCCGGGGGGTTGGCGATGGAGCCGATCGAGGCGCCGGAACGGTCGAAGATGAAGATGGAAGCCGAGCCGTTGTCGTGGACATACACGCGGTCGCCGTCGTAGCCGACGGCGTTGAGGGCGCCGAGGCCGGCGTTGAAGGATCCGAGGACGGTAACGGCGGCGTGTGCGGCGGAGGCGCAGCCGGCGGCGGCGACGACAGCGAGGAGCGAACGCATGGCGGACCTTTCGGGCTCTCGGATCTCTCTATCTCTCTAAGCCAGTGGCTCTCGACTCGGCGCAGGGGCTGAGCGCACCCACGGCACTCCAAGATGCCTCGGGGGCGGCGGTGCGTCTAGGGAAATCCCGATGTTTTTGTTGGTTTGTGGCTTATCGGGCTCGCCACTCGGCGGGCACCGGCCCGTACTCGGCGCGGATGTCGCTCTTGATCCCGCCGCGGCCCTTCCACTTCGTGATCACCTGCAGCCACGCGGGCTTCATCAGGTCAACGAGGTGGTCGCGGATGGTGACGGTGACGGCCTCGTAGAAGATGCCCTCGTTGCGGAAGCTCTGGTAGTAGAGCTTGAGGCTCTTGAGCTCGACGCAGGTGCCGGCGGGGGCGGGGCCGGGCTGGTAGCGGAGGACGACATCGCCGAAGTCGGGGTGGCCGGTCTTCGGGCAGACGCTGGTGAACTCCTCCGAGATGTGCTCGATGACGATGGGGTCGGCGTTCTCGGGGACGGGGGTGGGGAAGGTTTCGAGGAGGGTGGTGTCGGGCATGGGGTGGTCTCTGTGGGGTCGTCTGGGTCGGGCTCCCAGTATTGGCGCGCCGGTTAGCCGTAGCGGCGGACGAGTTCGATGATCTGCGGCTGGTTGGGGCGGATGCGGAGGCTGCGGCGGAGGGCCTCGACCGCGCCGTCGCGGAGGGTCTCGTCCTGGCCCTTTTCCCAGAGGTAGCGGTTCAGGAGGCAGACGCCGACGCCGTTCCACGCGGGGTAGTGGCGGGGGTCGAGCTCGGTCGCCTGGCGGAAGGCCCGCAGCGCGTCGGGGTAGGCCCGCAGGCGGAACCACGCGGAGCCGAGGCGCTCGTAGGCGGTCGCGGTCGGGGCGACGCGGACGAGCTGCTCGAGTGTGGCGGCCATCTCGGCGTAGCGGCCGGTGCGACCGAGGCTGTCGGCGAGGCCGAGCAAGAGCTCGGGGCTCAGCTCCATGCGCTCCGCGGCCTGCTGGTACTCGATGACGGCGTCGGCGTGGCGGTCCATCGCGGCGTAGGTCGCGGCGAGGTTCACGCGGGCGGGGCCGTCGTCGGGGCGGATGCCCACGGCCCGTTCGGCGAAGGCGACGCCCTGGCCCGGCTCGCCGATGGAGAGGTAGGCGATGGCGAGGTTGAGGTTGGCGGCGAAGTGATCGGGGTCGATCGCCAGGGCGCGGAGGTAAGCGCGGATGGCCTCGGAGACGCGCTGCAGGAGCTGGAGCGAGAGGCCGTGGCTGTACTGGGCGCGGAAGCTGTTGGGCTCGAGGCGGGCGGCCTCGCGGTAGCTTTCTTCGGCGCGGGTGTAGTCGCCCGAGCGGCGGTGGATGTCGCCCGCGCCGAGGTAGGCGACGGTGAGCTCGGGGTTGATCGCGATGGCCCGCTCGAACTCGGCGAGGGCGGCGTCGAGGTTGCCGGAGCGGAGCAGGCGCTGGCCTTCATCGGCGATGGTCTCGCTCTCGGCCTGGACATTCCGCGAGACGACGGTGGAGGTCGCGCAGCCTGCCACGGGAAGCACCGCGAGGGCGAGGGTTAGGAAGAGGCGGGCGGCGAGCAGACGCGTGCGTGCGGGTGGGTGCATGGTGCGCACTTTACGCGGCGGGGCGGGGGCGTGGTTCGGCGGGCGGGCGGAGATGACGGATCAGGTCTCGATCATCCGGTTGAGCTTGCCGAGGTTGACCGTGTCGAAGGGGCGGCCCTTGTCGTCCTCGCCCTTGGGGGTTTCGAGGATCTTGGGGGTGTTGCGGAGCTTGGGGTGGTTCACCACCGCGGCGAAGCCGGAATCGGCGAGCCTGGTCGCTTTGCCCGCGCCCGTGAGCGTGCCCTCGCCGATGTGGGCGTGGCGGTCCTTGCGGCTGCCGCAGGCGCCGACGGAGTCGTTGAGGTGCAGGACCTTCAAATGCTTGAGGCCGCAGATGCGGTCGAACTCGGCGAGGACGGCCTGTCCCTCGGCGCGGTTGTGCATGCCGTAGCCCGCGGCGTGCGCGTGGCAGGTGTCGAAGCAGAAGCCGACGCGGGCGCCGTCGCCGGTGGCTTCCGCGATGCGGGCGCGGAGGTCGGCGAGGTCCTCGAACTTCGAGCCGAGGTTGGAGCCGGAGCCGACGGTGTTCTCGAGGCAGACGATGGTGCGGTAGCCCGCGGTGTCCTTGAGCAGGCGCGTGTGGGCCTTGGCGATGCGGGCGAGGCCGGACGCGGCGTCGGAGGTGGTGTAGGCGCCCGGGTGGTGGACGAGGTAGGGGATCTCGAGGATCTCGCAGCGTTCGATTTCCTCGCGCATGAGGTTGATCGACTTCTCCCAGAGCTCGTCGTCGGGGCTGGCGAGGTTGATGAGGTAGCTGGCGTGGCTGACGGCGCGGCCGGGGGACTTGCCCTTGGGGGCCCAGCCGAGCTCGCGGAGCTTGTCGAGCCAGGCGTCGCGGTCCTTGTCCTTGAGCGCGGGGACCTTCCACTGCTGCTGGTTCTTGGTGAAGACCTGCACGCAGTCGAGCCCGAGTTTCTCGGCCTCGATGAGGGCGTTGACCATGCCGCCGGAGATGGAGAGGTGGCTGCCGAACACGGTGGGGTCTCCGATTCAGAAGGGCCAGAAGTAGATGCTCGAGGCCTGGGACCAGTAGGTGTCGTTGAGGTGGAACCGTCCCGCGTTGCAGACGGTGATGTGGCCGCTGGCGGTGGTGAAGCCGCCCTTGAAGAGGACGATCCCGCTGCGATCTGTGATGTCCGCGGGGCCGGTGATCGACTCGGGGCTCGAGAGCAGGGCGCGGTCGTGGAAGTCCGACGCGAGCGAGGGCAGGTAGGTCGGTGATCCGGTCGCGGGCGCGTACTTCCAGCTGTTGATCACGCGGGGCAGGCGGACGCCCGTGAGGTGCAGCGCCATCGAGACGCGCAGCGCGCAGGTGTTCATCGTCGGGTAGTCGGAGAGCGGCCGATCGCCGGCGCCGAAGATCCGGTCGGCGTAGGCGGTGCGGAACGCTGTGGTGTCGAGGTGGTTCCGCTCGACGAGGGCGACACTCAGGCCGCGGACGCTGGTGGTGGACATGGCGGGGGTCCTTCCCGGGTGTCTACGCTTTTGGGCTGGCGTGTCCGAGCATACGCGATCGCGATCAGTCAACGAACAAGCCCGACGAAGGAGACCCCGCATGTCCGAAGCCCGCCGTCCGCTCGAAGGCCGAGTCGCCATCGTCACCGGTGCGTCCGCGGGGATCGGCGAGGCCATCGCGCGGCGGTTCGCGGCCGATGGGGCGAAGGTTGTCCTGAACGCGCGGCGGGCGTCGGCGATCGAGAAGCTCGAGAAGGAGCTCGACGCCTCGCAGGGCGTGGAGACGGCGATGTGCGTCGCGGGCGACTGCGCCGACCCGAAGATCATCGACCTGATGCTGCAGACGGCCGTCGATCACTTCCACACGCACCCGAATCTCTTCGTCATCAACGCGGGGCGCGGGCTGAACGGCTCGGTGGTCACCTCCGACATCGAGCAGTGGGAGGGGATGGTGCGGACGAACCTGCTCGGCGCGGCCCGGCTCTTGCGGGCGGCGGCCGAGCGGATGACCGGACCCGACGCGCCCGATCCGAAGAAGTCGAAGGCGTGGCTGGAGTCGCCGCGGGACATCGTGGTGATCGGCTCGACGGTGGGGCGGCACATCTCGCCGTTCAGCTCGATGTATGGCTCGACGAAGTTCGCGGTGGGGTCGCTCGCGGAGGCGGCTCGGCGGGAACTGGCGCCCAAGGGCATCCGCGTCTCGCTCGTCGAGCCCGGGATCGTCAAGAGCGAGTTCCAGCAGGTGGCGGGGTACGACGCCAAGCAGTTCGGCGAGTTCATGGAGTCGATCGGGCCGGTGCTGGTGCCCGAGGACATCGCGGACGCCGTCGCCTACATGTGCTCGCGCCCGGCCCATGTGGCCGTGGGGGACCTCGTGATCCGGGGAACGCGGCAGGAGTACCCGTGATCCTCGCGATCGATCCGGTCAGAATTCCACCCTATTCCGGGCCTCTATCGACCGCATGAAAAGGGGTTGAATCGCGCCCCTGTTTGGTATACTTCACGCGGATTCAGGTTCGATACGGCCCGGCGTCGGGCGGTCGGTCAGAGTTCCCCGTTCGCTTCCTCCGGCCCGAGTTCAAGCAGCGGTTCGAAAGTCAGGACTCGGGCAAGGCAGTGATAGCGAATGAAGCTTTATGTTGGGAATCTGTCGTTCGACACCTCCGAGGATCGTCTGCGCGAGATCTTCGAAGAGCACGGCACCGTCACCTCAGTCACCCTGATCATGGACCGGGAAACCGGCCGCCCCCGCGGCTTTGGTTTCGTTGAGTTCGCCGATGCCGGCGACGGACGCAAGGCGATCGAGGCCCTGAACGGCGCCAGTGTCGACGGCCGGGACCTTACGGTCAACGAGGCTCGCCCGCGTGAGGCCCGCGGCGGCGGGTTCGGTGGGGGCGGCGGTGGCGGTCGCGGCGGCTACGGCGGCGGCGGCGGCGGTGGTCGCGGCGGCTACGG
>CAZTQV010000050.1:0-15326 GCA_964615815.1 uncultured Phycisphaeraceae bacterium | reverse complement strand
AGAATGTCGCGAAACGACAGGAGAGCGACGACCCAAGCGCAGCGCTTCCAACCGCGGCAACCCTCATCACGCAACACCCGCCCCACCCCAAACTCAACAATCTCAACGACCGGTGCCCCGGACCGCCCAAAGGGCGCTCCGGGCCGACCGCCACCGCATTCACCTACGCCGCCCCATCACCACCCTCATCGCGACCTCTACAACCAGAAACACCGCCAAGACGATGATGAGCCGCATCCCGAACCAAAAACCACGACCGCCCACAACTTCAACGAATACCAATGTTCCAAACACTGCGATAAAAGCAGCGAAAAGATAAGTCGGAAGCCGACGCATGTGGCTCGATCGCCCACGCAGCATCCGACGCGCCTCCCTGGCCCCGACCGATCGCTCAGCCATATCGCGATTCCACAGGAACACCCACCGGGTACCGTGGAGACATCGCAAAGCGATTTCTCCACGAAAGCCCAACCCCCATCACACCCAAACGAGCCGGAAGCGCAAGCGAGGGTGCCTTGCGATCCTCCCCCGTCGCACGGTGGGGCGACGGGGGAGGTGTCATCGCGAAGCGACGACGGAGGGGGTAAAGACCACCCCAAGCGCATCGCCTCCACCCCTCCAACCCTCATCACACCCCAACCGCCCGACCACCCCAGACCTTTGGCCCTTTGGCCATTTGCGATTTGGCCATGTGCGATGCCGCGTCGGCCCTTCAGGGCCCCTCCCCCTCCTCCACAGGCATGAAGTTCTCATCCAGCTTCGGATAGGGAGGCATATCCACCGGCGGAGCCCAGTTGAACTCCTCGCCCGTGTTCACCCGCACCCGGTTGAACTCGAACACATTCGCACGCGTCTCACCCCGGAACTGCTGCACCATCCGCGTCGGGTACAGAACGCCCCCGAACTCCTCGTAGTTCTCCAGCCGCACATCGAGAGGCCGCATCTCCCGGTCCGAATGCAACACCGCCGTCCGGCTCCCGATGAACAGCCCGGTCTGGATGCTGAACATCAACAGGTGCATCTTCCCCGAGTTGCGAATCCCACGAATCACATACACCGTCGTGCCGTAGAAATCCGCCGTCCCCGCGAGCGTCAACTCCTTGTACCGCTCCTTGTAGTTCGCCTCGCCAAAGAAGTCGGCCGTCTCCATCAGGTCAACGAGCGAAGGCCCGATCACCCACTCCTTGAACGGCTTCCCCGACCCCATCTGCTGCTCGCGCCACCCGAGCTCGCCGTTGTAGACGATCTTGATCCCCATCCCCGCCGGCTCCGAGGCCTCCCACACCATCTTGTTCGGAGCCACCGTCACGATCCGAAGCCGCGCCGGAAACTTGAAAGGCTCGCCCTCGAAGGTCCCGTTGATCAGCCGGTCCTTGATGCTGAACACCTGCTCACGACCACCGACCGCCTCGATGTGCCGCTCGAAAATCTCTTCCGGGGTCGGCACCTTCTGCTCACCCGGCTGTTCGCCCGCCGGCTGACCCGCCTGCCCGCCACCCTGCCCACCATCCTGGGCAAACGCCGGCAGCCCGACACCCACCGCCGACACCACCGCGGCCACAGGCAGCCACCGCCTCGACGAACGGAGCAACGCGGTCAGCATCGACAACACCTCTCGGAATAAGCGTTCTACGGAACACCGATCGAGCCGCGGCCACCGACGGGCCACCGATCGGACACGCATCTCGCTGGGCGGATCGGGAAACAAGCCGCCCCACTTCAGGGCCACCGGCCCGATGGCCCCCACTTCCGGACCACCACACCCCCCACTACCGGTCCCGTCAATACGCCCGTCGCGATTCGAACGCGAAACCTTCGGCTTCGGAGGCCGACGCTCTATCCAGTTGAGCTACGGGCGCTCAATCCCACGGGCCGAGGCCCGCAGAGCCGACCACTCTACGATCGCCCCGCTCATATGGCAACGCCACCCCATCCATCCAACACCGCTTCACCACCAGCCCCCCCCGCCCCGGGCACCCCACGCCCCAATCCGCCGCGCCGATCTCCGCTCGGCTCCGTCCTCGCCTTCACCTTCCTCAACTCCCTGGGCACCGGCGCCGTCACCACCGGTCTCTTCTTCCTCACCAAGGCCGCCTTCGACTTCGGTCCCATCAAGAACTTCCTCCTCGCCGCCCTCATGGGCGCCGCCTACATCGCCGGCGCCGCCGGTGCCGCCCCGGGCCTCCGCCTCCTCGCCCGCCGCTCCAGCCGCGTCAGCACCCGCGGCGTCGTCGCCGCCCTCATGCTCGCCCTCGCCGCCCTCTGCGCCCTCCCCATGGCCGCCGGCATCGTCACCGGAATCAAGCCCGCCCCCGAGTGGTCCGCCTGGGCGTTCGGCCTGGTCTACCTCCCCCTCACCGGCATCCTCTGGCCCATCGTTGAGAGCTACATGTCCGGGGGCCGCCGCGGCCACGACCTGCGCCGGGCCACCGGCGCCTTCAACATCTGCTGGTCCGGGGCCCTCGTCGTCGCCTACTGGGCCATGGCCCCCCTCCTCGAGGGCCGGGCCCTGCTGGTCATCCTGGGCCTGGGCGTCATCCACCTCCTCTGCCTCCCCCTCGGCTGGCGCATGGGCCCAGAGCCCGGCCGCCACCTCGAAGACGACCACGAGCCCCACCCGGCCAACTACCCCGCCCTCCTCCGCGTCTTCCGCATCCTCCTGCCCATGAGCTATGTCGTCCTGGCCTCCCTCGCCCCTTACCTGCCCGACGCCCTCGACCAGCTCGGCGTCGCCCCCCTCTGGGCCCCCGTCGTCGCCTCCATCTGGCTCCTCACCCGCGTCCTGACCTTCTGGGGCCTCGAACGCTGGCACGGCTGGCACGGCCGCTGGTCCGTCCCCGTCGTCGCGACGACCCTCCTCCTTCTGGGCTTCGGCCTCGCCGTCCTCTCCCCCGTCTTCGGCCCCATCACCGACGCCGGGCTGGGTCTGGGCTTACCAGCGATGGTCCTGGGCCTGGTCGTCTTCGGGGTGGCCCATGCCACGATCTACTGCGGGGCCCTGTACTACGGGCTGGAGGTGGGGCAGGCCCAGGTGGACGCTGGGGGGTGGCACGAAGCCCTGATCGGGGTCGGCTACACCGCCGGCCCCCTCCTGGGCCTGGGGGTGGCCCTGGCCCTCGGGCCTGACCACCCGGCGTTCCAGCCGGCGCTCCTGGGGATCGTGGCGGGGGTGGCGCTGGTGCTTTCCGGGGTGGCGGCGGGGCGGGTGCGGGCGGAGCGGCGGCGGATGTTCCACGGGGAACACAATCCCCTGTAGTGGGCATATACCCTGTTTTGGGTAGTTGTATGAATACCGGCTTAGCTGCATCGGGGGCGGGGTGGGGCCGAGAAACTGACAGGGTGGTCCGGCGGGTCCGACCGATACCGCGGAATTGGTGACGGCGTGGGCCCAACGGATACTCCGCGAGAGGGGACCGGTCCGATTTGGTCCCCGGAGCCGGTGGGAAGCGTTGTCGGCGCGGCCGCGTTGCGGGCGGCCGGCGGCGTTGGAACACCGGGTAGGCTGCGCCGGTTGTCCGCGTCTCGTGTCGGGAGCGATCTTCACCCGATTCTGATGCGTACACCGACGGTCGCCGAGAGGCGGCGTTTTCTGAACTGAGGTGCTCATGATCCGATCGAACGCCCGCCCGAGTCTTCTTCCCCGCGTCGCGCTGTTCCTCTTCGGGATGGCCGGCGTGGCGGTCCCGCTGCCGGCCCTCGCGGGCGCGGTGGCGGATGATGCTCCGACGACCTCGTGGCGCGACGCGACGACTCCGAAGGAAGACGAACTGACGCAGATCCTGTCGACGCTCAGCGGGGCGGAAGCTCCGGAGCAGGCGCGGCTTCGCGCCGGGGCGGAGCGGATCGGCGAGAACCTGACGAAGCGCGAGGCGGACCGTCAGGAGCAGATCGACGAGGCCGAGAAGGAACTGCAGGAGCACCTCGACAAGGCCGACGAGCCGGGGCTGAGCGTGGAGAAGCGGGACGCGGAGCTGGCGCACGCTCTTCGCCTCCTGGTTCGCCTGCAGACGCTGAGCCGCGAGCCGGATCGGTTTACCGAGCAGGCCCGTGTTGGTCGGATCATCCGGACGGCCGAGGCCGCGGCGCGGGCCGCGGAGGACCGCGGCGACTGGCTGATGGCCAACGAGCTGTTCTTCCGTCTGAATGTGCTGCTCGAGAGCCAGCGGGCGTACGAGGAGGATGTCGACCGGCTGAACGAGCGGCTGTCGATGATCCGGCTGTACAACCCGGAGCGGTTCTGGGAACTCCGCAACGAGCGGCGTCAGCTTGACGGCGAGGACGCGCTGCCCCCTTACAACCCGACGGGCGACTCCTACGAGGACAAGATCCGGCCGATCAGCCGTCGGATGGTCGAGCGTGCGGTGCAGCTCGCGGCTTTCCGGCATGTCGAGGGCACGGGCCTTCGGGAGATGCTGATCTCGGGGCTGGAGTCGGTCGAGACCTTTGCGACGACGACCGACCTCCGCAACACCTTCGAGGGGCTGAGCGATCAGGAGGCCCGCGAGAGCTTCCTGAACGCGATCCGGGCCCGCAAGGAGCGTCTGGCGACGAGCCCGCGCGAGCCCGAGATGCGTGAGCTCGATACGACGCTTGCCGAGGTGCTGGACACGAACCGGTACACGATCCGCGTGGCGCCGCAGGCGCTGCTGCACGAGTTTGGCAACGGCGCCATGAGCGCGCTGGACCAGTTCAGCAGCATCATCTGGCCCGACGAGGTGAAGCGGTTCGAGCGGTCGACGCGCGGCTCGTTCGTGGGCGTGGGCATCCAGATCGAGCTCGACGAATTGCAGAACATCCGCGTGGTGACGCCGCTTGAGGGCACGCCCGCGCAGCGGCAGGGCATCCGGGCCGGCGACCTGATCAAGAAGGTGGACGGCGAGCCGACGGTCGGGTTCACGCTCGACCAAGCGGTCGAGGTGATCACCGGCACGCAGGGCTCGAAGGTCACGCTCACGATCGAGCGCGGCGAGGGCGAGGAGAAGGAGGAGCTCGACTTCACCATCACCCGCCAGACGATCGACCTGCCGACCGTGAAGGGTTGGCGGAAGACGGGCCCGGCTGACGAGGACTGGGACTGGTTCGTCGATCCCGAGTCCGGCATCGGGTACATCCGCATCTCGAGCTTCGCCGAGAACACGACGGACATGTTCGACAAGGCGATCGCGGACATGCGGCAGAAGGGGCTGAACGGGCTGGTCCTTGACCTGCGGTTCAACCCCGGCGGCCTGCTCGATCAGGCGGTGAGCATCTCGAACCGGTTCGTGCCGGAGGGGCTGATCGTCAAGACCGAGGACGCCCGCGGGCGCGTGAACAGCCGGGAGTGGGCGCGGGCGTTGCCCTCCTCGAAGCGCGTCGATGACATCCCGGTCGTCGTCCTCATCAACGAGGGCTCGGCGTCGGCGTCGGAGATCGTGTCGGGCGCGATCCAGGCGCACGCACATAACGGCGAGATCCGGGCGGTCGTGGTCGGCCAGCGGAGCTACGGCAAGGGCAGCGTGCAGAATGTGAGCGCCCTGTCGGCGACGGGCGCCGCGGCGATGCGGCTGACGACGCAGTACTACAGCCTGGAGTCGGACCGGATCATCCACCGCAAGCCCGGCTCGACGGAGTGGGGCGTGGACCCCGATATCAATGTCGAGATGCTGCCCGACCAGATCGTGGAGGCGGCGCGGATCCGTCGCGACGCGGATGTGCGGGAGCTCGACGAGACGGGCAAGCTCGTGCAGCGCGAGGACGCGCCGGACCCGGATGAGCTGATCACGAAGGGCGTGGACCTGCAGCTTGAGACGGCGCTGATCGTTCTGCAGAACGAGATCGCCGGCGGGAAGCTGACGGCGATGACGCCTGAGAAGCCCTGATTTGGGTTTGTAAATGAGGATCGTCGGCCCGTCCGGGAGTCCGGGCGGGCCGGCTTTTTTTTGCACTACCCGCTGCGCGGATAGTGGCACCGGGGGATCGGGCGTTTATGGAGAGATGAGGCATGGAGGGGGGGGAGGCGCTGCGCTTGCGGAGCCCCTCATCCGGCCCTTCGGGCCACCTTCTCCCCGCGGGGGAGAAGGAGCGGGGTGGTTCCGGCGAGGCTGCGCCGGTTGGGGGTTGGGGTTCCTACACTTGCGCGGAGCGGGGCTTCACCGAGCGGAATCCGTACGCCGCGTCGGGGGGAGAGGCCTTGCCGAAGTAATCTGGTCGGGGTGGTGCACTCCGCTTGGAGGGATGCTCGCATGACGCAGGCGACGACCGATGCTCAGCAGACGAAGGGGACGCGGCCGAGCGACGGTCTGCCGGACGAGACGCTGATCAAGTGGCTGCACGACATGCAGCTGATCCGCGAGTTCGAGAGCCGGACGATGCAGGCGTATCAGCAGGCGAAGATCGGCGGGTTCTGCCACATCTACTCGGGGCAGGAGGCGTGCGCGGTGGGGACGATCGGGTCGGTCGAGCCCGATGACCCGGTGGTGACGGCGTACCGCGACCACGGGCATGCGCTGGCGCGCGGGATGCACCCGGCGGCGTGCATGGCGGAGATGTTCGGCAAGCTGGGCGGGTGCGCGAAGGGCAAGGGCGGGTCGATGCACATGTTCGACCGGCCGAACAACCTGTTTGGCGGGCACGGGATCGTGGGGGCGCAGACGCCGCTCGGTGCGGGGCTGGCGTTTGCGGAGCGGTACAAGTGGGAGGTGATGGGGACGGGGAAGAAGCGGGTTTCGCTGTGCTACTTGGGTGATGGGGCGGTGGACCAGGGGGCCTTCCACGAGGCGCAGAACCTGGCGAGCCTGTGGGGGCTGCCGGTGATCTACATCGTGGAGAACAACGGGTACTCGATGGGGACGGCGTTCCACCGGCACACCGCGAACCACGACAAGCTGACGCTGCGGGCGGAGGGGTACGGGATCAAGGCGATCGAGTTTGACGGACTCGATGTCCTCAATGTCTACGACCACATGAAGCCGCTCGTGGATGAGTGCCGTGATTTGCAGCGGCCGGGGTTTGTGGACCTCAAGACCTATCGCTACCAGGGCCACTCGATGTCGGACCCGCAGAAGTACCGGACGAAGGACGAGGTGGAGGAGTTCAAGGAGCGGGACTCGATCGCGAAGCTGGCGAGCCTGCTCATGACGCCGAAGGACGATGGCGGGCGGGGGTGCCTGAGTGAGGATGAGTGGAAGGAGATGCAGTCCACCATCAAGCAGGCCGTCAAGGAGGCGATGGACTACGCGGAGAACGCGGCGGCTCCGGAGGTGGAGAACGAGCTGTTCACCGATGTGTACGCGCTTCCGATGAAGAACCTGAGCCCGTCGGCGGTGTATCACCACGGGGTGAAGAACCCGCTGCTGTGACGGGCGTGCTTGCGGCGGGGCGTTGATGCTGATCATCTGCTGCGGGATGAGCCGGTCGGGGTCGACGGTGCAGTACCAGGCGTGCTGCTCGCTGGTGGAGCGGTACGGGCTGGGGGAGCGGTCGCTCGAGGGCGGGTACGGGTGGCTGACGGAGAAGATGCTGACGCGTGAGCGGCCGGTGGCGGTGTGCAAGGCGCATGAGCCGATCGAGGAGGTGGAGTCGCGGTGCAGTCCCGGCATGGTGCGGTGGGTGTACGCGCACCGGGATGTGCGGGATGTGGTGGTGAGCCTGCAGCAGAAGACGCGGGTGCGGCTGGCGGGGGAGGAGCTGCGGGGGTTGGTGCGGGATCGGCTGGTGGGGCCGGGGCGGTACTGGGAGAGCAAGCCCGGGGTGGTGGTGAGCCGGTACGAGGATTTGCGGGATCGGCTTGTGGGGGAGTTGGAGAAGATCGCGGGGGCGGTGCTGGGGGGGTTTGGGATCGAGGTGGAGGGGGGGGCGCTCCGGGAGATCGCGGGGGAGCTGAGCCTGGAGAGGGCGAAGGCGGTGATGGCGACGGTGGACGCGGGGGCGGGGAAGGGGTGGGACGAAAGGACGCGGCTGCACCACAACCATGTGGCGGACGCGCGGAGCGGGAAGTGGCGGGAGGCCCTGGACGAGGGGCAGCTCGCGATCATCGAGGAGGAGGCGGGGGCCTGGCTTTCGGAGCACGGCTACCCTGTTTCGGTTCGGGACTGAGTGGGGCTCGGGGGCGGCGGGGAGCCGTGCCGGGCCAGCGTTTGCGGAGTGGATAGAACGATGACGACAGCGCCGATGCCGTACGCCCCGGACCTGAGCCCGATCACCAGCCGGGTGCCCTCTGTGGTGGGCGAGGTGACGATTCCGGAGTTTTTGCCCGAGGACCAGCTCCCGAGCCGGGAGGGGGACCGGGTGATCCAGTACCGCGAGGCGCTGCGGGAGGCGATGAGCGAGGAGATGCGCAAGGACATGCGCATCATGCTCATGGGGGAGGAGGTCGCCGAGTACAACGGGGCGTACAAGGTGAGCCAGGGCATGCTCGACGAGTTCGGGCCGAAGCGGATCATCGACACGCCGATCTCGGAGAACGGGTTCGCGGGCATGGCGATCGGTGCGGCGATGCACGGGCTGCGGCCGATCGTGGAGTTCATGAGCTGGTCGTTCAGCCTGGTGGCGGCGGACCCGATCCTGAACAACGCACCGAAGATGCTGTACATGTCGGGCGGGCAGTGGGGTTGCCCGATCGTCTTCCGCGGGAACGACGGCGCGGGCGGGCAGCTGGGCTCGACGCACTCCTGGTGCGTGGAGGGGATGTTCAGCAATATCCCTGGGCTGAAGATGGCGATCCCGAGCAACCCCTACGACGCGAAGGGGCTGCTGAAGACGGCGATCCTCGATCCTGATCCGGTGTTCTTCCTTGAGAGCGAGCGGATGCTCGGCGACAAGGCGCATGTGCCGGAGGAGGAGTACTACATCCCCTTCGGGCGGGCGCGGGTGGCCCGCGAGGGCGACGCGGTGACGCTCCTGAGCTGGGGCCGGCCGGTGCACTTCTGCATGGAAGCGGCCGAGCGGCTGAGCAAGGACGGCATCGAGTGCGATGTCCTGGACATGCGGACGATCCGGCCCCTGGACATCGACACGGTGATCGAGCGGCTGAAGGTGACGCACCGGGCGTGCGTGGTGGACCAGTGCTGGCCCTTCGGCTCGGTGGCGAGCGAGGTGATCACGCAGATCTGCGAGAAGGCCTTCGACTGGCTGGACGCCCCGCCGGCCCGCGTGAACACGGCCGATGTGCCGACGCCGTACGCGAAGAATCTTGAGGCGGCGTATTTGCCGAACGCGGATCGCATCGTCGAACAAGTGAAGAAGATGCTCGGCTGACCGCGGCCGCTTGCTGCACGCCCTCTGACATACGACGCTGAGACCCAAACCGCCCTCGCCCGAGCGCTGAGACCGGAGCCACTGAGATGCCCGTCACCGTCACGATGCCCCGTCTGTCCGACACCATGGAGCAAGGGACCGTCGTCACCTGGCACATCAAGGAAGGGGACACGGTCTCCTCCGGCGATGTCGTCGCGGACATCGAGACGGATAAGGCGACCATGGAGTTGCAGGCGTTTGACGACGGGACCGTCGCGAAGCTGGCCGTGGGCGAGGGGCAGACCGTCGCGGTCGGCACCACGATCATGGTGATCGCCGAGGAGGGCGAGGACCCGGCCGAGGCGGCGAAGGCCGCGGGCGAGTCGGCGGAATCGGCGGGGGCCGAGAAGACGGAGAAGTCCGAGTCCAAGCCCGAGCAGAAGCAGGAGCAGGAGCCCGCTCAGCAGAAGGCTTCCGAGCCCAAGCAGGCTGCCGCGGGTGGAAGCGGCGGTGGCGGCGGGGGTGGAGGTGGGTCCGCTACGGCGATGGTGACGCCGACCTCGGTCGCTTCGAGCAACGGGGCGCACGGCGGCTCGCACAGCGGCGGCCAGGGTGGGGACGGGGGTCGGATCTTCGCGAGCCCGCTCGCCCGCAAGGTCGCGGCGGAGAAGGGCATCGACCTGTCCGGCGTGAAGGGATCGGGCCCGTCGGGCCGCATCGTGCGGAAGGATGTGGAGGATTTCGTTGCGAGCGGCGGCGCGAAGGCGGCGCCCGCGGCGGGCGGTTCTGCCGCGGCTTCGTCGTCGGCCCCGATGCCCGCGCCGCTGCCGGCGCTCGGCGCGACGCTCGAGGACAAGACGGTGCCCCTCTCGAACATGCGGGGCACGATCGCCAAGCGGCTCGTCGAGAGCAAGCAGTCGATCCCCCACTACCAGGTCACGGTCTCGGCGCGGCTCGACAACCTGACGGCGCTGCGGACGCAGCTCAACGAGCAGCTCTCCTCGCAGGGCGTGAAGCTGAGCGTGAACGACTTCCTCGTGCGGGCGTGCGCCCTCGCGATGCACCAGCACCCGTTCGTCAACAGCTCGTGGAAGGGCGATGGGCCGGCGATCCAGCTGCACGGGCGCGTGAATGTCGGCGTGGCCGTCGCGCTGCCCGAGGAGCGGGGCGGCGGGCTGGTCGTGGCGACGATCCGCGACGCCGACCGGCGGGGCCTCCGCGATATCTCGGCCGAGACCAAGCGGCTCGCGAAGAAGGCCCGCGACAAGGGCCTCTCCGTCGAGGAGATGAGCGACAGCACCTTCACCATCTCGAACCTCGGCATGTTCGGCGTGGATCACTTCACGGCGATCATCAACCCGCCGAACGCCGCGATCCTGGCGGTCGGCCGGTCGACCGAGAAGCCCTTCATCGTGCGTGACGAGGAGGGCGAGGTGCAGATCGAGGTGGGCGAGGAGATGTCGATGACGATGTCGAGCGACCACCGCATCATCGACGGGGCGATGGCGGCGCAGTACCTGAACACGGTGAAGGAACTGCTCGAGAACCCCGCGGCCCTGCTCGTCTAAGGCCCCGACCCCTTGTCGAAGCCCATCCGCATCACGCTCGCAGCGGTCCTGTTCGCGGCGGCTCTCGTCGCCCGGCTGACGCTGTGGCCCGGGCAGATGTTCACCGAGCTCGGTTCCTACACCGCGCCGGGCGAGCTGACCGTGACGCCAGAGCACGGCGGCAACCTCGTCCTCATCGTCGACAGCCCCGAACGCCATCCGCAGATCACCGATCGGGCCGAGCTGATCGACGGCCTCTCGATCACCTTGACCGCGGGGGGTGAGCCGGTCGAGCTCCGCGACGGGCAGCACGCGGGGTACGACACGGGCGAGGGGCGGCGGGTCGTGGCGTTTAACTTCCGCGCGGAGCCGGGCGTGCCGCTGACGCTGGATATCCGGGGCATGGAGCCCGCGGCGCGGGTGGCGATCGCCCGGTCGCACCTCGCCCCCGCGGCGTTCGCGACGCTGATCATCGCGGGGTGCGTGACGCTGGGGCTGATGCTGCTGACGACGCTGATCCCGGGCTCCGGCGGGGCAAGGCCCGCCCCGACGCCGGTGCCCGCCCCCACTCCCGCTCCGGCGGCCGGCTGAGCCTCTACCCTCCGCCATGCCGCGGGATGATGACGACCTCAGGCCGATCCCCTTCGATCCCTTGCGGGACCCGAGGCCGATGGACGATGCGCCGGACGAGCTGCTCGAGCAGGCCCGGCGGCGGGTGCGTGGGCGGCGAGCGGAAGAGGAGTACGACGAGCAGGGCAAGCGGCTGGCCCGGCGGATCGTCGTGGCGTTTGGGCTGATCGCATTGAGCGGCACTGTCTTCTTCGTCATTCTGCCGAGCATGGGGCTGTGGCTGCCGCCGGTGGTGCCGCTCGCGAGCTTCGCGGTGATCGTGATCGGCTCGGTGCTGACGCACAGGGCCGAGGCGCCGGCGGTTGACGATGACAGCGGGCCGATCGACATCCAGGCGTCGGAGCGGGACCGGTCGTTGCCGGGGCGGCGGGAGTAGGTGGCGGGCAAAGGCTTCGAGCTGGTGGTGGCGGTGGATTGGTCGGCGCGGTCGATGCCGAGCCCGAAGAGGCCGAGCGCGGACGCGTGCTGGTTGGCGTGGGCTCGGGGGGACGAGCGGCGTGGCAAACGGCCGGAGCCCGAGTACTTCCGCACGCGGCGGGAGTGCGAGGCGCGGCTGGTGGAGTTGCTCGACGCGTGCGATGGGGCGGCGCTGGTGGGGTTCGACTTTCCGCTCGGGTACCCGCTCGCGGCGGATGGGTCGGAGGTGCTGCCTGTTGGGCGGTCGCTCTATGCGATGCTTGACGAGGTGATCGAGGACGACGAGAACAACGCGAATAACCGGTTCGCCGTGGCGGAGCGATTGAACCGGGAGATCGCGGAGCGGTTCTCATCGCGGCACGGGCCGTTCTGGGGGTGTCCCACGAGCTACGAGTGCTCGAACGGGCTGCTGTCGCCGACGCGGCGGGTGGTCGAGGGCGTGCCGGAGTTTAGGAGTGTCGAGCGGTTGGTACGGTCAACGCGGCGTCTTGCGATCCAGTCGGCGTGGAAGCTGTACACGACGGGGTCGGTGGGGTCGCAGGCGTTGCTCGGGCTGCCGGTGGTGCACCGGCTTTTGCAGCGCTACGGGGAGCGGTCGCGGGCGTGGCCTTTCGAGGCGATCGATCGGAAGGACACCGTCGTGGTCGCGGAGATCTGGCCGTCGCTGTTCGACGCGGGCGAGGTCCAGCATGCGATCAAGGATGCGCGGCAGGTCGTCGCGACGCGGGACGCGATGATGGACGACGCCGGCGTCGGTGCGACGCTCGGCGTTTCGGGGCAGGCCGCGCGGCGCGAGGGATGGATTCTCGGCGTGCCGAGCTGTGGGGCTTAGTCCTCGCGGAGGTCCGCGAGCCACAGCGTCTGACGCGTCAGGAGCTGGCCCTGATCGCCGTAGCCCTCGAGGTGGATCTTGGTGTCCGCGTTCGACTCGGCCCACTCGATGCGGACGAGGCCGAAGTTGGTCTCGCGCATCACGGGGCCGACGCGGAGGGAGTTGGGGTCGGTCGCGGGGCGGGGGCGTTCGTTCATGCCGCTGGAGGTGAAGTCCCACATGGGGTACGGGGCCTCGCGGCCCGCGAGATCGCCCGGCTCGCGGGTGATCTCCATCAGGTGGCGGTCACCCGTCACAAAGACGACGCCCGAAGCGTCGGTCTCGTCGATCAGGTCGTAGAGACGCTGCCGCTCGTGCGGCATGTTGCCCCAGGTCTCCCACCCGTGCTCGTCGGCGACGACCTGGATGCTGCTGGCGATGATGCGCACATCCGCCGGCTGGCGGAGCTGGGCCTCGAGCCATTCCCACTGCGCTTCGCCCAGCATGGTCTTGCTCTCGTCGCGGGTCGCGGTGTAGGGGCCGCCCCGGCGTTCGCCGGGCGAGGCGCGGTCGAGGGGGTCGCGGTGGTAGCGGGTGTCGAGCATGATGACCTGCACGCGCTGGCCGGGCTCGCCGAACGAGCGGGCGTGGTAGATGCCCTCCTGCTCGCGGATCGGGGCGTTCTCGGGGAAGCCGTAGAAGTCGAGAAACACCTGCTGGCTCTCGGCCCGCAGGTAGAAGTCGTTCCCAGCGTCGTTGGCCCCGTAGTCGTGGTCGTCCCAGGTCGCCATGATGGGGCACTGCCGCTGCATGCGCCGGTAGCCCGGCTGGTTGCCGAGGTCGCGGTAGGCCTCCTCCAGCCGCTCGATGTTCGGGATGGGCTTCATCACCCGCTTCCCGTCCTCGTACCAGAAATCCGCGTACTGGTTGTCGCCGATGAACAGGAAGAGGTCGGGGTCCTTCGCGATGATCTCCGTCCACACCGGCTGCGGCTCGCGCTCGCGGGCGCAGGAGCCGAAGGCGATCGTGTCGAACGACTGGGCCGGGGCGGGGGCAGCGGTGAGGGCGGCGGCGAGGCCCGCGGCGAGCAGGAAGCTGGTGCGCATGACGATCCTCCAAGAAGCGGGCGCCCGGCCCGGACATCCCCTGATGCCCCCCCGGCCCGACGGTCGAAGAATCTAGCGTCCGCCTTGCTCCACGAACGCCCCGCCGAGCCCCCATGACGACATCTTCAACAAACCATCACACGGCCCCCCACCCCGGGCCCCACAAGAAGCCACCCCTGTCCGAGTTCGCGTTCGTCTGCGCCGGCGGGCTCCTGCTCGCCGTCATCGCCGGTTTCGTCAATGTCGCGGTCATCGCCCTCGGGGGCCTGCCCGTCACCCACATCACCGGCACGGTCTCCCGCCTCTCCGGTGACCTCGGGCGGAACCTGACCGAGGACGCCCTCCGCGTCGCCGCCCTCATCGGGGCCTTCATCGCCGGGGCCGGGCTCTCGGGCGCGATCATCGGCACCGCGACCCTTCGCTTCGGCCGGCGGTACGGCGTGGCGATCCTGCTCGAGGCCGGGCTGCTCGCGGTCGCCGCGATGCTCGGCACGCGTTGGCTCGACGCCTGCGTCGTCCTCGCCGCCGCCAGCGCCGGCCTCCAGAACGGCATGGCGTCGAGCTACCGATCGCTGATCGTCCGCACGACGCACATGACCGGCGTCGCGACCGACCTCGGCTTCCACCTCGGCCGCCTGGCGACGGGCCACCGCACCGAGCCCTGGCGGCTGGTGCTGCTCGTGTCGCTCCTCGCCTCCTTCATCGCGGGCGGCATCGCCGGGGCCCTCGCGGCCGACGGACTTGGGGCCGACGCCCTCTGGCTGCCCACCGGCGTGCTCGCCATCATGGGCGGCGGCTACTTCACCGCGCGGCAGATCATGCACGCCCGCCGGCGTCGCTCGCATCGATAGTCGCGTCACCCCCGCTCCGACCGCCGCCGCTTCAGTTCCGCGTCGATGAACCCGTGCAGGTCGCCCCGGTCAAGGACATTCGTCGGGTTCGCCTCGTGGTTCGTCCGGTGGTCCTTCACGCGGTTGTCATAGAGCACATAGCTCCTGATCTGCGCCCCCCAGCCGCGGTGCTCGATCTTCCCGCCCGCGGCCTCGGTGATCTCCGCCTGCCGGCGTTCTTCCTCGAGCTGCTCGAGCTTGGCCTGCAGGATCGACATCGCCTGCCGCTTGTTCTGCCCCTGGTCCCGGTGCGTCGACGCCAGGATCTGGATGCCCGTCGGCTTGTGCACCAGCCGGATCGCCGACGCGACCTTGTTCACATTCTGCCCGCCCGGGCCGCTGGACCGCGCGAACGCCTGGATCTCGAGGTCCTTCTCGGGAATATCGACGCTCGTCTCCTCGAACTCCGGGATCACATCCACCGTCGCGAAGCTCGTCTGCCGCTTGCCCTGCGAGTTGAACGGGCTCACCCGCGCCAGCCGGTGCGTCCCACGCTCGCACGAGAGATACCCGAACGCGAACGGTCCCTTCACATGCAGCGTCACCGAGTCGAGCCCCACCTCGCTCCCGTAGCTCTTCTCGACCTCCTCGATCTTCCACTCCATCTGCTCGAAGTAGAAGAGATACATCCGCAGCAGCATCTCGCACCAGTCGTTCGCCTCGGTGCCGCCGTCGCCCGCGGAGATCGTGAAGTAGCAGTCGCGGTGGTCGT
>CAZTQV010000049.1:0-16674 GCA_964615815.1 uncultured Phycisphaeraceae bacterium | reverse complement strand
CACCTGGGCAACCGCCGCCTGCGTGCGCTCGACGAGCTCGCGGTCGAAGAGATGCGCAAGGGCTTCCTGAAGCTCCGCCGCACGGTGCAGGAGCGCATGAGCGTGAAGGAGCCCGACGAGCTGACGAAGATCGCCGATCTCGTGAACTCGAAGAGTGTCTCCAGCGCGATCGACTTCTTCTTCGGGCGCTCCGAGCTCTCGCAGGTCGTCGATCAGACCAACCCGCTCTCGACGCTCGTGCACGAGCGTCGCCTCTCGGCCCTCGGCCCGGGCGGTCTGAACCGCAAGCGTGCCGGCTTCGAAGTGCGCGACGTCCACATCTCGCACTACGGCCGCGTTTGCCCCATCGAGACGCCCGAGGGCACGAACATCGGTCTGATCTGTTCGCTGGGCATCTACTCGTCGATCGACGAGTACGGCTTCCTGCGCACGCCTTACCGCACTGTCGAGAACGGCAAGGCCACGAGCAAGTCCGTTCACCTGCGCGCCGACGAAGAGATGCGCGCGGTCCTCGCCCCCGCCGAGGCCGTCACCCCCGAGGGCGTGCTGCCCGAGGGCATGGTCCTCGCCCGCGTGGACGGCGAGCTGACCGAGGTCCGCTCGAGCGAGGTCGACTACATCGACATCGCGCCCAAGCAGATCGTCGGCGTCTCCGCGGCGCTCATCCCCTTCCTCGAGCACGACGACGCCAACCGCGCCCTCATGGGCTCGAACATGCAGCGTCAGGCGGTTCCCCTCATCAAGGTCGATCCGCCCTGCGTCGCGACGGGCATGGAGCAGTTCGTCGGCCGGAACTCGGGCATGGTCATCCGCGCGAAGAAGCCCGGCATGGTCACGTACGTCGACGCCGAGCGCATCATCATCGACAACACCGCCGAGTACGAGCTCCGCAAGTTCCGCGGCCTCAACGAGCGCACTTGCCTCAACCAGAAGCCCATCGTCGAGCTCGGCCAGGAAGTCGAAGCCGGCGAGGTCATCGCCGACGGCGCTTCGACGCTCAACGGCGAGCTCGCCATCGGCAAGAACGTCATGGTCGCCTTCAACACCTTCGACGGTTACAACTTCGAAGACGCGATCGTGATCAACGAGAAGCTCGTGAAGGACGACACCTTCACCTCGATCCACATCGACTCGTTCGACGTCGAGATCCGCGAGACGAAGCTCGGTCGCGAGGAGTTCACCCGCGACATCCCCAACGTCTCCGAGAAGATGCTCCGCAACCTCGACGAGCACGGCGTCATCCGCACCGGCGCCCGCGTCGGGCCCGGCGACATCCTCGTCGGCAAGGTCTCGCCCAAGAGCAAGTCCGAGCTGACCCCCGAAGAGAAGCTGCTCCACGCGATCTTCGGTCGCGCGGGCGAGGACGTGAAGAACGACTCGCTCGAGATGCCCGCGGGCAAGGAGGGCGTCGTCATCGGCGCCAAGCGGTTCAGCCGTCGCGTGCACATGACCGACGCGCAGAAGAAGAAGCTCAAGGAGGACATGGACGCGTACGGCGCGGAGATGGACCTGCGGGCGATCGACATCTTCGCGCAGATGGTCGCGTACATCAACGAGATCACCGAGACCGAGATGGTCGACCCCAACACCCGTCAGAAGGTGGCGGCGAGCGACATCCCCGAGGTCGTCATGGAGCAGATCCAGAACTTCGACGAGAAGTGGATCAAGGGCTCCAAGGACGCCAAGGAAGAGGCGGTCGTCGTCTACGGCCAGTTCTGGCCCCGCATCCAGGCGGTCGAGAAGGAGAAGCAGCGCAAGCTCGACCACATGAAGCGCGGCGACGAGCTGCCCTCCGGCGTGCTCGAGATGGTCAAGGTGTACATCGCCACCAAGCGGCAGCTCTCCGTCGGCGACAAGATGGCCGGCCGGCACGGCAACAAGGGCGTCATCGCCCGCATCGTGCCCGAGGAGGACATGCCGTTCATGGAGGACGGCACGCCCGTCGATGTCATGCTGAACCCGCTCGGCGTGCCGAGCCGCATGAATGTCGGGCAGATCCTCGAGGTGCACCTCGGCTGGGCGGCGCAGGTCCTGGGCTTCCAGGCCGTCACGCCCGTGTTCGACGGGGCGACCGAGGACGAGATCCACGCGGCGATCGAGGAGGCGAACAACTTCGTCGAGGCGAAGCTGGCGAAGCACGAGGAGGAGGGCACCTGGCCCCATCCGCGTGAGCTCCTCGCCAAGATGCCGCGGGGCGGCAAGATCCAGCTCCACGACGGCCGCACGGGCGAGGCGTTCCACCAGAAGACGACGGTGGGGTACATGTACCTCCTGAAGCTGCACCACCTGGTGGACGACAAGATCCACGCCCGCGCGACGGGCCCGTACAGCCTCATCACCCAGCAGCCGCTCGGTGGCAAGGCCCGCACGGGCGGTCAGCGGTTCGGCGAGATGGAGGTGTGGGCGCTCGAGGCGTACGGCGCCGCCTACATCCTGCAGGAACTGCTGACGGTGAAGTCGGACGATGTGGAGGGCCGGACCAAGATCTACGAGAGCATGGTGAAGGGCACGAACACGCTCGAGGCGGGCATGCCCGTCGCGTTCGATGTGCTCTGCAACGAGCTCAAGGGTCTGGGCATGAACATCAGCCTGGAGAAGAAGCGGCTCGAGGGCGGCTCGCTTCTCTGAGGCGGGCGTCAGAATCGATCGCGTGACGGTGGCGGATAGCGGATTTGCACTTAACGCCAACACGCCGGCGACGGCCGCGGGGTTGGCGAGATAAGCGGGGCACGACCCATGATCGAGAGCGTGTACGAGCGGGTGAACGACTTCAGCGCTGTCAAGGTGACGCTCGCGTCGCCCAACGACATCCGCGCGTGGTCGTACGGCGAGGTCAAGAAGCCCGAGACCATCAACTACCGCACCTACCGCCCGGAGAAGGACGGGCTCTTCTGCGAGCGCATCTTCGGCCCGGAGCGCGACTACGAGTGCGCCTGCGGCAAGTACCGCGGCACGAAGTACAAGGGCATCATTTGCGACCGCTGCGGCGTGAAGGTGACGCACAGCCGGGTCCGCCGCAAGCGGATGGGCCACATCAACCTGGCCGCGCCGATCGTGCACATCTGGTTCTTCAAGAGCATGCCGAGCCGCCTGGGCACGCTGCTCGCGATGAAGACGAGCGACCTCGAGAAGATCATCTACTACCAGGACTACGCCGTCGTCGACCCGGGCGACACCGAGCTGAAGTACAAGCAGGTCCTCACGGAGGACGAGTACCGCCAGGCGGTCGAGAAGTTCGGCAACGCGTTCCGCGCGCTCATGGGCGCCGACGCGATCCGCGAGCTGATCGAGGGGCTCAACCTCGACGACGAGGCCGAGCAGATCCGCACCGAGCTCCGCGAGACCCGCAGCAAGCAGAAGACCCGCGACCTTGCCAAGCGGCTGAAGCTGGTCGAGTCCGTCCGCCACTCGGAGAACGACCCGGCGTGGCTGGTGATGGATGTCATCCCGGTGATCCCGCCGGACCTGCGCCCGCTGGTGCTGCTCGAGTCGGGCAACTTCGCAACGAGCGACCTGAACGACCTGTACCGCCGCGTGATCAACCGGAACAACCGGCTGAAGAAACTGATGGACCTGAACGCGCCCGAGGTCATCATCCGCAACGAGAAGCGGATGCTGCAGCAGGCCGTCGACGCCCTGTTCGACAACAACCGCTGCCGCCGCCCGGTGCTCGGCTCCAGCAACCGCCCGCTGAAGTCGCTGACGGACATGATCAAGGGCAAGCAGGGCCGCTTCCGCGAGAACCTGCTGGGCAAGCGCGTCGACTACTCGGCGCGTTCCGTGATCGTGGTCGGCCCCGAGCTCAAGATCTTCCAGTGCGGCCTGCCCAAGAAGATCGCCCTCGAGCTCTACCAGCCGTTCATCATCCGAAAGCTCAAGGAGCACGGGCTGGCGGACACGATCAAGAGCGCCAAGCGTATGCTCGAGCGTCGCGACGCCGAGGTGTGGGACATCCTCGAGGAAGTCATCGACCAGCACCCCGTGCTGCTCAACCGCGCCCCGACGCTCCACCGCATGGGTATCCAGGCGTTCGAGCCCGTGCTCGTGGAGGGCAACGCCATCCGCCTGCACCCGCTCGTCTGCGGCGGGTTCAACGCCGACTTCGACGGCGACCAGATGGCCGTGCACCTGCCGCTCTCCGTCGAGGCCCAGGCCGAGGCGCATGTGCTGATGCTCAGCACGAACAACATCTTCAGCCCGGCGAACGGCGGCCCGATCATCTCGGCGTCGCAGGACATCGTGCTGGGCGTGTACTTCATCACCTTCTGCTTCGACGACGCCTCGAAGCTCAACGACACCAGCCTCAAGGCGCTCCTTGAGGAGCGAGGTGAGGCCAGCCGCCCCTGGCGCTTCAAGGACCGGCACGAGGCGATCCTCGCCTACGAGGCCGGCAAGATCCAGCTGCACGACCTGATCTCGGTGCGCCTCGTCGCCCCGGGGCAGAAGAGCCCGTACGCGGGCGTCGTGCAGACGCAGAAGGGCCCGGTCGAGAAGATCGCCGAGCACGGGCGCGTCGTGACGACCGTCGGTCGCGTGCTGTTCGCCGACATCCTGCACAAGGGCATGCCGTACTACAACTGCGCCCTGGGCAAGAAGGGCTGCGCCCGCGTCATCGACGATGTGTACCTCTATTGCGGCAAGCCCGCGACGATCCAGCTCCTCGACGACATGAAGTCGGTCGGCTTCCGCCGCTCGACGGTCGCGGGGCTGAGCTTCGGCGTGACCGACATGCGCATCCCGCGCGTCAAGCAGGACATGCTCGACGCCGCCCAGAAGCGCGTGAACCGCGTCGAGAAGAACTACGAGAACGGCATCATCACCGAGCGCGAGCGGTACAACCAGCTGCTCGACATCTGGTCGCACTGCAACGAGGAGCTGACCAAGGTCCTTGTTGAGACGCTCAAGAACGACCGCCGCCACCCCGACGGCTCCGAGGCGAACATCGAGACCGGCGAGGGCAAGAAGTACCTCAACCCCGTCTACCTGATGGCCGACTCCGGCGCCCGAGGCAACATCACGCAGATGAAGCAGCTTGCCGGCATGCGTGGCCTCATGGCCAAGCCCTCGGGCGAGATCATCGAGACCCCCATCCGCGCGAACTTCCGCGAGGGGCTGAATGTGCTCGAGTACTTCAGCTCGACGCACGGTGCGCGTAAGGGCCTCGCCGACACCGCCCTCAAGACGGCGGACTCGGGCTACCTGACCCGCAAGCTGTGCGACATCGCCCAGTCCGTCATCATCGGCGAGATCGACTGCGGCTCCCGCCGCGGCATCATGAAGCGGGCCATCTACAAGGGCGAGCAGGTCGATGTCCCGCTGAGCCAGCAGGTCATCGGCCGCGTGTCGGTTAACCCGATCGTCAACCCCGTCACCGACGAGGTCATCGTCGCGGCGAACGAGATGATCACGCCCAAGGCCGCCGCCCGCATCGAGGACCTCGGCATCGATTCCGTGATGGTCCGCAGCCCCCTGACCAGCGAGAGCAAGAGCGGCTGCTCGGCCCTCGACTACGGCATGGACCTCTCCACCGGTGCCCAGGTCGAGGAGGGCCTCGCGGTCGGCATCATCGCCGCCCAGTCCATCGGCGAGCCCGGCACGCAGCTCACCATGCGGACCTTCCACACCGGCGGCGTCGGCACGCGGTCGGTCTCCGAGACCGAGTACCGCGCCCTGAACGCCGGTACCGTCGAGCTGCGGGACTGCAACGAGGTCCCGGTCAAGGACGAGGACGGCAACGACGCCCGCGTCGTCCTGAAGCGCAACGGCGAGCTCGTCATCAAGGACGACAAGGGCCGCGAGCTCGAGAAGACCCGCATCGACTACGGCAGCTTCATCTACACCACGCCCGGTGCCGAGGTGAAGCGCGGCGAGGTGCTGGTCCGCTGGGACCCCCACCGTGCCCCGACCCTCGCCGAGAAGGCCGGCATCGTGCAGTTCAGCGACATCGAGCTGGGCGAGACGGTGCGTGAAGAGGACGCCGGCGGCGGCCGCAAGGCCCTCGTCGTCATCGAGCACAAGGGCGACAAGCGTCCGCAGATCAACATCGTCGATGACCAGGGCAACATCCTCGACTTCCACTTCCTGCCCGCCAAGGCGCGTCTGGAAGTCCGCGACGGCGACAAGATCGAGGCCGGGCACATGCTCGCCCGCCAGCCGCGAGCCGCGGCCGGCTCGCAGGACATCGTGGGCGGTCTGCCCCGCGTGACCGAGATCTTCGAGGCCCGCAAGCCCAAGGACCCGGCGATCATGGCCGAGATCTCGGGCCGCGTCGAGCTGCACGCCGACAAGCGCAAGGGCAAGATGACGATCCGCGTCATCTCCGACTCGGGCATCGAGAAGGACCACCATGTCCCGTCGGACAAGGCCCTGCTCGTGCACGCGGGCGACTATGTGCAGGCCGGCGACCCCCTCACCGAGGGCCCGATGGTCCCGCACGACATCCTGCGTATTAAGGGCGAGGAAGCTCTCTGGAGCTACATGCTCGACGAGGTGCAGAATGTCTACCGGGCCCAGGGCGTGGGCATCGACGACAAGCACATCGAGCTCATCCTGAGCCAGATGCTCCGCAAGGTCCGCGTCGAGAACCCGGGCGACACCGACCTCCTCCCCCATGAGGTGGTCGACAAGTACGCCTTCCGCATGAAGAACAACGAGGTCTCCAACCTCGTCCGCATCCAGGACGCCGGTGGCACCGAGCTCCGCGTCGGCGACCTCGTCGCCAAGGAGATCGTCCGCGAGGCCAACGCCCGCGCCGAACTCGCGGGCAAGGAACCGGCCAAGGCCAAGCGGGCCCGCCCCGCCACCGGCCGCACGCTGCTCCTGGGCATCACCAAGGCCAGCCTCCAGAGCGAGTCGTTCCTCTCGGGCGCCTCGTTCCAGGAGACCACCAAGGTGCTCACCGAGGCCTCGCTCCGCGGCGCCGAGGACACCCTCGTCGGCCTAAAGGAGAATGTCCTGCTGGGCCACCTCATCCCCGCCGGCACCGGCTTCCGCCGCTACCAGGACATCCGCGTCAAGGCCCTCGTCGAGCCCGAGGAGCTCGAGGCCGCCGACGAGGCCCTCATGCTCGAGGAGGCCGCCCGCGCCGCCGAGGCCCTCGGCGCCGACCGCGAGGACACCCTCGGCAAGCCCGAGGTCCAGGTGAACGGCTCGGGCAACTCTGTCATCGACGGCACCGAGGCCGCCCTGTCCGACAACTGATCCGCACACCGGATCGCATCAACGCAATTTGCACGGCGGCCGTCCTCAAGGGGACGGCCGCTTTCGCTTTGGACGATGAAGACGCGTACGAGCGATCGTTCAGGCCGACGCTTCGGTCCGCTCGGCCCGCTCGCGCAGCCGGCGCTCCAGGCGAGCGAGCCGCCCGGGATTGATCCCCCGACGCTCGAAGTCTTCCGACCACATCACCGGCAGGCTCGTCTCGCGCGACTGAAGCATGAGCTGGATGTAGGGCAGGCAGAGCCCGCAGCGAGCCCCGCAGCCTGTCTGCTTGTGCGCAGCGAGCAACCCGCCGCCCTCGTGCTCAGCGATCGCGAGCAATCGCTCGAACGACACGCCGAAGCAGACACATTGCTCAACCATCCGAAGCCCCCCGGTCTCGGCGCTGGACATGACGGCCCAGCCGTGGTGGACAGCGTACGAAATCGTCGGCACCATCGGAAGGCAATGATGAGCCCAGCGGGCGAAAAACCCCGAGTTTCTAAGGGTATTTCGGCATCCGCTTATCTGAGTTTGAAGCCAGCGGCAGCGGCGGGAAACTCGTCCGACCTGTCCTGAGCATGAGCTCCACATAAGGCCGGCACATCCCGCACCCGGTCGTGCAGCCGGTCCGCTCCGCCAGGCCTTCAAGCCCGCACCCCTCGCGCTGCGCGATCTCTTTCAGGACCGCGAAGGACACTTTGTGGCACACACACCGGTCGACGGGCATGGGCGCACACTATGCGCCGTCACCCCTGCCCCGCGACCTCGATCACCCGCAGCGACTTGCAGCTCACGGAGTGCTCTCCGTCGTTGAAGTGCACATAGTCGACCCCGGCCTCGCGGAGATCGCGCAGATACGCCACCGCGTCCGCCGGCGGCATGTGCAGCAGCCCCGCCGGGTCGGCGTCCCCCCGCTTGACCGCACGCGCCCTGGCAAAGCCCTCCGCCCGCTCCTCGTCGGTGAAGACAAGCAGGTGCGGCGCCCGATCGATCGCGGCGATCAGCGGCTCCAACTCATCAGGCGCGTCCTCGGGCGCGACGCCGATCATGTACCACGCGTCGAGCCCGAGGGCCGCGAGCAGGAACTCGCGCTCGCCGACCTTGCTCGTGCCCGTGTGCGCGGCGTGCGCCAGCGCGTCGAAGTCGGGAATCCCGCTCATGCCGAGTCCTTTCCGGGCGACGCCCCGCGTTCCGGGGCCAATTATGCCGAGCGTACCGCGCCGGGCCGGTCGGTACGAGGGAAACCCCGAGCGTGACCCCGGGCATGACACAGACCGACTCCCTCATCCAGACCACCCTGCGCGACCGCTTCGGGTTCGACGCCCTCCGCCCGATCCAGGACGAAGTCATCGAGCGGCTGCTGGGCACCGATGACAGTGGGGGAGGTGGGGGGGATGCGCTCGTCGTCCTGCCCACCGGCAGCGGCAAGAGCCTGTGCTACCAACTGCCAGCCCTCGTCGAGCGCGCCCGAGCCGGCTCCGGCACCGCCCTCGTCTTCAGCCCGCTGATCGCCTTGATGGAAGACCAGGTCTCCGCCCTCCGCAAGAAAGGCGTCCGCGCCGCCTTCGTGAACTCCACCGTCGATAAGAAGGAACGCCTCCGCCGCTACGAGCGACTCGCCGCGGGCGACTACGAGCTCTTCTACGCCACGCCCGAGCGCATGCTGAAGGAGGACTTCCGCGAAGCGCTCGCGCAGGTCCCGGGCGGCATCACGCTCCTCGCGGTCGACGAGGCCCACTGCGTCAGCGCCTGGGGCCACGACCTCCGGCCCGCTTACCAGAGAGTGGGGGAGTTCCGACAGGCCATCGGCTCGCCCCGCTGCGTGGCGCTCACGGCAACCGCCACCCGGGCCGTCCGCGAGGACATCCGCCGCGTCCTCGGCCGCGACGAGCGCACGATGCCGCTCTTCGCCGGCTCGATCGACCGCCCGAACCTCGCGCTCGCCTCGACCGAGGTCTGGGGCGACGAGGACAAGCTCGACGCCATCACCCGCGTCGCCCGTGCCCACCCCGGCACCGGCATCGTCTACTTCGCCCTCATCAAGGACCTGGAGCGCTACGAACCCTTGGTCCGCAGCCGTCTCGCGGACGCCGGCTACGACCTCGCCGTCTACCACGGCCGGCTCGACGGCAAGGAGAAGAAACGCGTCTACCGCCGCTTCATCGGCGCCACGCCAGACCACCCGCTCCTTCTGCTCGCGACCAACGCCTTCGGCATGGGCGTCGACAAGCCCGACATCCGCTTCATCCTGCACGCCCAGGTGCCGGGCTCCGTCGAGGCGTACTTCCAAGAGGTCGGCCGCGCCGGCCGCGACGGCGAGCCCAGCCGCTGCGAGCTGCTGTATGCCCAGGAGGACCTGGCGATCCAGCAGGAGTTCATCCAGTGGGCCAACCCCTCGCCCGACCTGCTGGTGCAGTGCGCCACGCACATCGAGCACCGCTACGCCGGCGGCGGAGAGGGCCACGGGACCTTCGACGCCGACGACCTCCGCCTCGACATCGTCGGCAAGGGCCACGCCCACGGCCGCGGCGGCGGCACGCTGGAGTACGCCCTCATCACGCTCGAGAAGCTGGGCATCATCGAGCTCGCCGACGCCGGAGGCCCGGGCAGCCGAGGGCGCTACCGCTTCGTGCGCCCGCTCGACGACGCGGAGATCGACCCCGCCGAGGTGGAGGACAAGCGCAAGCGCGACCTCACCCGCCTGCTCCGCGTCGTCGAGATGACCCGCAGCCCGGACCTCCCGGCCTTTATCCGCGACTACTTCGAGCTGTAGGCCGTCCCCCGCCTCTCTGTAGAGCCCCGAGCGTTAGCGAGCGGGCTGGATCGCGCTCGCACCGTCACATCAAAACGAAACGAGCCGCACCCAAAGGCGCGGCTCGCATGACTCGTTCGTTCTGAAACCCGCTCAGGCCTCGGCGTTGGCCTCGCCCTCGGCGGGCGCCTCCTCCGAAGCCTCCGGCTCCGGCGGCTTCGCGGTCGCGACGGCCTGCTTCGCATCCTCGACGGCCTTGGTCGCGCTCGCGGCGGCGGCCTCGGCGTGCTCGAGCAGCGCGTTGGGCACGGTCCGCTTGGCGTCGTTGATCGCCTTCTTCGCGGCGTTCGAGAACGGCGTCAGGTCCGCGTCGCCCGCGTCCATCTTGTCGATCTCGGCGGCGGCGGCCTCACAGGTCTTGATCGCCTGCTTGCAGCCGACGCGCTTGCGGGACACCTCGCGCCCGGCCTCCCAGGTCTTGAGCATGTCGCCCTCGAGCAGCTCGGCCTTGGCCAGCATGTCCATGACCGTCTCGCTGGGCTGGGCACCCTTCGCGAGCCACTCCTTGATGCGGTCGCTCTTGAGCTCGACCTGCTGGCCCTTGCTCATCGGGTCGTACCAGCCGAGGTTCTCCAGCACCCGGCCGTTGCGGCGCGTGCGCTGGTCGATCGCGGTGACGCGATAGAAGGGGCGGTGGGTACGACCGAGGCGTTGGAGGCGGATGCGGACCACTCAAGGTCTCCCTGGCTGGGCACAATGCATGCATGGATCCGCGAGGACGCGCGGATCCGGGCCCCAACTATTGGCCGCGTGCCCGAACTTTTCAAGGGCGCCACGCCGGCGGCAGCCAGGTCCCCCCCCGGCAACATGAAAGGACGATCATGGTTTGTCAGGGTGCCGGAGAGATAAAGTTCCGGTCATACTGACGATAACCATCCCTGATACTTGACTTTGCACTCATCAATTAGGGTAGACCCCATGAGTGACGCCGACTTGGCCAAGATCACCGATTCCGACCTCGCCCGCGTCGGTGCCTTCATCCGCGAGCGGAAAGAGCGGCTGATCGCGGAGTGGGAGCAGATCTCCCGCGAGGAGAACCCCGAGGCCCGCGAAGAGGTCCGCTCGCAGCTCCGCAACAACCTGCCCGACTTCCTCACCGCGTACGCCGAGCGGCTCGAGTCCGGCGACCGGGAGGTCCCGCGTGACCTCGCCGCCCGCCACGGGGCCCACCGCTGGGAGACCGGGTGGGATGTCGTCAGCCTCTCCCGCGACTTCATGATCCTGCGGAATGTCATCATCCAGGCCCTGTTCCGTGAGCTCAAGCTGCCCCCGAAGGATCTGACGACCGTCGCCTCCGGGCTCGATCTCGCGGTATCGATCAGCATCGAGCGATATGTGCACCACAGCGAGCGGGAGCTCGCCGAGCAGAACGAGCTGCTGAGCCGCAAGAACTACGAGCTCAAGCGGTTCGCCCACATGGTCTCGCACGAGGTCCGCCACCCCCTGAGCAGCATGGTGCTCGCAATCGAATCGCTGCGCCGCCGCTTCGGCGACCAGCCCGAGGCCAAGGCCCACTTCCAGTCGATCTCCGAGGCCCGGTCCGACCTGGTCGAGGTGCTCGACAGCCTCCTCGGGTTCGCCGATCTCGAGCTCAACGGCGAACGCCGTGACGAGCAAGTCGATCTCAACATCGCGTGCGAGGAGGCCATCCACAAGATCCACCACCTCGTCGAGGTCTCCGAGGCATCGATCACCCGCGAGGAACTGCCGATTGTTCACGGCGACGCCGTCGCACTCCGCAGCGTCTTCATGAACCTGATCGAGAACGCGATCAAGTACGCAGGCGAAGGGGCGCCGCGTGTCACCATCCGCGCCGCGGAAGAGAACGGCGACTGGTGGGACATCCGGTTCTCCGACCACGGCGTCGGCATCGCCGAGAAGGATAAGGCCCGGATCTTCCGCTTCATGCAGCGGGCCAGCAGCGACCCCGAGATCATGGGCACCGGCATAGGCCTCGCGTTCTGCAAGCGCGTCGTCGAGCAGCATGGCGGCACGCTGACCGTGGAATCCACGCTCGGCGAAGGCTCGACCTTCCATCTGCGCCTACCGCGGCGCTAGCGTCATCACGGCCCGAAAACGCGATAGACCCCCGCGGCGATCAGATCGTCCACGGGGGCCTCGTGTTCAAGCGCCAGTCTTCGATAGACGCCGCTTTGCCCGGCGGGGCTTTACGGCTCGTTGGTCG
Organism: uncultured Phycisphaeraceae bacterium; assembly: GCA_964615815.1. Lineage (GTDB taxonomy): Bacteria > Planctomycetota > Phycisphaerae > Phycisphaerales > UBA1924 > DAIQNV01. The sequence continues at coordinate 4,477 of CAZTQV010000049.1, read as the reverse complement.
CATCCTCAAGGTCATCGCCCGCATCTTCGAGCGCGTCTTGAGTGTCATCCGCGGCGTCCTCGACGGCGTCGGCCGTGTCATCCACGGCGTCTTCGGCCGAGTCATCCTCGCAACCCGTCGCCGCACCGGCGACAAGCAGCGCCAGACACGACGCGGGAAGGGCGAAGGCGAAACGGTTCAGCAAACGGCGTGGCATGCAATTCCTCCAGTTGGGGGCACAGGTTCTCGATCAGACACTGTTGACTATTGCACGCCGACCCGTGCCGCAGCATGAACCGAACATGAAAGATCGCTGAAACTCGCACCCAACCGCCCCCAAACCCGAATACCATGTGCCCACACCACGGGCCTGTGGCGGAATCGGCAGACGCAGCGGACTTAAAATCCGCGGCCCCTCGGGGCATGAGGGTTCGAGTCCCTCCGGGCCCACTTCCACTTTCCCGAAGCTCGCAACCGCCTCCCCTACACCGGCTGACCCACCACCGGGATGATCGCCCCCGTCACATAGCTCGAGTCCGCGTTGGAAGCCAGGTACACATACGCCGGCGCCAGCTCCTCCGGCTGCGCGGGCCGCCCCATGGGCGACTTCGCGACCTCCGCCCCGAACTGCGACACCTCCTCGGCGTCGAGCCCCGAGTCCGACGGGTTCAGCGGCGTCCACACCGGCCCCGGCGCCACGCAGTTCACGCGGATCCCTTTCTCCAAGAGCTCCTGTGCAAGCGACTTCGTGATCGCGTGGATCGCACCCTTCGTTCCCCCGTAGTCGCTCAGGCCACCAGACCCCTGCAGCCCCACGATCGACCCCGTCGCGATGATCGCCGAGCCCTCGTGCATCACCGGAACCGCCGCCCGCGCCAGCCGCAGGTAGGCGTACACATTCGTGCGGAAGGTCCGGTCAAGCTCATCCTCCGACAGCTCATCGATCCCCTTGCGGTTCTGCCACGCCGCGTTGTGCACCAGGACATTCAGCTGCCCGAGCTTCGACACGGTCTCCTTCACGATCCGCGCACAGAACGCCTCCTCCCGCAGGTCGCCCTCGAAGATCTCGCACCGCCGCCCGAGCTCCTCGATCGCCCCCTTCACCTCCTCAGCATCGCCCCGCTCCTCCGGCATGCAGGTGATCGCCACATCCGCCCCCTCCCGAGCGAAGTGGTACGCCACCGAACGCCCGATCCCGGAGTCACCCCCGGTCACGAGCGCCGCCTGACCCGCCAGCTTCGACGCCGCCCGGTACCGCTCCCCCTTCCACCGCGGCCGCGGGTCGAGCTCCTGCTCAAGGCCAGGCGACTTCTGATGCTGCTCAGGAAACGGCGGCTTCGGCTCCCGGATCGGGACGGCGGTGTCGGCGGGCGTCTCAGTCCGTGGCATGGGGCACAACCTTTCTGCTGCTGAGCGGCCCGGTCCACGCAAGGAGGGCCAGCGTTCAGCACAACGAAACCACGCCCGCATGAAGCCGCGATGACCCTGCCGTGAAGGCGAAAGACACCCTGCGCGACCATCGCCGCACACCCTGACAACCCCGAAAAACAATGAGGCCCGATTCACCGGCTATTCACCGCTGCAAAGCCTCCCGACCCCAAAGTCCTAGCAGAAACACGCCCGGCCCGGACGGCCGGCAGCACGAGAACACCCCCGGAAAGGGAAGAGTAATGTCCACCCGAGTCCTCATCGCCATCTGCGGCGCCGCCTGCGCCCTCGCCCCCGCGAACGCCCAGACCATGAACCAGCGGGATCGCGACCGCGATCAGCCCCGCCAGTACGAGCGCGACGCACGCACCCAGCAGAACGCCCGCTCCGACATGGACGGCCAGGCACTTCTCCAGAACCTCGAGGGTATCTGGCGCGTCGACGCCACCATCAACGACAGCTACATGAAGATGGCCAAGAACAAGATGCACAGCGACATGAAGCGCGACCGCGACATGGACCGCGACGCCCGCCGCGACAACCAGCGCGACGCCGAGCGCGAAACCTGGAACGAGGACGACAAGAAGATGGCCGGCAAGACCGACGACGCCCAGCTCAAGGGCGTCGCCGAAACCCGCCTCATCCTCGGCAATGTCCTCCAGGGCGAGGCCTACATCATGAAGGCCGACGGCAAGAACCCCGACTCCATCGACTGGAACTCCGCCGGCGAGGGCATGAAGGGCCTCTCCTACATCGCCTTCAACCCCGACACCGGCACCTACGACGCCGTCTTCATGAACAACAAAGACAACGAGATCATGTACAGCGCTGGAACCTACGACAAGGAAAACCGCCGCATCATCTTCCATGGCAAGGCCGACAACAAGGGCTCCGAGGCCAACAGCACTTGGGACCGCCGCGAGATGAACCGTCCCGGCATCGACCGCGATAAGGACCGCGACGAGGCCACCCGCCGCGACCGCGACAACCGCAACTGGACCGACCGCGACCAGCCCCAGCGCGACGCACGCGACCGGTGGAACGACCGGGACGACAATCGCGACATGAACGCGCGCGGCCTCGGCGAGGTCACCGTTGTCCTCGAGGTCATGGGCAACGACAAGCACCGCGTCACCATGTACCGCGGCACCCCCAACTTCAACACGACGGGCCTCAACAACGATCGCCCCGGCATGACCCCCGACAACGACAACGACGGCGCCTGGCCCACCACCCGAGACCAGAACCAGCGGGACCAGAACGAGCGTGAGCAGGCCAAGCGCGGCAATCCGGACCGCGAGAACAAGGACGACGCCAACAAGACCATGCGCGACGGCACCGACCTCGCCAACAACATCGTCTACCAGGCCACCTACACCCGCGTGAGCGGCGCCGAGGCCGCCGAGTTCCGCCGCAAGCTCGACGGACTCGCCGACGAGGACCAGATCACCCGTCGGTAATCGTTTCGAACCCAACTCCACGAAAGGAGCACACCATGAACCGTGACGAACTCAAGGGCAACTGGAAGCAGGTCTCCGGCAAAGCCAAGGAGCAGTGGGGCAAGCTCACCGACGACGACCTCCGCGAAGTCGACGGCCGCGCCGACCAGCTCGAGGGCAAGATCCAGGAGCGCTACGGCAAGACCCGCGAAGAGGCACGCAAGGAAGTCGATTCCTTCTGCAAGACCTGCGGCTAACGCCCCGCTCCTGAACCCACCAATTCAGGTCAGTTGATGACCCGCCGGCCGAGCCCCCCGCTCGGCCGGCGGTCGTTTTGCAGCAACCGACAAGCACCGCCGAGTCAGAATTCAACCCAGTTCAACGCTTGAAGCCGCTGTTACCGCGACAAGTGTCTTGGCCGAGCATCTCGCCCGAGGTAGCTTCGACCTCAGAGCAGCCCCGCTGCCCGGAGAACGAAAGGGAACATCCGATGAACACGCTCCGTCTCTGCGCGGCCACCGCCGCGGGCGCGATCGCCACCGCCGCATCCGCCGACACCATCATCAGCAACCTCGACGGCCCCGACGGCGGCGGCACCCTCTTCGGCCCCGCCGCCACCACCCAGTTCAAGGCCGCCGGCTTCACCATGACCGACAGCTACTTCTTCAGCAGCGTCACCCTCGCCATCGACGCCCCGGATGTCGGTGCCACCGCCCAGGTCTCCATCTGGAGAGGGAGCGGCAGCCCGCAGAACCAGATCCTCGACCTCATCGGCCCCACCTTCACCGGCCCCGGCAACTACACCTTCGACACCGACGCCTCCATCATCCTCTCCGCCGGCGAAACCTACTGGGTCTTCGTCGACAACGCCAACCAGAGCCTCGCCTTCAACTGGGACAGCACCTCCGTCAACCCGACCGGCACCGGCGCCACCACCGCCGGCTACATCTTCAACGGCAACTCCAGCTCCTTCCTCAACCGCTTCGCCGTCGAGGGCCGCCTCGTCCCCACCCCCGGCACCGCGGCCGTGCTGGGTCTCGCCGCCCTCGCCACCACTCGCCGCCGCCGCTGACCAACCCCAGGACGCGTCCCCGATCAACCGGCTCAAAAGCGAGCCGCCCCGGCCCCGGGGCGGCTTTCATGCGCACCGACGCCAACCAACCGAAGCGATCCAGTGAGCAAGAGCAGTAAGGGAGCCGCAGATACCGTGCGTCTTGCCAACCCCCCGCCGCGGAGAAACCGTGCCCCTCACGCATCGGTCAGCGACACCGGGCGCCGATACCGAGCTCGCACGCGCAGAAGCCCCCGCAGCGAACGGTTCAGCGCAAAAACAAAGCAGCCCACCACGAGGGTGGGCTGCTCAGTATGCCTTGACAAGCGGGCGGTTGGGTCCATCTTCACCGACTGTCACCAGCCGGGTATCCGTATGCCTCTCTCATCTGCTGAGCGAACTCATCAGATGATCAAGGCAAGCACGGGCGAGCGTGCACTCACTAGCTCGGTGGACATCGCTGTCCGGCCGAATGGGGAATCCCGCCCCGATCAACCGATCGAAGAAGGCACCCAGCACTGCCGAGTCTAAGGAAATCCCTTAGAAAGGAGGTGATCCAGCCGCAGGTTCTCCTACGGCT
>CAZTQV010000048.1:0-18492 GCA_964615815.1 uncultured Phycisphaeraceae bacterium | reverse complement strand
GGGGCCCCTCGCGCCGCGCTCGCCGCGGTTCCCGGCGGGGCCTTGCGGCCCGGCAGGTCCGGCGGGACCCGCTGGGCCCGCGGGCCCCGCTGGTCCGGGAGGGCCCGGGGGCCCCGCCGGCACCTGGTTCTGCGGACCGTTCGGATCGATGTCGTCGGCCATGCGCCGTCTCCTCGCGGGACGCCCCGCGCGATGCGTGGGTTACCCGCCGATGCGGATGGTCGTGTTCCCGCTCGGGCTGAACATCTCGATGACCTGCTTGTCGCTCTCGGCCCCCATCACGATGTGGTTCTGTCCCGAGTCGCGCAGCTGCATCTTTAGCTTGTTATCCGCGGGGCTCATCATCGGGCGGTTCTCTTCGTTGTACACGCGGCCCACGACGATGGGCCGGTCCGGGTCGCCGTTGATGAAGTCGACGATGACCTCCTGGCCCGGGTGCGGGTTGCTCACCCACCCCCAGCCCTTGCCCGCCCACGCCTGGCTCGTGCGGATCCAGCAGCTCGTGCCCGCGTCGGTCACATTCTCCTGGTCGCCCACGGGGTGCCGGTCGTCCATCCAGTGGTCCCAGTGGAACTTCACCCGCACGCAGCAGTAGTCGTCCTTCGCGAGGTCGGGCGTATCTTCCCCATCGGCCGCGGAGACCACGAACGCCGTCTGCATCTCGGCCTTGGGCTTGGGCGTCACCCGTTGCGGGCGGAAGGGACGCGTCGCCGGGATCGCCTCGAAGCTGCATGAGAAGTCGAGCGAGCTGTCGCTATCCGCGCCCGGTTCCCACGCCGCCGACATCGCGGAAATATGCACGCCCGTGACGAGAAACCGCTCGCTCTCCTCGTGCCCCGGGTGCTGGCTCAGGCCGATCTGCATGCCCGGCGCGAGCTGCCGGCTGGTGGTCTGCCCGCGGTAGAGGTCGGCCGTCGCCTCGCGTTCTTCCTTGCGGAGCCTGGCGTAGAGCGCTCCCTCGGCCGAGGTTTGGTGTCCGGGGAATGCCTCCAGCCAGCCGTACCGCTGCCGCCCGCTGGGACCGTGGTCGAACTCGCCCTCGCACAGCTCAACGAGGTAGGTCGTGGGCCGGACGGCGCAGTAATCAACGACGCCGTACCGAGCACACCGATACCCGCTCGTGCGAACGAACGCGGTAACCGCCTCGGGGTCGGTCATCACCTGGCCCATGCCCTGGGTGGGCTGGTAGGGCATGAGCGCCCCGCCGGGCCGCTCCTCGTGCTGCGTCGAGTCGTCGCACAGCACGATCGTCTCGCCCTCCTGCGTGTACTCAAAGTGGTAGTAGATCCCGTCGTCCTCGAGCAGCCGGCTGACGAAGTTGAAGTCCGACTCCCCGTACTGCACGCACAGGTCGCGCGTCCGGTAGCCGGACTCGAACAGGTTGAGCTGCACATCCATCGTGCCCGAGTGCGGGCGGAGCATCGCGTCCACCACATCGGACGCCGTCTTCTGCAGGAACACGCGGTACTCGCGGTTCGCCGCCATCATCGACAGCCACGGGCGGACCTCGGCCCGGTACCGCCACAGCCCGCCGACCTGCCCGACGCTCTCGAAGGACCACATGTACCCGTGGATCCAGCGCGGCTCCTCGCCCACGGCGCTGTCGATCCGCACCGCGACCGCTTGCCCCAGCACATCGTTCGGGTCGATCGCCGGGTCCGTCGACCGCAGGTCGAGGTGCGTGACCGACGGACGGCCCAGGGCCTCCGTGTGGTCGACCGCGTACAGCAGCAGGGTGTCGTCCGGCAGCGCCGTGTGCACCGCGATCTGGCGGGACTCCTGCGAATACTGCGATTCGGCTGGCATGCGACCTCGCTTCCGGGACCTCCGGCAGGAGTGGGGGGTGAGGGGATCGGCAACGCCGCCCCCCGCGATCAGCGTACCGAGACCAAGCGCAAGCCGCGCCGGCCACTCACGCGCCCCGGCTCGCGATCGACACGACCGGACCGGGGCCCTCCCGCCAACCGAACGGCTCAGCCACCGGCCGAGGCCGACCCGCGGACCCGACCCAGCAACTCGTCCACCGCCGCCTCGAGCTGCGGGTCCCGCCCGGCGGCCTCGTCGGCCGGGGTCAGGGGCACCGGCAGGTCCGGGATGGTCCCGTTGTGCTCCATGTCCGTTCCGTCGGGCAGGTACCACCCGCGGAACGGCATCCGGACGGTCGTCCCGTCGATCAGGCTGAACCCGCCCGTCGAGATCACCCCGCCGAAGGTCTGCTCGCCCACGATCGTCCCGCGCCCGATCGTCTTGATCGAGTGCGCGAAGATCTCCGCGTTCGAGAACGAGTTCGCGTTGATCAGCACATTGATCGGCCGCTGGTACGCGTAGATCAGCCGCCGGTCCCGCGGGTAGTCAAAGGGGCTCACCATCGACTCGTCCGCCCCGCGCGGGATCGTGTACGCGTGCCGTGGCGCCGTCAGCGACGCCAGCAGGATGTCCGTCGTCCACCCGCCGCCGTTGTCACGGACATCGATGACGAGGCCCTCACGCCCGCCGGCCGCCGCGTACAGGTCGCGCTCGAACTCCCGCACGCTCGGCTCGCTCATCCCGCGGATGTGCAGGTAGCCGAGCCGCCCGTCGCTGAGGCGCTCCACCGCCGCCCGGCGCTCCGCGACCTCGGCCTCGTACCCGAGCGTGCTCTCCTGCCACCAACCTTGGGGCGTCAGCACGAGATACACCGTCTCGGCGTTCGGCCCGGCCCCCGTCGCGTCCATCACGCCCGGCTCGCCGCGGATGACCTCGAACAGCGTCTCCTCGCCCTGCGTGCCGGTCATCGCCCGGTCCCACGCGATCACGCCCGCCGCCGTCTCGTCGCTCTCGAGACGCTGCGAGCCGATCGCGACGATCAGGTCGCCCACCAGCAGGCCCTCGTCGCCTTGATCGGCCGGGCCGTCGTCGAGGACCCGCGTCACGCGGTACCCGCCAGCATCGGGCCGGACATCGATCCCGAGATAACCCACCCGCTCGCTCGGTGCGTCGAACGACTGACCGCCCCGCATCCCGGTGTGGCTGCCGTCCACCTCGCCGAAGAGCATGTTCCCGAGGCGGTTGAAGGCGCTGCTCGTCCGCGTCCGCGCCGCGAGGTCCGCGTAGGTCGCGCTGATCGCGTCCCAGTCCACGCCCTTCAGCGTCGGGTGGTAGAAGCCCGCCCCGAACCGCCGCGCCGCCTCCTCGAACTTCTGCCGCTGCTCGGCGGCGACTTCCACTGTTGCCCGGGCCGAAATCGGCAGCGAGGTCGTCTTGCCGCCCTCCGGCCCCGTCGTCGCCGCCCGCCCGCTCCGGACATAGACGACCTTGTCGCCCGTGAGCGAAACGCCCACCGAGCCCACGCCGCCCGACGCGAGGTCCTTCCGCTCACGACCGCGGTAATCGACGCTGAACAGCCCGCGGTCATCGTCGATCGTCGAGGAGAAGATCACCCGATCGCCGGCCGGCGTGACCGCCAGGTTGCCCTCCCCCGCGGGGATCGAGGTCAGCCGCCGCACCCGCAGGTACGCGTCCTGCGTCTCGAAGGTCAGGACCTCCTCGTCCTCGGCCGCATCCTCTTCGGCTTCCTTGGCGTCCGCGCTGTCCTCGTCGTCGGTCTCCGCGTCCTCGGCGTCGTCCTTCTTCGGCTCGACGGGCTTGAGCTTCTTCGCCGCCGACTTCTGATCGTCGAAGTACGCCGCCAGTTCGTAGTCCGCCAGGTCGTCGAGCGACCGGTCGAGGAACACCGCGTACACATCCATGTCCCAGTTCGTCCCCGCCCGATCGCTCAGGAAGTACAGCACCTTCCCGTCGTGGCTCAGCCGCGGGCTCGTGTCGATGTCCGGGTGCCGCGTGATGTTGACCGGCTCGCAGTCCCCGCTCTCGCACCGCGTGTCGAGCAGGAAGATGTCGCTGTTGAAGTCAAGGTCCGACCGGTCGTACACGATGTGCACACTGTCCGACGCCCAGAACACGCCCGGCTCGTTCCACCCCGCCTCCAGCTCCCGCGTCGCCCCGGTCTCGAGGTCCAGGAGCATCAGGTCGCCAAGCCCACGCGTGTACGCCAGCTTCTTCCCATCGGGGCTCGGCGTCGGGTCGCTCAGCGCCTCGTCGGCCGAGAGCACCTCCTCGACCGCAAACCGAAGCCCCGTCGCCCACCGCTCGCTCGGCTCGGGCCCCTTCGGCTCGTCCTTCTTCTTCTCGGCCTTCTTGGCGTCCTCGGCAGCGTCCTCCGCCGGCTCGTCGCCCGGCTCGGAACCCTCCTCGCCGGTCTCGTCGGCCGCCTCCGCGGGCTCCTCTGGCTCGGCAGGCTCCTCTGCCTCCGCCTCGTCTTCCTCTGCCTTCTTCTTCGCCATCTCCGCCTGGTGCTCGATATCCGCCCGGCTCAGCTCCACCGTCGCCCGGTAGATCGCGTCCGCCCCGTCGCGGTCCGACACGAAGAACAGCCCCGTCCCGTCCGCCGTCCACGCGATCGAGTGATCCCGCGACACGCCCTCGGTCACCCGCCGCGTCGGACGATCCTCGTCAACCCCCCGCACGACGATCTCGCCCCGCACCACCAGCGCGATGGCCTCCCCGTCCGGGCTCAAGACAGCCTCGCTCGCCTCACCAGACAGATCGATCGTCTTCGTCGGCCCGAGGTCCGCGTCCGCCGTCGCCCGCACGCCGACCGCCTCCGGCGAAGCGTCCTGCCGCGTCAGGTCCAGCGTGTACAGCGTGTCCCACACCGCAAACGCCGCCGTCGACCCGTCCGCGCTCACCGTCAGGTCGCGCACGCCGTGCCCGATCGTCGGCTCGTTCCCGGGCTCGAAGTCCGTGAGCTGGGTCATCGCCCGAGCGTTCGCGTCCGTCACCCCCGCCCGAAGCCGGTACACATTGTTCTGCCCGTCCCGGCTCGACACGAGAAGCGTCGACCCATCGCCCAGGGGCCACCCCTCCCCGTCATTCGCCGGGTGCGCCGTCAACTGCGTGAAGTCCCCCGTCGCCGGGTCAAACTTCCACGAATCGTGCGCCCCGGGCCCGCGGTAGATGGGCCGGTACCACGGGTTGTACCCACGCTCGAACACCACCGTCCCATCCGGCCCCGACCGCGGCATCGACCCGAACGCGTCCGTGATCCGCTCGATCGGCCCACCGTCCAGCGGCGCCCGGTACATCCGTTGCGAGCGATAGATGCTCGGCTCCCGAGCGCTGCTGAATAGCACCGACTCCCCATCCGCAGAGAACGACCCCAGGCTCGTCCCCCGATCCCCCCAGGTCACCCGCCGCACCGCCCCCGCCACGGGCCGCGTCCCGCCGACATCGACCAGGTCCAGCACATAGATGTTCTGCACCCCGTCCCGGTCCGACTCGAACGCGAGCTTCGTCCCATCCGGGCTGAACGCGCTCCGATCCTCCTGCGCCGGGTGGCTCGTCAGCCGCGTCGCCACGCCCCCCGACCGCGGCGCGATCCAAAGGTCCCCCGCCCACGAGAAACTCATCATCGACCCGTCCGGGCTGAGCGCCGGGTACTGCGGGAACGCCACCTCCGTCCCCTCCGCCGCCGACGCCGCACCCAGCGCCGAAACAGCAAGACCCGCGAAAACGAACAAAGCACCGGTACCCAGACGGTTCATGCGAACACCTCCGCTGAAGATCGCGCCACCCACGGCGGCCTCAGCGGACGAGTGTACAGAAACCCGCGATCTGTGCGACCCCAGCCCCTACGCGTCCAACGCCGCCCGAAGCGTCAATGCCGCATTGATCAATCCCAAATGGCTGTACGCCTGCGGATGATTCCCGAGCGCCTGCCCCGTCACAGGGTCCAGCTCCTCCGCAAACAGCCCCGTCGGCCCCGCACACTTCATATACGCCTCAAACAGGTGCTCCGCATCCGCGATCCGACCGCTCTTCGCATACGCCTCGATCAGCCAGGTCGTGCACAGGTTGAACCCGCCCTCCGCCCCCGGCAGCCCATCGTCCATCCGGTACCGGAACACTGTGTCCCCCGCGCGCAGCATGTACTCCACCGCCGCGACCGTGCCCACGAACCGCTCGTCCCGCGGATCGATCATCCCCGTCAGCCCGATCAGCAGCACCGCTGCGTCGATCTCGCTCTCCCCGTACGCCCCCGTGAAGGTGTTCAGCTCCGCGTTGTACCCGTGCTCCAGCACATCCTGCAGGATCCGGTCACGCAACTCCTCCCAATCCGGCCGCGGCCGACCGAGGTGCCGCTCCGCGATCTCCACCCCCAGCGCCACCGCCTGCCAGCACATCACCTTCGAGTGCACATGGTGCCGCCGCGGCCCGCGGATCTCCCAGATCCCGTGGTCCGGCTCCTTCCAACGCGTTGCCACCGCCGACACCATCGCGTCCACGAGCCGCCAGTGCTCCGCCGACAACGGCGCCCCGCTCTCCAAGAGCGCATGCACCAGCTCCACGATCGGCCCGAACACATCGAGCTGCAGTTGCCGGCTCGCCGCGTTGCCCACCCGCACCGGCCGCGACCCCGCGTACCCGCTCAGCTCGCGGATCTCAGCCTCAGGCGGCAACTCCCCCCCGTTCACCGTGTAGATCGGGCTGAGCCGGTCCGGGCTCGGCAGGTCATCAACGACGCCGAGCAGCCAGTCGAGCAGCCGCAGCGCCTCGCTGGTCATACCCAGCTTCACCAGGGCCGCCCCAGACAGCGCCGCATCCCGCGGCCAGCAGTACCGGTAGTCCCAGTTCCGAATCCCCCCGATGCACTCGGGCAAACTCGTCGTGGCCGCCGCCGCGATCGCCCCGGTCGGCCCCTGGCACAGCGACTTCAACACCAGCGCACTCCGCCGAACCAGGTCCACTGCCGGAAGCCCGCTCGGCAGATCCAGCCCCGCCGCCCAGGTCTCCCAATACCGCGCCGTCTGCCGGCTCCGCTTCTTCTCGTCGATCACGCCCGGCCCGAGCGACCCCGTCCCGTACCGAAGCTCCAGCACCACCCGCCCGTCGTGCGACGACAGGTCCACTTCCCCGATCGCCGTCTGGTGCTGACCCTCTTCCTCGAGCGTCCACCGCACCCCGGGCGACCGCAGCACCACCGGGTCCATCGTGTCCTCCACGATCAGCCCGTCCTCGTGCAGCGTCAGGCGCGTCGCCATCCGCCCGAAGTCCAGCCGCGGCGCAAACTCGATCCGCGCCCGCCCGCTCCCCTCGAGCACCCGCACCAGGTCCGTCCGCCCAGCCCGCTGCGTCGTCCGCCCACCCGAGCAGTCGAGGTAATCCGTCACCGTCATCTTGGGCCACACCGTCCGCAGGTGGAACGAGTCGCCAAGGTAAGTCTGCCGCACCGGATCCCCGGCCCCCGCCGGCCGCACGCTGAAGTGCCCCGCCGCAGGACCGCCCAGGAGCTCGCTGAACAGCGACGACGAATCGATCCGCGGCAGGCAAAGCCACACAAGCCGCGCGTCCGGCGTCACGAGCCCCACCGTCCGCTGGTCGCTCAGGAGTGCGTGCGTCTCGATCGCGACCGCGTCCGAGCCCGCGAGCCACGCCTGCCGCATCTCGCTAAGCCGCGCAAGCACGCGAGCCACATCCCGCGTATCCGCGACGCGGAACGGCGCCAGCGACTCCTCGTCGCCCACCTTCACGCCCAGGTCCGGCCCCTGCAGCGTGCCGAAGGCGTCCTCGTCCGTCACATCGTCACCCAGGAAGATCACCGCCGACGCCCCCACGCGCGACCGGATCACATGCAGCGCCGTCCCCTTGCTCGTCGAGACGACCGCGAGTTCGACGACCATCTTCCCACGCTTCAGGTGCACGCCGTTCCACGACGCCGGCCCGTCTTCGACCGCCTTGAGCGCCGCCCCGGCCACATCTTCGTCCGCGTTGCGATAGTGGAACGCCACGCTCGCCGGCTTCACCTCGACGCTGCACCCCGCGTGCTCGCCCGCGATCTGCTTGAGCTCCTTCTCCACCTTGCCCTTCAGCTCGGAAGCGTCCGGGTCCAGGTTGTTCGCAAAGTCAAGGTCGAACTCGCTCCCGTGGCTCCCCACGAGGTGCAGGTGATCCGGCGCCTGGCTCAGGCTCGCCAGGTCCGAAAGACTCCGCCCCGAGATCAGCGCCACATGCGTGTTCGGCAGGTCCGCCAGCGACCGAAGCGCGATCATCGCCTCCCGGTCCGGCTTTGCGTCCGTAGGGTCCGAAACGATCGGGCTCAAGGTCCCGTCGTAATCAGAAGCCACCAGCAGCACAGGCACCCGCGCCAGCGCCGCCAGCCGATCACACAAACCCGCGTCAAGGCCCTCGCCCCGGTTCACGCCGACACCAGTTTCATTCGCCATCGCTCCTACCCCCGCTCGCCGGCGTCAAAGACCCCGAGACCAAAGACCCGAAACTCAATGACCGGCCAGCCGCCGGATGAACGAATCGCTCCAGTCGTGCACCGAGTTGCTCTCCACCTTGAGCCGCATCGAATGCATCCGCTTCTTCGCCTCGGCGGGCTCGATCGTCAGCGCCCGCTCGATCACATCCGCGACGCCGTCGATGTCGTACGGGTTCACCGTCAGCGCCGTACCCAGCTCCGACGCCGCGCCCGCGAACTCGCTCAGCACGAGGACGCCCGTGTCCTTCAGCCGTGTCGCCACATACTCCTTCGCGACCAGGTTCATCCCGTCGCGAAGCGGCGTCACCATCATCACATCGGCCGCCAGGTAGCACGCCAGCAGCTCCTTGATCGGCAGGCTCCGGAACACATAGTGCACCGCGATGTAGTCCGTCTGCGCGAACTCACCGTTGATCCGCCCCACATACTGCTCCACCGTGCTCCGCAGGTCCGCGTAGTCGTCCACGCTCTGCCGCGTCGGCACCGCCACCTGGATGAACACGCAGTCCTTCGCCGACACCCGCCCACGCGTCAAAACTTCCTCGAACGCCCGCAGCCGGATGTCGATCCCCTTCGTGTAGTCCAGCCGGTCCACACCAAGGATGATCTTCCGATGGCTCCAGCTCGAGCGGAACCGCTCCGCCGCCACGATCAGCTCCGGGTCACGCGCCAGCGTCTGGAACCGGTCGACATCAATCGAAATCGGGAACGGCGCCACCTCGATCGTCCGCCCGCCGTACTTCAGCTTCTCGTCCGTCCCCGTCGCCCCGCCGAACCGGCGCGCCGCCTGCGCGAAGTTCTTCGCGCTCAACTGGTCCTGGAACCCAAGGACATCCGCCCCGAGCAGCCCCTCCATCACCTGCCGACGCCAGGGCATCTTCGCGTACAGCTCCTCCGGCGGGAACGGCACATGCAGGAAGAACCCGATCCGGCTCTTCGGCCGAAGCTCCCGAAGCTGCCCGGGCACCAGCTGCAGCTGGTAGTCCTGCACCCACACCATGTCCTTGTTCGTCGCGACCTCCGCCGTCCGGTCGGCAAACCGCTGGTTCACCCGCACATAAGGCCGCCACCAGTGCCGGTGAAACGCCGGCTCACGGATCATGTCGTGGTACAAAGGCCACAGCGTGCTGTTGCTGAACCCCGAGTAGAAGCGCTCGTACTCATCCTTGTTGATCGCCACCGGCCGGATCGCGATCCCGTCGTGCGTGAAGTTCGCGGGCGTCCTCCCCGAGGTCGTCCCGTCCCACCCGACCCACGCCCCGCCCCGTTCCTTCAGCACCGGCGCCAGCGCCGCCACCAACCCCCCGGGGCTCGTCTCCCAGCCCGACCGCTTCCCGCGCCGCACCCGCTTGACGGGCATCCGGTTCGCCACGATCACGAGCTTCGCGGCCGTCCGCCGAGGGCCGGCCGAGCCAGCCCGTTTCCCGCTCGCCGTCGATGCCTTCGCCACGCCGCTGCGCTCCCGTTCCGCCCCCACTCGATTCGGTGACTCCCCGGGGGCACAACCCCCGGCCAACAACCCAGATCCCGACAGCCCCCGACCGCCCCCGACCGCCAAGACCCGCAACACACTACCCACCCCGCCCCATCCCCGCCGCCCCGCGCACCCAATGCAATCGCCTACACTCCGCCCCAGGCGATTTCGGCACACCGAACACACGCCGCGAACACGAGACCGTACCCCGCGCAACCCGCCCGCAACACCGGCGAACCGGCGCACCGCACAGAAAGTAGGACCACCATGGCCGACGACCAGCCCCAGCAGCAGCCCCAGGGCCAGCAGATCCAACTCCGGATCGATGAGTCCAAGATGGGCACCACCTACGCCAACACCATCCGCACCTCCACCACCCAAGACGAAATCGTCCTCGACTTCGGCGTCAACATCCCGATGCAGATGCCCAACCAACCCCCCATGGTCGTCTTCAATGTCGGCTCACGAATCATCATGAACTGGGCCGGCGCCAAGCGCCTCGCCATGTCCCTCGGCTCCGTCATCCGCCAGTACGAGGAGCAGAACGGCGAGATCCAGCTCCAGCGCCAGATGCCCCAGCCGCCCTCCGCCCAGGCCTGACCGCCAACCGATCGGCGCTGACCGACAAGTCAACGGCGACGGACACGCGGCCCGCGGGCATCCACACGGCTAGAGAACGCCGAAAGAGCCAGCGAACCACAACCGCGAAACCACCGACGCTCCCATGACAACACCGGAAACCGCCGTCACCCACAACCACGCCCACACCCCCCTCACCGAGGACGACATCCAGGCGCACAGCGCCGCGCTGTCGCGCGCCGTCGACGCCGTCTCCCAGATCGTCGTCGGCCAGTCCTACATGGTCAGGCGGCTCGTCCTGGGCCTCATCACCGGGGGCCATGTCCTCCTCGAAGGCGTCCCCGGCCTCGCCAAAACCCTCACCGTCTCCACCCTTGCCGGCGCCCTGCACGCCAGGTTCAACCGCATCCAGTTCACCCCCGACCTCCTCCCCGCCGACCTCGTCGGCACCCTCATCTACAACCCGGGCGACGCCACCTTCTCCCCCCGCCTCGGCCCCGTCTTCGCCAACATCGTCCTCGCCGACGAAATCAACCGAGCCCCCGCCAAGGTCCAGTCCGCCCTCCTCGAGGCCATGCAGGAAAAAGCCGTCACCATCGGCGGCGAGACCCACGCCCTCCCGCGCCCCTTCCTCGTCCTCGCCACCCAAAACCCCATCGAGCAGGAAGGCACCTACCCACTCCCCGAGGCCCAGGTCGACCGCTTCATGCTCAAGCTCCGAATCGGCTACCCCACCAAGGCCGACGAGCGAGCCATCGTCGACCGCATGGCCTCAACAACCCCGCCCACCACCGTCGACCCCGTCGTCACGCTCGACGAAATCACCGCCGTCCGCCAACTCGTCAACCGCGTCTCCCTCGACCCGCGCCTCCGCGACTACATCGTCGAACTCGTCCACCTCACCAGAGAGCCCGGCGACACCACCGGCCCCCGCGGCACCCCCCTCGCCCGCCTCATCGAGTTCGGCTGCTCCCCCCGCGCCTCCATCGCCCTCGCGCTGGCCGCCCGCGCCGAGGCCCTCCTCGAGGGCCGCCCCTTCGTCACCCCCTCCGACATCAAGTCCATCGCCCTCGATGTCATGCGACACCGCGTCATCACCAGCTACGAAGCCGAAGCCGAAGGCGTCGACCCCGACGACATCATCCGCGCCGTCCTCAACGCCGTCCCCACCCCGTGACCAACTGCCACGACATGGAGCCCCGACCGCAAGGGAGCGGGCTCGACGACATGGAGCCCCGACCGCAAGGGAGCGGGCCCGACGACATGGAGCCCCGACCGTAAGGGAGCGGGCTGGACAAACCAACCAGCACCGCCCACCACACCTCGCCGTCCTCCACCGCGAGCCCGACGCGATGCGCACCGAAGAACTCATGACCCAGGTCCGCCGCCTCGACCTCGCCACCAAAAGGCGATCGGGCGAACTCCTCGCAGGCCGCTACCACTCCGCCTTCAAGGGCCAGGGCATCGAGTTCGCCGAGGTCCGCGAGTACGAACCAGGAGACGACATCCGCTCCATCGACTGGAATGTCACCGCCCGCACCGGCAAGCCCTTCATCAAGCGTTTCGTCGAAGAACGCCTCCTCACCGTCCACATCGCCGTCGACACCTCCGCCTCCGCCCTCTTCGGCTCCACGGGCCGCTCCAAGGCCCGCACCATCGCCGAAGCAGCCGCCGCCATCACCCTCGCCGCCGAGCGCAACGGCGACCGCTCCGCCCTCACCCTCTTCTCCGACGACATCCACCTCGTCCTCCCCCCGGGCAGAGGCCCCCGACACCAGCTCCGCCTCCTGCGCGAACTCCTCAGCACCGCCCCCGCCGGCACAGGCAGCGCCATGCCGCATGCCTTGGAAGACCTCCGCCGCACCACCCGCCGCCACTCCCTCGTGTTCCTCTTCTCCGACTTCACCCCCGCACCCGGCCAGACCCTCGCCGATCTCTTCCTCCCCCTCTCCATGCTCGCTCGCCGCTGCGACCTCGTCGCCTTCCGCGTCGCCGACCCCCTCGAGCGAGACCTTCCCCCAGTCGGCCTCATCGAACTCACCGACCCCGAGACCGGCCGCCGAGTGCTCTTCGACACATCCTCCCGCCGCGCCCGCAAACAACTCCGAGACCGCTTCGACCGCCACGCCGCAGAACTCAAAGACCTCTGCCGCCGCGCCGGCGCCGACCTCGTCGAGTCCGCCACCGACCACGACACCATCGACGACCTCGCCCGCCTCTTCCACAAGCGGGAGCAACGCCGATGACGCAAACGGTGACCGACATACAAAATGGAGCCCTGAGCGTAAGCGAGCGGGCTGGTCCACCGACCACCGCCGCTCTCTCAATCGTGACCCGTTCCTGCGTCCTCTCCGCGTGCCTCTTCGTCCTCACCGCCTGCGACCAACAGGCAGACCAACCCCCCGCCGCCTCCACCACCGCCACCGCCCACGACATCAGCATCACCCTCGCCCTCTCCGACACCGACCTCACCACCGTCGACCGCACCACCCTCACCGTCGACCTCACCTTCCCGCCAAACACCCTCCCCGCCTTCACCCCCCCGATCACCGACACACTCCAGTCCGCCGGCTGGATCGTCATCTCCTCCGAAACCGCCGAGCCCCGCCTCGCCCCACACGACAACGACACCGACCGCCTCCTCCGCCGAACCACGACCACCATCGAGCCCTCTCTCCCGGGCGACCTCCCCATCCCCGCCCTCACCGCGTCGCTCCCCAACGGCGACGCCGTCACCACCGACCCACTCCCCGTCACCGTCGCCACGCTCCTCCCCGAGGACGACCCACTCGCCGACTCCCCCGAACTCACCGAGGAACGCGACACCCCCCCCGAGCCCACCCCAAGCCCGCTGCCCTGGATCGCCGCCGGCGCCGCCGCCCTCGCCGCGATCATCGCCGCCGCCGTCTTCGCCATCGCACGCCGCAAGCCGAAGGCACCCGACCCCCGCGCCGAGCTCCGCCGCCTCGCCCGCGAAACCCGCCGCCTCGCCGACCGCGAGAATCTCAATCAGCAGGACATCGACACCCTCGACCACGCCCTCCGCGAAGCCATCCGCCTCGCCGGCGAGCGCGAGACCGACCACGCCGAGCTCCTCGCCCGCCTCGAACGCGCCCGCTTCGCCCCCCTCCCCCCGCCCCCAGAAGCCGCCCGCGATCTCGCCGAACACACCGCCGCCGCCATACGCACCATGCAAGACAACCACGCCCAGCGCATCGGAGAACCCGACGGAGCCCCCCCTGGAGCAAGCACTTGATCCCAGGCCTCGACGCCATCCTGCCCCACGACCGCCTCGAATGGCCCTGGGCCCTCTGGCTCCTCGCGATCCCCGCGCTCCTCGCCGCCGCCACCCTCATCCGCCGCCTCGCCCGCCACCGTCCCCTCCACCCGGGCCTCGTCTATCCCGCCGACGCCGCCGCGAGCGAGATCGCCCCGACCCTCCGAGCCCGCCTCACCGCCCTCCCCACGCTCCTCCGCCTCGCGACGCTCGTCCTCCTCGTCCTCGCCCTCGCCCGTCCGCAGTACGAGCTGGGCCGCACCAGGACCAGCACCGAGGGCATCGCCCTCCAGCTCGTCATCGACCGCTCCGGCTCCATGGACGAACCCATGACCTTCGAGGGCGAGACCATGAACCGCCTCGAGGTCGTCAAGCGCGTCGCCTCGGAGTTCCTCACCGGGAACGAGAACGACCTCAAGGGCCGCGAGGGCGACCTCATCGGCGCGATCGTCTTCGGCACCTACGCCGACACGATCGCCCCCCTCACCCAGAGCCCCGCCCTCGTCGCCGAGCTGCTCCAGAAGGTCGAGGTCGCCACCATCCGCTCCGAGCAAGGGACCGCCATCGGCGACGCCCTCGCCCTCGCCCTCGCCCGCCTCAAGAGAGCCGAGGAAGAGATCGGTGCCGCCAACGCGGACGAACAGCGTGAAGATGACGATCCGACCAACGACAACGACTCGTTCACCATCAAGGGCAAGGCCGTCATCCTCCTCACCGACGGCGAATCCAACCAGGGCGACATCCACCCCCTCCAGGCCGCCATGCTCGCCGCCAACTGGGGCATCCGCGTCTACACCATCGGCATCGGCCAGGGCCGCTACATCGAGATGGGCAACCAACGCATCCCCATCGGCGGAGGCGTCGACGGCAGAACTTTGAACGACATCGCCGAACGCACCGGAGGCAAGTTCTTCATGGCCACCGACGCCGAGGCCCTCCGAGGTGTCTACGCCGAGATCGACCGCCTCGAACGCACCACCATCGAGACCCAGGAACTCTCCGACTACCAGGAAGCCTTCACCCCCCTCGCCCTCGCCGCCCTCGCGTTGCTGGGCCTCGAGGTCTTCGTCCGCACCGCCCTCCTCAGGAGGGCCCCTTGATGCTCGACACGCTCCCCACGCTCGCTGCCCTCCCCCTCGACCTCGGCGCCCGCCTCGCCGCCCCCGCCTACGCCCACGCCCTCTGGGCCGTCCCCGCCGCCGCCATCCTCATCGCCCTCGCCGCCGGCGCCCGCAAGCGCGCCGTCCGCCGCATGATCGGCGCCGGCATGGCCGATCTTGTCCAGGGCGTCAGCCCCCTCCGCCGAGCCCTCAAGACCGCCTGCCTCCTCGGAGCCTTCGCCGCCCTCGCCATCGCCCTCACCCGCCCCCAGTTCAACGCCCGCGAACGCGAGGTCGAACGCGAGGGCCGAGACCTCGTCTTCCTCGTCGATGTCTCCCGCTCCATGCTCACCCCCGACCTCGCGCCCAGCCGCCTCGAACGAGCCAAGATCTGGATCCAGGACCTCGTCGCCAGCCTCGGCGGAGACCGCGTCGCCCTCGTCGCCTTCGCCGGTGCCCCCTCCGTCGTCAGCCCCCTCACCCTCGACCGCACTTTTTTCGAACTCCAGCTCGAACGCCTGGGCCCCGACTCCGCCCCAAGAGGCGGCACCGCCATCGGAGACGCCATCCGCAAAGCCGTCACCGATGTCCTCGATCTCGACCCCGACAACCCCGACCCCGACGCCGGCCGCTACAAGGACATCATCCTCATCACCGACGGCGAGGACCAGCAGAGCTTCCCCGTCGAAGCCGCCCGCGCCGCCGGAGCCGCCGGCGTCCGCATCATCGCCCTGGGCATCGGCTCCACCTCCGGCGCCGCCGTCCCCGCACCCGACGACGCCAACCAGGCCTTCCAGACCTACCGAGGCTCCACCGTCATCAGCCGCCTCGACACCCAGACCCTCGAATCCATCGCCCGCGCCCACCCCGGCAACGCCTTCCTCAACATCGGCACCGGCGACATCGACCTCGAACAGGTCTACCGAGACCTCATCGCCGCCGGCGACAAAACCCAGTTCGGCTCCGCCACCGTCACCGAATATGACGAACGCTTCTGGCTCTTCCTCATCGCCGCCCTCACCCTCCTCACCCTCGAGTCCGTCATCCCCAACGCCACACGCCCAGCCCGCCTCCGGAGGGCCACCGCATGATCCACCTCCTCACCATGCTCGCCCTCGCCGCCCCAACCCCCGCCCCGGCGCCCGCGGACTCCTCAGCCCCCGCAACCGAGCTCCGCCTCGCCGACGACCTCACCATCGAAGAAGCCCTCGACCGAGCCCAACGACTCATCGAAGCCGAAGACCCCGCCCGCGCCGCCGAAATCCTCTCCGCCGCCCTCGAAAACGCCGAGCCCGGCGACCCCACCGCCCGCGCCCGCCTCGTCGAGGCAAGCGCCTGGCAAACCGCCAAGTCCTGGGACGCCGCCGCCGCCGCCCTCCGCGAAGCCGACTACACGGCAAACGACCCCGCCCTCCGCGCCCACGCCCGCTTCGCCCTCGCCCGCCAACTCATCGAGCAAGCCAAGACCCCGCCCCCCGCCGACCCAGCCAACCCGCGTCCCCCCAACGCCCCGCTCACCCCCGACCAACTCGACGCCCAGGCCGCCCGCTACCGCGCCGCCGCCGAAGCCTTCCGAAGCGTCCTCGACCTCGACCCCTCCGACGCCGTCGCCGCCCGCAACACCGAACGAGCCCGCCGCCTCGCCGCCCAGGCCGAACAACAAGCCGAGCAACAACGCCAACAGCAGCAACAAATGCAAGAACTCGCCGACCAACTCCGCCAACTCGCCCAGGATCAACAACAACAAGCCGACGAATCCCGCCAATCCAACAACGCGGAACAGCAGCAACAGAACCAGTCCGAACTCGACAACCGCACCGAAGACGCCCAAGACCAGGCCGAACAGTCCGGCGCCAACCAATCCATCCAGGACGCCATGAACCAGGCCCGCGAAGCCCAACAAGAAGCCCAGGAGCGCCTCGAACAGGGCGACACCCAGGGCGCCGCCGAAGCCCAGGATCGTGCCGCCGAGGCCCTCCGCCAGGCCGCCGAAGAAGCCCAGAATCAAGCCGGCGACCAACAACAAGGCCAGCAGGGCGACCCCAGCGATCAGCAACAACAAGCAGAGCAACCCGAAGGCGAACCCCAGGAACAAGAAGGCCCCCCACGCGACGAAACCGCAGAAGCCCTCCTCGAACGCGAACGCCGCCAACGCGAAGCCCGCGACCGAGACCGCCGAACTGTCCAGGGCCGCCCCGTCATCGTCGAGCGAGACTGGTAATGACACGATCCATGACCGCATCACTCGCATTCCTCCTCCTCGCCCTCGGCGCCATCGCCCCAATCGCACGCGCCCAGCCCGACACCGGCGAACGCAACGGCGTCTTCGCCTACGCCGAGCCCGAACGCACCTACCTCGGCTCACCCGTCCGCTTCGTCATCGTCCTCGAAAACCTCGCCGACGCCGAACCCCCCGACTTCGACCTCGACTGGGCCACCGTCGCCTACCAGGGCGCCAGCCAGTTCTCCAGCTCCTCCGTCCGCACCGTCAACGGCCAAGCCGTCCGCGAAACCGTCACCCAGGTCCAGCTCCAGTACGCCCTCACGCCAAACGATTCGGGCGTTTTCGTCGTCCCCAAGCAGACCGTCCGCGCTGGCGGCCAGACCTACGAAACCCAGCCCGTCCGCATCACCGTCCTCGAGCCCGAAACCGCCCCCGGCGGCCAACTCTTCTTCGACCTCTCCGACTCCGAAGTCTGGCTCGGCGAAGCCATCCCAGCAGAGCTCGTCTGGGCACTCCCAGACCTCGGCGGCTCCGATGTCTCCGGCTTCGAGTTCAGCGGCAGCCCGCCCGTACGCGTCGATGTCGAGCCCGCCGGCTCCAACATCACCCGGGGCTCCGGTCGATACCGAGAGATCCCACTCTGGGGCAAGCGAGCCATCGGCCGCATCGGCACCCGCATGATCGACGGACGCCGCACCACCACCCTCACCGTCGAGCTCAACCTCGTCCCGACAGAGGCCGGCGACATCACGATTGACCCCGTCAGCGTCGTCTTCGATGTCACCAGCCCCGGCGCCCGCACGCCGACGCGCATGATGCAGCGCTCCGAGCCCACCACACTCCGCGTCAAGCCGCTCCCCACACACAACCGCCCCGACACCTTCACCGGCCTCGTCGGCCGCTTCGCCATCTCCGCGACCGCCGAGCCCAAAGCGGTCAATGTCGGTGACCCCATCGACCTCTTTGTCACCGTCCGCGGCGCCGAGCCCATGCGAGGCGTCCGCACCGGCCCCGACCTCGCCGCCCAGCCAGACTGGCAGGACTTCCGCCTCAGCCCCGACGGCTGGCGCTTCGAGCCCGGCGGCGAGTTCGGCGAACGACTCTTCAAGACCACCGTCCGCGCAGGCACCGCCAAGATCGACGAGATCCCACCCATCGAACTCGCCTACTTCGACCCCGAAGCCGGCGACTACAAGATCGCCCGTTCCGCCCCCATCCCCCTCGAGGTCCGCGCCGTCCGAGAGGTCACCGCCGCCGACGCCGTCGTCTCCCAGGGCGCCGCCCCGCAACCGGGCACGGCCCCCGCCATCACCGGCCCGAACGCCGTCGCCCGCTCCCCCCTCGAAGCCAACAGTGGGGGGGTCTGGGCCAACGACCTCGGCCCCGCCGTCCTCGCGGCCGACGCCTTCACCGCCGCCAAGGCCCTCGAAAGCCCCGCGTTCATCGCCCTCCTCGCCGCCCCGCCCGCCGTCTGGGCCTTCGCCGGCCTCGCCGCCGCCGCCCGCGCCCGCCGAGACCCCGCCGCCGCCCGCCGCC
>CAZTQV010000047.1:0-20478 GCA_964615815.1 uncultured Phycisphaeraceae bacterium | reverse complement strand
ACTTCTGCGCCATGTGCGGCCACGACTGGTGCTCCGTCCGCATCTCCAAGGAAATCCAGGACTTCGCCAGCGGCAAAGCCGACGGCTTCGAGCGCGAGAAGGTCACAAGGTCCGACGCCCTCACCCCCGAGCAGCAGGAGATCCTGAAGCAACGCGGCTACCTCAAGCCCGAGGAAATCCACAAGCTCGCCGCCAAGGTGAAGGGCAAGATCGAGGAGAAGGGCGCCGTCAAGGACGAGGGCAAGGCCGCCTGCCATTCAGACTTCGTGGACGCCGACGAGGCGAAGAAGGTCCAGGGCGAGACCATGGTCCAGCTCAATACGGCGCCGGCGCACAACCTGGCGAGCGAGGATCGGGTGATCTAGACGACTCCGGTCGGAGACAGCAGTGCCATCAGACCACCTTCGAGATTCGATGGGACCCGCTGTCGACTACACGCCGGCCGGCTGTATTGGCGTAGTAGCCATCGCAGCCATCGTCATCGGAGCAATAGTTGCGGCGAAGTCATTGGTTCCGCGGGCGTTTGCATTTGCTGAGAACAAACTTGCAAATCCCACTCCATTGGGTATCGCACTCGTCGCCGCAATCATTTTCATCATCGCGATCGGTCTGTTTGCACTGAAGCGACGGTACCGATTGGCTTACGGCGTCCTGGAACTCATTGTCGCCGTGGTCGTTTCAGCGACAACCGCTGCAGGCGTATGGACTCAAGTCCCCTCAATTGCGTTCGTCCAGCTTGCTGGTTGCTGTTATCTCGCTGTGCGAGGAATCGAGAATGTTGCTGAGGGGAGATACGCTCTATCGAATCGTGTCAATCGTCCGCATTGATCAAGCTTGCGATGCTACCGCTGGTGAGGCAAGGTGCGTGGTTCACCCCTCCCCCATCACCCGCCTCATGAACCAGTCAAACAACGACACCGTGAACCCCGTGTCCCCGTGCGAAGGGCTCCACACCATGCCCTTCTCGATCAGCTCGCTCCGCACCGGCGCCACCGACTGCACCGCCCGCCCCAACGCCTCCGCGATATCCCCCGACCGGCGCGGGGTCGCGTCCCGTTCGTCCGACCCGTTACCCTCCCCCACCATGAAACCCATCCTCCTCCTCACCCTCGCCCTCCTCCTCCCCGCCTGCGCCTCCACGAGGTCGGCACCCCCCGCCCCCGGCCCCTTCACCTTCCACACCTACACCAACGACACCGCCACCTACAACTACGCCCTCTACGCACCACCCAACCTCCCCGAGAACCCGCCCCTCATCCTTTTCCTCCACGGCCGCGGCGAGTCCGGCGACGACCCCCTCCGCCCCGCCATCGTCGGCATCGGCCGCGAGCTCATCATGCACCCCGAGCGGTGGCCCGCCGTCGTCGTCATGCCCCAGAAGCCCGACTTCAACTCCCAGTGGCCCGACCACGAGGCCGCCGTCTTCGCCATCCTCGACGAGGTCTCCGCCCAGTACAACCCCTCCCACGTCGCCCTCACCGGCCTCAGCCAGGGCGGCCACGGCGCCTTCATCATCGGCTCCCGCCACCCGGGCCGCTTCTCCCGCGTCGCCCCCGTCTGCGGCTACCTCCTCCCGCCCCCCTTCAACTACGACATCAACGAGATCGAAGCCACCGACCCCCGCATCGTCGCCATCGCCGAGGGCCTGAAGGACACCCCCGTCTGGGCCTTCCACGGCGCCGTCGACGATGTCGTCCCCCCGCGCCACTCCGAGCTCCTGCACGAGGCCCTCAGCCCCATCAACCCCGACGCCAAGCTCACCATCTACCCGGGCGTCAACCACGGCTCCTGGCTCCCCGCCTACGCCGAGCCCGACCTCCCCGCCTGGCTCCTCGCCCCCGCCGACTGACAACCCGCGTCACCCCGTGTATCCTCGGGCGAATCACAACCACCTTCCGGGAGATCACCACATGAAGCGTTCCATCATCGCCGCCACACTCTTCGCCGCCGCCTGCGGCCTCACCGCCTGCTCGTCCCCCGAGACGACCGACACCACCGCCGCCACCGCCACCCCCATCAACGACAAGTGCCCCCTCTCGGGCCACGATGTCCCCGCTGACGCCCAGACCGTCGTCTACAAGGGCCAGACCATCGCGTTCTGCTGCGAGGCCTGCGTCGAAGCCTGGCCCCAGGAGTCCGAAGAGGCCCGCGACGAGATGCTCCAGAACCTCATGGCAAGCCGCTAACAACAACTGGCGAAACCAAGCGAGCCGCGTCGCCCCGACGCGGTTTTTTCATG
Organism: uncultured Phycisphaeraceae bacterium; assembly: GCA_964615815.1. Lineage (GTDB taxonomy): Bacteria > Planctomycetota > Phycisphaerae > Phycisphaerales > UBA1924 > DAIQNV01. Next base: position 18,239 of record CAZTQV010000047.1, on the reverse strand, counting down.
CGCCGCCACACGCTTCCCGCCGCATAGCCTCACCCCGATGGCCTTCCCCGCCGACCCCATCTCCACAGCCACCCACCTCGCCGGCGCCCTCACCGCCGCCCTGCTCGCTTGGCCCACCGCCCGCCGGGGCGTCACCACCGCCGGCCGCGTCTCCCTCCTCATCTTCGCGCTGTCGGCCGTCGCCCTCCTCCTCGCGAGCGCCACCTACCACGCCCTCCCCGAGGGCACCGCCCGCACCATCTTCCGCCGCCTCGACCACGCCGCCATCTTCATCCTCATCGCCGGCACCTTCACGCCCATCCACACCATCCTCTTCCGGGGCCCCCTCCGCTGGGGCGTCCTCGCCTTCATCTGGACCGCCGCCGCCGCCGGCGTCGCCGTCAAGACCATCTTCTTCAACGCCATCCCCGACTGGCTCGGCATCGCCGCCTATGTCGCCATGGGCTGGGTCGGCGCCCTCACCATGGTCGTCCTCCTGAAGCGACACAACGCCCGATATGTCAGCCCGCTCGTCCTGGGCGGCCTCGCCTACACCGCCGGCGCCCTCTGCGAACTCACCAACCAGCCCACCCTCATCGCCGGCGTGATGGGCCCCCACGAGGTCTTCCACCTCGCCGTCCTCGTCGGCCTCGGCTCCATGTGGCTCTTCATCTGGCGCACCACCGAGGACCACCTCCCCATCCCTGCCGCGCCCAGCACGCCCGCCGCAGCAGAAATTCCCGCCCCAAGCGCGAAGGCCCCCGCCCCCGGCCCCCTCTAACCCTCCAGTGACCGACATCCCGAACCAACCCGACCCGGCCGCACCCAGCCCGCGAGCCGCCGAGCTCATCGAGCGCCGCCTCCATACGACGCTCACCGACGCCGAAGAGGCCGAGCTCGCCGCCCTCGCCGCCGTTGACCCCCAAGTCGCGGCCGACCTCGCCGCGTCCGAAGAGGAGCACCGCGCCATGACCACCCTCCACGCAACCCCGCCCGACCTCCCCCCGTTCGACTTCGCCCGCGCCCGCCGCGTCATCGAGCACAAGCTCAAGACCGAGCGCCGCATCCTCGCCAGCTTCGCCTTCTACATCACGCTCACACCGCTCTTCATCCTCGCGATCAGCTGGCCCACGCCCGACTGGCGACTCATGGCTTGGTGCACCTTTCTCCCCGGCACCCCCGTCGTCCTCTGGGCCATCTACCGCTGGCGCGAAGCCACCGCCTTCAGAAAGGCCGTCCACGCCGGCCCCGACGCCAACCTCCCCGCACTCGAAGAGGCCTGGCAACGCCACATCCGCCGCGGCCGAAACGAGTTCACGATCATGGGCGCTGCCGTCGCCCTGGTCTTCCTCGCCCTCGTTGTCTGGCTCATCGAGCTCGTCGACAAGGGCGCCTGGCCCATCGTTCCCTTCGCCCTCGTCGGCGCCGCCGTCATGGGCTACCAGGGCGTCCGGCGTATGTGGACCCGCAAGGGCCGCGAAGCCAACGAACGCGAACTCGCCGGCCTCGACGACGACGCGTCCGCCAACTGAAGCGACCCCCTGAGCACGCCATGCCCCGCCCCGACCTCGCCCGACTCTTCGACGCCGAGCAGGACCGCCTCCTGGCGCTCTGCCTCCGGCTCACGAACGACCGGGCGACCGCCGAGGACGCGCTCCAGGACACCTTCCTCCTCGCCTGCCGCCACGCCGGTTCTTTCCGAGCCGAGTCCACCCCCGAGACCTGGCTCTATCGCATCGCCATCCGCGCCGCCCAAGCTCGCCGCGAGCGCGACCGCACCGCCCGCACCCGCGACCGCTCCCGCCCCCCGCCCGCGCCCGAATCACCGGCACCAGAAACCGACGAAACCGCTAGCCTCCGGGCCGCCCTCGACGCCCTCCCCGACCACCACCGCCTCGTCCTCACCCTGCTCAGCCTCAGAGGCCTCCCCGCCCGCCTCGTCGCCGAGATCCTGGGCATCCCCGAGAACACCGTCTACACCAGAGCCCACGCCGCCCGCAAAGCCCTGCGAGCAAAGCTCACCCCCATGGAGCCCCGAGCGTAAGCGAGCGGGCTGGTACATCGAGAGCGCCGGGTACTGCGAGCCAGTCAGTGCATTCCGCCACCCACCCCGGAACACCCACCCCACCCACAAGGTTCACCACCCCATGGCACACGACCGACGCACCATCGTCTCCATCGGCTCCGACCCGTACAAGACCGACATCCGCACCACCACCGGCGACGGCTCCACCAGCCACACCTGGCACGCCGACGAACCCAAGTCCATGGGCGGCCAGGACACCGGCCCCACCCCCTACGACCTCCTCCTGAGCGCCCTCGGCGCCTGCAAGGTCATCACCGTCCGCATGTACGCCGACCGCAAGGGCTGGCCCCTCGAAGCCGTCACCATCGCCCTCCGCCACGATCACCGCCACCCCGACGACTGCCAGGACTGCGACTCGCCCGCCGCAAAGCTCGACCACATCGATGTGGACCTCCAGTTCCACGGAGACCTCACCGACGACCAGCGGGCCCGCCTCGCCGAGATCGCCGACAAGTGCCCCGTCCACAAGACCTTGCACTCCGAGCTCCGCGTTGTCTCGACCCTCATCACCGACGACGGCGCATCCACCCCTGAATGAGGGGATGACCGGCCCCCGCCGTCTCCGGTACCCTGTCACCCATGAACAGGTCGCGGACACTCCCCGCGCTGCCCGCCCGGCTCCTCGCCGTCGCCCTCAGCGCGATCGTCACCGCTTTCGTTCCCGTTCCAGCGCTCGCGGCGACGGCACAGCGATCGCAGACGCCCTCCGTCGCGCCCGAGCGCCCGCTCGTCATCGCCCATCGCGGCGCGAGCGCCTATCTCCCCGAGCACACGCTCGCCGCCTACGCCGCCGCCCATGCCATGGGCGCCGACTACATCGAGCCCGATGTCGTCATGACCAAGGACGGCGTCCTCATCTGCTCGCACGACCTCACCCTCGAGCAGACCACCGATGTCGCCACCAAGTTCCCGGGCCGCGCCCGACAGAACGGCTCCTACTACGCCATCGACTTCACACTCGCCGAGATCAGGACCCTGAGCCGCCTCGGCCGCCAGGGCCCGCCCGGCCCCCGCCTCCCGGGTCACCCCATCCCCACGCTCGAAGAGCTCCTCGAGATGCTGAGCGCGATGAACCGCCGCACCGGGCGCGAGGCCGGCATCATCCCCGAGCCCAAGGACCCCGATTTCCACCGCAAACACGGCCGCCCCATCGAGCCCCCGCTCCTCGACATGCTCCGCCGCTACGGCTACTCCTCCCGCGAAGACCGCGCCGTCATCCAGTGCTTCGACCCCTGGTCCCTTCGCGGCATGCGCGAGGCGCTCAAGACCGACCTCCGCCTTGTCTACCTCTCGGGCCAGCCCATCCCCGATGTCGTCCTCGACGAGATCGCCAACTACTGCGACGGCATCGGCCCCAAGCACACCCTCCTCGCCGAGCCCGACGGTGACACGCTCCGCGCCACCGACCTCGCCGAACGCGCCCGCGCCCGCGGCCTCACCATCTGGCCCTACACCCTCGATGGAGACCCCATCGAGATCGCCACTTTCCTCAAGACCGTGCCCATCGACGGCTTCTTCACCGACTTCCCCGACCGCGGCCTCGTCGCCGTCGACCTCGCCACCGCCGACAAACCGACGACCGAAGCGCAGCGCGAAGAAACCCTCCGCCGCTTCCGCGAAGCCGCCGAGGTCGTGAAGAAGGCTGTCAACAACGCCTCGCGCTGAGGCCCAGGCGAGCTAGATCCGGCAGCGCCCGTCCGCGCAGTCCACCGGCCGACCCGTCAGCCGCAGCCGGTGCTTCGCGAAGAACCGGTACGCCGCATCAACGACCGGCTTGACCACGGGCCACCCCGTCGGCGCCCAAAGCCACCCCCACCCGACCGCCGCGTACGCCCGCCGGAAGACCTCGACGCCCGTCACGAGCGAGCCGTCCGGCTTCACGCCGTGGATCGTTCCCATCACCGCCTCAAAGGTCGTGCCGTACCGCCCGGCGTCGAACGCGGGCTCGGCGATGTCGACCAGTTCCAGCCGCCCGTGCCCCCGGTCCAGACGCTTGAGCAGGTTCGCCTCGTGACGGCACAGGGGGCAGTCGCCGTCGATCAGGATGGTGAAGGCGGGGGTCGGCATGACCTCATTTCGTGCGCGCACAGCCACGGGATGCGTGCGCACCCCGGCCGCACCCGTGCGCACGAACTTCACGGACGGCCGATCTCGATCGACCGGCTCAACCGGCCCCCCGTCTCGGCGATCTGGGCCCCCACGAACACCTTGGCCCCCGCCAGGTCCGCCGACCCCTTGCGGAACGGGAACACCCGCGTCGCCGATTCCCCGGGCGGCAGGTTGCTGATCGCCGCCCGATCCCGGGGGTAGCCCGGGGCCCGGGCGAACAGCTCGATCGTCAGCGGGGTCTCGCCCAGGTTGGTCACCTGCGCCTCCACGACGAGGTCCGGGCCCCCCGGGCCCGGGCCGCGGCGGAAGGTGAGTTCCAGGTCGGCCTCATTCAGGCCGACCTCGATCGGTCGGACTACGCGGACGAGGCCGTAGTCGCGTTCGCCCGAGAGCTCCATGTCCACGACCAGCTCGCGCGGGCCGGTCTCCTCGGCGGGGCTGAAGCTGAAGGCGATCGGCGTCCGCTGCTCGGCGAGCCCGCTGATGGCGAAGTTGCCCTGGCGCGGGGTGATGCGCCAGCTCTTGCGCTCGCGGGCCATCTCCTCGGGCGGGGCGAGGCCGCCGCCGGGCTCGAGGATGAAGAACCGCCCGCGGATCGAGGTGCCCCACGGGTTCTTGATGACGAGGTCGTGGGCCGCCTCGTCCGCGCGGGTCTGGAGCAGGGGCGGGTCGAGGGCGATCCCGTCGAGGAAGGTGATGAGCTGCGCGTCCACGCCCTCCACGAACACCGGCTCGTCCGAGATGGGCACCGCGTGCTCGGGCACCAGCCCGTTGCCGCCGGCGCTGAGAGGGATCGGCTCGGCGTTCCCGTACATGTCAAACGCGAGCAGGTCGACCAGCCCGAGCCGGGCGCGGAGTTCGGGCGGCGCTTCGCCCGTGCGCCACATCGCGAGCAGCGCCCCGTCCGGACCGTCGAACAGCAGCGTCTCGACACCCGGGACGAGGTTGGGCCGTCCCACAAAGCGCCGCCCCGCGAGCCGGTCGGCCAGCACGCGGAGCGCCGCCGTTTCCGGCGCGGGCATCAGCTCGGGGCGGCGCTGGCCCGTCCACCACCACGCGTCGGCGACCGTGAGGCCCCAGTCGGTCGTGTTCAAGGGGGCGTTCGGCACCGCCATCGCCGACCAGAACTCGGTCGCGGTGCGGACGAACAGCGCCGTTGCCGCTCGCCTGCCGACCGCGGGCGCGTCGATCGACCGCGTCCCGGGCAGCTCCAGCCGCATCTCGGGCGCGTCGGCGGTGACGGCGGGGTCGGTCCTGGCGGCCGCCTCGCGCCAGCGCTCGCCGATGTACTTGGCCATCCCCCCGCCCAGCATCGGGTCGAGGCGCACCGCGACCGAGCGCCGCGGGCGGACCACCTCTGCCCTGAGCGAGCGGTCGGCGCTCCACGGGACGCTCAGAAGGGGCGCGGGAACCAGCCTCGAGATCGCGGCCGAGATCGCCGCGAGGTCCGCCCCGAGGGTGACGCGGTCCCAGTTGAGGTCCGAGCCCGCGGGCCCGAGCCGCCAGCGGGGGACGGCGCCGCCGAAGCGGTCGAGGGGCCAGCGCAGGGCGTCGTCCCACGCGGTCCGCGGGCCGGTGAGCAGGCCCACCAGGTCGTCGCGGTCGACATCGGCCTCGATGCGGACGGTGGGCGGGATGTCCATCAGGGAAAGCTCGACGAGCGGCACGGAGGTCGTGATGGCGCTGATCACGGGACTGAGGGCGTCGACGCGCTCGCGGATGCCCTCGGCGGTCGTCGTGTCGTCCCACGCGGGGATGGAGACGAAACCCGCCTGCGTCGCGTCGACCGCGTCGGACAGGCCGGTGAGCGCCTCCACCGGCAGACGCGAGAGCGCGACGCCGAAGCGGGAGCGATCGGCCGAGGTCTCGAGGTTCACCCCCGACCGCGCCGTCGAGCCCTCGGTCAGGCGTGGGTCGAGCCGGCTGGCGGCGTCGGGCGAACCCGAGGTATCCGTGACGGCGGGGATCCAGACGACATCGGTGAACGCCCGCCCGATGCGCACGCCGCGGGAGGCGACGCGGACCGACGCGCGGTACCACCCGAAGCCCGGGACCGCGGGGGCCCAGGTGCCCTCCTCGCGTCCGCCGTCGGAGGCGATGACCCGCTCGGCGACGAGCATCCCGCGGTCGTCGTGCAGCGTCATCTCGATGTCGAGTGGCTCGCCCGTCAGGTCGCGGACCAGGAACTCGAAGCTGGGCGGCTGGTCTCCGGGCGCGATGTTGCCCGGGTCGTCGGACCAGACCTCGACGCGGGGGAGCTGCACGATGCGGATCTCGTCGAACCAAGCGGAGCCGGTGAGGTCCTGCTTCTCGACATGCAGGGGGTCGGGCAGGTCGGAACGCTCGTAGATCCCCGGCTGAAGGAGCAGGAGCTCGATCTGGATGAACGCGGCGTCGGGCGCATCGCCCAGGATCTCGATGGCGACGGGCGTCCACTCCCCGCCGGTGCGCATCAGGGGGCTGGTGCGCTCGGTGCCGGGGATCGGCTGGCCGCGGTCGTTCAGGAGCCTCGCGGCGATCTGGGCCCGGGCGTGGGTGAGGGCCTCGGTGCGGATGGCGGCGGAGACGAGGTAGTCGGCCCCCGGGAAGACGCCGACGACGCCCGGGTCGAGCAGGAGGCTGGTGCTGCCCCCGCGGGTGTGCAGCCGGACGGCCCCCTGCCCGGCGGCGGCGTGCGAGCCGTAGACCAGCGTGCCCTGGTTCCAGATCGGGAAGCCCGGGCGGTTGCGGGGCACCTGGGGGTCGTCCTGGGCCCGGACCCAGTTCATCGGCAGGTCGGTCGGGTTCCGCCGGCGCTCCTCGAAGTCGAAGACGCGGACGAGCCGCGAGGCGGACTTGGGGCGGGTGACGGCGTCGAGATCGCCCGGGGCGACGGCGAGGGGGTCACCTGTTTCGGTGGGCGACACCGGGAGCTGGGCCCGCGCGGGGGCCGCGCTCGACCCGAGGGCGAGGCCGGCGAGGAGCATGGTCAGCACGGGGGCGCGGGGCACGGGGTGAGCATCGGCCGAAGCGGGGGGTGGGCTGGAAAGCGGTGGGGGGGCGGGAGCATCCGGGCGGACGAGTTTGGATCGGGGAGAATGCGGGGACGACTTCGGAGGTTGCCAGAGCATGACCGACGCCCCCAGCTACGCCCCCCCGCCCGAGGACGCCCCGCATGTGCCGCTGGAGCGGTACGACCCGGGCCAGCCGGCCGAGGAGGCGGCAAGGGCCTTCTGCGAGCGGATGGACCGGCGGCGGACGGTCAGGATGTTCAGCGACCGCCCGGTGACGCGGACGACCATCGAGTGGGTGATCCGGGCGGCGGGGACGGCGCCGAGCGGGGCGCACAAGCAGCCCTGGAGGTTCATCGCCGTGAGCAGCCCCGAGGTGAAGGCGAAGATCCGGGCGGCGGCGGAGGAGGAGGAGCGGGAGTTCTACGAACGCCGGGCGAGCGAGCGGTGGCTGACCGACCTGCGGCCCTTTGGCACGAACCCGGACAAGCGGTTCCTCGAGATCGCGCCGTGGCTGGTGGTGGTGATGGCGCTGAAGAAGACCGACGACGGCGGGCAGGTGTACTACCTGAACGAGAGCGTGGGCATCGCGACGGGGATGCTGCTGACGGCGGCCCACCACGCGGGGCTGGCGACGCTGACGCACACCCCGAGCCCGATGGGGTTCCTGAGCTCCGTGCTGGGGCGGCCCGAGCACGAGCGGCCGTACCTCCTCGTGCCGATGGGGTACCCGACCGAGGACTGCGTGGTGCCGAAGCTGGAGCGGAAGGGGCTCGGGGAGATCTCGGTGTTCGTGGAGTGAGCCGGTGCGCGATTACGGGCAGCCGTCGGTGAACGCGGTGAGGAACGAGAGGACATCGGCGAAGGTGAGCTCGCCGAAGGGGGCGGCGAAATCGGCGACGGGGTCGCCCGCCGTGAAGGCGGTCAGGAACGCGGTGATGTCCGCGAAGGTCCGCTGACCGAAGGGCTCTGCGAGGTCGGCGGGGTCGCAGGGGCCTGGGCCGAGGATCTCGATGCGGAAGGACGGCGTGCCGGCGCTCGCGAAGCCGCTGGCGGAGATCACTTCGCCGGGCCGCAGGACGACCCGGCCCGTGTCGTTTGCCGTGATGGGCTGTCCATTCACGAGGACATCAACATTTTGCCACTGGGCGAAATCGAACGCGTACTCGACGACGGCCGGCGCGGTCACCGTCTGGGCAAACTGCATCCGTGTGAACGCGATCCACAGAGCGTCGTCGGGGCGGTCGGGCGGGCTGGGCGTGAAGGACAACTCGAAGCGTGTGGGCGTGGCGTCGATTCGGTAGACACGCCCGGCGATCGCGGCGTCGTCGACGAGGCTCCAGAGGTCGGGGTCGGAGGGGTACCAAAGCGTGAAGCTGGCGGTGTAGTCGTAGCTATAGCAGTCGCCGTTGTAGCTGTAGGAGCACTCGTACGCCTGGATGTAGACATAGGGCTCGGGCGCGAAGCTCGTGTCGAGTTGTAATTCTTGGGCGTGAGCGGAAAGACCCGCGACACACAGCGCACCACCGAACAGCAGCGTCCGGCCCGGACGGCAATCTGAGTTCATCATCGACGACCTTTCTCACGCCCCCGTCTGAATGCGGAAAGCGTACCGGAAGGCCGACACCGGTTGTGCGAAAAAGCCAAGAAACCAGCGGTTTTGGGCCATGAGGCCTAGTGCGTCATGTCGTTACGGACAGCCCGCGTCAAACGCGTCGAGGAACGCGGTGATATCGGCGAAGGTGAAGTTGCCGGTGGGTGCCGCGAGGTCGGCGATGGGCTCGTTGTTCTGGAAGGCGTCGATGAACGCCGAGATATCGGCGAAGCTCAGGTCGTCGAAGGGCTGGGCGATATCGGCGGGGCCGCAGGGCTCGACGCCCAGGATCCGGATCTCGAAGGAGTCGCCGACCTCGGGCACGGACTCGATGTTGAAGCTGATCTCGTCGCCGGCCGCGAGGTCGAAGCGTTCCGTGCCGCGTTCGTTGATCGAGAACGGCCCGGCGACCACGCCCGTGAGCGGAGCGAGGGGGAGGTCGACGGTGATCTCGACGGTGGCGTCCTGCGTCAGTGTGAAGGAGCCGTCGGCGGCGAGCTCGTTGAATTCGTCGAAGACGCTCGGGTCGCCCGGCATGGCGAGGGTCGCGGTGACGAGGAGCCGAGTGGGCGAGAACTCAGCGGCGTAGAGGACGCCGAGCGCGACAACGGGGGACTGGTCGATGAAGACCGCGTCGAGCTCCAGCAGCGTTTCGTAGGCCGAGACGAAGCTGTCGCAGGTGTCGCCCGTGTACGCGGTACAGTTGTACCCGCTGACGACGACGGCGGCGTAGCCGGGCTGGAGTTCCTGGGCGGCGGCGGGGGCGTTGAGGCCAGCGGCGGCGAGGGCACCGCCAAAGAGAGCGCAAGAAACACGGCGAGGCATAGTGGTCCTTTCGATCAGACCACAGAAGCCTCGCCGTTGGGCGTGAGCGCAGGGGGAACGGGGTGTGAATGCCGGCTCATTTCTGGCCGGTGTGCGTGCTACGGGCAGCCCGCGGCGAAGGCATCGAGGAACGCGGTGATGTCGGCGAAGGTGTATTGCCCGAACGGAGCGGCGAGATCGGCCCGCGGCTGGCCGGTGGAGAAGTCAGCGAGGAACGCCGTGATGTCCGCGAAACTGAGCTGGCCGAAGGGTTCGGCGGCGTCGGCGAGGTTGCAGCCCGCGCGGCCGAGGATCTGGGCGCTGAAGGTATAGAACGAGGCTGGGGCGGGATAGTGAAGGTAACCGCCGGTGCCCTTGAGGTACTCACCGGGTTCCAAACGGATGATGCCCTCGAACGGCGCTCGCAGGATCTCGCACGCGGCGCGGACGGAGGTCTCTCGGGTCACATTGCCCGAACTGTTCACGATGTAGCTGTCATGCCGCACGAGGATAAACGAGGGCTCCGACACGGCGAGGTTGACATAGGGGTAGGCCCGCTCGGTCCATCCGCCGATGCCCGGTTCGTCCGCCTCGCGGATGTCGTACTCGAATCGCTGCGGCGAGAACTCAACGGTGTGCTGGAGCCCGCCGACATTCAGCTCCCCGGAGCCGATGACGCCGCCGCTGTTCCAAAGACTGAAGTTGTAACCGTACGGGCCCGAATACGGATCGCCGCTGAGGTTGGCGTACGCCCAGATACTGATGTCATTGAAGTCGCCGCAATTGGCGAAGTCATTGACCGGCTGGAACTGCTGGGCGTTGGCGTCGGTCGCGGCGAGGCCGCTGGCGAACAGGGCGCCGCCGAAGAGGCAGGCCTTGATGGTGCGGGTCTTCATGGTGTTCTCCTCGGGAAGAGAGTCGAATGGCGATGGGGGTTACGGGCAACCGTTGCTGAACAGCGTGACAAAGACGCTGACATCCTCGAAGGTGAATTGCCCGTCGGGCGCGGCGAGGTCGGCCGCGGGGTCTTGGTTCACGAACGCCGTGAGGAACGCGGTGATGTCGGCGAAGGTGAGGGAGCCCAGGGGCTCGGCGAGATCCGCGGCGTTGCAGGGTTCCGCGGTCACGATGCTTATCGAGATGCTTGTCGTGGCACCAAAGGCAGACGCGTCTCCACCGACTGCGCGGTAGTCGATCGAGACCAGTTCGCCGGCTTCCAACTCGATTCGCCCGTTGAACGGCGGTGGGTAGGCGACCCCAGCGATCGAGAACGCGACCGGGCTCAGCGAGCCGTACTCGAAAGCGATATCGACTATCGCCGACTCAGTCACCGTGAAATCGAGGTAGGCGTACGCGTACTCAACGGTAAATCCCGGCTGGTTGCCACTGCCGTTGGGCTCGGCGGTGTAGCGGAAGCTGGAATCGGTCAGCGTGGAGGTCCAGGTGATGCCGTCGAGTTCGAAGGTTGCGTCCGTGACGAAGGTGCCGCTGTCGAAAGGATCACCGACGAGGATGCCGCGCGAATAGCAGTAGGCGCAGGTCACGAAGTCGTAGCCCCAGACATACAGCTCCGACTCAGGCGTGACAACGAGCTCCTGGGCGTTCGCGTCCGGACCGCACAGGCCGGCGGTGAAGAGTGCGCCCCCGAAAAGGCAGGCGCGCATCGTGCGGGTCTTCATGGTCGTCTCCTCGCGGGACTTGGTGATGGTGGAACAGGGGCGCCGGGCGTTACGGGCAACCGTCGCTGAACAGCGTGACAAAGACGCTGACATCCGCGAAGGTGAACTGCCCGTCCGGCGCGGCGAGGTCGGCCGCGGGGTCCTGGTTCAAGAACGCGGTCAGGAACGCCGAGATATCGGCGAAGGTGGTCTGGCCGAACGGTTCGGCGAGGTCCGCGGGGTTGCAGGGGACGCCGACGATCTCGACGCTGAAGCCGTCGCGGATTGCGTAGGTGATCCCGAACAGGGAAACAAGGTCTCCCGCGGAGACGGTCACCTCACCGGATTGGCCGGGCTCGTCGAGCGTGAGGCCGCCGATGGTCAGCGACGCGACATCGGCCACATCCCACGAGTACCTGATCAGCGCATCCTCGGTCACGGAGAACCTGGCCGAGAAGTACGCGCGTGCCGTGCTCAGCGCATCGGCCGGACGGTCGGCCGGACGCGGTGTCTGGGTGAGCGCGAACTTCGCGGGTGTCTCGACGATCGCGTAGACCTCATCGCCGATCGCCGCGTCATCGACCACCGGGAGGCCGGTTCGCCCCGTCGGGTCCCACAGAACGAAAGCCACGCTGTCGTAGACAAAGCAGGGGTCGCCCATGTACGGGAAGCACACATAGCCACCGAGTTCGAAGTAGTTCCTGTTATCCCCGCCGTCGACGCGGACGAGTTCCTGTGCGTTCGCAAGAGCGCCGCCGAGGCCCGCTGTCAGGAAAGCGCCGCCAAAGAGGCACGCGCGCGAAGAACCCTTGGTCATTTCCAGCACCCTTCATTGGCCCCGCGCGAGAGCGAATCGCAACACCCGAGAATAATCGGATCGGGAGGTGTGGCAAAGACCGAATATCGTTCATTCACCGGTTTTTGACACAACATGAGCCGAAACGGTCGCGCGTTCGGGAAAACCCGACAACGCTCCGCCCGCTCACCGCCCCGCGGCCGCGTCCCGGGCCTCGACCGCGAGCCGGTCGGCCCGCTCGTTTTCCGGATGCTCGTTGTGGCCCTTGATCCAGTGGAAGCGGATCTCGTGGGTCTGCTGCAGCTCGTCGAGCCGTTCCCACAGGTCGCGGTTCTTCACGGGCTGCTTGCTCGCGGTCTTCCAGCCCTTCTTCTTCCAGCCGGCCATCCAGGTCTTGAGCCCGTTGAGGACATACTGGCTGTCGGAATAGAGATCGACCGAGCTCGGGCGGCTCAGGGCGCCGAGGCCTTCGATGACCGCGGTGAGCTCCATGCGGTTGTTGGTGGTCTCGCGCTCGCCGCCGTTGGCCTCGCGCTCGGAGCCCGAGGCCCGGTGGCGGAGGATGTACGCCCACCCGCCCGGGCCGGGGTTGCCCGAGCAGGCGCCGTCGGTGTAGAGCTCGACGAGGGGCTTGGTGGCGGGGGTATTGGCTTCTGGCTCGGGCATGGGCGAAGAGGGTAGGGGCGGGCGCGTCGGGCGGTGCGGTTTCGCGGGACGCCGAAGCTGAGCGGAGCGAAGCTTCGGGTTGGACGGGCACAGGCGTTGATCACATCGCCCTCGATCGATCAACCCGAGCCTTCGGGCCCCGCTCGCGCGGGCCCCTCAGACTCGGCGTCCCGCCCGCGTCGGCCCGTCGTACGATCGCCCCATGACCACCACCGCTGCGCCCGCGAGCCTCCGTGTCCACCGCGTCGAAGTCCGCCCGACGGCCGGCGACCCCGTGGGGGATCGGCTGGTCCGCGAGGCGCGGGCCCTGGGCGTCAGCCTCGGTTCGGCTCGGTCGGCCCGGGTCTACCTGATCGAGGCCGAGACCGACGACGCGACGCTCGAAGCGATCGAGGCCCGGCTGCTGGCCGACCCGGTGACCGAGTCGGCCGTCACCGGGGCGTCGGCGGTCGAGCCCGGCGCGGCCCTCGTCGAGGTGCACCCCCTGCCGGGCGTGATGGACCCGGCCGCGCAGACGGTCGAGCGGGTGCTGCGGGACACCTTCGGGCTCGAGGCCCGGGTCAGCACCGGCTGGCGGTACGACCTCGCGGGCGTCTCGCAGGCCGACGCGAAGCGGGTGGCCGAGCGGCTCTTGGCGAACGCCGTCGTCGCGGGCGTGCACACCGAGCCCTTCCACCCGGCCGAGCTGCCCAAGGGGCACGCGGCGGAGTTCCGCGTGACGCGGGTGCCGATCCGCGAGCTCGACGACGCGGGGCTGGAGAAGCTGAGCCGCGAGGGGCATCTGTTTCTTGATCTGCACGAGATGCACGCGGTGCAGGCCGAGTACCGCGAACTGGGGCGCGAGCCGACGGACATCGAGCTGGAGACGCTCGCCCAGACCTGGAGCGAGCACTGCGTGCACAAGACGCTCAAGGCGACGATCAGCTACCGCTCGGACGACCCCCTCGATCCCGTCAAGCGTGCGGGCCGGCCCGGGCACGAGATCAACGCCGACGGCTCGGTCACGATCCACAACATGCTGAAGTCCACCGTCGCGGCGGCGACCTTCGAGCTGATCGAAGAGGGCGTCGACTGGACGCTCAGCGTCTTCGTCGACAACGCCGGCATCATCCGCTTCGACGACGAGACGGCCGTCTGCGTCAAGGTCGAGACGCACAACCACCCGAGCGCGATCGAGCCCTACGGCGGGGCGGCGACGGGCATCGGCGGGTGCATCCGCGACATCATCGGCACCGGACTGGCCGCGAAGCCGATCGCGAGCACGGATGTGTTCTGCGTCGCTCCGCCGGACATCGCCGAGGTGCCCGCGGGCTGCCTGCACCCCAAGCGCGTGCTCACCGAGGTCGTCGCGGGCGTGCGCGACTACGGCAACCGCATGGGCATCCCGACGCTCAACGGTGCCGTGTGGTTCGACGACCGGTACATCGGCAACCCGCTCGTCTTCTGCGGGTGCGTCGGCGTCATGCCCGCGGGGCTGATCAAGGGCGAGGCGAAACCGGGCGACCGGATCATCGCCCTGGGCGGGCGCACGGGCCGCGACGGCATCCACGGCGCGACCTTCAGCTCGGCCGAGCTGACCGACACGCACGCCGACGAATTCGCGCACGCGGTGCAGATCGGCAACGCGATCGAGGAGAAGCGCGTGCTGGACGCGATCTTGCGGGCACGCGACGCGGGCGAGAAGCCCCTCTTCAGCGCGATCACGGATTGTGGCGCGGGCGGGTTCAGCAGCGCCGTCGGCGAGATGGGCGAGAAGCTCGGGGCCGAGGTGCACCTCGACCGGGCACCGCTCAAGTACGACGGGCTGACCTACACCGAGATCTGGATCTCCGAGGCGCAGGAGCGCATGGTCCTCGCCGTGCCCGACGCGCATGTGCCCGCCCTGCAGCGGATCTGCGACGAGGAGGGCGTGGAGCTCGCGGATCTTGGCCACTTCGGGACCGACAACGCCGAGCTCATCCTGAACTATCGCGGCGAGGAAGTCGGTCGCCTGCCGATGGCCTTCCTGCACGACGGCATTCCCACCCCCACGCGCGAAGCGGAGTGGGGGGATGGAAGAGACGAAGCGGGGGCAACACCAAGCACTCCGCCTCCCCGTCTCTCCGTCTCTGAGTCTCTGCTCAAGCTCCTCGCTCACCCCAATATCGCCAGCAAACACTTCATCATCCGCCAGTACGACCACGAGGTGCAGGGCAACACGGTCATCCGCCCGCTCGGCGGACCCCTGCAGCGTGGGCCGATGGACGCGGCCGTCATCGAGCCCGTGCCGGGCACGGGCCGCGGGCTCGCGATCGGGTGCGGGCTCGCGACCGGGCTGTCGGACGAGCCCTACCAGATGGCCCTCGCGGCGATCGATGAGTGCGTGCGGAACCTCGTCGCCGTCGGGGCCGACCCCGACCGCATCGCGATCCTCGACAACTTCTGCTGGCCGAGCTGTAAGAAGCCGCGGAACCTCGCGAGCCTCGTCCGCGCCGCCGAGGGCTGCTACGACGGGGCCAAGGCCTTCCGCACGCCCTTTGTCAGCGGCAAGGACTCCCTGAACAACCAGTTCACCACCGAGAGCGGAAAGACCATCGAGATCCCGCCGACGCTCCTGATCACGGGCATCGCGATCGTCCCCGACATCGCCCGCTGCGTGACCATGGACGCCAAGAAGCCCGGGCACGGGCTCGTGGTGGTGGGGGAGCGCACGCACGAGGAACTCGGCGGCAGCACCTACGCGTCGCTCTTTGATGCGGGCGAGCATGGGCGCGCCCTGCCGCGCGTCAACCTCGAGACCGCGCCCGCCGCCGCGCGGTTCGTCGCCGCGGCGATCCGCGCGGGGCTCGTTGCGGCCGTGCACGATGTCTCCGACGGCGGCGTCGCCTGCGCCGCGGCCGAGATGCTCATCGCCGCCCAGCGTCAAGCGGGCCCAACCGCCCCCAGGGGCGGCCTCGGCGCCGCGATCCGCACCCCCGCCCTGCACCGCGACCCCGTCGCCGCCTGTTTCGGCGAGAGCCCGACGCGCTGGGTGGTCGAGGTCGATCTCGAGCGTGTCCCCGAGCTCATCGCCCTGCGGGACGAACACGCCCCGCACGCCGAGGTCACGCCCATCGGCGTCCTGAACGACTCGGGCGAACTCGCGCTCGACGGCGAGGCCGTCGCCGTTGACGACCTCGCCAAGGCGTGGCTCGGGACGCTCGACTGGTAGCGCCGCCGCGACCGACTTTCACCCCCGAGAGGTGCCCGATCGGTCGCTCCCGCGCTTTCCCGCTTCCGGCGCGCAGGGCGAGTATCATCCTCCCCTTATGGCCCGCCCGACTGCGACATCCCGCGCCACCTCCCCCTACACGGGACGCCTGACCAAGCTGCGCCGCGCGATGGCCGCCCACGGCCTCGCCCACGCCCTCATCACCAACCCCAACGATGTCGCCTACCTCACCGGCTTCCTCGGGGGCGACAGCTACCTGATCGTGGGCCCGAACAAGCCGATCCTCATCTCCGACTCCCGCTACGAGGAAGAGCTCGCCGCCTTCGCCCCGATTGCCAGGATCGTGATGCGCACCGGCTCCATCCTCGCCAAGACCGCCGAGGTCCTCGCCGAGATCCGCGACGCCGGCACACTCGAGACGCTGGGCGTGCAGGCCGAGCACTTCACGCTCCACGCCGAGCGCGTCTTCAAGTCCTTCTTCCGCAAGCACAAGCTCCCCGCCCGCCTCCTCACGCCCGTCAACGGGCTCGTCGCCGACCTGCGGCTCATCAAGGACGACGAAGAGGTCAAGCTCATCCGCCGGGCCGTCCGCATCCAGCAGGAGGCGATGGAGGCCCTCATCCCGACGATCAAGCCGGGCCAGACCGAGCTCGAGATCTGCGCCAGGCTCGAGTTCGAGATGAAGGCCCGCGGCTCGGTCAAGCCCAGCTTCGACACCATCGTCGGCGCGCAGGCCAACGGCTCCCTCCCGCACTACACCCCGGGGACGAAGAAGACCGCCGCCGGCAAGCCCCTGCTCATCGACTGGGGCGCCATGTGGCAGGGCTACCACTCCGACATGACGCGCACCTTCACCCTCGGCAAGTGGTCCAAGCCGATGCGCGAGATCTACGAGATCGTCCGCGAGGCCCACGAGGTCTCCGCCGCCCTCCTCGCCGCGGGCCGCACCAACCACGAGATCGACGCCGCCGCCCGCTCCGTCATCGACAAGGCCGGCTACGGCGACCGCTTCGGGCACGGGCTGGGCCACGGCATCGGGCTCGATGTCCACGAGGGCCCGAGCGTCAGCGGGCGCGGGCCCGCCATCACACTGGAGCCGGGCATGGTCGTCACGATCGAGCCGGGGATCTACCTCCCCGGGATCGGCGGCGTCCGGCTGGAGAACGACTACCTGGTGACCGAGCGCGGTTCGAAGAACCTCTGCTCGCTGCCGATGACCCTGGACTGGGCGACGCTCTGACACCGACACCGAGCGCTCCCCGCCCCCGGAAGGACACGGGCCGACGATGATCGACATCCGGAAGCTCAAGGAACTGGTCAAGCTCATGGTCGAGAACGAGCTCTCCGAGCTCGACCTCCGCGACCAGGAAGAGACCGTCACCATCAAGCGCGGCGCCGGCGGCGCCCTCGTCCCGATGGTGCAGCAGGCCGCCGCACCCGCCTACGCCCCCGCCGGTGACCAGGGCCAGGCCGACGCCGACGCGGGCTCCGGCTCGGGCGGAGGCTCCGACGCCGGCCTCGTCGCCATCGAGAGTCCGATGGTCGGCACCTTTTACTCCGCCTCCAGCCCCGACGCCGACCCCTTCCTCACCGCCGGCGGCTCCGTCTCCGAGGGCTCCGTCGTCTGCCTCATCGAGGCCATGAAGGTCTTCAACGAGATCAAGTCCGAGGTCTCCGGCACCGTCGAGCGCGTGCTCGTCAAGAACGGCGACGCCGTCGAATTCGGCCAGAAGCTGTTCATGGTGCGTCCGTCGTAAGCAAACAGGCTCGCAGGCACGGAGGCACACAGGCACGAAGTGCCCCGCAGCCCGCGTCCGATCACGCCCCTTCGTGCCTCAGTGCCCTCGTGCCTAGGTGCCTTCCCCCACCATGTTCCGACGCATCCTCATAGCCAACCGCGGCGAGATCGCCCTCCGCATCCTCCGAGCCGCCCACGAGATGGGCATCGAGGCGGTGTGCGTCTACTCCGAGGCCGACAAGGACGCCCCCTACCTCAAGCTCGCCGACCGCGCCATCTGCATCGGCCCGGGCCCCGCCAAGGAGAGCTACCTCAACATCGGCCGCCTCATCTCCGCCGCCGAGATCGCCGATGTCGACGCCATCCACCCCGGCTACGGCTTCCTCGCCGAGCGGGCCGACTTCTCCGAGGTCTGCCGCGACTGCCGCATCGAGTTCATCGGCCCCACGCCCGAAGCAATGAAGAAGCTGGGCGACAAGGTCGAGGCCAAGCGCTACGCCAAGGCCGCCAAGGTCCCCGTCTTCCCCGGCTCCGAGGGCGAGGTCGAAGAAGAGGACGAGGCCGTCGAGATCGCCAACGACATCGGCTACCCGGTGATCATCAAGGCCGCGGCCGGCGGCGGCGGGCGC
>CAZTQV010000046.1:0-21044 GCA_964615815.1 uncultured Phycisphaeraceae bacterium | reverse complement strand
CCCGATCCCCCTCTCTCCCCTCCCACCTCTACACTCCCCTCCCACCCCCATGACCCTCCTCCCCCCCCTCACAGCCCTCCTCGCCGCCGCCGTCGCGCTCCCCGCCCTCCTCACGCTCTATTTCCTCAAGCTCCGCCGCCGCCCCGTCCGCGTCAGCTCCACCATGCTCTGGGAGCAGGCCGTCCACGACCTCCAGGTCAACGCCCCGTTCCGCATGATCCGGCCCTCCTGGCTCCTCCTCCTGCACCTCATCATCCTCGCCCTCTTCCTCCTCGCCCTCGCCCGCCCCGCCATCGACTCCGGCGGCGCCCCGAGCTCGCGCGTCTTCCTCCTCATCGATCGCTCCGCCTCCATGGCCGCCCGCGACATGCCGGGAGGCGAGTCACGCTTGGACGCCGCCAAGGCCCGCGCCATCGAGATCGCCGAGTCCATGACCGCCGGCGCCGATGCACCCGAGTTCACCGTCATCGCCTTCGCAAACGACGCACTCGTCGCCGCCGCCCCTACGCGACGCCTCGCCGCCGTCCGCGCCGCCGTCAACGCCATCGAGCCCACCGACCAGCCGGGCGACCCCGAACGCGCCCTCGAGCTCGTCGAGGCCCTCTCCGGCGGCTCCACCGACGAGTCGGCCGATACGCAACGCCCCGTCGCCGTCCTGCTCTCCGACGGGGGCGATGTCACCGGCACCCTTATCAGCCTCGGCGCCGAACTGGCCTACGAGCCCGTCGCACCGAGCGACGACACCCTCGAAGCCGCCCGCGGCAATGTCGGCATCACCGCCGTCAGCGCCCTGCGCGACATCGACGACCCCGCCCTCGTCCGCGTCTTCGTCCGCCTCGCCAACACCGGCTCCGCCCCCGCCGCCGCGACCGTCTCGCTCCTGAGAGGCGCTGAGATCGCCTCCCGCACCGCCGTCTCCGTCCCCGCCCGCGCCGCCGACGGCACCCCGGGCGACGCCGCCCGCACCATCGATCTCCGCGACACCGCGGGCGGCCCGCTCACGCTCGCCCTCAACCGCGACGACCCGCTGCCCGCCGACGACACCGCGTGGATCGTCCTCCCGCCCCCCGCCGCACCCGCGATCCTGCTCGTCGCCCCCGCCGACGACCGGGGAGAGCCCGCCCCCGATCCCTTCCTCGCCGATGTCCTCGACGCCCTCCGCACCCGCGGCGTCCGCACCGTCACGGGCCGCCAATACAACAGCTTCGCGACCAACGACCTCCGCGCCTTCGACATCATCGTCCTCGACCGCGTCACGCCCGAGCGTGCCCCGCCGAGCCCATCACTCAGCTTCGGCGCGATCCTCCCGTCGCTCCTGCCCGAGGGTGTCACCGCGACCACCCGCACCGCCCGCGACGCCGCCGCCGGCTTCGTCAGCTGGACCCGCGCCCACCCCGTCACCCAGGACCTCGCCCTCGACGCCGTCCAGGTCTCCCGCTGGATCGAACTCCCAAGCGCCGGCGACACGCCGACGGAAGACACCGTCATCACCGAGCTCGCCCTCGGCCCCACCGGTCCCTTCATCATCGAGGCCCAGGACGCCGGCGTCCCCCGCATCGTCGTCGCCTTCCCCCTGCAAAGCTCCAACTGGACCCTCGACTTCTCCTTCCCCATCTTCGTCGCGTCCGCCGTCGACGAGCTCGCCGCCGCCACCGCCGGCGGCGACCGCGGCCTCTGGTTCCCCACCACCGCCGCCGCACAGGTCCGCGGCCTCGGCGCCTTCGTCGGCGCAGGCGAAGAGGTCGCGCTCGACCCCGTCGCCTCCACCACCGACGAGCTCCCCCGCGAACGCACCCTCCGCGTCGGCCCAGGCGGCGGCGCGACCATCGACCTCGGCATCATCCCCCGCGCCGGCCTCTACGAAGTCGCCGCCCGCGGCGCCGAACGCCTCGTCGCCATCAACCTCGCCGCCCCCGGCGAATCCGCCCTCACCGTCCGCCGCGAGATCGACGCCGGCGGCGAGCCCGCGCCCTCCGTCGAGTCCGTCTCCGGCCCGCGCGAGATCTGGTCCTGGTTCGTCCTCGCCGCCGCCGCCCTGCTCGCCCTCGAGTGGCTCGTCTACGGCTCCCGGATGCGCGTCTAGCGCGCTCGCCGGGCGAGACAAAAACCGCTCGGTCGTGCGCTCACCAGGCGCTCAGATCGATCACCGCCGACCCGGGACGATCCCCCCATGGAAGCAACGGACGAGGCCACCCCGTGCGCACACCCGCGCCGAGCGTGCGCACGATCCCGACACGCGTGCGCACAGTCTCGACATCGATCGGGAGCTCCAAAGCCACCGCCCAGCGGTCCGCCAGCCGCGCGATCTTCGCGCCGGCCGGGGCCCCATCGGGGTCCAGCCGGATCGGCTGCCCGTCGAGCCAAAGCTCTACACGGCTTGGACTTGCAGGATCCTCCACCACCTCCGCGTACACCCGCCACGCCCCCCCGGGCCCCGGCAGCCGCTGCAAGAGCACCACGCACGACCCATCCGTCGGCGGCACCGATCCCGTCGTAAGATCTTGCAGCGAAAGCTCATACAGCAGTGGCCCCAACCGCAGCGCCGGCGGCTGCGCCCCCCGCACCGGCTCCAGCGCCAGCTCCGCCGACCACTCCGGCCCCCGCACCAGAGCCCGCGGCGACTCCGTCTGCGCCCGAGGCACCGACAGCGTAACCCCTTGATACGGAAGCACATCCGCGACCGTCCCGAGATCCCCACCAGGCCTCCCGGCGGCAACCAGCATGGGCCGCGTCGGCAGCAAGGCGACCTCGGCCCGGTCCATCCCCGGCAGCGCGTCATCCTCCACCCACGCCAACGCCGCGGGCACCGTCGCCAGCCACGACGCCGCCCTATCCCTCGCGGCCGCAGGGCTTTGCGCCTCGAGCAGCTCCGTCAGCAACCCCGCCTCGGGCCACCACACCGGCGCCACCTCCCCGCCCGGGAACCGCCCCGCCCCCGCCAGCGCCGCCCGCACCCGCACCGACATCACCGGATCCGCAACATAGAGGGTTAAGAGCGCCCGCCTCCACCGCATCTCGATGTCCGCCGCGATGAGATCGGCGAGGGCCCGATCGGCCGGCTCGGTCGCCAGCGGCGGCCCCGGCCGGTCCGTCGGCGCAAGGCCTTGTGTCAACAGGAGATACCTCCAGCGCGACAACGGGCTCCCCGCCGCCGGCTCGGCCCGCTCCCGCAATGCCCCCGCCCCCCGCCACTCGCCCGGCACCGCGCTCGCCCACGGGTTCAGCAGCGGGTCGTCGGCGCTCGTATCTATTGATCTGGCAAGGGTTTCCCGCACCGGGTCCCCCAACCACCGCAGCGGCCATCGCCGCCCGTTCACCCAGATCCCCTGCCCCACCGCGTCCCGCGGCGGCTCCAAAATCAGCACCCAGGCACCCTCGGTCCCCGCCCGCCCCCCGTCCGGCCGCACCCGCGGGCTGGCCTGAATCCACCGCCGGGGCCCCGCGGCGGGCTCCTCGAACGCGATCGGGACGAGTCTGGCGGGCACGCGGCGGGTGTCCTCGAGCACGGCCGTGACCGGGCCGCGGTCGGCCGGGTCGGTCAGACGGACGGCGATGACGATGGGCGAGCCCGCGATGGCGACGGGGTTGGGCGTGATCGGTTCGATCGCGGCGCGGGCGGTCGTGAGCAGCAGCGCGAGGAGGGCGAGGGCCGCGGCGAGTTGCGGCGTGGGGCGGCTGTGGGGAGACTGCCGCGGCGGGTTGTGTTTGAGGTTGATCACTCGGTTTGATTCGCGGGTCGTACCGCGCGGTTGGGGGTCTTGGTGCGGACGCTGATGATGCCAGAGTTTGCGCGGGGGTGCATGGCGGAGTTCATCGGGACCTTTGCGCTGTGCTTCTTCGGGGTGGGGAGCATTGTCGCCACGGCGGGGGCCGGGGGGAGCGATCTCGTGGTCGTGGCGCTGGCGCATGTGCTGGTGCTGACGGTGTTCGTCACGGCGACGATGTACATCAGCGCGGCGCAGTTCAACCCGGCGGTGTCGATCGCGTTCGCGCTGATCGGGCGGCAGAGCTGGGTGCGGGCGGGCGGGTACAGCCTCGTGCAGCTCGTCGCGGCGGCGGCGGGGGTGTGGGCGGTGGTGTGGGGGTTCGGGGAGGAGGCGGCGGGGCTTGCGCGGCACGGGGCGACGCTCGGGACGCTGAGTGCGGCGGAGAGCTCGGGCAGGCTCTTGGTGTTCGAGGCGTTGCAGGCGGCGGCGCTGATGTTCATCATCCTGGCGGGGGTGGCGGACGGGCGGGCGCACCGGCTCGGGGGCGTGTGCGTGGGCGTGGTGGTCGGGGCGTGCATCCTGGCGTTCGGCGGTCTGACGGGGGCGAGCATGAACCCGGCCCGGTCGCTCGCGTCGGCGGTGCACGGGCACTGGGCGGTGCACTGGGTGTACTGGGCGGGGCCGATCCTGGGGACCTGCGCGGCGGCGGTGGTGTACCGGGTGGTGTTCGAGGAGGATGCGGCGGGGGAGGAGCCTGCGGTGCCGCCTTTGCATGAGGGGGATGAGGTGCACCGGGGGTAGGAGGTTGAAGAGTTGGGGCGCTGCGCTTTGGGAGTCCCTCGCTCGCGCTTCGGGCTCGTTTTCGTGGTGCCCGGTGTCTTGTGTCGATCGGCCCGAAGCGCTGCTGCGCAGCGGTTCGGGGCACCGGGCGCCCACAGACAGGCACTACCCGCTGCGCGGATAGTGGCACCGTTGGGTGTTGACGCAATGAACGCGGGGGGCGTTGTTGGCGCCCCCCGCGCAGGAAGTGGGACATGGATTCGAGACTGGGTTTGAGACCGGGTTTGAGACCGGGCCGCTTGGGTTAGCGGTTGGCGTTGTTGCGGTCGCTGTTCCGGCTCATGGTCTGATCCCAGTTGTTCATGCGGATCGTCCGGTTGTCGAGCCGGACCTTCTCGGCGGCGAGGACAACGCGGCCGTTGATGGAGCCGCGCTCGCCCTGGACCATGATGCGGTCGCCGCGGTCGAGGTTGAGGCGCGAGACGCTCACATTCGGGCCCAGGTTGATGAGCTTGGCGTTGCCGTCCTGGAGGCGGACGCGGAGGACCGTGTGCGCGTCGGGCTGGCCCCGGAGGTTCACCCGCTGCCAGGCCTCGACATAGCCCTGGGTCTGGGCCTTGTTGTTGCTGCGGGCCTGGTCGCCGCGCTGCATCTGCGAGCGGTCATAGCGGCTTTGGTTGCGGGCCTGCCGCTGGTCGGGCTCCCAGTTGTTCATGCGGACCGTGCGGTCGCCGGCGCGGACGCGCTGGGCCATGAGCACGGTGCGGCCGTCGATCGAGCCGCGTCGGCCGTCGACGACGATGCGGTCGCCGCGGTCGAGGTTCAGGCGGTTCAGGTCGACATTGGGCCCGAGGTTGACGATGGCGGAGTTGCCGTTCTGGAGCCGCATTCGTACCAGGGTGTGGGCGTCGCGCTGACCGTCGAGGTTCTTCCGCTGCCAGCTCTCGAGCTGGCCCTGGAGCTGAGCCTGCTGGACACGCTGGTTGCGCTGCTGGTTCTGCTGCCAGTTCCGCTGGTTGCGGTCGGCGCGCTGCTGGTTCTGCCGCATGTTGTTCTGGTTGTTCTGCCAGGTGTTGCGGTTGTTGTTGGCGCGGTAGTCGTAGTCGTAGCGGCTGTCCCAGTAGTCGTAGTCGACGGGGTCGTCCTCGTCGGTGTAGTAGTCCCAGTCGGTACCGTAGGTGCTGCCGTAGTTTGACCGGTTGTTCGAGCCGTAGTAGGTGCCGTAGTCGTAGTCGCGGCGGCTGTCCCAGTAGTCGTAGTCCGCGGGGTCGTTCTCGTCGGTGTACCAGTCGGAGCCGAGGTTGTCGTTCCAATAGCTGTAGTCGTTGTTGTAGGAGCCGTCGTCGTAGTAGTTGTCGGTCTCTTCGTAGTCGTAGGTGTTGCCGTAGTTGTAGTCGTCGTCGAACCAGTCGGTGGGGTCGTACCACTCTTCCTCGTGCCAGCCGGTGTCGGGCTCCCACTCGTAGGCTTCGCCGTACTCGTCGTCGTAGTACCCGTTGTCGTACTGGGTGTTGTAGTAATTGGCGTTGTACCCGTTGTTGTAGTTGTCGTCGTAGCCGTAGTAGCCGTTGAAGTCGTCGTTGTACTGGTAATACTCCCCGTCGGTCTCGTACTGCTGCTCGTAGACATCGTTGTAGTACTGGCCGGAGGCGGGGGCGGCGATGGCGAGGCCGGCGGCGGCGGCGATGGCCGTCGGAAGGGCCGCGCTCTTGCGTCGGAGGAGGCGGTTCTTGAGGTTCGTGATGGTGAGGGTGTTCATGGCTGTCTCCTGTGTCGGATTCATGGGAGTGGCGAGGCCGGGGCTGCCTTTCGGGGCCCCGGCGCGACTCACCAGAGAGCTTGGGCGCGGGCGATGAACTTGGGGTGAAGCGGCTGTAAAAGACGGGGAAGATGCTCTGCGGCGGTGATGGTTGTGTAGCGATGGGTCGGGAGGTTGAAGGCGGAGGTGGGCGCTGCGCGCGGTACGGCTTGCCGCGGAGCGGGTCGAGCCTTGGTGCGTGATGCAAGAACCCTGATCTTTGCGTTGCGAAGATCAGGCGTCCGGGGTAGTGAGGGGGGTGGTGCGTCGATCGGCCCGAAGCGCCGCTGGGCGGCGGTTCGGGGCACCGGTTTTTCGAACGGTTGCGTGCTGCACTACGCGACGCGGGGCGTCGCATAGTGGCACCGGTGGGATCGGACGAGTTGCTTAGTCGGCGGCGGCTTCGCGGGGGAGGGTGTCGATGATGTTGCGGATAACGGCGTCGGCGGTGACGCCCTCGGCCTCGGCTTCGAAGTTCAGGATGACGCGGTGTCGGAGGGCGGGGAGGGCGACGGCGTGGAGGTCGTCGATGCTGGCGGCGGTGCGGCCGTCGAGGAGTGCGAGGCACTTGGCGCCGAGGGTGAGGGCCTGGGCGGCGCGGGGGCTGGCGCCGACACGCAGGAAGCGGTTGACCATGGGAGTTGCGTAGCGGCCGTCGGAGGCTTCGCCCTTGGGGTGCGTCGCGAGGACGGTGCGGACGGCGTAGTCGGCGACATGGGGGGCGACGGCGACGCGGCGGACGAGGCGCTGGTGGGCGAGGATCTTGTCGGCGGTGAGGACGGGCTCGATCTGTGGGATGTCGCCTCCGGTGGTGCGGGCGAGGATTTCGTGGAGGTCCTTGCGTGTGGAGTAGCCGACCTCGAGCTTGAAGAAGAAGCGGTCGAGCTGGGCCTCGGGGAGGGGGTAGGTGCCCTCCTGCTCGATGGGGTTCTGGGTGGCCATGACGAAGAAGGGGGCGGGGAGTTGGTGGGTCTCGCCCTGGACGGTCACAGATCGCTCCTGCATGGCCTCGAGCAGGGCGGACTGGGTCTTGGGCGTGGCGCGGTTGATCTCGTCGGCGAGGACGATCTGGGCGAAGATGGGGCCGGGCTGGAAGCGAAACTCTCGCGAGACGCGGCCGTGGTCGCCCTCGACCTCGATGACGATGGTGGTGCCGGCGATGTCGGCGGGCATGAGGTCGGGGGTGAACTGGATGCGGCCGAAGTCGAGGCTGAGGGCCTGGGAGAGGGAGCGGATGAGGAGGGTTTTGCCGATGCCGGGGACGCCCTCGAGGAGGGCGTGACCGCCTGTGAAGAGGCAGATGAGGACACCTCGGACGACCTCGGCGTGGCCGACGACGGCGCGGCCGATCTGGTCTCGGACGGCGGCGAAGTCGGTGCGGAAGGCTTCGGCGGCGGCGTTGACCTGATCGGGGGTCGAGAACTCGTCTGGTGAGGTCATGGGACGAGGATAGGGGGAGGGAGGGTGCCGGGTCGCGGGCGGTGGGTCGCGGGCGATCGGCCGCGGGCGACGCCGGCTCAGTCCTCGATCGCTCGGTGCAGGTCGCGGAGCTTGCCGGCGAAGCGTTGGCCGACGCCGGGGGCGTGGGCGACGGTGGCGGCGTGCTTGCGGGCGGCGTCTCGTGCGGCGGCGAGGGCGGAGTCGTCGGCATCGACGCCCAGGAAGGCGAGCAGCTCGCGGCGTGCGTCGTCGGTCTCGCCCACGAGGGCGTCGTAGGAGAGGCGGAGGGTGCGGGCGTGCTCATCGGCCTCGACCATCGCCCAGTGGTGCTCGAGCATGCCCTGCACATCGCGGAGGACCGCGCCGGCGACGACGGGGTCGCCGGAGAACGGGGTCTGCGGGCCGCGCTCGATGAAGTAGCTGGCGGTCGCGGCGTCGGCGAGGGGGCGGTCGATGTAGATGATGCGGGCGTTGGGGAAGGCGAGCGGCAGGACGCTCAGGGTGTAGGCGTTGGGGAAGGAGGCGTCGACGATGCGGGCGTTGTCGCTCGCGTTCTCGCCGCGCTCGCGACGGAGGAGGTCCTTGCGGAAGGCCTTGAGCTTGGGTTCGGTCAGGGCGGCGGGCCTCGGGACATAGACCATGAAGCTCGCCATCTCGGTCTTGAGCTCGGCCATGGTCG
Organism: uncultured Phycisphaeraceae bacterium; assembly: GCA_964615815.1. Lineage (GTDB taxonomy): Bacteria > Planctomycetota > Phycisphaerae > Phycisphaerales > UBA1924 > DAIQNV01. Next base: position 12,640 of record CAZTQV010000046.1, on the reverse strand, counting down.
CGACAACGCTGGCGTCGGGCTCGGCCGGGGCGTGGAAGCCGACGGCGCGGGCGACCGCGGAGACGGCGCCGAGGCCGCCGCCGCTGAGGCCCACGACGAAGACGAGGCCTTCGTCGGCGGTGTCGCCGGCACCAACGGCATCCAGGCGCGGGGCCTTGGCGTAGGCGTCGGCGGGCCAGCCGTCGTTGAACTTCTGGACGCCCTCGGCGTGCTTGGCGGGGTCGAGGCGGGTGTTCTGCAGCTTGGCGGCGCGGCGGTAGGCGGCGAAGGCCGCGTCGTCGTCGCCCGCGCGGGCGGCGAGCTCGGCGAGGACGGCGAGCGCATCCCGCAGGCTCGCGACATCGGCGCCGACCTTGGCGGTGTGGGCGGCGAGGCCGGCGCGGGCGGGGTCGGCCTGGTCCGATGCGCCCTCGAGGGCGCAAACACCGAGCGCGGTCGCGAGGTCGATCGTGTCCTGACCCCCGTCGATCGCCTGGCGGGCAGCCTGGGCGCCGTCGGCCGGGCGGCCCGATCCGGCGAGGGCGCGGGCGTGGGTCGCCGCGATAGCGGGGTCGGTGGGGTTCGCCTCGGCGAGGGGGCCGGTGATCTCGAGGGCCTCGGCGGCGTGGCCGTCGCAGAGCCAGGCGCGGGCGAGGTCGAGGCGGACGGAGGCCTTCTGGTCGTCGGGCATCGCGGGCTCGACACGGGTCAGGATCATCCGGGCCTGGTTCCCGCGGCCGGCGTGGGTGAGCACGCGGGCGTGGGCGAGCAGGCCGGCCGCGAACCCGGGGGCCTGGCGGACGATCTGCGTGCTCAGGCGGAACGCGGTGATCGTGTCGCCGCGGCGGAGGAGCTTGTGGACCTGGTCGATCGCCTGGTCGGCGGTCATCTGCTGCGACATCGTCGGGCCTCCCCCCGGGGGCTTTCCGCGGGGTTTGAGGGCTCGCGGGGCCGGGGAGGGCCAGTGTATCCGCCCGGGCGGGCCGGGCCGGTACGATCCCCCCATGCGGCATATCGCGCTGATCAGCACGGGCGGGACGATTGAGAAGACCTACGACGAGCGGTCGGGGAAGCTGGAGAACCGGGCGTCGATCGTGCAGCGGATGCTGGCGCGGCTGCGGCTGGAGGAGGTGATGATCAACTCCATCCAGCTCATGCAGAAGGATTCGCTCGACATCACCGAGCACGACCGGATGCGGATCGTGGAGATGGTGAAGGTCATGTCGGGCGACGGGGACCTTGACCGAGATGGCGACACGGACGGGGTGGTCGTGCTGCACGGCACCGACACCCTGTGCATCACGGGCGAGCTGATCTTCCGCGAGATGCCCGAGCCGCCCGTGCCGATCATCCTGACGGGGGCGATGCGGCCCTTCGAGATGAAGCGGTCGGACGCGCTGCAGAACCTGAACGAGGCGATCTTCGCGACGGGGGCGCTCGCGCCGGGCGTCTACTGCGTGGCGCACGGGCGGGCGCTGAAGTTCCCGGGCGTGGTGAAGGACCGCGGGCGGGGCACCTTCGTGCAAGCCCCGAAGCTGTGACGCTGCCGGTCGATCACATCCCGGGCTCGCCTGGGGACGCGGGCTTGGCGCACGGGCGGATCCTGCGGGATCTTGGCTTCTTCGAGGGCGCGTTTCTTGATCGCTACCTCGGTCAGTTCGTCGTCACGAACCGCGTGACGCGCGAGGACCTGCCGCTGCAGGCGGGCCGCTGGCTTGAGGGCTTGCCCCCCCACTTCCGCGAGGAGATCGACGGGATGGCCCGGGGCGCGGGCGTGCGGACGCTGACGGCGGCGACCTTCCTCTACGCGGATATCGCGCGGGCGACAACGGCGCAGTCGCGGGCGTTCGACGCCGTGCGGGATGCCGAGCCCGAGCCGGGCCTGCACGATCTGCCGGGGCCCCTGTGCAGCGCGATGCTCGCGCGGCTCGACGGTGCATCGTGGGTGGCGCGGAACTGCGACTGGCTGTACGCGACGCTGATGCGCGGGACGGCGGCGGTCGTGCACGAGACGCCGGGCCGGATCCCGACGCTGGCCGTGGGGATCCGGGGGGATATCGACATCGACACGGGCATGAACGCGGCGGGGCTGTGGCTGCACCTGCACACGCTGCTCGCGATGGACGACCCGCCGCGGGACCGCACGACGATCTCGTGGCTTTTTTGGGCTCGCGAAGCCCTCGAGACCTGCGGAACGCTCGACGAGCTCGAGCGGTTCATCGAGTCGACGGGCCGGGACCGCGGCGTGATCGCCGTCGCGCTGGAGGGCAGGACGGGCGCCGGCGCTCTCTTTGAGTGCACGAAGTCGGACCACACGCGGCACGACTTCGACCCGGCCGCGCCGCGTCCGCTCGTCGCGACGAACCACCCGCAGGCGAAGCCGATCGATGCCGCCCGGGAGGCGAAGGCGCGGGCCGGCTCGACCGTGGGCCGCTACTGCGCCCTGCGGCGCATCGCCCGCGACCACCCGCCCGAGCACGGGCCCGATGACCTGATCGATGTGCTGGCCGACGCCGAGGTGGAGATGACCGAGCCCGAGCACCTGCGGACGATCTACTCGGCCGTCGCTCGGCCAGACCGCGGCGAGATCTGGTTCGCCTCCGGCGGCGCCAACGGACGGCCCGCGGCGAGTAGCGGCCGGTGGGAACGGGTCGGCTGGCGGTTCGCCTGAGCTACTTGTTCCGCAGCACAACCTCGACCGGGTTCGAGAAGGTCAGGTCCCGCTGCGGGAAGGGGATGCCGATGCCCTCGGCCTCGAAGCGTTCCTTCAGGGCGCGCGTCACATCCCAGTACACATCCCAGTAGTCCGCCGTCTTCGACCACGGGCGGACCAGCATGTTGATGCTGTTGTCCGCGAGGGAGCCGACCTTCACATTCGGGGCGGGCTCGGGCAGCACCTTCTCGTGCTTCGACAGGATGTCGCGGATGATCGCCTCGACCTTCGCCAGATCGCTCCCGTACGCGACGCCCACCGTCAGATCGACGCGGCGGGTGTCGCGGGCCGTGATGTTCTTGATCACGCCGTTCCAGATCTGGTTGTTCGGCACATACATGACCTGGTTGTCGAAGGTCGCGATCCGCGTCGAGACGAGGTTCATCGCCTCGACCTTCCCGCTCGTGCCCCCGCCCTCGATGACATCGCCCACATCGTACGGGCGGTAGACGAGGATCAGGATGCCCGACGCGAAGTTGCTCAGCGTGCCCTGCAGGGCCAAACCGATCACCAGACCCGCGGCACCGATCGCCGCAACGAGGGGAGTCACATTCACCCCGAGGTAGCTCACGGCGATCACGATGCCGATCAGCAGCACGATCCGCTTGGCCCCGCCGACCAGGAAGTCCTGCAGCAGGCTCGAGGCCTTGGGCAGCCGCCGCACGGAGGTCCGCACCGCCCCCGCGACGAGGACGGAGATAAACCAGGTCGCAACGATGATCACGACGAACCAGAGGATGTTCAGCCCGACCTTGATCCCGCCCTCGGGCGCGACGATCCAGGTCCGCAGGAACGCCCCCACCGCCTGCGGGTCGAAGAGGTTCACATCGATCTGGCTCGTCGCCGCCATGAACTTGCGGTACTCGGTGCCGTCGCCGCCCTTGGCCTCGTAGGAGGCGAGCACGACACCGAGCCGCTCGGCGATCGCCGCCTTCCGCCCCGTCGCCTCCGAGAGCGCCCCCGCCCCCGCCGCCCCCTCGCGCCCGAGCTGCGCCGCCTCCGCGACCGACTCCTGGTACGCGTCCATCCAGAACGACAGCCGGTCCTCCAGCTCCGCGACCCGCAGCGGACGGATCTCCGCACGCAACTCCTCCAGCGGCACCTGCCAGGGCGCGGCCGTCATCGGGGGCGCCTCACCCGCCGGAGCCTGCGCGAACGCGGGCCGCGCGGCAGCCAGCGCGACCACGGCGACCATGAGAGCGACGAATCGGCGTGCGTTCATTGTGTGCATCCTCCCTGTCCCGCCGGCACCCGCAACCACCCGCGGGGCGCGCGGAAACAGCGTACCGACTCTTCGGGACGCTGTCTGCAATTCGATGCGTTCTCGAAAGCCCGCGGGCTCGATCAGGCGGAAATGCCCGTGATCTTCACCGCCGTGTAGCGCTGGCGGTGGCCGGTCTTCCGGCGGTAGCCCTTCTTGGGCTTGAACTTGTAGATGTAGAGCTTCTCGCCCTTCACCTCGGGGTCGAGGATCTCGGCCGTCACCGTCGCGCCCGCGACATACGGCTTGCCAATCTTCGCGGCCCCGGCGTCGTTCCCGTCGGAGACGGTGAGCACCTTGTCGAAGGTGATCGTGCCGCCGGCCTCGGACTGCCCGTGGTTGTAGAGGTCGATCAGGATCTCGTCGCCCTCGACGACCTTGCGCTGACCGCCCGATTCTTCGATGATCGCGTACATCTGACTGCTCCTGGCCGCGCGGGAACGGGGCGGGGGCTGCCCGGCTTGGGTGCCCGGCCCGCGAACGGGGGTCGAGAGGATAGGCGGGCAAGATCAGATCGTCGCGTCGTCGCCCGAACCGCGAGCCCGAACAATATCCAACTGACTGAGCAGGTCTCGGCGGAGCAACCGCTCGGCATAGAGGTAGCCGAACGGCGGACACCAAGCCGCCAGCAGCGACCGGCCGACTCGCAGCCTCCGAGACCAGGCGGTCAGCCCGGAGAGCCGCCAGACCTGCCACCCGAAGAACGCAAGGCCCGACCAGAGCACCGCCACCGCCCACCCCTCGGCACGGTCGTGGGCGTCCGAGAACGGGGGGCTGTTCTCCTGCCAAGCCATCAGGAAGACACCGCCACCGACAATCCAGACGAGCATCGCGTAGCCCAGCACGCTCGCTCGACGAATCGCACGAGACAGCCGCCGCTCGATCTCGCGGCGATCGGGGGGACCCACCGTGTGGCGCGTGCCCGGCATGGGGGGTGAGCGTACCAGCGCCGCGTAGCCCCACGAAGCGTCACGGGCGATCAAACAAGTAAAACGGACACGCCCGGCGACGCCGCGTCGCCGATCACACCCCCGCCTCCGCCTTGTCCTTCGCCTGCCGCTCCGTCCGGCGACGCAGACCCTCGTCGAGGATCCGCTTGCGCAGCCGCACCGTCTTCGGCGTGATCTCGACCAGCTCGTCGCCCTGCACATACTCGACATGCTGCTCGAGGCTCATCTTCCGCGGCGCCTTCAGCGTCACGAACGCCTCCTTGTTGGCGCTGCGGATGTTGTCGAGCTTCTTCGCCTTGACGACATTCACCGGCAGGTCGTTCCCGCGGTTGTGCTCGCCCACGACCTGGCCCGCGTACACCTTGTCGCCCGGCGCGACGAACAGCACGCCACGGTCGTGCAGGCCCTCCACCGCGTGGCCCGTCACCTGGCCCGACTCCGTCGCGATCAGCACGCCCGACTGACGCCCGGGGGGCGCATCCCGCACCGGCACGAACTTCTCGAAGGTGTGGTGCATGATCGCCTCGCCCTGCGTCGCGGTCAGCACACGCTCGCGCAGGCCGATCAGCGCCCGGCTCGTGATCTCGAACACCATCCGCGTGTGCATGCTCCCGCGGTCTTCCATCTTGCGGAGCTCGCCCTTGCGCTCGCCCACGAGCTGCATCACGGCGCCGACGCCCGCGGCCGGGCACTCGACGACCAGCTCCTCGACGGGCTCGTGCTTCTTCCCGTCGATCATCTTCTCGATGACCACGGGCGGCCCGATCGCGAGCTCGAAGCCCTCCCGCCGCATCGTCTCGATCAGGATGCCCAGGTGCAGGACGCCGCGCCCCGACACGAGGAACTCCTCGGTCGTCTGCCCCTGCTCCACGCGCAGCGCCACATTGTGCTGCAGCTCCCGCTCCAGCCGGCTGCGGATCTGCCGGCTCGTGACATAGTCGCCCTCCAGCCCCGCGAAGGGCGAGTCGTTGATCCGGAAGATCATCGAGATCGTCGGCTCATCGACCGTCACCGCCTCCAACGGCACCGGGTGATCCGGGTCGCACACCGTGTCGCCGATGTCGATGTCCTCCAGCCCCGCGATCGCGCACAGGTCGCCCGCCTCGATCCGCTCGGCCTCCACGCGCCCCAGCCCGCTGAAGCCCAGGAGCTTCGAGATCTTGCCCCGCCCCTTCTTCTCCACGCCCCCGTCCGCGCCGGGCCGCACCAGCACCACCTGCTCGCCGGGGTAGGCCGTTCCGCTGACCACGCGCCCGATGCCGATCTTGCCGAGGTAATCGGAGTAGTCGAGCGTCGTGATCAGCACCTGCAGCGCCTTCTCGGGGTACGCCTCGGGGTGCGGCACATGCTTGACGATCGTCTCGAAGACCGCCCGCAGGTCGCCCTTGCCGTCCGTCGGGATCTCCGCCGCCGAGTTCACCGCCCAGCCCGCCTTCGCGCTGGCGAAGACCGTCGGGAAGTCCAGCGTCTCGTCGTCCGCCCCCATCTGCACCAGCAGGTCGAACACCTGGTCCACCACCCGGTCGGGCTCGCCGTCGGGCCGGTCGCACTTGTTCACGACCAGCACCGGCTTCAGGCCCGCCTCGAGGGCTTTCCCCAGCACGAACCGCGTCTGCGGCATCGGCCCGTCGAACGCATCGACCACCAGCAGGCACCCGTCCGCCAGCCGCAGCACCCGCTCCACCTCGCCGCCGAAGTCGGCGTGGCCCGGGGTGTCGACAATGTTGACCCGGTAATCCCGGTCGTCGGCCGCGTGGTAGTTCACCGCGCAGTTCTTGCTCAGGATCGTGATCCCGCGCTCCCGCTCCAGGGCGTTGGAGTCCATGATCAGGTCGTGCTGCCCGCCCATGAGCTTCTCGAGCTCACCCGCGCGGAACATGCCCGACTGCTTCAGGAGCTGGTCGACCAGCGTGGTCTTCCCGTGGTCGACATGGGCGATGATCGCGACATTCCGCAGACTGACCGCCGCCGGCGTCGTGCCGGGGGTCGCGTGGGGGCTGGGCATAAGGGGTCCTCTCAGGTCCGGGCCGGTGTCCGGGGGATCGTAGGGGCCCCGAACCCGATCTTCGCGTCCGCCATTTCCACGACCTCACCCCAGCCAATCGCGACCCCCCGGCGGCTGGCACGGCCCTTGCGGACCGGCCCGCCAGAGAACCACCCTGCGCGCTCAGAACGCCTGAAGACCGATCCCCCCGAGGCCGATCTACCCACCAAACCCCGCCCGCCGGACCTCCTCATGCCCGCCGACATCAAGACCATCCTCGCCCTCGAAGTCCCCATCGTCGTCCGCCTCGGCGAGCGGTCCATGACCGTCAAGGGCGTCCTCGGGCTCTCCCCGGGTGCCATCATCGAGCTCCCCAAGTCCGCCGAGGACGAGCTCGACCTGCTCGTCAACAACCGCAAGATCGGCCACGGAACCGCCGTGAAACTCGGCGAAAACTTCGGGATCAGGATCAGTTCCATCGGTGGAAAGGCCGAACGAATCCAAGCCCTCGCCGAGCCGGCCCAGGACGACGACAGCCTCGTCTCCGACGCCGAGGCGGAGGCCCTCGCGGCGGCCCTGCTCGCCGGTCAATAGCGATCCGTGCCGGCACCGAGGGGGCGTCGGGGCGGGCCCGTCACCACCGCCCCCCGCTTCGGTTAGCCTTCTCTCATGCCAAGAGACATCCCCGTCGGCAACGGCGACCTCCTCATCACCTTCGACCACAAGTACCGCATCCGCGACCTGTACTACCCACAGGTCGGCCGCCACAACCACACCACGGGCCATGTCCAGCACTTCGGCGTCTGGGCTGACGGCAAGTTCGCCTGGGTCGCCGACGACGCCTGGAAGAAGGACCTCCGCTACAAGGAGGGCACCCTCGTCACCGAGGTCACCCTCCGAAACGAAGAGCTCGGCCTCGAGATCGTCTGCAACGACGCCGTCGACTTCCACGAGCCCGTCTACTTCCGCCGCGCCGTCGTCCGAGACCTCAAGGGCAAGAAGCGCGATGTCCGCCTCTTCTTTCACTTCGACCTCTCCATCAACGGCAACCCCCTGGGCGACACCGCCAACTACGACCCCTCCATGTCCGCCCTCGTCATGTACAAGGACGCCAGCTACTTCCTCGTCAACGCCTGCGACGCCCACAAGTGCGGCATCGACCATTGGGCCATCGGCCACAAAAAGATCGGCGGCGCCGAGGGCACCTGGCGCGACGCCGAGGACGGCGAACTCGGCCGCAACACCATCTCACAGGGCTCCGTCGACGCCACCGTCGGCTTCAACCTCGAAGTCCCCGCCGGCGGCGAGAGCTATGTCACCAGCTGGATCGCCTGCGGCAACTCCTACGCCGATGTGAAGCAGCGCAACCAACGCATCTGGACCAAGGGCCCGGACCGCATGCTCACCCGCACCGAGGCCTACTGGCGCCTCTGGGTCAACAAGGAACGCCGCGAGCCCGCCGACCTCCCGCCCAAGGCCCTCGACCTGCTCGACCGCAGCCTCCTCATCCTCCGCACGCAGATCGACAACGGCGGCGCCATCATCGCCGCCAACGACTCCGACATCACCCAGTTCGGCGGGGACCACTACTCCTACTGCTGGATGCGCGACGGCGCCCTCGTCACCCTCGCCCTCATCTCCACGGGCCAGTCCGAGCTCAGCCGAAACTTCTTCCGCTTCGCCGAGAAATGCATCGAGGAAGACGGCTACTTCCTCCACAAGTACACCCCGCGCGGCGACCTCGCCAGCTCCTGGCACCCCTGGATGCTCGACGGCCAGCGCGTCCTCCCCATCCAGCAGGACGAGACCGCCCTCGTCCTCTGGGCCCTCCGCCGACACTTCGAAACTTTCCGCGATGTCGAGTTCATCAAGCCCCTCTACTCACGCCTCATCGCACGCCCCGCCGAGTGGATGCTCAGCTACCGAGACCACAACGGCCTGCCCAAGCAGTCCTGGGACCTCTGGGAAGAACGCCGCGGCATCCACACCTTCACCGTCGCCAGCACCATCGGCGCCCTCCACGCCGCCAGCGCCTTCGCCGACGACTTCGGCGAACGCGACCGCGCCGCCGCCTTCCGAGAGGGTGCCGAGCGCATGCGCGGCGCCCTCAAGCGCCACTTCTGGCACGCCGAGCAGGGCCGCTTCGCACGCATGGCGACACCCCTCGAGGACGGCTCCTACCGCCTCGACATGACCCCCGACTCCGCCAACTTCGCCCTCTTCGCCGTCGCCGGCTTCGACGCACGCGACCCCATGATCGAGAGCGAGATGAACTCCCTGAGAGACATGCTCTGGGTCCGCACGCCCGTCGGCGGCTGCGCCCGCTACGCCCACGACTACTACCACCAGATCGAACGCGAGGACATCGAGACCGTCCCCGGCAACCCCTGGGTCATCTGCACCCTCTGGCAGGCCCAGTACCTCATCGAGCGCGCCAAGACCCTCGACGAACTCCAGGAAGCCCGCCCCATCATCGAATGGGCTTGCGACCGCGCCGCCGCCTCCGGCGTCCTCGCCGAGCAGTACCACCCCTACACGGGCGACCCCATCTCCGTCAGCCCCCTCACCTGGTCCCACTCCACCTTCGCCGTCACCTGCGTCGAGTACCTCGAAAAGCACCGCCAGCTCTCGACCGCCAAGCTCAACACCGACACCCCAAAGCCCCAACCCGCAAGAGCCGGCTGATCAGGCCCCAAGTGACCGTCCCACGGTGCCACTAGCCGCGCAACCGGTGCCACTATCCGCGAAGCGGGTAGTGCTCGTCCACTCCATTGCCTATTGCCCACTGCCCATTGCCCCCCACTTGCCGCTCCCCACTACCCGTACCGCACCTCCCCACCACCCTTCACAACCTTCCCGATCCGAAACACCTTCTCCCCAGCCTTCTCCAGCTTCTCCGTCACCCCATCCGCAAAGGTCGGCCGCACGACCAGGCAGTAGCCGATCCCCATGTTGAACACCCGCTCCATCTCCGCGTCCGCCACGCCCCCGTGCTCCTGCAGGAAGGTGAACACCGGCGGCACATCCCAGCTCCCCGGCTCGATCACCGCGTCCACCTTGTCGTGCAGCGCCCGGCACAGGTTCCCGCTCAGCCCGCCCCCGGTGATGTGCGCCATCCCGCTCACCACCTTCTTCACCTTGTACTGCCGCAGCAGCTTCACGATCGACTTCGCGTAGATCCTCGTCGGCGTCAGCAGCACCTCGCCGAGCGACCGCTCCGGATCGAGATCCGGGTAGCCCCGCTTGAGGTCCAGCTTCGCGTGCTCCACGATCCCCCGCACCAGGCTGAACCCGTTGCTGTGCACCCCATCGCTCGCGAGCCCCAGCACGATGTCCCCCGGCTCCACCCGCTCCGTGTCCGTCGCCCGCTTGAGCTCGACGACGCCCACCGCGAACCCCGCCAGGTCGTACTCGCCCTTGCGATAGATCGCCGGCAGCTCCGCCGTCTCCCCCCCAAGGAGGGCGCACCCCGCCATCTCGCACCCCTCGGCGACACCCGCCACCAGCCGCTCGATCTCCGCGGGGTCGACGGCGTGCACCCCGATGTAGTCGAGGAACAGCAGGGGCTCCGCCCCCTGGACGATCAGGTCGTTCACATTCATCGCGACCAGGTCGATCCCCACCGTGTCGTGGATCCCGAGCTGCTGCGCGATCAGCACCTTGCTCCCGACACCGTCCGCGCACGCCACAAGGACCGGGTCCTTGTAGTTCCGCTTGAAGAGCTGCTCGTTGTAGTCGAGCCGCAATAGCCCAGCAAAACCACCGGGGTTTGCGATCACCCGCGGCCCGTGCGTCCGCCGCATATGACCGAGCAGCCGGCTGGCCGCCTCGTCCCCCGCCTCGATGTCGACACCGGTCGAGGCATAGGTCAGCCCCGACTTGCCCGCGCCCGCCTGTTCGGAAGATGATGTCACGCCGGAAGCGTAGCGACACCGGGCCTCACCGCCGCGCAGGCCCGCCCCCGGGACCTGCTTCGGCCTCCGCAAACCGCCCGCCGGGCTCGCCCGGCCCGCCCGACGCGTCTACCCTCCACCGTGTGATTCATCCGATCATCCGGATGAATGGATGAAAGCCGAGAACGCCGCCACCGGGCCCCGGAAAGGCCCGGTCGCCACCGGAGCCCCCTGCATGTCGAGCCATCTCTTCACGAGCGAATCCGTCTCCATGGGCCACCCGGACAAGATCTGCGACCAGATCTCCGACGCCATCCTCGACGCCCTGCTCGAGGACGACCCCCACTCCCGCGTCGCCTGCGAGACCATGGTCGCCACCGGCCTCGTCGTCGTCTCGGGCGAGGTCACCACCCGCACCTACATCGACATCCAGGACATCGTCCGCGACACCATCCGCGACATCGGCTACAACGACGCCCACATGCGCTTCGACGCCGAGTCGTGCGCCGTCCTCGTCGCCCTCAACAAGCAGAGCCCCGACATCGCTCAGGGCGTCGACCGCGAGGGTGCGGGCGACCAGGGCATGATGTTCGGCTTCGCCTGCCGCGAGACCGAGGAGCTCATGCCCCTCCCCATTCAGCTCGCCCACCGCCTCGTCGAGCAGCAGGCCAATGTCCGCCGCGAGGGCGTCATCCCGGGCCTCCGCCCCGACGCCAAGAGCCAGGTCACCGTCGAGTACGACGGCCGCAACCCCAAGGCCGTCGACACCGTCGTCCTCTCCACGCAGCACGACAAGACCTGGAACGACCGCCAGAAGGACCTCAAGAAGGAGGTCCTCGACCACATCATCAAGCCCGTTCTCGGTGAGTACTGGAACAACTCCGTCACCGTCCATGTCAACCCGACGGGGCGCTTCGAGATCGGCGGGCCCCACGGCGACGCCGGCCTCACCGGACGCAAGATCATCGTCGACACCTACGGCGGCCGCGGCCGCCACGGCGGCGGCGCCTTCTCCGGCAAGGACCCGACCAAGGTCGACCGCTCCGCCGCCTACATGGCCCGCTACATCGCGAAGAACATCGTCGCCGCCGGACTCGCAGAGCGATGCGAGGTCCAGCTCTCCTACGCGATCGGCGTCGCTGAACCAACGTCCGTCCACCTCAACACGTTCGGCACCCACACCGCGGACCCTAAGGCGATCGAGCGCGCCGTCCGAGACCACTTCCACCTCACCCCACGGGGCATCATCGAGTCACTCGACCTCAGAAGGCCTATCTACACACCAACCGCATACCACGGCCACTTCGGCCGGACCGAGTCCGAGGCCAACGCCGCAGGCTCGTTCACCTGGGAAAGAACCGACAAAGCAGGCGCACTCGCCAGCGCACTCGGGGCCACCGCCAGCGCCTAAACCTGATCGGCCTACCCCGCCCGCAGCAGCTTCTCGCCGCGCAGCTCAAAGCCGCCGAGCGGGTAATACCGCGTCAGCGCCTCCGCCAGCGCACGCTCGCCGCACAGCACAACCTCGGTCGGCCGCTCGAGCACATTCGACGCGAACCGCATCGCTTTCTGCAGGTACTTCGGTGCCGTTGCCAACGTCAGCTCCCGGAGCCCGGTGTGCCGGCACTGCACACCAACCACCCGGAACTGCCACGCCTGGCGCGTGGTCACCATCGCCACGGCCTCCGGCTCGGGCTGCGTCACCGCAAGGTCGAGCCGCGCGGTCATCGCCGCGTACTGCTCGAGCCACGCGCTCTCCACCGCACTCGCCGGCACAGCGAACATCTCCTCCGCGAGCGCACCGAACGGCTTGCCCACGCCCCGCTGCCGCTTGAGCACCTGCTCGACCTGTCCAACGGT
>CAZTQV010000045.1:0-21871 GCA_964615815.1 uncultured Phycisphaeraceae bacterium | reverse complement strand
GGAGCCCCTCATCCGGCCCTTCGGGCCACCTTCTCCCCCTTGGGGAGAAGGAGGGGAAGGCGGGAGGCGGAGGGTGGCGGTGTGGGCGCCTGGGGTTGTGGGGGGGTGGTCGAGGATTTTAGAGAGGAGGGTTGGGACTTCGGGGCCGGAGAGGCGGATGAGGGCGCGGGGGGCGTGGCCTGGGGGGGTGGCGGGGGCGGTGATGGTGGTTGAGGACGGCATCAGGGATCAGGGATCAGGCATCAGGGCCTTCGTGGCGGATGCTCGGGGTGCTCGATCGTGGTTGGGAGATGAGGCTTGGAGGTTGTGGGAGGCGCTGCGCTGGTGTAGCCCCTCATCTGGCCCTGCGGGCCATCTTCTCCCCGTGGGGGAGAAGATGCGGTGGCGTCGGGCGGTGAGGTCTAGAAGCCTACGGCTTGGCCGTCGGCTCTTTGGTCGCTGGCGGCGGCGTAAGTGGGGGGAGCGTTATCTGATGGTGGGGTGAGGCGCCAGATGATTTGGCCTCGGCCGTGGGAGACGGTGCGGGCTTCGGCTTGGCGGAGGTCGTGGCCCATGGCTTTGAGTTGTTCGTAGACCGCTTCGTCGAAGCCGGGCTCGATGAGGACTTCGTTTCCTTCGTCCCAGCGGAAGCGTGGTGCGTCGAGGGCGGCCTGGGGGTTTTGGTTGTGGGCCTTGAGGCGGTGGAGGACCTGGAGGTGCCCCTGTGGCTGCATGAAGCCGCCCATGACGCCGTAGGCCATGACGGGCTGGTCGTTGCCGGTGGCGTCTTTCTCGGTGATGAAGGCGGGGATGATGGTGTGGTAGGGGCGCTTGCGTGGGCCGGGGCGGTTGGGGTGCGGAGAGTTGTCTTCGGTTTTGGCGAGGGTGAAGCAGCAGCCCCGGTTTTGCAGGGCGATGCCGGTCTCGGGGACGACGACGCCGGAGCCGAAGCCGGTGTAGTTGGACTGGATGTAGGAGATCATGTTGCCCTGGGCGTCGGCGGCGCAGAGGTAGACGGTGCCTCCCTGGAGGGGCTTGCCGGCGGACCAGAGCTTGGCCTTGTCGGCGTCGATCTCTTTGGCGCGTTGGTCGAGGTAGGCGGGGTCGAGCAGTTGCTCGGGCGGGAAGGGCATGTGGTCGCGGTCGGCGATGTAGCGGGCGGCGTCGGCGAAGGCGGCCTTGATGGATTCGATCTGGAGGTGGAGGTTCTTGGGGTCGTCGGGGCCGAGGTGGAGCCAGTCCTGCTGGCGGCGCTTCATCAGCTCGGCGGCGATGCAGGCGGTGATGCCCTGGCCCGCGGGTGGGATCTCGTGCAGGGTCCAGCCGAGGTAGTCGGCGGTGACGGTGCGGACCCACTCGGGGGTGTGCTCGGCGAGGTCCTGGCGGCGGAGGAGGCCGTCCTGAGACTGGGCGGCGGCGTCGATCTTCTGGGCGATGTCACCGTCGTAGAAGGCGCGGCCGTTGGACTCGGCGATGGCTTGCAGGGTGTCGGCGTGGTGGGGGAGGCGGACGAACTGGCCGGTCTCGGGGGCGGCACCGTTGAAGGTGAAGGTGTCGAACCAGCCCTGGAAGATGGGGGCGAGGGCGGGGTCGTTCTCGATGCGGTTCTTGTAGATGCGCTCGGTGCGTTGCCAGGCGCTCGCGGTCTGCGGGCTGACGGCGTAGCCGTCGCGGGCGTACTTGATGGCGGGGGCGAGGACGCGGGTGAGGGGGAGGGCGCCGAACTTCTCGTTGATCTCGACCCAGGCGGAGACGCAGCCGGGGGTGGTGACGCCGGGCCAGCCGGAGAAGGGGATCTGGTCGAGGCCGGCGAAGCGGCGGGCGGCTTCTTCTTCGGTGAGGAGTGCGGGCGAGCGGCCCGAGGCGTCGAGGGCGTGGAGGCCTCCGCCGGCCCAGAGGATGGCGAAGGCGTCGGAGCCGATGCCGTTGGAGGTGGGCTCGACGACGGTGAGGGTGGCGGCGGCGGCGATGGCGGCGTCGAAGGCGTTGCCGCCGAGGCGGAGCATCTCGAGGCCGGCCTGGGCGGCGAGGGGCTGGCTTGTGGCGACGGCGTTGGAGACGAAGAGGGGTTCGCGGCTGGACTGGTACGGGAGGGTGTTGGGGAAGGGAGGCATGCCCGTAGGGTACGGGAATAGGGGATCGGGGATCGGCCATCAGCCATCAGGGGCAAGGCAGAGAATGAGCGTGAAGCGACTCCGTCCCGAGGCCATTGGTCCACCTCCCGCACCGGTTGTCATGAGGACCGCGTTGACTGCATCCCCCTGATGGCTGATGGCCAGTCGCTGATCCCCGGTGCTGGTCAGCGCTTCTTGTAGCGCTTGGGCTGGTCTTTCTTGGCGGGGGCGGTGTTGCGGACGGTGCGCTTGCCGGGGCTGGGCTGGTTCTGCTCGCGCATGCGTTGTTGTTGTTCGGCGGCTTCGCGGAGTCTTGCGAGGAAGCCGGGCTTGCCGGAGGCCTTGCGCTGGGCCTTTTCCTCGCGGATCTTGTCGGGGTCGAGCAGGCCCTTCTTCTCGGCCTCGTGGTAGATCCACTTGTATTCGAGGATGCCGAGGGCGGAGTTGGTGATGAAGTAGAGGGCGAGGCCCGACGGGGCGGGGTACATGAAGAGGGGGAACATGACGACGGTCATGACCCGCATGGTCTTCTGCATCTGCTCCTGCTCGGGGGACATCGTGGCGGCGGTGGGGGGGGTGAGGTACTTCTGCTGGACGAAGAAGACGATGCCGAGGATGAAGGGCAGGAGGTTGATCGATTCGATGCGGCCGTAGTACGCGCCGATGAAGGGCGGGGTGAAGGCGAGGGGGCCGAGGGGGAGGGCCTTGTCTGGGCTGGCGAGGTCGCCCAGGAACTTCCAGTCGCCGCCGGAGATCATCTGGAAGACGCCCCAGAAGGCGGGTTCGTGGCGGAGCTCGGCGGCGAAGTAGAGGGTGGCCCAGAGGGCGATCCAGACCGGGCTCTGGAGGAACATGGGCAGGCAGCCGAGGGCACCGGCGGGGTTGAGGCCCTCTTCCTTCCAGAGCTTGGCCATCTCGCCCTGGAGCTTCTGCTGCTTGCGCTTCTTCTCGTCCGGGGGGTCCGTGTCCAGGGGCTTGTAGCGTTCCTGGAGCTTCTTCATCTTGGGCTGGGCGGCCTGCATCTGCGCGCCGAAGCGGCGCATGCGGACCTGGCTGAACTTGGTGATGGGGTGAAGGACGGTGCGGACGACCACCACGAGGAGGATGATCGCGAGGGCCCAGTCGGCGGTGAGGGTGTGGAAGAAGCGGAGGACGGCGAGGAGGACATGCGTGAGCCAGCCGAAGGTGCAGAGCTCGCCGCAGAAGCCGCCGTAGTTGTAGACGACGAGGCCCTCGAGGTTGACGGCGTCGGCGAGGGGGTTGGCGGCGATGATGGTCTTGAGGAGGGGCCCGGCGTAGACGGCGAGGTCGGCGTGGAAGGCGTGGTCCGGGGCGATCGTCTCGGGGGCGCTGGTGATGCGCGTGACGACGATCGTGTCCTCGGGGCGGGCGTAGGGGTTGAGGACGAGGCGGTCGAGGGTGGCGTCGCCCTCGAGCAGGCGGTCCTCGGCCCGGGTGGAGGCGGGGTCGAAGAGGGTGTGGACGGCGACGGCGAAGTAGCGGTTGGTGAAGGCGGCCCAGACGAGGCGGTGACCCTTCTGACGGGCGTCGGGCGTGGGCCAGAGGGGGCGTTCGACGGCGTAGGCCTCGCGGTTGTCGCGCTCGCCCAGGATCTTGACGCGGGAGGCGAGCTCGGCGTCGGCGGTGACGGCGAGCGAGCCGGCCTGGCGCTCCGGGCTCATGAGGTAGCCGAAGCGGACGCGGCGCTTGTCGCCGCCGTACTTGCTCTCGGGCTTGGCGAGGTCGGCGGGACCCGTCTGCACCCAGCGGACGGTGAGCGGGGCGTCGGTGAGGTTGGTCGCGCGCTGGCGGAGCTCGAGGTCGAACGAGCCGGGGGGGTAGGCGAAGTCGCGCTCGATGCGGAGGACCTCGGCGCCGGTGCCGTCCTCGACGATCGCTTCGAAGCGGCCGGGGTCGGCGGGGTCCTGCCGCCAGATGCCCGGGGAGGCGAGGTCGACATAGGTGTCGCCCACGAAGATGCCGAGGGCGGCGAAGGGGACGGCGTAGCGGCGGCGGCCGTTATCGAGGACGACGAAGTTTTCTGCCTGGAGCTCGACATGCTCCTGGTGCTCGATGGTGTTGTAGTAGCCGTTGAGCTTGAGGGTCTTGATGCCGGCGCCGCGGGGGCTGAACTCGATGGTGCCGGCGTAGTCGCTGGTCTCGTCGAGGGTGCCGAGGGGCGCGAGGGGGGCGTCGGGCTCGGAGAGGCGGCGGGCGATGAGGCCGCCCGGGACGATCGAGGGCGTCTGCGGCGCGGCGTCGGACGCGTCGGCCGTCGCCTGATCGGCGTCGGTCGCCGGGGGCGGCGTCGGCTCGGTCTCGGGGGCCGGCGGGGTCTCGGCCTGCGCGAGATCGGCGTCGGGCGCGCCGGCGCTGTCCGCGGGCGGCGCGGTGTCCGGCGTTTCCGCGGCCGCGGCGGCCTGCTGCTGGGTGGTGGTCTGGCGGGAGCTGTTGATCCCGACGGCGACGGCGAAGCCGATCGCGCCGAGGAGCATCAGGCCGGGGATGGCGATCCGGAGGAGTGTGTTGGGCTTGCGGGGCATGGGTCCGTGAGGGTAGGCGGGGGCGGGGCGGGCGCCGTCGTCAGCGGCCGTCGAAGAGGCGGTCGCCTAGCCAGTCGTGCAGCTCGGCGATGGCCTTGATGCGGCTTGCGGTGGCCTCGATGTCGTAGGGGACGCGGCGGAATTCGACGCGGTCGTGGTGGAGGACGGCGTAGGCGGCCCTGGGGTCGTGGTCGCGGGGCTGGCCCACGGAGCCGACATTGATCACGATCTTCTCGTCGGGGCTGAAGGAGTACTTGGCGGGGTCGCCCAGCTCGGTGGGGGGGAAGAAGTCGAGGTCCTCGGTGAAGACGCCCGGGACATGGGTGTGCCCGACCATGGCGATGCGCTCGACGCGGTCGAAGATGGCCTGCATCTTGTCGGGGGCGTCCTTGGCGTCGTCGGGGAAGATGTACTCGTTGATCGGCCGGCGGGGCGAGGCGTGCACGCAGAGGACGCCCGGGAGGTCGCCGTTGGTCGCTGCTCCGCTCTCGGTGCCGGCCTCGGGGTCGGGCATGTGCTCGATGACGCGGACGCGGAGGCGGCCCAGGAAGTCGTAGCGCTGGGCCCGGAGCGTCTCGTCGGGCTCGTTGTCGAACTGGGCGCGGGTCCAGAAGGCGGCCGACTCGGCGGCGGGGTTGAAGTTGGTCGGCTCGTAGAGGACGCCGAAGTCGTGGTTGCCCATGAGGGCCCAGGCGCACTTCTCGCGGACGAGGTCGACGCACTCGAGGGGGTCGGGCCCGTACCCGATGATGTCGCCCAGGCAGATGATGCGGTCGACGCCGATGGAGGCGATGTCTTCGAGGACGGCCTTCAGGGCGACGGCGTTCCCGTGGATGTCACTGACGACGGCTGTGGGCACGCTCTGGCCTCGAAGGGTGGCGCCGTGGCGCGGGTGGTCTGTGCGGGGGCCGGGCGGGTGCCGCGCGGTCCGTTCTGGGTCGGCATGCTAGGGAGAACGCAGGGCGGCGGCAACGCACGCCCCGGCGGGGGGCTGCGCGGGGGGGAGGTCCCGGGCGGCTGGGTCGTGGCGGCTGGGAGAGGCCTTTCCCGGGGCTCGCCCAGTCATCGGCGCGTGTGTGTGAGCGCAGCCTTTCCCCCGTGTTGGGGGCGGATCGTGCTCACGCGGCGGGACGAGCCTGCCGATGACGGGCCTTGACCGGGCGATGGGGTATCATCGCCGGTTCGGCCGCGCGTGACGGCCCGACTTCTTTCCGACGAGACGCCGGCCATGGTGCCGGTGAGATGGGGAACACGCATGCCCGCCGCGGGAGTGACCTACCAGCGCACGCGCGAGATGACGATCGACGAGCTCTTGCTCGAGAACCGGATCGTGTTCCTCGTGGGCGAGATCAACCACGCGAGCGCGAGCCGCGTGATGATGCAGATGCTCTACCTCGAGAACCAGCGTCGGGGTCAGGAGATCAACCTGTACATCAACAGCCCCGGGGGGGCGGTGGATGACACGCTGGCGATCTACGACACGATGCAGTTCCTGGGGTCGAGCGTGGCGACCTATTGCATCGGGCGGGCGTACTCGGGTGCGGCGCTGCTGCTGACCTCGGGGGCGGCGGGCAAGCGGTTCATCCTGCCGCACGCGAAGGTGATGATCCACCAGCCGTACGGCGGCGTGACGGGCCAGGCCGAGGACATCCGCCTGCAGGCCGAGCAGATCATCAAGAGCAAGCAGGCGTTGATCGACATCCTGGCGCGGCACACGGGCCAGACGCAGGACCGGATCCGCGAGGACTCGGAGCGGGACAAGTACTTCAGCGCGGACGAGGCGAAGGCCTACGGGCTGGTGGACGAGGTCCTGACCAAGCCGCCGGCGGGCGGGGCGGCCGCGGACCCCGCGCACACGAACCTCTGACGGGCCTCTGACCTGACGACAAGCGAATCGCCCCAGCCAATCGCCCCTCTTGGGGCGGGAGCGGAGACTCGGATGACATCGAACAGCTACCTGGTCCCGATCGTGATCGAGCAGACCGGCCGCGGGGAGCGGTCGTACGACATCTACAGCCGCCTGCTGAAGGACCGGATCATCTTCGTGGGCGGCGGCGTGCACGACGACATGGCCAACCTGATCGTCGCGCAGCTGCTGTTCCTCGCGAACGAGGACCCGAAGGCCGACATCCACATGTATGTGAACTCGCCGGGCGGCAGCGTGACCGCGGGCCTGGGCATCGTGGACACGATGCGGTTCATCAAGCCCGATGTCTCGACCTACATCATCGGGCAGGCCGCGAGCATGGGCAGCGTGATCGCCGCCTGCGGGACGAAGGGCAAGCGGTACACCCTCCGCAACGCCCGGAACCTGATGCACCAGCCCCTGATCAGCGGGATCATGGAGGGCCAGGCGACCGACCTCGAAATTGAGGCCAAGGAGATGCTCCGCATCCGCGAGCGTCTGTACAGCCTCTACGCCGAGCAGACCGGCCAGGACGCCCGGAAGATCGAGCGCGACTGCGACCGCAACAAGTGGCTCGACGACGAGGAGATGGTCGAGTACGGCCTCGTCGACGGCGTGCTCGAGACCATGCCGGGCAAGGGCGAATGACGGATCGCGTTCCCCTCGAGCGGCCCGGCCTCGTCATC
This sequence comes from uncultured Phycisphaeraceae bacterium, assembly GCA_964615815.1. Lineage (GTDB taxonomy): Bacteria > Planctomycetota > Phycisphaerae > Phycisphaerales > UBA1924 > DAIQNV01. Next base: position 14,643 of record CAZTQV010000045.1, on the reverse strand, counting down.
TTCGACTGCGACGGCGTGCTGGTGGACACCGAGCCGGTGACGCTGCGCGTGCTGACGGAGTGGATCGGCTCGCTCGGCCTGAAGATCACGGTGGAGGAGGTCACGACCCGCTTCAAGGGCCGGGATATCTCGCTGATCAAGGCCGAGGTCGAGGAGCAGATCGGGCGCGAGGTGCCCGAGTTCGTCGAGGGCTACCGCTCGAACATGTTCCAGGCCTTCGAGGTCGGCATCGCGCCGATCGAGGGGGCGGTCGCGACGCTGGACGCCCTCGACGCCGCGGGGATCCCGTGGTGCGTCGCGAGCAACGGCCCGCGGTCGAAGATGAAGGCGTCGCTCAGCTCGGCCGGCCTCCTGGAGCGCGTGGGCGGGCTGGAAGTGACGCCCGACGCCCGGGTCTTCAGCGCGTACGACATCGAGAAGTGGAAGCCCGAGCCGGACCTGTTCCTCTACGCCGCGGAGAAGATGGGCGTGAGCCCCGACCGCAGCGTGGTCGTCGAAGACTCGACCAGCGGCGTGGAGGCGGCGACGCGGGCGGGCATGCGGTGCGTCGCGTACGCGGACATCACGCCGGCGTCGGAGCTCGCGGGTGCGACAGTAATCGTCGAGTCGATGGGGGATGTGGCGGGGGTGCTGGGGCTGGCGTGAGCCGGACTCACGCCGGGCTCGGCAGCGCCCCCGGCGGCAGGTCCGTCTCCGGCCCGTCCAGCGTGCCCGGCTTCTTCGGCGCGATCGTCACGCCCGGGGGCGGGCTGGTCAGCAGGTCGCCCACGCTCGGGCGGTCCAGGGTGTCGCCGCGGATGAGCTTGTTCACCTCGTCCGCGCTCAGCGTTTCGTACTTGAGCAGCGCCTCGGCCACGCGGCGGACGGCCTCCCAGTGCTTCTCGAGCATCGCCTTGGCGTCGCCGTAGGCCTCGTCGACGAAGCGGCGGGTCTCGTCGTCGATCAGCTTCGCCGTCTCCTCCGAGAAGTCGCGCTCGGCCATGAAGACCTCCCGCGTGTCCGAGCCGGCGTAGCGGACGAAGCCCAGCTTGTCCGACATGCCCCACTCGGTGATCATCGTGCGAGCGAGGCGCGTCACCTGCTGGATGTCCATCGCCGCGCCCGAGCTCGCGTCGCCCATCGCCTTCTCCTCGGCGATGCGGCCGCCGCAGAGGACGCGCATCGTGCTGGTCAGCCACTTGAGGCTGTAGCCCATGCGGTCCTTCTCGGGCAGGCTGAAGGTCGCGCCGCCGGCGGCGCCGCGGGCGATGATCGTCACCTTGTGCAAGGGGTCGGTGTCCGCCAGCAGCGCCTGCAGCACCGCGTGCCCCGCCTCGTGGTACGCGACGAGCTTGTTCTCGTCGGCCTCGCGGACGCGGCTGCGCTTGGCCCGGCCGAACTTGACCTTGTCGCGGGCCTCTTCCAGGTCCTCGTGCTCGACGAAGTCCTTGTTCGACATGGTCGCGGCGATGGCCGCCTCGTTGATGATCGCCGCGAGGTCGGCGCCGCTGAACATCGGCGTGCCGCGGGCGACGCGTTCGAGGTCGACATCCGGGCCCAAGCGGACCTTCTTCGAGTGCACCTTCAGGATTTCGAGCCGGCCCGCCAGGTCGGGCAGGGGCACGGTGATCTGCCGGTCGAAGCGGCCCGGGCGGATGAGGGCGGGGTCGAGCACATCGGCGCGGTTCGTCGCCGCGACGACGATCACGCCGTCGCCGCTGGCGAAGCCGTCCATCTCGACGAGGATCGCGTTGAGCGTCTGCTCGCGCTCGTCGTGCCCGCCGGAGCTGAAGCCCCCGCCGCGACGACGCCCCACGGCGTCGATCTCATCCAGGAAGATGATGCAGGGGGCGGACTCTTTAGCCTGCTTGAAGAGGTCGCGCACGCGGCTCGCGCCCACGCCCACGAACATCTCGACGAAGTCCGAGCCGGAGATACTGAAGAACGGCACATCGGCCTCGCCCGCGATCGCCTTCGCGAGCAGCGTCTTGCCGCAGCCGGGCTCGCCCACGAGCAGCACGCCCCGCGGGATGCGCCCGCCGAGACGGGTGAAACGCTTGGGGTTCTTCAGGAACTCGATGATCTCGGTGACTTCTTCCTTGGCCTCGTTGATGCCCGCGACATCCTTGAAGGTGACGCCGGTCATCTCCTTGCTCAGCGTGCGGTGCCGGCTCTTGCCGAAGTTGCCGAGCATGCCCGCCCCGCCCCCGGCGTTGCGCAGCCCGCGCGAGATCAGGAACCAGAGCAGCAGCATCAGGAAGATGAACGGCCCGAAGAAGTAGAGCAGGCTGATCCAGGGCGACTGCGGGCGGGCGATGTAGTCGCCACCGGTCAGCTCCTGCACCTTGTTGCCCACGACCTCGCGGTTCACCTCGTTGATCGGGACCGACACCGTCCGCGCCGCGGCGTCCACCTCGGGCTGCTGCACGCGGGCGGTCAGCGAGGTGTCGCGCAGCAGGATCGAGTCGGGCACGATCTCGTTGTTGCGGTAGTGCGACTCGAACTCCGCGAGCGTGATCTGCTGGCCCGTGTTCGAGTAGCCGAACACCGTGACCAGGAGCAGCACCAGCAGGAGCAGCAGCACGAAGCCGAAGACGCCGCGGTTGGGCGGGCCGGCCTGGGGCTTGCCGTTGGGCCCGGGCTTCCCGTTGCCCTTGCCCGGGGTCTTGCCGTTCGAGCCGTCGGCGTCGCCGCCCTTGTTGGCGTCGGGCTCCGCGGCGAAGCGGGCCCGGAGGGAGGCGAGCGGGCTGTCGTGCAAAAGGGTCTTCATCATCGGTATGTGCATCGGCTGAGCCGGCCGGCGGATTCCCGCTTGCGGGCTACTTCGGATGATTGAACCCCGCATCCCGCGGGGCCGGCCCCAGATTCCCCCGCTGCCGAGGCCCCACGAGGGGCCCTGACGCACCGGGCGACCGGTCTCCGGCGAAGGCTAGTCCGCGCCGGGCACCGGGGCCCGATCCGAGTACGACACGCCGGACGGGAAGTGTTCGATCACGCAAGGCCGCTGGTTGCTGATTCGCCGGAGAGCCGCGTTTCGATTCCCCTGATCCGGTGTCGGCACGGGTCGCCGCCGGCTCGGCATCACCACGCGGTCCGCAGCTCGCCCACGATCCGCCGGGCGAGTTCCTCCAGCGCGTCCCGCTGGCCCATCTCCAGCCGCTCGCCGGGGCCGCCCGCGACGCCCTGAGCCGGGATGAAGGTCGAGACCGCCTGAAAGTTCTGCCGCTCGAGCAGCAGCTCGCCCGTCCGGTTGTCCCGCCACTCGAAATCGACGATGAGCGTCAGCGACTGCTCCTGCGCGAGCCCGGTCTCCGGCACGATTGACAGCGTCTGCAGCCGGGCGTCGCGGATCGTGCCCGACAGCGTCGTGTCCGCGGCCTGCCCCTGGGTGATCCGCCAGGGCGTCTGCGTCTGCAAGCGCTTCGCGATGGCGTCGGTCAGGTCGGCCTCGATGCCCGTCTGGAAGGTCGTGTTCTCGAAGATCGGGAGCGAAACGGTGCTGACGCGGTCGGAGTAGGTGGAGCCCCAGGTGTACCCGCACCCGCCGAGCGTGCCCGCGAGGACGGTCAACAGCAGCAGCACGACCGCACGCATCAGCGGCTCGCCTCCATGCTCGGCTCGCCGGCACCATCGTTCTCGAACCACCCGCGTTCCTCCATGATGTCGATCGCCCGCTGGGCGGCCGACGAACGCGGGTGCTTGCGGATCAGCCGGCGGAGCGTGAACCGGCCCGACGGCTCGGAGCCCGTCCTGATGTACCACTCAGCCGTCTCGAGCATCTGGGCCGCCCGCGACTCGTCGATCCGCTCGTCGAGCCCGTTAATGACCGGGCTGGTCGCGGCGTCGGCGGGATACCGGGAGCGGTAGCGGTCGATCAGGAGGCCCGCCTCGAGCAGGCTCGAAGCGTCGTACGCCGGGCCCTTGAAGGCGGCGACATTGCTGAAAATCTGCCCCAGGAGCGCCTGGCGGGCCCGCGGGCTCTCGGGGTAGTTCTGGCGGAAGATCGAGTACATCTCGCTCGCGAGGCGCATCTCGCCCCGGTCGTAGTAGTGCTCGGCAAGGCGAAACGCCGCGTCCTCCGCGAGGCTCGACTGGGGCAGCCGCTCCTGCACGCGGATGAGCAATTCCTCGCCCGTGGCCCGGGAGCCATCGATCCGCAGTCCCAGGAACTTCCGCTTCAGCCCGTCGAGATAGGCGAACGCGATGTCCGCCTCCCGCTGCACGGCCCGGATGTACTCGTCGGAGGCCGGGAAGTCTGTGATGACGGTCTCGTAGTCGTAGAGCGCGTCGTACTCGTTGCCGCGCTCGAGCTTGGCGTCGCCGCGGAGGAGGTAGGCCCGGGAGAGCAGGTCGTTGTCGGTCCGCTTGTTCGCGTGGATCCAGCGGTTCAGCTTCTTCTGGGCCTTCTTGCCCTCGCCCTCGGCGATGAGGCGGGCCGCCTCGGCCATGACGCCGGCGTCCGAATCCGGGTCGGGCTCCGCCGCCCGCTCCCAGGTGCCGTCGGGCGACAGGGTGAAACCACTGCCGGCGGCGCCCGGCGCGGGTTCCGGCTGCGCCACTGCGCCGGAACAGGCCACGGCGGCGAACACCGCCGCCAGCAGGCCCCTCACTCGGCTGGGTCGTACCCTCGGCATGTCGCGAGGATACTCGCCCCGGGCCCGGCAGGACGGCGGCGCGGCAACGGAGGCTCGGTGGACGGACCCGGATCAACGGCTCGGCGGGGGATCATCACCGGTATGGGGGCGGTGTCTCCGCTCGGTGTGGGTGTGCGCACGCTCGCCGCCGGCGCGCGCACCGGCCGTGCGGGCGTGCGCACGCTGGAGCCCGGCTGGGGCGAGCGAGCGGGGGTGACGGCGAGCGTCGCCGCCCGCTGCTGGGACTGGGACCCCGCGTCGGTGATGCGCGACGGCGAGGCGGCGAAGCTGCCGCGGCTGGTGCCGATGGCGCTCGCGGCGGCGCAGGAGGCGTTGGGCCAGGCGGGGCTGGGAGGCATCTCAGAGGACGCGGAGCAGAGCCGGCGCGTGGGGCTGATCCTGGGGACGGGCGGCGGGGGGATCGATTTCACCGGGGCGCAGTACCGGGCGCAGTACGCGGGGCAGCGGCCCAGCCTGTGGACGATCACGAACGCGACGCACGGGAATCTGGCGGGCGAGTTGAGCATCCGGCTGGGGCTGCGGGGGCCGAGTTTGTGCGTGTCGACGGGGTGCGCGAGCGGGTCGGACGCGGTGGGGCTGGCGCTCGATCAGCTGCGGGCGCAGCGCGTGGGGTCGCCCGACGCGTGGGTCGTGATCGGGGCGGATGCGCATATCGAGCCGGAGCCGCTGCGGGCGATGGAACTGCTCGGGGTAATCTCGACGCGGGACTTTCGAGTGCATCCGGAGACGGCGGGGACGGCGTCGCGGCCGTTTGATGCACGGCGGGACGGGTTCGTGCTGGGGGAGGGGGCGTGGACGGTGGTGATCGAGCGCGATCGGTTTGCGCAGGAGCGGGACGCGAGAGCGGTGGGGGAGGTCCTGGGGTACGGGGCGACCTGCGACGCGTACCACCGCGTGCGGCCCGCGCCCGATATGGAGGAGTGCGCCCGGGCGATGACGCTCGCGTGCGAAGACGCGGGCGTGCGGCCCGACGAGATCGAGGTGCTGCACTACCACGGGACGGCGACGGAGCTGAACGACCGGCTGGAGACCGAGGCGGTGAAGCGGGCGTTCGGGGAGCACGCGGCGAGGCTGATCGGGCATTCGATCAAAGGGGCGATCGGGCACCCGCAGGGGGCGAGCGGGATGGCGAGCCTGGTCTCGACGCTGGCGGGGCTGACGGGTGCGGACGGGGGCGAGCCGTTCGGCCTGCCGACGGTAAACCTGGTGGAGCGGGACCCGGCGTGCGATCTCGACTACACGCCGGTGGAGGCGCGGGCGACGGGGGCTCGGGTGGCGATGATCAGTTGTCTGGCGTTTGGGGCGAAGAACAGCATGCTGGTGGTGCGGGCGGGGGAAGCACTACCCGGCGGAGCCGGGTAGTGGCACCGTTGGGTGTGGCTCGCTTGCGTTACTTGAAGTAGACGCGGTTGGCCAGCAGCTCCCAGTCGGGGTGGTCGTGGATGCCGGTTTCGTCCGGGGATTGCGGGCTGTAGGGGTCTTCGTTCAGGTCGGGGCCGTTGTGCCAGCGGCAGTCGGGGCTGCCGGTGTCGAGGAGGTTGATGAGTTCGGCGTGGCCGTCGAGGAAGGCGTAGGTGCCGTCGCCCTTGTGCCAGTAGCCGTAGACGCCGCCGCCGTCCTCGTCGTCGGCGGCGATGAGCTGGTTGGTGACGCGGATATCCGGGAACTGGGCGCGGGTCTCGGCGATGAGGATGGTGTGGCTGGGGCGGCGGACGGCGGTGTCGGCGCGGCGGGCTTCGTCGTCGGTGGTCTCTTCGCGCCAGAGCAGGTGCCCGTTGAGGGCGTAGCTCGCGGGGACATCGCCCACGCAGAGGGTGTCGCGGTCGGTCGCGCCTTCCTCGGACCTGGGCTCGCCCGGGTGGTCGGGGCAGGTCCAGACGGATGCGGCGTCGGTGTAGCCGTCCTGCGCGAAGCGGTGTCGCCAGGTGACATGCTCGGTGTCGGAGACGAGCGTGCGGTTCTCCGGGAGTCGCCCGGCGCTCGCCGCGCCGAAGGCGTTGATGGCGGTGACGAGTTGGCGGGCGTTGGAGAGACACGCGGTGCGGCGGGCGGCCTTTCGGGCCGCGCCGAGGGCGGGGAGGAGGATGCCGATGAGGGCGGCGATGACGGCGATGGTGACGAGCAGCTCGATGAGCGTGAAGGCGCGGGCTCGGCGGCGGCGAGAGCGGGGTTTCACGGCTTGGCCTCCGTCCAGGAGAGGACCTGCACGCCCTCCTCGGGCTTGGGGTCGAAGGAGCGGGGCCATTCGTTGAGCCGGGGCGAGGCGTGGTCGTGGTAGGCGAGGGTGTAGGTGTCGCCGCGCTTCTGGAGGAGCAGCTTGAGGCGCTTGCCGACGAGGCGGGGATCGGAGGAGTCGGCGGCGATGGCCTGGATGCGGGCGTGGTCGCCGGCCTTGGTCCACTCGATGTAGCGGAAGCGATGGATGACCCAGCCGTCCATGTCCATGGTGATCTCGTCGGGGCCGACGGTGAAGGTCCAGTCGGGCGCTTCGTACCAGGCGCCCTCGATGCCGAGGGGGCCGGGCTCGGCGGGGATCATGGCCCGCTCGGGCGAACCGGGGCCGGGGCGGACGCCGAGCCAGGTGGTCTCGACGGGGCCGTCCGCGCCGGGGGGCGTGGGGAGCGCGGTGGTGAGGGCGAGGCGTCCCAGCCGGTCGGTCTTGGCGGTGATGTCGAGCCTGGTGCCGACGGGGAGGTGCATGCCGGCGTCTTCGGCGATCTCGGCGCGGGTGACGGTGGCCTTGATGAGCAGGTCGTCTCGGCGGCGCTGCGATTCGTCGATGCGGGCGACGAGGGTGGAGCGGGCGCCGTTGTAGTCGGCGAGGACGAAGCGGAGGGTCTGGCCGTCGCAGGTCATGCCGCCGTGGCCGTAGAGGGTGGCGCTGGTGGAGACGAGGGTCATGGGCTTGGTGGGGCGTCTTGGTCGGTCGGGAGCGACGGCCCTGGGGCCCGGGGTGGGTGCCATGGCGGCGGCGGTGGCGGCGGCGGTGGTCCCCCCGGCTCCAAAGCCGCTGGAAGCCGAGAGGATCCACGCGCCGCCGCCGACGACACCGAGTGCTATGGCGATGGTCGCGGCGGTCTTGATCGTGAACGATGTCGAGGCGGTCGCGGTGCGGGCGGAGCCGGCGAGTCCGATCTTGGCGAGGGTCGCCGCGAGGGCCGGGCTGGTGGGGGCCGGGGCCTGCGAGAGGGCGACGGCGAGGGCGGCCGCGGGGAACGCGACGCCCGCCGTGCGGAGGTGCCCGCGGAGGCGGTCGAGGGCCTTGTCGAGCCGGCGGCCGAGCGTGCCCGGGTGGACACCCGCCTCGGCGGCGAGATCGGCCTGCGTGCGGCCCGCGAGGAAGCGGGCGACGATGAGGTCGCGGTCGGCGTCGTCGAGGGCGGCGAGTGCGGCGTCGAGCTTGGGCTCGAGCTCGCGCCACTCGGGCGTGATGGTGTCGGGCTCGGTGTGGTCGGTGGGCTCGGACGCGGCGCCTGCTTCGGCCCGGCGGCGGGCGTCGCGGGCGCGGTGCAGGTCGAGGGCGGTGTGCATCGCGGCGGCGTGGAGCCAGGCGGCGGCGTTGGACTTCACGCGGCCGGCGTGGGCGGCGAGCTTGAGGAAGGCCTGCTGGGCGGCGTCCTCGGCGTCGGCCTCGGAGCGGAGCACGCGGCGGCAGGTGGCGAGGACCATCGCGTGGTAGCGGTGGGCGAGCAGTTCGAAGGCGGCGGGGTCGCCCGTGGTGGCGTAGCGGCGGAGGGCCGTGAGGTCATCGAGGGCCTCGGGCAGGCCGGTGGCGGGGTCGGAGGCGTGGTTCTTGGGATGTCGGGCAAGGCTGAGGGCCATGGTGGTCTCCTTGCCCGGGAGACGGGGCGCGGGGGCGGGGGTTGCGCGGGCGCGGGGGGAAATCTGCGATGAGCGTACGCGGACCTTGTTGGCGCCCCGGGGGATGGGATTGCACGGCGGGGGGCGGGATGGCCGATGGGGCTGGGATGAGCGGTGTGGAGGCGAGTTCTGAGATCCGGCGGACGGTGGTGGCGACCTTCCCGCGGTCGGGGCATCACCTGCTGGAGCGGCTGGTGCGGGGGTGTTATCCGGCGGGGGCGGTGTCGTACTGCGATGTGCACCAGGAGCCGGGGCGGCGGCTGTCGGCGTGCCCCGCGACGAACCTGCAGAAGACGCACGACCTGGAGAACGACGAGCCGGTCTCGGCGGCGTATCAGCACCTGGTGCAGGTGCGGTACCCCTTGGAGTCGCTGGCGTCGTGGTACACGATGGCGGTGAAGGCGAACGAATTGCCGGACACGATCGAGGCGTGGCGCGGGTATGCGCAGATGACCTCGATCATGTGGCTGCGGTTCTGGAAGAAGTGGGTGCTCGGGCCGGTGCCGAAAAGGATGATCGTGGAGTACGCGGCGTTGATGGACGACCCGGCGGGGACGATGCGGCGGGTGGTTGATTTCCTGGGCGGCCCGGCGGTGAGCGACGGAACGATTGCGGGCGTCGTGGAGGCGGAGGGCGTGCGGCCTCGGCGCGCGTTCGGCGACTTTAAGTACGCGGACGATCCGTTTACCGAGCAGCTCGCGGGGTACTTCCGGTCGATGCCGGGGGTGGATGTGGGGGCGGGGAGGCTGGATCTGTCGGGGCTGGCTCTGTCGAATCAGGATCTGGCGAGCTCGGAATGGAACTGACGGCGCTGCGCCAGCTCGTGGCGATCGCCGAGGCGGGGCACATGACGCGTGCGGCCCGGTCGCTCGGCGTGACGCAGCCGACGCTGTCGGCGATGGTCCGGCGGCTGGAGGAGGAGCTGGGGGTCGAGCTGTTTCACCGGACGCCGCGGGGGGTGGTGCCGACGGAGGCGGGGCGGGCGCTGATCGAGCACGCGGCGGAGGCGATCCGCGCGGCCGACCGGGGCGTGGAGGCGGTGCGGGCGATCGCGGGGCTCGAGGCGGGGTCGGTGCGCGTGGGCGGGGGGGCGACGGCGATGGGGGCGCTCTTGCCGGGCGTGATCGGGCGCGTGCGGCGGGATCACCCGGGGCTGCGGTTCACGGCGCGGGAGGCGGGCAGCGCGGCGGTCGCGGCGGGGGTGCGGTCGGGGGAGCTTGATCTTGGGATCGTGACGCTGGCGGAGGACGGCGAGCCGGGGGAGGACCTGATCGTCACGGCGACGCTGACCGACGAGCTGACGCTGATCGTGCCGCCCGAGCACCGGCTGGCGGCGAAGAAGAGCTTTCGCTTCGCGGATTTGGCGGGCGAGGCGGTGGTGGCCTTCGAGGCGGGCAGTGCCGTGCGGGAGGTCATCGACGCGGCGGCGGCGCGGCACGGGGTGGCGCTCGATGTGGTGGTGGAGCTGCGGAGCATCCAGTCGATCGAGCGGATGGTGGAGGTTGGCGTGGGCGTCGGGTTTGTCAGCCGGTTGGCGGGGCGCGCGGGGGGGCTGCGGTGCGCGGACGGGGCATTGACCAGACGGTTGGGTGTGGTCCGCCGGGCCGACCGCGTGCCGAGCCCGGCGGTGGCGCTGTTCGAGCGCGAGCTGCTGGCGTCGGTGCGGTCGGGCCGGTGACGCAGCGGTGCGGTCAGGCGACCGACTTGCCCTTCGCGGCGCGGATGGCGAAGGAGATGATCGTCAGCACGAGGAAGACGACGAAGAGGATCCACGCGATGTTCGCCGAGATCGAGGCAATACCGCTGAGGCCGAGGATGGCCGCGATAATGGCGAGGATGAGGAACAGGATGGCGAGGCCGAGCATCGGAGCTCCTTTCGAGAGTGGTTGCCGATCAGAGCACGATGAGGGCGCGGGGTGAGGACGCCGTGAGGTCCCGATGAATCGGGATTGATGTAGGATTTCCCACTCGACGGACGGGCGGGCGGGGCGCAGCATGGCGGGATGGGACGCGGTTCGAAAGGTCGGTGGATTGTCTTTGCGGTCGTGCAGCTCGTGCTGGCGGTGGTGTGGTGGTATGTCGCGCTGTGGCTGACGATCGGGGCGCTCGGGATCGACGACTTTTCGGGCGGGGCGCAGCTCGGGGTGTTCGGCGTGCTGGTGGCGGTGTCGGTGGGGCTGCACCTCGCCGTATTGCACGGCGGTCGCGGCAAGCATTGATATAGTCAATGTAGATTGTAGATTCGATTGATTGGATCAATCACGGGCGGGCTCCGATGATCTACCGTTGATCAGGCCTTCGGCGGGACTCCGCCCTGGGCCCACCCAGAAGGAGCACCGCCATGACCGCCGCCAGCAACCCCGCCCACAACACGCCCGACCCCTTCAACGCCAACGCCACGCTCGAGGTCAACGGCACGACCTACCGCTACAGCCGGCTCGCCGCCCTCGACGAGCAGAAGGTCGGCGTCGGCATCGCGAAGCTCCCCTACTCGATCCGCGTGCTGCTGGAGGCCCAGCTTCGGAACCTCGACGGCTTCGTCGTGACCGCCGACGACATCTCGGGCCTGGCCAGCTACAACGCGAAGAAGGTCGACGCGGTCGAGATGCCCTTCATGCCCGGGCGCGTCGTGCTGCAGGACTTCACGGGCGTCCCCTGCGTCGTCGACCTCGCGGCGATGCGGGACGCGATGAAGGCCCTGGGCGGCGACCCCAAGGACATCAACCCGGCCGTGAAGTGCGACCTGGTGATCGACCACTCGGTGCAGGTCGATGACTTCGCGACGCGCGTCGCCCTGACGATCAACGCCCAGAAAGAGTTCGAGCGGAACAACGAGCGGTACAAGTTCCTCAAGTGGGGCCAGCAGAGCCTGAGCAACTTCCGCTGCGTGCCGCCGGCGACCGGCATCGTGCACCAGGTCAACCTCGAGTACCTCGCCCGCGGCGTCCTGACCCGCGACCAGGACGGCCAGCAGGTCGTCTACCCCGACAGCCTCGTCGGCACCGACAGCCACACGACGATGATCAACGGGCTGGGCGTCGTCGGCTGGGGCGTCGGCGGCATCGAGGCCGAGGCCGTCATGCTCGGGCAGCCCGTGTACATGCTGACGCCCGAGGTCATCGGCTTTAAGCTCAAGGGCAAGCTGCCCGAGGGCACCACCGCGACCGACCTCGTCCTCACCGTCACGCAGATCCTCCGCAAGCGCGGCGTCGTCGAGAAGTTCGTCGAGTTCTTCGGCCCCGGCATGGCCGAGCTGAGCCTGCCCGACCGCGCGACCATCGCGAACATGGCGCCCGAGTACGGCGCGACGATGGGCTTCTTCCCCATCGACCGGACCACGATCGACTACCTCCGCTTCACCGGCAAGGACGAGGACGAGGTCGCCCTGACCGAGGCCTACGCCAAGGCCAACATGCTCTGGTGGGAGCCGGGGAGCCCCGAGCCCGAGTTCACCGATGTCCTCGAGCTCGATCTGTCGACGGTCGTGCCGAGCCTCGCCGGGCCGAAGCGCCCGCAGGACCGCATCGCCCTCTCGGACATGAAGACCGGCTGGCAGAAGGACCTGACCGAGACCTTCAAGAAGTCCCGCGGCACCGTCAACCTCAGCCGCTGGGCCGGCGAGGGCGGCGAGGTGGCCGGGCAGGTGGCCAACCCCGAGCAGGCCGACCCCGACAAGGCGACCTCCGGCACGCCGGGCCACGCTTCGGGCGACGGCATCGCGATGGTCGAGCTCACCGAGGCGAGCCACCCCGAGAAGCCCGGCACGGTCGTTCCCCTGACGCACGGCGCGGTGGTCATCGCCGCGATCACGAGCTGCACGAACACCAGCAACCCCGATGTCATGCTGGCCGCGGGCCTCGTCGCGCAGAAGGCCCGCAAGCTGGGCCTCACCCGCAAGCCCTGGGTCAAGACCAGCCTCGCCCCGGGCTCGAAGGTCGTGACGGAGTACTACGAGCGAGCCGGCCTCGTCGATGACCTCGAGGCCCTCGGCTTTCACACCGTGGGCTACGGGTGCACGACCTGCATCGGCAACTCCGGGCCCCTGCCGCCCGAGATCGAGAAGGCCGTGAAGGACCACGACCTCGTGGTGTCGAGCGTCCTCAGCGGCAACCGCAACTTCGAGGGCCGGGTGCACCCCGCGGTGAAGACCAACTACCTCGCCAGCCCGCCGCTCGTCGTCGTGTACGCGATCGCGGGCACGGTGGATATCGATGTCTTCAACGAGCCCATCGCGACCGACAAGGACGGCAACGATGTGTACATGAAGGACATCTGGCCCACCACCGCCGAGGTCCTGGAGCTGAAGAAGAAGGCCATCGGCCGCGACCAGTTCGTCGACAAGTACGCCGATGTCTTTACGGGCAACGAGACTTGGAACGAAGTGCCCGTCAGCAAGAGCGAGCTCTACACCTGGGACGACGACTCGACCTACATCCAGAACCCGCCCTTCTTCGAGGGCATGGCCGAGACCGCCCCGGGCTTCGAGCCCGTCCGCGGCGCCCGCGTCCTCGTCTTCGTGGGCGACTCGGTCACCACCGACCACATCTCCCCCGCGGGGCGCATCGAGCCCGAGACCCCCGCCGGGCAGTACCTCATCAACAAGGGCGTCGCCAAGGCCAACTTCAACAGCTACGGCAGCCGCCGCGGCAACGACCGCGTCATGACCCGCGGCACCTTCGCGAATGTCCGCGTCGCGAACCGCATCGCCGCCGACGCGCAGGGCCAGATCCCCGAGGGTGGCTGGACCAAGGACTTCACGAAGGCGAACACCCTCGCCGACGCCCCGCAGGCGTACATCTACGACGCCGCGATGAACTACAAGAAGGCCGGCACGCCGCTGGTCGTGCTCGCCGGCAAGGACTACGGCATGGGCTCGAGCCGCGACTGGGCCGCCAAGGGCACGATGCTGCTCGGCGTGAAGACGGTCATCGCGGAGAGCTTCGAGCGCATCCACCGCAGCAACCTGGTCTTCATGGGCGTGCTGCCCCTGGTCTTCAAGGACGGCCAGACCGCCGAGAGCCTGGGCCTGAAGGGCGACGAGGCCTTCGATGTCCACCTGCCCGACCCCGTCGAGCCCGGCGCCGATGTGCAGGTGACGGCGACGAAGCCCGACGGGAAGAAGATCGAGTTCACGACCAAGAGCCGTCTGGATACGCCGGTGGAGATCGAGTACTACCGGAATGGCGGGATTCTGCAGACGGTGATCCGGAAGAAGCTGAACGAGGCGAAGCAGCACGCGTAGTCATGGCCGTCTGGCGTCGGAAGCTGATCGATGAATTCCCGCCGCCCGCGTGCGGGTGGGACGACAGCGTGAGCTGCGGGGACGCACTCGCAGATCTCGCCGGACGCCTTGACAGCATGTGGGATCGCGACGACGCGGAAGACATCGATCGGATCCTCGGATATGCAAGGTGGTGCTGGGAGCAGCCAACGCTCCGCCGGACGGCGGAGGTAATGTTCTACTGCCCGGTTGCGATGACAGCGCACGGGTGGGAGCAGTTCCCGAAGCGCGTGCCACGCGAGATCGTCGATTCAGCAGAGCCGCACCTCAGGGCGAAGCTCGGCGGCGAGGCCGTTGATCGCCTGCTCAAGCGCTACCAGGCGAACCCCGCAGGCCGCAAGCCTGCGTAGGTGATGCGGGCGGCTATCCTGCGAACGAAGTGAGCAAGACGACCGACCCCATCACCGCCGCCGTCGCCCGCACATGGGGCTTCGACACCCTCCGCCCGCTCCAGCGGGAGGCCATCGCCGCGGGCGTCGAGGGGCGGGATGCGCTCACCGTCCTGCCCACCGGTGGCGGCAAGAGCCTGTGCTACCAGGTCCCCCCCCTCGTCACGGGCAAGGTCACCATCGTCCTCAGCCCCTTGATCGCCCTCATGCGCGACCAGGTCCGCGGGCTCGAGCTCAACGGCTACCCCGCCGCCGCCCTCCACTCCGCGGTCGACCACGACGACGCCCGCGACATCGAGCGGAAGCTCGTCTCGGGCGAGCTCAAGCTCGTCCTCACCGCCCCCGAGCGGGCCGTCACCGGCTCGTTCAAGTCGCTCGTCGCGAAGCTGGCCGACGCCGACCTGCTCGGCGCCCTCGTCGTCGACGAGGCCCACTGCATCAGCCAGTGGGGCCACGACTTCCGCCCCGAGTACCGCCG
>CAZTQV010000044.1:0-22912 GCA_964615815.1 uncultured Phycisphaeraceae bacterium | reverse complement strand
CCCTCCTTCTCCCCAAGGGGGAGAAGGTGGCCCGAAGGGCCGGATGAGGGGCTCCCCAAGCGCAGCGCCTCCCCCATCTTCCGCCTCCCCCCCTCCGTGCCTCCGTGCCTCCGTGCCTCCGTGCCTCCCCCTCCCCATCTCCCTCCTCTACAACCTCTCCCCCCACTCCTACACCACCGACCACACCGCCGAACTCCTCATCCCGGGCAACCCGCACCTCCTCCAGCGCGTCCTCGACCTCCTCCTCTCCTTCCCCGCCGTCCGCCTCGCGGAGCCGGGCGAATTCACCGCCCGCGCCCACCTCGCCGGCCGCCTCACACTCGAGCAGGCCGAGGGCGTCGCCGCCATCATCGCCGCCGACCGCGACGACGAACTCGAAGCCGCCCGCGACCTCCTCGAGGGCCGGACCGGCGACCGCTACCGCACCTGGACCGACACCGTCGCCACCCTCCTCGCCCTCGTCGAAGCCGGCATCGACTTCACCGACCAGGAAGATGTCGTCCCGATCCCACCCGCCGACCTCGCCCAGCAGCTCGACAACCTCCGCGCCGACCTCACCGCCCACGCCGGCGATCCGAGGGAACAGCCCGCCACCCTCCCCACCGTCGCCCTCGTCGGCCCGCCCTCTGCCGGCAAGTCCACCCTCTTCAACGCCCTCCTGGGCCGCCACCGCGCCGTCACGCACGAGACCCCCGGCACCACCCGCGACGCCCTCGCCGAACCCCTCGACCTCTCGATCGAGCACCCCGGCACACAGGTCACCCTGCTTGATCTCCCGGGCCTCGACCTCGCCCCGAGTTCACCCCTCGACCGCGCCGCCCAAACCGCCGCCATCGACGCCGCCTCCCGCGCCGACCTCCTCCTCCACTGCGACCCCACCGGCCGCTTCACCCAGGACCCCCGCCTACCCGCAAACAAGCCCACGCTCCGCATCCGCACCAAGGCCGACCTGCCCGGCCCGAACCCCACAGGCCCAGACGCCACCGACTCATCGACGCCCGACGCCCTCGCCATCTGCGCCCTCGACGGCTTCCACCTCCCCGCCCTCCGCCGCGCCATCGCCGACCACGCCCACGCCGCCAGCGCCGCCGGAGCCGTCGTGCCCCGCCACGCCAGAGCCCTCGCCGCCGCCGCCGCCGCCCTCGCCGACGCGATCGCCACCGTCGATCCGGCCGCCCACGCCCTCCCCGAGCCCGAGCTCACCGCCGGCGCCCTCCGAGCCGCCCTCGACGAACTCGGCTCCATCACCGGCGCCGTCACCCCCGACGAGGTTATCGGCCGCGTTTTCGCGACATTCTGCGTGGGCAAATAACCAGCAAATCGGGTTTATCAGCAACGCCAGATTCGATAGCCTGTCCCCCCTCACCCACAGGATTTCGCAGGGGATCAGAATATGAACAATCTCGCCACTCTCGCGTCCATCAGCCTCGCGCTCGCCGCGTCGATCGCGTCGGCCCAGACCCTGAACTTCAACGAGCAGGGCGACTTCTCGGACAGTGAGTTCTCACCGACGGTGATCAGCACGCCGCTCGGCCTCGGGACCAACACGATCACAGGCGTTGTCCAAGGCACCGGCGACAACAGCGTCGTCGACTTCGACTTCTTCCGACTGACGCGACCCCCGGGCGTTCGCCTGACCAGCATCACCGTCTCCGTCAGCGGCTATTTCGGCAATCTCGGGACGGGCTTCGTCACGATTCGCCGCCAGGCCACCGGTGACCGGGTGCTCGAAGTGATCGACGCCAACGGCGTCTACACCGGCCTGCTGCGATCCCCCATCACAAACAGCGAGCCGTCGTATCTCTTCGGCGTCGAAGCGGCGCAGTTCCAGGCCTCGCCGCTCGTCCCCCCTTCGCCCGGTGCGTTCAACTACACCTTCACCATCCAGACCGAGATCGGCCCGCCCGAGGTCGTCGCGCAGCCCGCGTCCGAAGTGCTCACGGTCGGCGGAGCCACCGTCCTCACCTTCGATTTCTTCTCACAGTTCAACACCGACTACGAGGTCCGCTGGCTGAAGGACGGCGTGCCCCTCACCGACAGCGTCCCGGACGGCATCACCGGCTCCCAAACCCCAGTGCTGACCCTCACCAATGTCCAGTGGGCGGACGCCGGGGCGTATGTCGCCGAAGTGCGGGCGCCGGGCGCCACCCCCGCCGACGAGCTCCTGCTCGCCTCCGCACCCGCCTTCCTCGTCGTCCAGCCCAACGGCGACATCATGGGCGATCTCAACGGCGACGGCTCGGTCGACTTCTTCGATGTGCTCATCTTCCTCCAGCTGCTGGATTGATGCTCCCGCAAGCAAAGCCCGCCTCCTCGGGGCCATCACCGGGGCATTCTCCCCAGATGCTGTTCTTGGCGGAGTCTTTGCATCCTTCGGCGTTGGCAAATGACCGAAGTCCTATATCTTGGGTGTATGGCTGAGAACGACCACAAGACCGATTCGAACGCCGCCACCGCCGACCCGCCCGCCAAGGGCCGCACCACCACCAGGCCCGCGCCCCCCAAGCTCGACAAGCTCCCCCCCTACCGCGTCCTCCTGCACAACGACGACCAGAACGACATGCTCGATGTCGTCCAGGTCATCACCAGCCTCACGCCCCTCAAATGGGAACAGGCCATCGAGGTCATGCTCCGCGCCCACACCAGGGGCCTCGCCCTCGTCCTGACCACCCACAAGGAACGCGCCGAGCTCTACCAGGACCAGTTCAAGTCCGAGAAGCTCGTCGTCACCATCGAGCCCGCCACCTGATCCCTTCGCCCCAGCCCGATCGGATCGGTCGCGAGGCCTCACCCCCGGCCGATAGCGCGGATTCTGCGCACACCCCCTCTCCAGGGCTCACCCAACCAGGCGGATACACCGATCCCCCCACCATCGCGGGTAAGGTCACCCGTCGACGGAGGGACTCGGCCATGGCTTGCAGGCTCGGCGATCTGCTCATTCAGAAGGGCGCACTCACCCCCGAACAGCGGGACGCCATCCTCGAGCACCAACGCCGCCACCCCCGCCCCTTCGGCCTCCTCGCCGAGCAGCTCTACGGGGTTTCCCCGAGGGTCGTCGAGCAGGCCTGGGCCGACCAGTTCGCCCACCTCGCCGACACCGTCGACCTCAAGCAGCACCCCTCCGACCCCGCCGCCCTCGAGGTCATCGACCGCCGCCAGGCTTGGCAGTTCGGCCTCGTCCCCCTCCGCTACGAGGACGAGGAACTCGTCGTCGCCAGCTCCCGCCGCCACCTCGCCCGCGCCATGCGCTTCGCCGGCTGGCGCATCGAGGCCCCCTGCCGCTTCCTCGTCTGCGACGGCGACGACCTCCACCGAGCCCTCAACCAGCGATACCCCATGCCCGGAATGGACGCCGAGTTCCTCGAAATCCTCGCCGGCTAAACACCAGCCCCGCGCCCCCGGACGCCGAAGCCGAGGCTCCGCGAAGCTTCGGGTGGATCCACACCCAACGCCCACCCGCCCGCGTCCAACAAAGCCCACCCCGCCTACCGTCCCCGGATGCCGGGGACACACACACCAATGCGCCAAACCTCCGACGAGTCCATCCAGACCGTCTCCTTCGTCAGCCTGGGCTGCCCCAAGAACCTCGTGGACTCCGAAAAAATGCTCGGCCTCCTCGCCGAGGACGGCATCGCCCCCGTCTCACACGAAGCCCCCGACCAGATCGTCGAAGGCGCCACCCACGAGCACGGCGCCGAAGACTCCGACGACCTCTCCCGTGCCGGCTCCGAGCAGGACTTCGACTACTCCGGGCGCATCACCCCCGCCGACGCCGTCGTCATCAACACCTGCGGCTTCCTCGAAGCCTCCAAGCAGGAATCACTCGGCGTCATCAAGGAAGCCCTCGCCGCCAAAGAGCGAGGCGAGGTCAAGCGCGTCGTCGTCGCCGGCTGCCTCGTCCAGCGACACCGCGCCAAGATGCTCGACTGGGCCCCCGGCATCGACGCCATGGTCGGCGTCTTCGACCGCGACAAGATCATCGAAGCCGTCCGAGGCTTCGCCCCCCAGCGCACCACTATCGAAGAAGAAGTCGACAAGGGCCCCAGGTACTGGATCAGCGCCAACGCCCTGGTGAAGGCCGAGTCCACCGGCGCCCAGACCGTCGGCCTCACCGTCCAGGGCAAGGACGGCAAGGGCATCGGCTACTTCGAGTCCGACGCCGCCCGCCTCCGCCTCACCCCCCGCCACTACGCCTACCTCCGCATCTCCGAGGGCTGCAACCAGGCCTGCGCCTTCTGCACCATCCCTTCGATCCGAGGCAAAATGCGCTCCAAGCGCGAGCCCGAAATCCTCACCGAAGCCCGCGAACTCCTCCGCGACGGCGCCTTCGAACTCCTCCTCATCGGCCAGGACACCACCAGCTACGGCGACGACATCGGCACCGGCCTCCACCAGGTCGACGGCGCCGACCCCTACCGCGCCGGCCTCCCCAAACTCTTGAAGTCCCTCTCCGATGTCGTCAGCCAGGAAACCGGCCGCGGCTGGCTCCGACTCATGTATGCCTACCCCACCACCTTCGGCGACGAAACCATCGACGCCTTCGCCAAGCTCTGCGAAACCGGCCACCTCATCCCCTACCTCGACATCCCCCTCCAGCACGCCTCCGACAACATGCTCACCGCCATGCGCCGCCATGTCCGCGCCGACCTCCAGCGCGACCTCATCTTGAAACTCCGCGACCGCGTCCCAGGAATGGCCGTCCGCACCACCTTCATCACCGGCTTCCCGGGCGAGACCGAGGCCGACCATCAGCAGCTCCTCGAGTTCATCGAGGAAGTCGGCTTCGAAGCCGTCGGCGTCTTCCGCTACAGCAAGGAAGAGGGCACGCCCGCCGGCCGCATGGAAACCGACCCCGCCCTCGCCGTCCCCGACGACATCAAGCGCCGCCGCCAGGCCGAGATCCTCGAGCTCCAGCAGCGCCTCTGCTTCGAGCAGAACGAGTTCCTCGCCGAGCAGTTCGACCCCGAGGACCCCGAGAACACCGGCCTCCGCTTCGATGTCCTCATCGACGACCCCAAGGGCCAGGACGAGGAAGGCCGCCACATCTCCGCCGGCCGCACCTACTTCCAGGCCCCCAAGATCGACGCCAACACCTTCGTCCAAAGCCGCGAACGCCTGAGCCCGGGCGAACTCGTCCGCTGCACCATCATCGGCGCCGACGGCTACGACCTCATCGCCGTCCCCACCGACGAACTGGCGAAGCGCGTTAGCCTCCCCATGTTCCGCTGAACGCGTCTTCACCATTGGGTGCCACTGGCTGCTCGTCAGCCAGTGCGTCTCCTCCCGGTGCCCCGAACCGCCGCAACGCGGCGCTTCGGGCTTCCTCTCCCCGATGGGGAGAGGATGTCGCGCAGCGACAGGAGAGGGGCTACGCAAGCGCAGCGCCTCCACCAACTCCAAGCCTCATCGCTCGCCCATCTCCCCAACAACCAACAACGCCACGCCCTCACCCCCGCATCACCCGCACCTCCAACCGCTTCACCTCCCGCAGCACCGAGTGCTTGTGCATCTCCTGCCACCACCAGATCTTCGTCCCCAAGACCGCGATCGCGAACCACAGCCCGAGCGCCCCCCACCGCACCGCGTCGAGCGCCGTCTCCGCGCTGTACACCTCCCACGCGCACCAGAACACCATCCCCTGGAACACGAACGCCACCACCATCATCAGCACCACCCACCGCCGCATCCGCCCGCGCAGCGTCCCCGCCATCATCTCCGCCAGCCCCTCCTCCGACTCCAGCTCCTCAAGCAACGCCCGATCGCTCTCGCTCATCGCCTCGCGCACCCGCCCGTCCACATCATCGCGTGCCATCGCCCGCTCCTTTCAACCCTGGTCTCAGACCTCGTTCTCCAGCAGCCCGCGCAACCGCGCCCGCGCCGCGAACAACCGCGACTTCACCGTCCCCACCGGAACCGACAGCACCGCCGCCAGCTCCAACACGCTCAGCCCATCCACATGCCGCAGCACCAGGAGCTCCCGCTCATCCGCGTCGAGCCGAGCCAACGCCGCCCGCACCTCTCCGCCCACCCCGTCGCCCGGCGCGTCCGCCTCGACGCCCCCAAGCGCAAACCCCACCCGATCCCGCCGCCGCCGCCGCACCCAGTCGCCCGCCCGCCGCCGCACGATCGCGAACACCCACCCGCGGAACGCCGCCGGGTCCTCCAGCCGCCGGATCCCCCGCGCGACGCCCACCCACGCCTCCTGCGCCACATCCAACGCCCCCGACCGGTCCCCCGTCAGCCGGTACGCGTACACAAGCACCCGCCCCTGCCACCGCTCAACGAGCCTCGCGAACGCCCGCTCATCCCCGCACTGCGCACCCAGCACCAGCCACTCATCCAGAACCCGGGATGTGTCCCGCGAGGGCTCACGCCGCGCCATGCAAAGACTCCCACAACAGAGTCTCGCCAAAACAAGCCCGGTTCACCGTTCCCACAAAAAAAGCCCGTCCCCCCGGTGCCCAGAACTCGCAGCCCGGTGCCACTATCCGCAAAGCGGGTAGTGCCCCCTTGCAATTGTGCCACTGGCTGCTCGCCAGCCACTGCATCTCCCCCGGTGCCCCGAACCGCCGCAAAGCGGCGCTTCGGGCTTCCTCTCCCCTCGGGGTGGGGCGGGGAGAGGATGTCGGGCAGCGACAGGAGAGGGGCTCCCCAAGCGCAGCACCTCCCATTCTCCGAGCCTCATCACTCCCCCATCTCCCCACAAACCCGAGACGCCACATCCCAGCACCACGCCCCGCTCCCCGATGCCTGATGCCTGGTCCCTGATGCCTGCTGCCTGATGCCTGATCCCTGATGCCTGCTGCCTGATGCCTGATCCCTGATCCCTCCGCCCCCGCCTTTCCCCCGATGGCCGATGGCCGATCCCCGATCCCCTCCGCCTCTTTCCAGCCCCTTCCCCCGCCCTACCGATAACCCCCCCATGGTCCGCGCCCGCGAGGTCATCGCCGTTGCCGCGCTCGCCCTGCTCGTGCTGGGCGTCGTCATGGTCAACTCCGCCTCCATGTGGGTCAGCCCCGTCGCCATCGACGGCGGCGGGCCCGACCTGGGCGTCTCGCCCGACCAGGTCTCCCTCTGGTCGATCCTCACGGGCCGATCCGCCATCTACATGGGCCTCGCCGCCGCCGCGTTCCTCGTCGGCCTCTTCCTCCCCGTCCGACTCCTCGCCTCCGGCGTCGAGGACGACCGCGACGCCACCTTCGGCGGCAGCCTCGTCGCCCTCGTCGGCGTCCTCCTCGCCGTCGCCGCCCTGCTCCTCGCGGTCTACATCCCAGGCGTCGGCCACGCCGTCAACGGCTCGCACCGCTGGCTCAAGGTCCCTGGCATGGGCACCTTCCAGCCCTCCGAGCTCGTCAAGTGGGGCATGGTCATCGTCCTCGCGGTCTACGCCGCCCGCGTCTCGGGCCGCATGCACCGCTTCTTCACGGGCCTCCTGCCGGGCCTCGCCCTCCTCGGGCTCATCTGCGCCCTCATCGCCATCGAGGACCTCGGCACCGGCGTCCTCATCGCGAGCGCCGGCGTCCTCGTCCTCATCGCCGGCGGCGCTCGCCTCTGGCAGTTCGCCCTCATGGCCCCCGCCGGCGCCGCCGCCGTCGTCGCGCTCATCGTCCACTCGCCTTATCGAGTCCGCCGACTCACCAGCTTCCTCGACCCCTTCGCCGACCCGCAGGGCGACGGCTACCACATGATCCAGTCCATGGCCACCATCGCCGGCGGCGGACCCTTCGGCCGGGGCCTCGGTCACGGCCTCCAGAAGTTCGGCTACCTCCCCGAGGACACCACCGACTTCGTCTTCGCCATCATCTGCGAAGAGCTGGGCCTTGCCGGCGCGATGATCGTCGTCACGCTCTACGCCCTGCTCGTCACCGCTGTCCTCAGCGTCGCCCAGAAGGCCACCAGCCCCATCCTCCGCCTCGTCGCGCTCGGGGTGGGCGCCACCATCGCCATGCAGGCCACCATCAACCTCTTCGTCGTCACCGGCCTCGGGCCCACCAAGGGCATCGCCCTCCCCCTGCTCAGCTCCGGCGGCACCGGCTGGATCCTCACCGCCTTCATGCTCGGCATCGTCGCCGCCATCGACCGCGCCACCGAACGCGACCGCGCCGCCGGCACAATCCGACTCGAAGAAGACCAGCCGGCCCCCGTCAAGAAGACCCGTTCGGTCCCCGCATGAAGCTCACCGCCCTCCTCCTCGGCGGCGGCACCGGCGGGCACATCTACCCCCTCCTCGCCATCGCCGACGAACTGAAAAAACAGGCCGACGCGAACATCATCGCCGTCTGCTCCACACGCCCCGTCGATCTCAACATCCTGAACGAAGCGCGGGACGCCGGCCGCGTCGACCGCGTCGTCCCCATCCCCGCCCGCACCCTCTCGCCGCGCCCCACGGCCCTCGCCAAGCTCCTCATGAGCTGGCCCGCCTGCGTGGGCCGCGTGCAGGACGAGCTCCGCGCCGCCGTCGGCCCGCCCATGGTCGCCGTTTCCACCGGCGGCTTCGTCGCCGTCCCCGCCGCCCGCGCGTGCAAACTCGCCGGCGTGCCGCTCGTCCTCGTCGCCCTCGACAATCCCCCCGGCAAGGCCACCAAACTCCTCGCGCGCGGGGCGGCCGCGCGCCTCAGCGCCGCCCCCGGCGACCTCCCCGATTGGGTGAAAATCGATCCGATCGTGCGCACGGAGGCGCGGCCCGTGCGCGCGCGGCACGCGGCCGCGCGCGCGCTCGGCGTCGATGACACACGGCGCACAATCCTCGTCCTCGGCGGCTCCCAGGGCGCTCGCTCTATCAACCAGTTCATCAGCGCCCTCGTGCGCACACACGGCCCGGAACTCGACCGCCTCGGCTGGCAAATCGTCCACCAATGCGGCGCCGCGGGCGAGGCCGAGGCCCGCGCGGCGGTTGCAGATGCGTCCGTTCCGGTCCTCGTCCGCGCGTTCCTGAACCCCATCGGCGACGCCTACGCCGCGGCCGATCTGATCGTCTCCCGCGGGGGCGCGGGCTCGATCAACGAGATCGCCCTCGCCGGCGTGCCCGCCCTGATCCTGCCCTACCCCCACCACGCCGACCGCCACCAGGCCCACAACGCCCGGCCGCTCATCGACTTGGGCGGCGCGGTCCTCGCCGATGACCACATCGACCCAGACGCCAACCTCGCAGACGCCGGCGCGATCCTCCTCGATCTCGTGCGTGATCCCGAGCGATTGAACACGATGCGAACGGCCTTGCAATCGCACCCGCCCAGCGACGGCGCGCAGGCCGTCGCAAATGAGTGCTTCGCCCTGATCAGAAGCTGAGAAGGCTCGGCAATCTGGAGAAGTTGGCCCGGGGTGGTACCGTTCGTCAATGAAGGCAAAGACCGCCCCTGAACCGGGCACAACATCCACCCAAGTACGGGAGACAACCTGCGCAACTCCCGCGCTTCTTCCTCAACAGACCAAGGGAACTCTCTACAATCCCCCCATGTCGCCGGGGGCGTCGAGTGAGGCTTCAACACACCCGGCCCGATGCGTGCTTGTGCACCATCCTGCGGAATCCGTGCCGGAGGGGCTGCTTTCGGCCCTGGTGCGCCGTGGGATCGAAGTGTCCGGGTGTTCCGGCGCGCATCGGGCGATGGCGATGCTGTGCGCGCTGACGGGTGAGGTGGAAGATGCGCCGTTGATCCTGCTGCTGGTCGAGCCTTCGCGGATTCGGCTGGCGGCGGCGTTGATTGATGCGGCGGAGCTGTACCTGCCGTCGGTGACCTGCTGGATGTATGTGGATGACGGGTCGCCGCAGCTTCGGGCGGTGGAGCCGAGCGACCTCGAGGCGTGGGGCCGGGCGGCGCCGGTGGCGGCGGCGGACACGAACGACTCGGGGATGGCGGGTCCGGCGCTGAAGCTGGTGGACCCGGACGACGAGCCGGGTGGGGGCGGGGGCGGGGGGAGCGGTTTGCCGAAGGCGGCGGTGCCCAAGGCCCGGGGGGCGCAGAAGCCGCGCGAAACGGGTGCGGACGGGTCCGAGAACGATGGGGATCCCGGGTCCGGTTCGGGCGAGGACGGATCCCCGGAATCGTCGGTCGAGTCGCCGGTGGCGCTGACCGATGAAGAGTTATCGATGCTGCTCGCGGATGAGTGGCGCGATGAGGACCGTTCGTAAGGGTTGCAGGCCCCCGGGTTTGCCCGGTTTGACGGGTGCCGCTTGACGCCGGGGTCGTTTCGGCGTGTGCTAGTAGTGGCCGGTGCCCCCTCCCGGGGGCTCATCGAAGGGCGACATGAGCACGGGAAGCTTCCACACGGAGAACCTCGGATCGTCGAGCGCGGCGGATGCGCGGCGGGTGGTCCTGGTGGGCCGGACGCCTGCGGAGGATGTGCTGCAGCGGACTCCTGGTGTGAAGGTGATCCGGGTGGCGACGGTGCTGGAGGCGATCGGGGAGATCTCTCTCCCTGAGGACGGGGTGAGCCCGGGCGGGAGCGTGGTGGTGCTCGGGCGGGCCGCGCAGATCGAGGCACCGGGCGAGGAGCTGGCGGACGCGATCCGGCTGGCGGACCCCGAGGCGCGGATCGTGCGGGTGACGGGGCCGGAGCGGTCGAACGGGCACGCGGGCGATGCTGACCGTGCGGCGATGCGGTGGTGGGACGCGGAGTTCGACGAGCGGGAGCCTCGGGCGGCTCTCGGCGCGGTCTTCGGGACGCGCGAGGAATCGCGCGATGACGACGAGCGCGACGCGTACGCGGTGGTGAAGCCGGCGGCGATGCCGCCCAAGCCGGCGCCCGAGCCGAAGATGCCGCGTGCGAAGACGCCGGTGCCCGCGGCTTCGTTCGGTCTTGATGACGACGAGCGGCGGCAGGACGATGCGGATGATGATGCGCCCTTGATCTCGACGGCGTCGGGGCTTGGGATCGAGCCGCGGGTGGGTTCGGGTGGCGGGCGTGCTGAGCCCGAAGCCGAGCCGGTCAGCGGCGCGTGGGCGATCGGGGATCGCTCCCTGGTGACGGCGGTGATCCGGGGGCAGGACCCGCTTCCGTTGGCGCTCGAGCTGCTGCGTGAGCGGGTGGGTCGGCGGGATATCGACTTCCTGCCGGTGGACCCGCGCGATGAAGACGATGAGCCGCGGACGGGTGTGCCGGTGGTGTGGGAGGGGCACCCCCTTGGGACCTTGATCGCTGCAGACGCGGACCGGGCCACGCTGGCGAAGCTGAGCCCGCACGCGGCGTGGCTGGCGGGGTGGCTTCGGCTGAGCCGGCAGAGCCGGGGGCTGCGCAAGGCGGCGTTCACCGATCCTTTGACGGGTGCGTGGAACCGGCGGTACTTCGACAAGTACCTGGACAGCGCGATGTCGCGGGCGCGGCAGGACCGGCTGAGCCTGACGGTGCTCATGTTCGATATCGACGGGTTCAAGGGGTACAACGACCGCTTCGGTCATCCGGCGGGCGATGAGATCCTGATCGAGATGGTGCGGGTCTTGCGGAGCGTCATCCGTCCGAGCGACCGGGTGTGCCGCATCGGTGGTGATGAGTTCGCGGTGGTGTTCTTCGAGCCGACGGGGCCGCGGAATCCTTCGAGCCGTCCGCCGGAGTCGGTGTATGTGTTGACGAAGCGGGTGCAGCAGAAGATCCGGGAGCGCGAGTTCCCGAAGCTGGGTCGCGAGGCGGCGGGCCGGCTGACGATCTCGGGCGGGCTTGCGACTTATCCGTGGGACGGGGCGGACGCGGAAAGTCTGCTTGCGCGTGCGGATGAGCTTGCGATCCAGAGCAAGCGGGCGGGGAAGAACGCGATTACTTTCGGGCCGAGCGCGGAGCGGATTTGTGGGCCGGAGCCGGAGGGGATTTAGGGGCGAGGGGCAAACGGCAAACGGCAAACGGCAAACGGCTTTTGGGGGTGTTGAGCGGCGTGGGGGGTTGATCGGCCCGAAGCGCCGCTTTGCGGCGGTTCGGGGCACCGGGGGGGTGCGTTGATCTGTGGTTGATTGGCACTGATCTGGAGAGCCAGGTGAGTGGCACCGGGTGGGCCGACATGTCGGAATTGGGAGCACTTTCAGCCCGCTCGCTTACGCTCGGGGCTCCATGAGTTCGGGGTGGTGCGGTCGGGGTGGTGCGGTCGAGGTGGTGCGCTCGGGTCGTGTTGTGACTGGGGGTTGCGCTACTCTGGGGTATGGCGCTTCGGTATGACTTGTTGGCGGTGGATCTGGATGGGACCTTGCTCGGGCCGGACGGGCGGGTGAGTGATGCCAATGCGCGGGCGGTGGCGCGGGCGCGGGATGCGGGGTTGACGATCCTGCCGGCGACGGGGCGGGGGCTCGTTGAGAGCGGGCGGGTGCTGCGGGCGATCGATCACGATGGGGCGGTGGTCGTCGCGGGCGGGGCGGTGACGGCGGAGGCGCGGTCGGGCAAGACGATCGACCGGGCGGTGATGCCGGGCTGGCTGGTGCGGGACGCGGTGGAGCACATCCACGGGCACGGGCATGTGGCGGCGGTGCTGAAGGACGCGGACGCGGCGGGGTACGACTATCTCGTGGTGCGTGGGGAGGGGGCGGCCGAGGCGGACCCGGTGCTGAAGTGGTGGTTCGAGATGACGGGCGTGAGCGTGCGGACGGTGGATCGTCTGGAGGACGACGACTGCCCAGAGCTGACGGTGCGGGTGGGGTGCACGGCTGTTGATGAAGAGGCGGAGCCTTTGACGGTGACGCTGCAGCGGGAGCTGGGGGAGCGGGCGCTGCTGCATCGCTTCACGACCGTCGCGGCGCCGGCGATGCTGTCGAATCGCGATGACGGGGAGCGGCAGCGGCGGGTGCATGTGGTGGAGGTCTTCGACACGCGGGCGGGGAAGTGGGGCGCGATCGGTCGGCACGCGGGGCGGCTCGGGATCGATCTGTCGCGGGTCGCGGCGATCGGGGACGAGACGAACGATGTGGACATGCTGCGCGGGGCGGCGCTCGGGATCGCAATGGGGAACGCGGTGGAGGCGGCGAAGGCGGTGGCGGACCGGGTGACGACGACGAACGCGGAGGATGGGCTTGCGCGGGCGATCGATTTGATCCTGGCGGGGGAGTGGTAGTTGCAGACGCTCGCTGAGATCCGGGCGATGCTGGATGAGCGGGGGCTTCGTCCGAAGAAGTCGCTCGGACAGAACTTTCTTGTGGATCACAATCTCTTGCAGCGGCTCGTCGATGAGTCGGGGGCGGGGGAGGGGGATGTGGTTCTGGAGGTCGGTCCTGGGACGGGGACGCTAACGGAGACTTTGCTCGAGCGTGGGTGCCGGGTGGTGGCGGTGGAGTTGGACGATGCGCTGGCGGAGTTGCTGCGTGATCGGCTGATGGAGAAGTACGAGGGGCGGTTCACGCTGATCCATGCGGACTGTCTCGAGAGCAAGCGTGCGGTGAACCCCGCGGTGATGGCGGCGGTGGATGCGCAGCGCGACGGGAAGGCGTTTCGGTTGGTGGCGAATCTGCCGTATCACGCGGGGACGCCGTTGATGCTGACCTTGCTGTGTCGGCATCCGGCGTGTGTGTCGATGGCGGTGACGATTCAGCGGGAGGTGGCGGATCGGTTGCTCGCGGGGCCCGGGAGCAAGACCTACGGGACGCTGGGCGTGGTGGCGGGGGCGACGGCGGTGAGCCGGCGGGTGGCGGTGCTGGGGCCGGGGTGTTTCTGGCCTCAGCCGGGGGTGGAGAGCGCGATGGTGGTGGTGGAACGGGGGGAGGCGTTGACGGGGGACTTGGCGGGGTTTGCGGAGTTCATCCAGAAGGTGTTTGCGGGGCGGCGGAAGCAGCTTGGGGCGCATGTGCGGCAGATGGGGTGGTCGCTGAAAGAGGGGTGGCCCGCGGGGGTTTCGGCGACGGATCGGGCCGAGAACCTGCCTGTAGAGCGGCTTGTGGCGTTGTATGAGGGGCTTGATGTCAGCGGGGTTGGTGGGCCGGCGGGGGGCGTGTAGGCTGTGGGGTTGGTGAGACGCGCCCTGGGGGCGTGGGACGGCCGGAGCGGCAAGGGAGGCCGATGCGGGACGCTTCGCGAACGACGGCGGGATCGGGCGGTGAGCCGACGGGGATGAACGGGCGGGGTGGGATGAGTGCCGGGATGGGTGGTGAGGTGGGTGGGCGGTCGCCAACTGCGCCGGAGGAGCATCGGGGGTCGCCTCGGATTGCGGCTTCGCCCTTGCCGATGCCGGATGAGGACGATGGGCCGCACGCGGTGGATGAGGTGGACGGGCTGGCGACCTCTGGGGGGCTGGGGCAGTCGCTGGGGCCGGCGCTGCACGAGGCGTGCGGGGACAAGCTGGGGGAGATCGAGTGGTTCACGACGCCCTGGCAGCGGTCGGGTGCGGCGACGGGGTACACGCACTGGCGGTTGCCGGATGGGTCGGTGATCGATGCGATCGCGAAGGTGCCGGTGGGGTATCGGGAGTTTTACTGGTCGACGAAGCTGGGCGAGACGGACCCGATGCAGTGGCTGAGCTTCGAGGCCGAGCATCTGCCGGTGCCGCGGGTGCTGGCGGGGGGGACGGAGCTGGGGGGGTACGACACGGCTTGGGTGATCGTGGAACGGGTGTCGGGGGAGCCGCTGGTGGACCTGGTGCAGGGGTCGAGCGCGGCGGAGGGGCGGACGGCGTTCATTCGATTGTTTGATGCGGCGGCTCGGTTTCATCGGCTGGCGCAGGAGGTGCGGGAGCCGGGGGAGCGGGACCGGCCGGCGGCGCCGAATTGGGCGCGGCTGCTGGAGAAGTCGGCGGAGCGGGCGGCGGACAACGGGATCGAGGACGAGGGGCGGTGGCTGGATCGGATCGGGCGGGTGGGGGCGCGGCTTGGGACGCTTCTGGAGCGGTGGGAGGCGCGGGAGACTTTGACCTGGTGTCACGGGGACCTGCACCCGGGCAATGTGCTGCAGCGGCGGTGTCGGTCGTGCCGGATGGAGGACGGGCTGCCGGCGAGCGTCGGGCACATGGAGGGGGTGCTGATCGACCTGGCGATGGTGCACTCGGGGCATTGGGTGGAGGATGCGCTGTACCTGGAGCGGCTGTTCTGGGGGCGGGAGCCGCTCTTCCGGGGGATCGATCCGCTGAGCCAGCTTGCGGATGCGCGGGCGGCGCAGGGGCTCGAGAACGGGACGGACGCGGCGGAGCTGGCGGAGGTGCGGCGGGTGCTGATGGCGGCGACGAGCCCGGCGTTCTACGGGTCGGAGGGGGACCCGGTGTACCTGCGCTCGGCGCTGACGAAGCTGGACGCGGCGGCGGAGCGGGGGTGGATCTGACGGACGCTCCGGAGCGGGGCGGGGCGGAGATTTTCGGTGTATGATTGGATTTGTCAGCCCGCAGTTGGCAGGGCGGCCCCTTCGGGCAACAATGAGGGTCCCCTGAGGCCGGGTTTCCCGGTGTCGGGCCTGACCCGGATGCGTCGTGCGTCCGGTCCGAGAAGTGACGATCGCCCGGGTTGACCCGTGGCGTGGAAACGAGGTGGAAGCGTGGATTCACTGCAGCAGGTCGAGCAACTCATCGCGTCGATCAAGGAGGACTACGAGAAGGGCAAGGGCGGGAACAAGGCGGCCGGCACGCGTGTCCGCAAGGCGATGCAGGAGGTGAAGAACCTCGCCCAGCAGATCCGCCAGGAGATGCTGGACAGCCGGGAAGCCTCGCCCTCGTGACCACGGCGCCCACCCAGCATGACCACACGCCTGCCGGGGGTGACCCCGGCGAGGCGGGCGGCGATCGTCACAGGCCGCTGTTCGACCTGACGGGGATCGACCTGTCGGCGCGCGTTGCTGACCGCGCGGCGATCGAGGTGGTGAACCCGCACCGGTTCGAGATGGCGTTGCTCGACGCGATCGTGCACATGAGCCCCGATGGCAAGCGGGCCATCGGGTTGTACGAGGTGCGTGGGGACCAATTCTGGGTTCGGGGGCACTTCCCGAATCGCCCGATGCTCCCGGGTGTGCTGATGGTCGAGGCGGGCGCGCAGGTGGCGTGCTACCTGTGGAACAGCCTGCGCGACAAGCCGACGGACGCGGCGTTCCTCCGCATCGAGGACGCGGTGTTCCGCCGGAGCGTGCACCCGGGCGAGGACCTGTTCATCCTGTGCCAGGAGGTGAAGAACGGGCGTCGCCGGTTCGTCTCCGATGTGCAGGGGATCGTGGGCGGGGAGATCGCGTTCGAGTCGCGGATCACCGGGATGGCGTTCGGGACGAAGTTCGACGCCTGATGCGTGAGGGGGCGAACCATCGATCGCCCGCCGCTCGAGATCGAGTTTGATCTGCCGGTTCCTGTCTCGCGTCCCGATGGGGGCGAGGGGCGGGGGGCGGTCGATCGCGCGGTGTCGGAGATGTTGCCGGCGGCGCACGGGGTGATCGCGCTCGATGGGGCGCGGGGCACCGTGCAGGTGGCGGCGACGGGGGACCTGCGGGCGTTCGCGCGGCGGCGGCTCGTCGAGACGGACGGGCCGAAGGCCGATCTGTCCGAGGTCGTGACGCGGGTGCGGGCGGTGCGGCTGGGGTCGATGTTCGAGGCGGACTGCGCGTACCTGGAGTGGGCTCGTGAGCTGACGCCGGCGTCGTACGCGGCGGCGCTGGACCGATGGCGCGGGTGGTTTCTGCGGCTGGATCCCTCGGACCATGCGCCGGCGTGGCGGAAGCTGCACGCGGGCGAGGCGATGGGCATGGACCCGGCGACGCTGATCGGGCCGATCCAGACGAAGGACGCGGCGGCGAAGTACGGGCGTAAGCTCGACGACCTCTTCGAGCTGTGCCGGGAGCCGAAGCTGCTGGCCGAGCGGCCCAAGGCGCGGGCGTGCGCGTACAAGGAGATGGGGTGCCCGGCCGCGTGCGACGGGAGCGAGCCGATCGAGGCGTACCGGGGGCGGGTGGGCGAGGCCTTGTCGCTTGCGGCGTGCGGCGTCGAGGGGGAGCTCACGCGCGCCGAGGCGGCGATGCGGGCGGCGGCGGCGGCGATGGACTTCGAGCGGGCGGCGGAGCTTCGGGTGCGTGGTGAGCGGCTGGCCGGGCTCTCCAAGCGGGCGTTCCGGTGGGCGACGCGGCTGGACCGGTTCGGCGTGGTGGTGGTGGGCCCGACGGGGCGGAAGGGGTGGGCGCGGGTTCTGACGCACTCCTTAGGGAAAACCCGATGGTGGGGAGATGTGCCGGTTGCAGCGGCACGAGAAGCCGGAAACGACCTGATCCGGTGTGAGGGTGTGCGTTCGGGCGTCGCTTCCGACGAATCGGGATTTGACCTGACAAAGGAGGCGTTGGAACGCATCGGTCTCGTGGGTCAGACGGTATATACCCCTGGATCGGGTGCGGTCTCGTTCCTGCCGTGGATGAGGCAGGAGGACCGGGAAGACCCCGGGGCCTATGGTGCGCGGGGGTTGGACGGGTCGGCGTTCGCGCGGGCCGTTCGTCGGGCGGCGAAAGCTGACGACGGGGGAGAGGACCGGCGTTCTGATGCGTCGGGTGAGTGAGTCGGCGGGCGTGCTGTTCTGGCGTCTGCTTGCCTGGGGATAGCCATGAGCGGCGTGAGCCCTTATCTCTTGACCTTCGATCCGATTTTGAAGGAGAAAGTCTGGGGTGGGCGGCGACTCGAGCGGTACGGCAAACGGCTCGAGCCGGGGAAGTCGTACGGCGAGAGCTGGGAGGTGGCGGACCTCGCGCAGACGGCGGCGTCGGGCGGGGGCGGGGGCGAGGCGCGGTCGTTGATCGCGCGGGGTGAAATGCAGGGGCGGGCGATCGGGGAGGCGGTGGCGGCGTGGGGTGCGGATCTTCTGGGCGATGAGGCGTGGGCGCGGGTGCGGGATGGAGCGACGGCGTCCGGGGGGCCGGCGTTCCCGCTCCTGGTGAAGCTGCTCGATGCCCGGGAGCACCTGAGCGTGCAGGTGCACCCGAGCCCGGAGTACGCGGCGCAGCATGATGATGCGCACCTGAAGACGGAGAGCTGGGTGGTGCTGGAGGCCGAGGCGGTGGAGCACCCGGTGGTGGGCGGGGATCCCCTGATCTACACGGGGGTGAGGGACGGGCTGAGCGCGGAGCGGTTCCGCGAGGCGATCAGTTCCGGGTCGGTGGTCGAGCATTTGCACGCGGTGCCGGCGGTGGCGGGGGAGTGTCACACGCTGCCGAGCGGGACCTGCCATGCGCTCGGGGCGGGGGTCTTGGTGCTGGAGGTGCAGACGCCGAGCGATACGACTTTCCGCGTGTACGACTGGGCGGCGGAGTACGGGCGCGGGGGTCGGGAGCTGCATGTGGAGGAGGCGCTGGCGTGCATCTCGTTCGATGAGCCTCGGGCGCCGGCGGCGACGCGGCTCGGGGATGGGGTGTCGTCGGGGGTGCTGTCGGAGACGGACTGGTATCAGATGGGGGCGATGCGGGTGCCGCCGGGCGGGTCGGTGAACATGCACGAGGGGCAGTGCTGCATCGTGGTGGGGACGAAGGGGTCGGGGTGGCTCTCTGCCGGGGAGGGGCGCGCGGAGGGGGTGGACCCGGGGCGGACGGTGGTGGTGCCGGCGGCGGTGTCGGGGCAGACGCGGCTGACGGCGGGGACGATGCCGCTGGAGGTCGTGGTGATGTGCGTGAAGTGACGGGGCGGGGGGAGCCGTGGGCGGGGCTTGGAGCGTGTGCGGGGCGGTGTGGGTGAGCGGGGAAAGCGGGGCGAATCCGGCGGTTTGGTGGCCGAGTGCGGGTTGCGCGGGCATGTTCTGTGCGGAGGGGATGCTGCGCGGGCCCACCCTGTTTAGGTGATCCGCGGGCCGTCCCGGCGAGCACACCTGGCGCGGTCGTTGGAAGGAAGCTTCGGCGGCCGGGCCCTGAGACGAGCAGAGAGGATCTCCACATGCGTGGCGAGCGGACGATGTGGTCGGTCGTGGCCGGTGTTGGGGTGGGCGTGGGCGTGGGTGCTGGGCTCTTGGCTTCGGGCACGGCGTCGGCGGCGACGACGGTGTACGCGACGGGGTTCGAGGCGCCTGCGTTCGGGCTGGGGCAGCTGGACGGGCAGGACGACTGGGAGGCCGAGTTCCTCGTCGACCCGGTGAACGCGATGATCCAGGGGCAGGTGGTGCGGAACGGGGCGCAGGCGCTCGAGATCGACGCGGCTCCGCAGCAGGGGAGCAACTTCTGGTTCCGCAAGGGGTTCAACTTTGACGCGGCGGCGGGACCGGAGACGACGGTTCGCGTTCGCTACGACACGCTGATCGAGGACATCACGCGTTCGGAGCGGTCGGACAACTGGGGTGTGCAGATCTACGACAACGCGGTGAACCTGGCGGCGTACGCGTATGTGGGGGCGAACAACCAGGTGTTCTACTACGACGGTGCGACGGGGGTCGAGGTGAACAGCCAAGCCACGGCGAGCCGGGGCGAGTGGTTCACCTTCGGGCTCGACATCGACTACGCGACGCGGACCTACGCGGTGGTGCTGAACGGTCAGGCGATCGTGAGCGGCGTGGCGATCGACGCGGGCGCGAGCAACTTCTTCGGCGAGGCGACGCTCTGGCTCGCGGGGCCGGGGAACGACACGGCGTGGTACGACGACTTCAGCATCACGCGGGTGCCGACGCCGGCGGGCGTCGCGATGCTTGCTGGGGCGGGGCTGCTGGGCGTGCGGCGTCGTCGGGGCTGAGGCCCGGGCAGAAAGAAACAGGGCCGAGGTCGGCCGGGTTTGCGGACATCGGAGCAGACGCGAGGGGCGGGCCTTTGGCTCGTCCCGTCTGCGTTTTGGGGGCGGCCGGGGGGTGTGGGGCGATTTTGGGGCGGAGGGGGCGGTTGCCAATCAATCTGTGATTTTGTTGGCAATCGCGGGATAGGGGGTTTTCGCGGCGGGGTGGGCGTGCTATTCTCGCCGTGCTAGTGGAGAAAAGGGGCGACGGCCGCACGGTGCGGTGTCGCCGTCAGTTCGGAGAAAAGAGGGGATAAGACCATGAAGCTTTCGCTTTCTGCCGTTGCTGTGGCTGCGCTCGCGGGCGCCGCTTTCGGCCAGTCGACCGTTTTCAACAACCAGGCCGCGTTCGTTGGTCAGCTGCAGGGCGCGTTCCTGTTCGATGACTTCGCCGGTATCCCGACGGGTCTGCAGAACGACCTGGTGTTCTCGGGCAACGGCTACAGCGTGACCGTGGGCGCTCGTGACAGCCTCGTCGACGGCAACGGCACCGACGACGGCCTGTTCAACGATCCGGGCATCCTGTCGACCAACAGCGCGACCGACGCCATCCGCTTCGACTTCGGCGCGGGCGTGACGGCCGTTGGCGGCAACTTCTTCGCCTCGGACATCACCTTCAGCGCGATCCCGCTGACGCTGACCTTCAACCTGAGCGATGGCACCAGCCAGACCGTCAACACCGTCAGCTCGAGCGACTTCACCGGGTTCATCAACCTGGCCGGCATCAGCTCGATGGTCGTGGACGCCCCCGACAGCGGCGGCACCTTCAACTGGGCCGCGGCCGAGGCGATCTGGGTCGGCAACGCCGTCCCGACCCCCGGTGCGCTCGCCGTGCTCGGCATGGCCGGCGTGGCCGCCACCCGTCGTCGCCGCTAATGCGGTCGCGGATGGTCTGACTCCTGTGTGATTCCTGGAGGGGGCGTGGCTTGCCACGCCCCCTCTTGTGTTTTTGGCGCAAAGCGGCTCGGGTCGGTGCGGAAGGTGTACGCGATCGCGGAGCGGGGCGGTAGGCTCGGGGGATGCTGACGACCTTGATCGGAGTGCTTGCCACGGCGTTGGTTCCGCTCGGCGTCGAGGAGGGGCGGGAGGAGTTTGCCGTTGGGGACCGGGGGTTCGCGGTCGTCGACGCGGTGCGGGCGGCGGAGGGGGCGGGGTTCCGGGGGGTGGTGCTCGGTGCGCGGGACGGGGAGGTGGTCGCGCTCGTTGCTTCGGGGAGGGGCGCGGACGCGGTGTCGGCGGGGACGGTCTTCGAGATCGCGTCGGTGACGAAGCAGTTCACGGCGGCGGCGGTGATGAAGCTTGTCGAGGATGGCCGGCTCGGCCTCGATGATCCGATCGCGGAGCATTTGCCGGGCGTGCCCGAGGAGAGCCGGGGGATCACGGTGCGGCACCTGCTGCAGCACACCTCGGGCATCCCGGGGTCGAACAGCCGGGGGTCGGGCGAAGACTTGGCGGTGGTGCTGCCGGTTTTCCTCGCGGGCGGGCCTCGGCATGAGCCGGGGACGCACTGGGAGTACTGGAACCAGGGGTACGCGCTGGTGAGCGAGGTCATCGCCCGCGCTTCGGGGGAGGCGTACGCGGACTACCTCCGGCGGGCGCTCTTCGAGCCGGCGGGGATGGAGAGCACGGTGTTCACGGGGGATGACGCGCCGGAGGGCGTGCGCGTCGCCTATGGCGCTTCGCGGATGGGGCCGGGGCGGTCGGCGCTCGAGCATCCGTACGGCGCGTACGGCTTCCAGTACCGCGGGATGGGCGGGGTGGTGTCGAACGCGTGGGATCTGTGGCGGTGGGACCGGGCGCTCGCGGGCGAGGAGGTCCTGAGCGAGGCATCGAAGGAGGTGCTCTTCGAGCCGGGGCTGAACGGGTACGCCCTCGGCTGGTTCGTGAGCGAGGGGCCGCACGGCGTGGTGCAGCGGCACGGCGGGGGTGTGCGGGGGTTCTCGGCCGAGCTGCGGCGGTACCCGGATCAAGACGGGCTGGTAGTGGTGCTGTGCGCCTTCGACGGGTACCGGGCGAGCGAGCTGGCGGACGCGGTGGAGGCGGCGCTCTTCGGCGAGCCGGGCGCGGGCGGGGAGCTGAGCGCGGAGCTGCGGCCGCTGGTTGGGCGGTATGCGGGGACGCGGGGCGTGGAGCTCGTGGTGACGCCCGGTGCGTCGGCGGACGATCTGAAGGCGGTGATCAAGTGGGGCAGGCGGTACCCGGACACGCGGGCGGTGATGTCGATCTCCGGTGACACGATCATCATGGACGACGGGCACTCGAAGAGCACGGTGACGCCGGAGATCGTGGAGGGTGTCGCGCAGCGGCTGTCGATCGCGGTGACGCCGGCGGTGACGATGGAGTTGGAGCGATCGGGCGATTGACATGGACGGGCAGGATGCCCGTCCCACCGATGATCACGCGTCCTTGGAGCGTTCGCGGAGCAGGCGTTCGAGGAGGTGGATGTCGAGTTCGCCGTGGACGAAGCTGGAGTCGACCAAGAGCTCTTTGTGCAGGGGGATGGTCGTCTTGATGGGGCCGACCTCGTACTCGCGCAGGGCCCGGAGGGCGCGGCGGATGGCGGTCTCGCGGTCGGCGCCGTGGACGATGAGCTTGGCGACCATGGAGTCGTAGTTCGGCGGGACGCGGTAGCCCGGGACGACATGGGTGTCGAGGCGGACGCCGGGGCCGCCCGGGACCCGCCAGGTGTTGATCATGCCGGCGCTCGGCATGAAGTTCTTCTCGGGGTCCTCGGCGTTGATGCGGAGCTCGATGGCGTGGCCGTTGACCGTGATGTCCTTCTGGCGGAAGGGCAGGGGCTCTCCGGCGGCGACCTTGATGGTGGTCTGGACGATGTCGACGCCGGTGATGAGCTCGGTGACGGGGTGCTCGACCTGGACGCGGGTGTTGACCTCCAGCATGTAGAAGTTCTGCTGGTCGTCCATCAGGAACTCGACGGTGGCGGCGCCGTGGTAGTCGGCGGACTTGATGAGCCTCGCGGCGGACTCGCAGACGGCGTCGCGCTTCTTGCGGTCGATGTTGGGCCCGGGGGCCTCCTCGATGAGCTTCTGGTGGCGGCGCTGCACGGAGCAGTCGCGCTCGTAGAGGTGGACGGCGTGGCCGTGCTTGTCGCCCAGCACCTGCACCTCGACATGGCGGGCCTTCTCGAGGAACTTCTCGATGAAGACGGAGCCGTCTCCGAAGGCGGCGACGGCCTCCTGCTGGGCCTTCTTGATGTTGGTGCGGAGGGTGGCCTCGGTGTGGCAGACGCGCATGCCGCGACCGCCACCGCCTGCGGCGGCCTTGATGATGACTGGGTAGCCGATGTCGGCGGCGATC
>CAZTQV010000043.1:0-23934 GCA_964615815.1 uncultured Phycisphaeraceae bacterium | reverse complement strand
TGATGTCGCCGGTGAGCTCGGTGGAGTCCTGGTTCTTCTCGTCCTTGGGCTGGAAGGTGCCGATGCCGACGCGGTCCTTCTCGCTCAGCACGACGCGGCGGACCTGGACATGCTCCATGACCTTGCGCCAATTGCCGTCGTAGAACCGCATCAGGTCCTCGAGGATCTTGCGGCTGAAGGGGTCGGGCTCGCCCGTGACGCGGATCTTGCCCGAGTGGTGCTTGGGCTTGTACTTGCCGTTGAAGCGCTCGAGCAGGGCCTTGCGGGCGTCGCGCGGGACGAGCACCATCGGGTCCTCGTGCATCGGGCTCGGGAAGGCGTGCGTGCGGCACGCCTCGTGGTTGTTGCCGTCCTGGGCGGTGACTTCGCAGCGGTCGTCGAGCAGCCAGCTGAAGGAGTAGAGCGCGCCCTCGGGCGTGCGGCTGTAGGCCTCGACGCCCTTCTTGAGCAGGCGCGCGATGGTCGACTTGCTGGAGCCCACCGGCCCGTGCAGCAGCAGGATGCGCTTGTCGGTGCCGTAGCCCTCGGCCGCGGAGCGGAGGAAGTCGACGAGTTGCATGAGCGCGAAGTCGAGCCCGTAGATCCCGTCGGCCCCGTCGTCGAAGGGGTCGGAGAAGAAGTGGTAGCGGACGCAGTCCTTCTTGAAGAGCTTGTACCGCTCCCACCCCGCGCCGAGCACGGCGTCGAAGAGGCGCTGGTACGCGTTGCGCAGGACCTCGGGCTGGCGGTCGCAGATGTCGAGGTAGTCCCAGAAGGACCCGACCCAGTGGTGATCCTGGAAGCTCTGACGGTCGAGCCGCGACTCGATGAGCCCGAGCAGCTCGTCACGCGAGGATGCCCCAGCCCCGTTCGCCGTCCCTGGCGTTGCCTGGTCAGTCATGGTGCTACCTCCACCCGAATGGATACGGAGAGCGTACCGCGCCGGTTCTTGTGGGCTATCGGGCCATCGTGCGCTGGCCTTGCGTCGATTCGATGAGGATTGGAACCGACTGCCCCGTTCGGGGGAAGAGCCGTGGCTCGCCACTCGGCATTTCGCCCGAGCCGATCTACAGTCCGCCCATGTCCTTCGGACTCGGTCATGGCAAACCACTCTCGGATGACGGCGTCGGCGTCGAGCTGCCGCCGTTGCCCGATGACATCGCGCAGGACCCGACGGCCGGGCGGCTCGACCCGCGGCAGTGGTTCCCCGAGCCCGGGCGGGCGTTCGAGCTCGAGATCGGGTCGGGGAAGGGGACCTTCCTGCTCCAGCACGCCGCGATGCACGAGGACGCGAACTTCCTCGGGATCGAGTGGGCCCGGGAGTTTTGCCTGTACGCGGCCGACCGCGTCCGGAGGCGCCAGCAGGCGGGGCAGCTCACGCATGTGCGGCTCCTGAACACGGACGCGACGGTGTTCCTGCGGTGGCGTTGCCCGGACGCGATCGTGCGGGTGATCCATCTGTACTTCTCCGACCCCTGGCCCAAGCCGCGGCACCACAAGAAGCGGGTGGTGCAGGACGCGTTCCTGGCCGACGCTTGGCGGGTGCTGGAGCCGGGGGGGGAGCTGCGGGTCGTCACCGACCACGACGAGCTCTGGGCCTGGGACGAGGCCCACTTCGAGCACTGGCTGTCCCCCGAGCACGACAGCCCGGCCCGGCGGGCGGGGGGGTTCCCGGCGGTGCCGTTCGAGCGGCTGCCCTTCGAGAAACCGGCCAGTTCGGGGGAGGGGGAGCTGGTGGGGACCAATTTCGAGCGGAAGTTCCGGGTCGAAGGGCGGAATTTCCACGCCTGCACGCTGCGGAAGCTCGTCTGAGCGGGGATTCAGGGGCAACTCAGGGGTGGGTCACGCCGGCGTGGTCAGCTTCTTCTTGCGGCGGTCCCGATGGGCCGTCCCAAATCTTCCCACGGGAAAAGGAGAAGCCCCATGGCCACCGCCGCGATCCGTCACGCCTCGCACGAGGTGAAGCGTCAGCACAAACTCGAGATCATGGCCCGGGTGGGGTACGCGGCCCACGGGCTGGTGTACGCGCTGGTGGCGGTCTTTGCGATCGACGCCGCGTTCGGGGGCGGGGGCGAGGAGGCCAAGGGCGGAAAGGGGGCGGTCTCGGCGATCGCCGGCAGCGACTGGGGGACGGCGCTGATCGCGGTGCTCGCGATCGGGCTGGTGGCCTACGGGCTGATGCGGCTGTGGCAGGGCCTGGCCGATCCCTCGGGGCACGGGACGGACGCGAAGGGGTTGGGCATCCGGGCCGGGCGGATCGGGAGCGGGATGATGCAGCTCGGGCTGGCGTTCTACGCGGGCAGCCTCGCGTTCGGCTGGTTCGGGGCGGGCGTCGGAGGTGGGGGTGGTGGGGGTAGTGGGGGAGGTGGCAGCGGGGCCGAGGGCCTGACGGCTCAGGTCATGTCCTGGCCGGCGGGGCGGTGGATCATCGGGGCGGTGGGCGTCGGCATCGCGATCGGCGGGCTGATGCAGCTCAAGAAGGCGATCAAGGCCGACTTCATGGACGAGCTCGCGGTCGATCGCGACAAGGCCAAGTGGGTCAAGCCGACGGGTCGGGCGGGGTTCGCGTCGCGGTTTGTTGTCTTTGGGATCATCGGCGGGTTCCTGATCGCGGCCGCGGTGAACGCGAACCCGGACCGGGCCGAGGGGCTGGGCGGGGCCCTGCGGACGCTGCAGGACCAGCCGTACGGGCCCTGGCTCCTGGGGATCACGGCGCTCGGGCTGCTGGCGTTTGCGATCACCCGCGGCGTGTTCGCCCGGTACAAGATGATCCCGGCCCATGACGCGGGGTAAGGGGTGCGGTCGGTCGCGAGCCGGCGATCCCTACTCGGATGGGCCGTGCTGCATAAGCAAAGCGCTCATGTTCGTCGGATGACCTCGGAAAACCCCGCGCGCCCCTTGACACCGCGTGTCGGTTGTGATGAGATGCAACTGTTCGGAGGAAAAAGGGCTTCCGAACATGCCATGGTCCGCCGGCCCGGCTGGGCAACACCCAGCGGGGCGGTTGTGCCGCATGTCTGAAGAGCCCCGGGAGGGGCGGAGAAGAAAAGGGAACACCAATGAAGAAGATGCTCGCGCTCGTCGCCGTGGCCGGTCTCGCCGGTTCGGCCGCTGCCCAGACCGTCGTGTGGGACGAAGGCGTCGACGGCAACCTGTCGAACGACCCGACCGCCCCGACCAACCTCGGCGCCCTCGGCGCCGGTGCCAACATCGTCCGCGGCTCGACCCTCGGCCCGGGCACGCCCCCCAGCGACGGCTTCGATGTGTTCCGCATCGACATCGCCGCGGGCTTCTCGATCACCGACATCATCCTGTCGGCCTACAGCCCCGCCGCCGGCGGCACCTCGGGCTTCAACTTCTCGACCGGCGCCGCCGCTTCGATCCCCGGCGCGTCGATCATCTTCGGCCCGGGTTGGGGCGGCAGCAATGTCGGCCAGGACCTGCTCGATGTTTCTATCGGTGGCCCGATCAGCTCGCTCGGCCCGGGCACCTACTTCATGGAAATCCGCGAGTTCGGCGGCCCGCAGGCCGACTGGGAGCTGACCTTCAATGTCGTGCCCGCCCCGGGTGCGATGGCCCTCCTGGGCCTCGGCGGCCTCGCCGCTACCCGTCGCCGCCGCTAAGCGGGACGCGGGTGATCTTCTGATCATCGCTTGATGCATGACGCCGGCCCCCGCACACGCGGGGGCCGGTCTTGTTTTGCGGTTGGGTTCATGCGGTCTTCGCGGGATAGCTCGCTGCAGGCGTTTACCGCCGCAGCTTTGCCGCGAGCTTGGTCGCTTCCTTCGCCCGGTCGTCGTCGGGGAACCGCTCGGCGAAGGCCTCGTAGTGCCGCGCGGCCTCGCGGTCGTGGTCCCGCTTGCGCAGCGCTTCGGCGAGGTACCAGCGCGAGTTGCGTGCGTCCGGGCTGATGGCAATCGCACGGCTGAAACGATCGATCGCCGCTTCCGTGTCGCCGCGGTCGCCACGCATAACGAGGGCCCGCCCCCACAGGTAGTGCGGCGTCGCGTCGTCCTCGAGGCACAGCGCCTCGAACAGGGGCAGGACCTCGAACGCGTCCTTGGTCTTCTCCTCTTGCAGGACCAGCCCGATGAGGTACACCGCGTAGGCGTTCCGCTTCGCGGACCGCTCGTCGGCCTTCGCCACCCACGCGTCCAGCCGCTCGCGTGCGTCGGCCCACTTCCCGCGCCCGAGCGCCGCCTGCACGAGCACGGTGTAGCCCATGTCCGTCTCGCCCATCGCGACCAGCGCGTCGCCCAGGTCCTCGGCGGCCTTCTTGTCGCCGCCGGCGATACCGGGCGCGTTGAGGTAGTACATCGCGAGCGCCATGTGTGCCGAGGCGTGCTCCGGGTCGAGCTCGATCGCCCGCTTCCACGCCGAGCGAGCCTTCCCCGCGAGCGACAGCGACGACAGCCCGGGCCCCTCGGTGGTCAGCCGCTGCAGCACGATCATGCCGTGCGCATAGTGCGTGTCCGCATCCTCGGGGTTGCTCGCAACGGCGCTCTCAATGGCCGTCTCCGCCCCCTTCGCGTCGCCCGCGAGCGAGAGCAGCATCGCGTCGATCAGCACCCGCTCGTCCGGCGTCGCCGCGTCCTTCAACCCCGCCCACTGAGCCCGCGCCCGCTCGATCTCGGCGTCCTCGGGCGCGTTTCCGAGCCAGCCGAGCAAGCGCGAGCGCAGCTCGCCGACGGTCGGCCGCTGCTCCGACTCCGACTCGGGCGTGGTGTCGGGCTGAAACTCCGCGACCCCCGCCAGGCCCGTACCCCCGCCGACGAGGGCCCCGAGGAGAAATCCGGCGAGCAATCCGCGTGTCCGATGATCCGGCATGTCCCGGTCCTTTCCCTTGGACGCAGACTGGGCGGCGCCCGTTCCGCGGTGGTTGGGATCGTTCCGCCCCCGCTTGCACAAGGGCGATCGCTCCCGCGCACCGAAGGTACACTCGCGCCGTGGCCCCCCCTAGCGAATCCAACGCGGACGTTCCGCTCGCCGTCGTCCTGCTCTCCGGCGGGCTCGACAGCGCCACCGCCCTCGCCATCGCCCGGGCCGACGGCTTCCGCTGCCGCTGCCTCTCCAT
Source organism: uncultured Phycisphaeraceae bacterium (assembly GCA_964615815.1). Lineage (GTDB taxonomy): Bacteria > Planctomycetota > Phycisphaerae > Phycisphaerales > UBA1924 > DAIQNV01. Next base: position 18,881 of record CAZTQV010000043.1, on the reverse strand, counting down.
GAGCTACGGCCAGCGGCACAGCGAGGAGCTCGCCGCCGCCGCCCGCGTCGCAACCGCCCTCGGCGCCGAGGAGCACATCGTCTACCCCCTCGACCTCCGCCTCTTCGGCGGCTCCGCCCTCACCGACGCCATCGATGTCCCCAAGGACCGCGACGAGGGCGAGATGAAGACCGGCATCCCCGCCACCTATGTCCCCGCCCGCAACCTCATCTTCCTCAGCATCGCCAGCGCCTGGGCCGAAACCCTCGGCGCCCGCGACCTCTACTGCGGCGTCAACGCCGTCGACTACTCCGGCTACCCCGACTGCCGGCCCGAGTTCATCGCCGCCTTCGAGGAGGTCGTGAACCTCGCCACCAAGATGGGCGTCGAGCCGGAAGGGGGCGACCCCATCCGCGTCCACACGCCGCTGATCGACCTCACCAAGGGCGAGATCATCCGCCTCGGCACCGATCTCGGCGTCGACTACGGGCTCACCCACTCCTGCTACGACCCCGCCCCCGACGGCTCGGCCTGCGGGCGTTGCGACTCCTGCGTCATCCGCCGCAACGGCTTCGCCGAGGCCGGCGTGCCCGACCCCACCCGCTACGCCGACCGCGTGGGCGACGCGAGCTAGGGCCCGTACCGTTCGGCGTGCCCGCCCTGCCCGTCTCCAACCCGTCCGAGACCGTCCTCGTCTCCGAGACCTTCACCAGTCTCCAGGGCGAGGGCTCGCTCACGGGCGTCCCAAGCTGGTTCTGCCGCCTCAGCGGGTGCAACCTCCGCTGCCGCTGGTGCGACACGCCCTACGCGAGCTGGAACCCCGAGGGGGAGAAACGGTCGGTCGCGTCGCTCGTCGAGGACTGCCTCGCGTCGGGCGTCCGCCACGCCGTCCTCACCGGCGGCGAGCCGATGATCTTCCCCCAGCTCGCTCCCCTCACCCACGCCCTCACCCGGTACGGCATCCACATCACGATCGAGACCGCCGGCACCGTCGACCGCGACGACATCGCCTTCGACCTCATGAGCCTGAGCCCGAAGCTCAGCAACTCCACGCCCACGGGCGACCCCCGCGACCCCGCGGGCAAGTGGGCCGAGCGGCACGAGGCCCGGCGCATCGACCTCGATGCGCTGCAGCGGCTCGTCGATCGATCGGCCGCACCGCGGGCACGGCAGTTCAAGTTCGTGGTAACAGGCCCGAGCGACCTGGCGGAGATCGACGAGCGCCTGAGCAACCTTCGCGGCGTCGCCCCGGGCGAGATCTTCCTCATGCCCGAGGGCGTGCGGGTGCCCGATCCGGCGAGCGTGCGGTGGGTCGTCGACCTCTGCATCGAGCGGGGCTGGCGCTACGGCCACCGGCTGCATATCGAGCTCTTCGGGGATACGAAGGGCACCTGAGCGAGCCCTCTCCGCAACCCTCCCGGCTGCCCATCGGTACCCCAACCAGGCGTCCATCCCTTGTGCCATTGGTTTCCGGACGCCGGGAAGCAGCCAGCGAACACGCTGGCAAGAACGAGGTATCGACATGACGATCGGGATGCACCGGACGCTCGGCGTTCTCCTCGCCGCCTGCGCACTCACGGCGACCGCCACATCATCACGCGCCGACGGCCCGCCCGGAACGATCCATGTCGTCGCGGGCGCGATGAATGGCGACGGCCAGACCTGGGCCACCGCCTTCGGCGACCTACAAGCCGCCCTCGCCGCGGCCCGATCGAACCCAAGCACAACGCAGATCTGGCTCGCCGGCGGCACCTACACCCCCGCCCCCGTCGGCCAGCGCCAGACCCCCTTCGAGTTGGTCGACGGCGTCCCGCTCTTCGGCGGCTTCGAGGGCGACGAGAACACGCTCGCCGACCGCCCGCCTTTGCACGAGCCCGGCTCGCCCTCGACCGTCCTCTCGGGCGACCTCGCCGGCGACGACGCGGGCCTCATGAACCTTACCGACAACGCCCAGCGCATCCTGCTGGCCGACGGGCACGACAACGCGGTCGAGATCGACGGCGTCGTCATCCGCGGGGCGTACTGGGCGGATGTGGGGCGGAAGGGGCTGGGGCTGTATGTGAATGCGCCGGGGCTGACGCTGCGTGATGTGATCGTGGAGGACAACCGGGCGGAGGTGGTCGTCGAGAACCAACCCGAGCCAGGGCGAGCCGGCGGCGTCGGCGTCCTCTTCGCGCCCGATGCGGCGGTCCGAGGAGACCCCGCCGTCGTCGACATCGCCGTGACAGTCGAACGGTGCATCTTCCGCCACAACGCCTACAACGCGATCGAGAGGAGCGGCCACGCCGTGTTCGGGGCCGGCCTCTTCTGCGATGTGCGAACCGGGATCGGCGGCACGATCGACATCGCCGACAGCGTCTTCGAGGACATGTCCATCCGCAACCCCAGCCTCGGAAGCCGCGTGGACAACGAAGTCGGCGCATTCGGAGCGGGCGTAGCCGTCTACCGCGCCATCGACGACAATCAAGGGGGAGTCGGACAGCCGCTCGGCCGCGTGCAGGTCCGTGTCACCGGCAGTCGCTTTGAGAACAATGGCGCCTATTCCAGGTGGTCCCGCGGCGGGGCCTTCGCCGCCGGCGAGCCGTATCCCACCGATTTCGCCGGGGGACTTGAGGTCAGCATCGAGTCGTCACAGTTCTTCGAGAATGTCGCGTTGCCGTACGACGAGACCCAGCGGGTCAACCGAGAGGGCTACGGCGGCGGCGCCGTGTTTTTCCGGGGTTCCGGCAGGGTACGGCTCGATGGCCAGATCCAGGACGGGGGCGGTGTCACCGTCTCCGACAGCGTCTTCGAGCGAAACCGTGTCTGGAGCGGTGGAAGCTCAGAGTCGCTCATGACCGGGGCCGGGGCCGCGCTGCTCGTTCGCGGCGGCGGCGAACTGACGGTGCGCTCGTCGCGGTTCGCGGACAACCTGATCGCCCGCACGCTCAACGGGAACTCGAATAGCCTCGGCGTCACCGGCGGAACCGTCGCGTCCGTCTACATCAGCCTGTCCGCGAGCCGATCGGTGTCGATCGAATCTTCCGAGTTCATGGGCAACCGACTGGAGATCGGCGACACAACGATCTGGCGAGCCAACGCCATCTCCGTCTTCGGCGCAGGTGTGGCGGTCGACGATGCCGACGCCGATATCCGCGACACGGTCTTCCGTGAGAACGAGATTGTCTTCGTCGGTGGCGGCCAGCCGGGCTTCTCGTCGCAACGGCGTATCGGTGGGGCTGCCATCACCATTGCCGGCAACCGCAACTTCCCCTCTGCACGGATTGTCAATACGACGGTCGAGGGCAGCCGGGTCGTCCGCGAGAGCGGCTTCGAGCCGAACCCGTCAGACCTCGATCTCTACCAGGTTCTGGGCACCGCGATCGTCAGTGATCGCGCACCAACGGAAATGGAGCGGACGCGTGTTCTCGACTCGAAAGACGACAACATAGAGGAGGGCACCGCGATCGCGCCCGCGGTGTTCCTGAACGGCATCATCACGAACTCGGAGATCTCGGGGTCGCGGGGCAACGGACTGGTCATCTCGAACGGCTCCGTGTCACGCACCGCGATCACGAACAACACGATCGAAGCGCCCGTTCCGACCGCGAGCGACTTCCAGAGACTCGACTCCGCGGTCCGCCGAATCGCTGGCGGCGGCATCAACGCCGAACTCGCCCGCGACGGAAGCGTCGTGATCGACAGCTGCCTGATCGCGGACAACCAAGCCCCCGTCGCGGGCGGCATCGCCGCGTTCGTGTGGTGGAGCGAGCCCTCGAGTGTTCATGTGATCAACACCACCGTCGCCGGCAACACCGCGACCGGCCCATTCCCAGCAGGCCTGGGCCTCTGGGGTGACCCTTTCGTGCCACCGGCCACCACCATCGCCAACACCATCCTCTGGGGCAACACCGCCGCCGGCCTCACCGGCCCCGAGGTTCAGCTCGCCGAGCAGTTCGGGCTCCCGCCCGCAGACCAGACCCCGCAGATCACACGCCTCGCCTCCACCACCATCCAGGACTGGCTCGGCCCCTTCGACGACGGCGTCTCCAACGCCGACCCCCTCTTCGTCGACGCCCCCGCGGGCGACTACCGCCTTCAGCCCGGCTCACCCGCCCTCGACAGCGGCAACAACACCCTCGCCGCCCCCGGGAGCGTCCTCGACCTCGACGGCTCCGCCCGCTTCATCGACGACCCCACCGCCCCCGACGCTGGCGTCGGGCCCGGCCCCATCGTCGACCGCGGCGCCTACGAGCGCGGCGGCACCGGCTGCCCCGCCGACCTCGCCGCTCCTTTCGGCGACCTGACCTTCGCCGACATCGCCCGCTTCCTCCAGGCCTTTGCGAACGGAGAGCCCGGCGTCGACGGGGCCGAGCCCTTCGGCCAGCTCACCTTCGCCGACATCGCCTGGTACCTCGCCGCCTTCGCGGCCGGGTGCGGGTCGTAGCCCGGTCGGGACTTGCAGACAGCGGGCGGCCATCGCGGGGCCGGGATCGGGGGAACGCGAGCCCTACGATCCCGGCCCATGCGGTACCGGATCTGCAAGTCGTTCGAGGTCGAGAGCGGGCACATGCTGAGCAAGCACCCCGGCCGGTGCCGGCTGCCCCACGGGCACTCCCGCCGGATCGACCTGGTGCTCTCGGCCGAGACCCTCGACGAGCACGACATGGTCTGTGATTTCAAGGCCTTAAAGCTCGCCGTGGGGGGCTACCTCGACGCCCTGGACCACGCCCTGGCCGTCAACTCGGCCGACCCCGAGATCGCGACTCTTCGTGAGGGGCGCCTGGGGAAAAGGCTGGTCGAGTTCGAGAACGAGGACCCCACGACGGAAGTGATGGCCCGCCGCATCTTCGAACATTTGGACGGGCTCCTCCGTTCTGGTGATGGGGGTGGGTACCGGGACGAGGACGGGAACCGCTATGTCCTGCCCCGGGGCGTGACGCTCGAGCGGGTCCGGGTGACCGAGACCAGCTCGAGTTGGGCCGAATACGGGCTCTGACGGGGCCTTTTGAAAGGAGGCGCGGCGTGCGCACTTGGACGAAATCCATCTGGACCGCGGTCGCTTTGTGCGCATGCGTGTCAGGATCGTGCGCACAGGTTGAGGGTGCGCGCGCACAGCGGCCGAGCGACACCGAGCGCGAGCACATCCAGCACGCGCGGTCGCTGAGCGACGCCTTCAAGTACGCCGCGCGGACGATCGAGCCCTCGGTGGTGCACATCACGAGCCGTCGGCTGGTGCAGAATGTCTCGCGGGACATCTTCGGGCGGACGACGCGGCAGGGGCCGAGCCGGCTGCAGGACGCGGGGCTGGGGTCGGGGGTGATCATCGACGCGTCGGGGGTGATCCTGACGAACCACCATGTGGTCAGCGAGGCCGACGAGTTGGTCGTGCGGCTGGCGGATGACCGTGAGTACCCGGCGGAGCTGGTGGGGTCTGACGCGGCGACGGACATCGCGGTGCTGCGGATCGAGGCGGAGAACCTGGTCGCGGCGGAGCTCGGGGATTCGGAGTCGGTGGAGGTGGGGGAGTGGGTGCTGGCGATCGGCAGCCCGTTCGGCTTCGACCAGACGGTGACGGCGGGGATCGTGAGCGCGAAGGGGCGAGCGGGGATCGGTGTTGAAGAGGGCGCGCGGTACCAGGAGTTCCTGCAGACCGACGCGTCGATCAACCCCGGGAACTCGGGCGGGCCGCTCGTGACGCTCGACGGGAAGGTCGTGGGGATCAACACGGCGATTCTGAGCCGGACGGGCGGGTCGGTGGGGATCGGGTTTGCGATCCCGTCGGCGATGGCGCGGAGCGTGTCGGACTTCATTCTCACGAGCGGTCGGGTGGAGCGGGGGTACCTCGGCATCGAGATGGAGGACCTGGACCCGGCCCGGGCTCAGGAGCTGGGGTTGCCGGCGTCGGCGGCCCGCGGGGTGCTCGTGACGCGGGTGAGTCCCGGGAGCCCGGCGGCGGACGCGGGGCTCGCGGTGGGCGATGTGATCGTGTCGATCGATGGGCGGTCGGCGACGAACCTAAACCGGCTTCGGAACCTGATCGCGCTGACGCCCCCGGGGCGGGAGATCGCGATCGGCGTCTTGCGTGAGGGGCGGGAGCGGTCGATCCCGGCGACCTTGGTCAACCGCGACCGGGCGATCGCGGCGGCGATCGGGGGGGTGTACCTCGATCCCCTGGACGCGGCGGTGCGGGATCTCGACCGCGACATCGCGCGGCAGCTCGGGTTCAACCGGGTGTTCCCGGGGGCGGTGGTCGTGAACATCGATGAGGACGGGCCCGCGGGGCGGGCGGGTCTGCGCGTCGGCGATGTGATCGTGGAGGTGGACGGGGAGCCGATCGACGGGGCGTCGGATGTCCTGGATCGGCTGACGCGGTCGCCCGGGACGGCGCGGCTCGGGTTGGTGCGCGGGCGGATGCGGGGGACTTTGGATGTGGAGCTTGAGTGATGGGATCGGGGATCTGCCATCGGCCATCAGGGTGAGCCGGTGATGCTGGCCGCGGAGACCGCGATCTCACGATCGCGGCTCTGATTGCGTGTGGCGGCGTGATGGTTTGTTTGGCCAGCCCGCTCGCTCACGCTCGGGGCTCCATGGATGCGCTGGGTGCAAAACGACACTGACCTCGCCCTTGGGGCGAGGTCAGTGTCACCGTTGTGGGTTGTTCGTGCGGGCCCGGGTTACGGGGTGGGCATGGTGGGGGTTTTGTCTTCGACGGGGGGGAGGTCGAAGGCCTGGTTGATCTTGCGGATGTGCTCGAACATGGAGCGGGCGGCAGCGACGATGCGCTGCTTTTCGTCCTCGGTGAGCTCGATCTTGTCGATGTTGCGCTTGAAGCGTTCCCAGAGGGGGCGCTGGCCCTCGCCGTAGGGGTCGAGGTAGTGGAAGCCGTCCTCGGCGGTGTGGCCCCAGGCCTTGCGGAGCTTCATGGCGACGAACTTGTTGCCGTTGTTGGCGCCCTCGCGGACATAGTGGAGGCCGAACAGCTTGAGGGGGTCGTTGGCGGCGGCGTCGTGGACGGCGTCGATGAGTTCCTGCGTCGCGGGCAGGGGGGTGTGCTGGCTGGGCTCGGAGCCCCAGAAGCGGAGGTCCTGCTCGAGGTAGGGCCCCTGGAACTGGCGGTCGGCGACGAGCTCCTTGAGGATGGTCACGGAGTCGCGGTGCTCGCTGATGGCCTTATCGAGGGCGGCGTTGGCGAGGTACATCTGGCCCAGCATCTGGACATAGGCGTCCTTGGGGAGGCTGCCCGCGACCATGTGGCGGGGGAGGGCGTCCTTCTCGGCGAGCTGGTGGAGGTCCCAGTTGTCCTCCTTGAGGCGCTGGGTGAGGGGGCGGGTGTCTTCGGTCGTCGTCGTCGGCATGGGGTGTCCCCTGTGCTCGCGTGTGCTCGGTGTGTACGGAGGGCGCTGCGCGTCCCGCGTGCGGCGGCTTGGGGATGGTATTCCGATCGGGCGGTCGGATTCCCGGGGGTTGGGGAGGGGTTGTCGGGAGGGGAAATGGCCCCGCCCCGCGGCGTGCGGGGCGGGGCTCGTGCTCGGGGCCCGTTTTCGGGAGGGCGGCGGGGGTCCTGCTGCTGCGGCTCAGTCGGACGGGAAGGTCGTCGCGAAGGCGGCGATGTCCGCGAAGGTGAGGCGGCCGAAGGGCGGGGCGACATCGGCGGCGTCGGCCCCGATGACGAAGGCGTTCAGGAAGGCGGAGATGTCGGCGAAGGTGAACAGGGTGTCGTTGGTGAGGTCGAGGGTCTTGGAGCGGGTGAGGGTGCCGGGGATGGGGAGGATGTTGCCGATGAGTGACCGGCGGTTCCGGCGGTCGCGAAGGTAGGTGTCGAAGAAGGCGAGGCTGTTCTCGGCGGTGAACTGCTCGATCTTGGGGGAGCCGGTGCTCCAGAGGTCGCTGTGGTCGGCGTTCGGGATGACGGCGAGGAATGAGTCGATGGTGAGCGGGTAGCGCTCGAAGGGTGTGAGCCGCCAGCCGGGCTCGTTGATGGTGCCGATGACATTGGTGTCGGCTTCGTCGGCTCCGAGGATGGAGCACGCGGGGACCTCGACCGTTGTCCATGTGGAATCGTTGAAGGCGTTGTCGAACGCGCCGAACTGGCCCGCGCCCTGCGGGGAGAGCGCGACGATGGCGGCGATGCGCGGGTCGCGATAGGAGCCGTGGTCGAACTGGGCGCCGGCGACGGCGTGGGCGGTGTAGGCGCCGTAGGAGTGCCCGAGGTGGCCCGCGGCGGCGGTGTTGACGCGGGGGGCGAAGCCGGGCGGGAGATCGATGGCGCGGGCCTCGAGTGCGTCGAGGATGAACGACACATCGGCGGGTCGGTCGGTGAGTTGGCTCGAGCCCGGTGCGGAGGGGCGGTGACCGATGTGGACGGCGAGGTAGCCGGCCTGGGCGAATCGTTCGCCGAGGTGTTCGCCGCTGTTCTCGCCGCTTGGGCTGCCGGTGCCGCCGTGCGAGACGAGGATGAGGCGCAGGTCGGCGGGGCCGGCGGGGTCGTAGCCGGCCGGGATGTAGGCGCGGTAGCCGACCTCGCGGTCGCGGGCAGGATCGACGAGGTCACCGTCGCGGACGATGAAGCCCGCGGGCTGGGCGGCGGCGATGTGGGCGGTGAGTGGGGCGGTGACGAGGAGTGCGAGCGCAGCGATGGCGCGGCGGGCGGTGCTGGGGTTCATCGGGTGTCCTCTTGGGTGTGTCCGTGAGTTCACCGGTCTGAACGCCGGCGGGGGCGTGGGATTGCGGGCTGGCGTGCGGAGTTCGGGGTTCGGGGCCGGGTTCGGGACCGGGTTCGGGGTTCAGCCTCCTGCGAAGGCGGCGAGGAAGGCGGAGATGTCGGCGAAGGTGAACTGGCCCTGGGGGAGGGCGAGGTCGGCCTTGGGGTCCTGGGCGACGAAGAACTGGAGGAAGGCGGAGATATCAGCGAAAGTCAGTTCGCCGAAGGGGGGGGCGAGGTCGGCGGGGTTGGTCGGGTCGTCGCAGCCGGTGAACTCGAGGGCGAGGTCGTCGACGCCGGCCTCGACGATGGAGCCGGGGGCGTCGTCGCGGGCGATGAAGCGGAGTCGCACCGAGTCGGTGGGGGTGACGAAGTCGGCGACGCGGAAGGCGCGGTAGACCCAGGCGTTGGCGTTGTCGGTGACGGTTTCGAGGGTGGTCCAAGTTTGGCCGTCGTCATTGGAGATGAGGACGGGCATGGAGTCGGCGTTGGGGCTGGAGCCCTGGTCGTTGGAGTACCAGCGCCAGTAGGAGATGATGGCGTCGGCGTCGGGGCGGTCGGCTGGGGGTGTGGCGTCGAGGCGCGGGGAGGTGAGGGTGGTGGCGCCGCCGTCGATGTCGTAGCTGCCGACGCCGGAGCCGGCGCGGGCGTCGGTGATCCATGCGTTGACGCCGGTGGGGGTGTGGTCGTCCTCGGGCTGGGCGTCCGTGGCCTGCGGGTTGGCGCGTTCCCAGATGCCTGTCGTGGCGGTGTCGGAGGGGGCGCCGACGGTCCAGCCGGTGTCGGTCTCGGCGTCGTCGAAGAGGGCGAGGGTGGTGGTGATGGCTTCGGCGGTGTAGGTCTGGGTGGGGGCGCCGGCGGGGATGGTGAAGAGGCCGCCGGAGGTGGATTCGATGGTGAAGTAGTAGTCGAGGGTGTCGGCGCAGGGGGTGGCGGGGAGGGTTGCCTGGTAGCGGTCGGAGCCGAGGGGGGTCATGGTGGAGGGGGCGAAGGGGTTGGAGCCGGAGCGGGCGTAGAGGGTGGCGGTGGGGGCGATCAGGGGGCCGGAGAAGGCGGGGGAGATCTGGACGGTGATGGTGGTGGGCTCGTCCGCGGGGATCGTCGTGGGCTGGCCCTGCGGGAAGTCGGTGGTGACGCCCGCGGCGACTGTGCGCAGGAGCTCGCGGACGGCGGCGAGGTTTTCCTCGGCGGTGGGGCGGATGAGTGTGGGGGAGGGGTCGAAGCCGCCTGAGAACTGGTCGGCGGGGCGGAGCTCAAAGCCCCAGGAGAAGGCGTTCTCGGCGGCCCAGACCCAGTCGGTGCTGGAGCCTCCTGTTGGATAGAGATCGATGATGGGCTGGGGGGTGTAGAAGGCGCCGTCGACGGAGAGGATGGTGTCGCTCAGGCGCTGCGAGACGGAGCGGAAGATGGCACCGTCGGGGTCGGGCACGGGGGCGGTGGTGTAGCCGTAGGGGTAGAGGATGAGCTGGGAGTAGGCGTGGAAGTCGATGTGGGCGACGATGTTGGGGCGGTTGGTGATGAAGTCTCGGAAGGCCCTGGTTTCGGACTCGGTGAAGGGGGCGCCGCCGTTGTAGGTGTCGGAGGAGGTGTCGAAGCTGGAGCCGGTGCCGTGGGCGACGGAGAAGTTGCGGTTCCAGTCGACGCCGAAGGTGCCGTCGCCGTTGTTGCGTCGGTTCTTGCGCCAGAATCGTTCGGAGTCCCAGGAGTAGATGTAGCCGTCGGGGTTCATGACGGGGATGAAGTGGATCGCGAGCTGGTCGAGGAGGGCGGTGGTTTCGGGGTCGGTGGCGTAGCCCTGGAGAAGGCGGTCCATGATGTAGAGGAGGGCCATGGGGGTGATCCACTCGCGGGCGTGGGCGGTCGCGTTGAAGGCGAGTGCGGGCTTGCCGGCAGGGCCGGTCGTGCCCGAGACGGTGTAGGCGTGGATGGGTCGGTTGGCGGCCTGGGTGAAGCCGATGGTCTCGCGGGAGATGAGGGCGGGGTAGGTGGCGAGGAGGTGATCGAGGAACTCGTTGATGTCGGGGGCGACGGCGTCGTCGTAGGGGCGGAACTCGTTGAAGAAGGAGTCGTCGATGGCGTTGATGGCTGGCGGGTTGTCGGGGTCGGCGTGTTGGAGGAGGGCGTCGGCTCGCTGCTGCCAGCGGGCGCGTTCGGCGTCGAGGCGAGCACGCTCGGCGGCGACCTTGGGGGCCATATCGGGGACGATGGTGTCGAAGGGGATGGCGAGGTGGGCGAGGGCCTGGAGCTGGTCGGGGCTGGCGAGCCAGGTGGTGCCGCCGGCGGCGCGGACGCCCTCGTCCATGATGGACATGTTGAGGCTGGTGACGGCGAGCTGCTGGCGGGCGGACTCGGGGTGGGTGCGGATGAGGGCGTAGCCGGCGTAGGTCTTGTAGGCGGGGGCTTGTTGGTCCTGGGCGTGGGCGGAGCCGGCGGCGAGGGTGAGCGCGAGGGTGGCGCTGACGGCGAGAGCACGGAGCATGGTGGACCTTTCTGGGCGCGACGGCTTTGAGACCCGGCGCATCGCGTCCGATAGCGGGGCCACCCCCCGGGGCCACCGGAGACAGGCTATCGCGGCGGAGGCGGATCGCCAAGGGTGGAATGGGATGAGCGACGCCACGGGTGCCGCTAGCGGCCCGTGAACGCGTTCAGGAAGGCGGTGATATCGGCAAAGGTGAGCTCGCCCGCCGGGGCGGCGAGGTCGGCCCGGGGGTCCTCCGAGGCGAAGTAGCCCAGGAAGGCGGTGATGTCGGCGAAGGTGAGCGAGCCGAACGGGGGGGCCAGGTCGGCGGGGTTGGGGGTGTCGCAGCCCACGAACTCGATGCGGAGGTCGTCGACGCCCGCCTCGACGATCGATCCGAAGTCGGTGTCCTGGGCGATGAAGCGGACGCGGACGGCGTCGGTCGGCGTGATGACATCGGAGACGCGGAACGAGCGGCGGACCCAGGCGCCCGCGTTCTCGGTGACCGTTTCGAGCGGCGTCCAGGTCTGCCCGTCGTCGTTCGAGATCAGGACCGGCATTTCGTCGGAGTTGGGGCGCGGGCCCTGGTTGTTCGAGTACCAACGGGCGTAGGAGATGACGGCCTCGGCGTTGGGGCGGTCGGCGGGGGGCGTGGTGTCGAGGCGGGGGGAGGTGAGCGTTGTGGTGGCGTCGACATCGTTGGCGTTGAGGTTGATGCCGGCGGCGGCGCCGGTGATCCAGGCGAGGGTGCCGTCGGGGGAGGCGTCGAAGTCGGGTTGGGCGTCGGTGGGTTCGGGGTCTGCCCGTTCCCAGATGCCGGAGACGGCGGTGTCGCCGGGAGCGCCGACGGTCCACCCGGTGTCCTGCTCCATGTCATCGGCGAAGGCGAGGGTGGCGTTCGTTGAGACGATGGCGTAGGGGTCATCCGCGAGCGGGTGCGGGGCGGTGATGGTGCGGCCGCTGGCGGTGTCGATGGCGAAGGTGTACGAGATGGTGTCGCCGCAGGGGGCGGGCGGGAGTTCGGCGGTGTAGAGGTCGTCGCCCAGGTCGGCGAGGGGGATTTCGGTGGGCGGGCCGCCGGCAATGCTGGCGCGCAGGCGGGCGGTCGCGGGGAGGGGGTCTCTCGCGAAGGCCGCGCGGAGGGCGACGGTGATGGGGGTCGGCTGGTTGGTCTGGGCGCCCTGGGGCAGGCCGGCGGGGAAGTCGACGACGACGCCTTGGACTACGGCCTTCATCAGTTCGATTGCGCCGGCGAGGTTCTCTTCCCCGGCGGGCCTGATCGTGGCCGGTGGCGGGGCAAACCCGCCGTTGCTGATCGGGGGCAGTTCGATGACCCAGGAGAGCGCGCGGGAGGTGTCGAACGACCAGTCGATGGCGGTGCCGCCGGCGACATAGAGGTCGACGGCTTGCTGGGGCGTGTAGGCGGCGTTGTTCACCGAGGCGATGGCGCGGACGAGGTCGTCGGAGACGGCGGAGAACGCGACGCGGTCGGATTCGGCGACGGTGTCGTCTGTGTGTGCCCATGGGTACAAGATCAGCTGGCCGTGGCTGTGATAGTCAACATGGGCGGCGATGTTCGGACGAGCGAGGACGAAGTCCCTGAAGGCGCGGCTTTCGGGTTCGCTGAACGGGGAGGGACCACGGTATGTATCTGACGAGGTCGAGCCGCTCGATCCCAGGCCGAAGCCGACGGGGAAATTGCGGTTCCAGTCGACTCCATAGTTGTTGCGACGGGTCTTGCGCCAGAGTCGGAAGTCGGTCCAGGAGTAGACATACCCGTCGGGGTTGGCGACGGGTATGAAGTGCACCGTGAGTTCGTCGAGCAGCGTCGTGATGACGGGGTCGTCGCCGTAGCCCTCGAGCAGGCCGTTCATGATGTAGAGGACCGTCATGGGGCTGATCCATTCGCGGGCATGCGCGGTGCCGTTGATGACCAGGGCGGGCTTGGCGGTCGCATCGCCGGTGCCCGAGATCGTGAACGCCTCGATGGGCCGGTTGTCGCGGGCGCCGAAGCCGATCGTCTCGCGCGCGATGAGGGCCGGGTAGGTGGCGACGAGGTGGTCCAGGAACTCGTTGATGTCGGGCGCGACCGGATCGGTGAAGGGGCGGAACTCGTCGAAGAACGATCCGTCGATGGAGTCGATGGCGGGTGGGTTGTCTGGGTCGGCGCGCTCGAGGAGGGCGTCGGCGCGGCGTTGCCAGCGCTGCCGCTCGGCGTCGAGGCGGGCCCGTTCGGCGGCGAGGGCCGGACCGATATCGGGGACGACGATCTCGAAGCGGATGCCGAGCGAGCGGAGGGTGTCGAGTTGCTCGGGACTGGCGAGCCAGGCTGTTCCCCCGTCGGCCCGCGGGGCTTCGTCCATCAGGATGAGTTCGAGCGCCGAGGCCGCGAGCGTCTCACGCGCCGACGCGGGCCACACCCGCACCACGGCGTGGCCGGCGTAGGTCTCGCGGGTGTCCTGGGCGGCGGCGAGGGCTGGCTGGGCGCTGGCGACGGCGACGGCGACTTGCAGGGCGAGCACGCTGGCGAGGGGTCGGCGGCGCGTCGTCGGCATCGGTGCTTCTCCGGGGGTTGCGGCGGCGGCACTCGGCTTCGGTTGGGTAGGGCCGGGTGCCCGAGGCTAACAGCGGGGGCGCTTTCTCCGAACAGTGGTGGCGTGACCGTCGTCAGAAATCTCGCATCCGTGCCGTGGGCGACATAGAACCCACCACCATGACGCAGGCTCCGCCCGAGATCGCTTCTCCGCCGCCGGTGGGACCGGTGGTTCCCACGGAAGCGGCGGACTCGGTTGCGGCGATTCAGAAGCGGCGGTCGGCGTCGCAGCGGGTGCGTTCCTGGGTGCCCATCGCCAGTCATACCGGCGTGGATTTCTTCAGTTTCGTGCCGGTGGCGCTTTTGCCGCTGCTGGCGGTGAAGCTGGGGTTCGGGCCGGACCGCAAGAGCCTGCTGCTCGGGCTCGGGGCGGTGGCGAGCGGGAGCATCCAGCCCGTCGTGGCGTGGCTTGGGGACAAGCTGGACAGCCGGGTGTTCGGGCCTTTGGGTGTGGTGCTGGCGGCGGTGTGCGTGTCTTCGATCGGTCGGGTGGACACCTTCGGGATGCTGCTTTTGGTGTATCTCTTCGGGCTGGCGGGGGTGGGGGCGTTTCACCCGCCGGCGGCGGCGGCGGTGGGGCAGCTCGCGGGGCCGCGGCGGAGCGCGATGATCTCGATCTTCTTCCTCGCGGGGATGATCGGGGGGATCTCGGGGAATGTCTTCAGCCCGATGATCGTGCAGGGGCTGGCGGGGGCTTCGGGGCTCGAGGGTGCGGCGGCGACGAACGCGGGGCTGCGGAACCTGGTGATCCTGATGCCCTTCGGGCTGGTGATGGCGGGGGTGTTGTGGTGGGCGATCCGGAAGACGCCGCATCGGAGCGCGGATGCGCACGACCTGCACCGGTCGTTGCCCAGGAGCGAGCAGCGGGCGAGGTGGGCGGCGTTCTGGTTGCTGTACGCGGGGAACACGATCCGCTTCTGCTCGAACCTGGCGCTGGTGTACCTGTTCGTGGAGTGGACCGAGAGGCTGGTGCTGACGCAGGCGGGGGCGGCGTCGATGACCGATGCCCTTGGGGTGAGAGCCAGCGCGATCAACGGGCCCTTGCAGGCGTGCATGCAGGTGGGGATGGGGGGCGGGGGGATCCTGCTGGGGTTCATCCTGTCGGCGAAGTGGGAGAAGCGGGCGTTCGTCGCGATCCCGATTCTCGGGGCGATCCCGATCGCGCTGTTTCCGTACGCGGATCGGCTGGCGGGGGAGAGCGTGCTGCCGGCGGCGTTCGCGGCGGGGGCGCTCGCGATTGTCGCGGGGGTGGGCTTCGGGAGTCTGATCCCGGTGGCGCTCGCGCTCGGGCAGCGGCTCTTGCCGCACCGGACGGCGTTTGCTTCGGGGATGCTGCTGGGCGGGGCGTGGGTGTTCGCGTTCTTCGGGGCGAACGCGGCGCGGGTGCTGCATGTGGGGGCGGAAGCGGGGTCGGTCGCGGGGGTGCTGGCGGCGCCGTTCGGGCTGGTGGGGGAGGGGCTGGGCCTGGAGCCGGCGTTCGCGATCGTCGCGGGGTTTATTGCGCTGGCGGGGGTGTTGTGCGCGGCTTTGCCGGGGGATCTGGTGAAGCGGTGTGCGCCGCATTGAGTGGCGAAGTGGCAGAGTGGAAAGCATCCCTCGCTTGCGCTTCGGGCTCGTTGTTGTGTTGAGGCGGATTGCTCGGTTGTTCAGATCCAGCCGAGGGCTCGGAAGAGGGCGCGGGTGGGGGGGATGATGGCTTCGTTCTCGGCGTCGTCGAAAGCGGGGATGTGGGCGATGGGGAGCCACCTCGTCGCTTCGTATTCCCAGCTGCTGGTGCGCTGGTTGGCGTCGGTCTCGGCCATGGCGAGGAGGTCCTCGACTCTGGTCGTGAGCTCGACGCGGTAGGCGACTTCGAAGCTCATGCCGATGGGGTCGTGGAAGAAGGCGACGGGGTCGATCGAGCGGGACTGGCGGTCGGGGTCGATGGGCAGGCCCAGTTCCTCGGCGATCTCGAGGCGAAGGGCTTTCCAGAGGTCGATGTGGTCGAGGTGGTCCTGCGAGCGGGGCGGGGCGTCGACGCCGCCGGAGGGGCCGAGCTCCCACATTCCGCCGAAGATGCGGGTCTGGGCGCCGCGCTTGCCCAGGAAGACATGCGGCTCGCCGGCGTGGTCGGGGGCGATGAGGACGCAGGTGACGCCGAGGTGGGTGACGCCGCAGTCGATCTCGGGCTGCACGGTGAGGCGTTTGAATTCGTCGCGGCGGGTGCGGACGGTGGCGCGGTCGGGGTCGGCGTCGATCCAGTTGAGGACGGGGCCGTTGAAGAGGCGGGGGTTGGCGGCGACCTTGGCTTCCCAGAGGGCTTCGACGCGGGGGTCGGTGGGGGTGTCGGCGGATTCGAGGATCTCGATGCGAGGCTTCGTGCCCTTGGGGAGTGTCCAGACGGTGCAGCGGGTGTAGAGCGGCGCGGGCTTGGTCACGGCAGCATCTTCTGGAGGCTCTTGAGGGCGTCGAGATCGCCCAGGTCTCCGAGGCCCAGCTCGCCCATCTTGTGCTCGATGGCGAGGCGGGCGGCTTCCTGGGCCTTGTTCATGCCATCATTAACGGCGTGGGTGATGAGGCCCTCGGCCATCGACTTGTCGTTGGTGACGAGACCGGCGGCGAGGGCGGGGTCGATGCGGACGGACTCGACCTTCATTGCGCCGGTGACGGTGACGCGGACGGCGCCGTTGCCGGCCTGTCCCTCGACGCGGAGGGTGTCGAGGTGGGCCTTGACATCGCGGGCGGCCTGCTCGATCTTGCCCTTGTTCTTGATGAGGTTGGCGATCTTGCCCATCGACTTCATGTCGAACATGTGTCTCTCTCCGGTCAGCCGTTGTCGCGGTCCTTGCGGACGACTTTGGCGTTGAATATCTCGATGACCTGCTTCACGAGGGGGTGGTCCTCGGGGTCGTTCTCGGGTTTGGCGGTCAGGTCTTGCGCCGGCTCGCCGGCGGCGGACGCCTCGGGCTGGGCGGCGAAGATCGCGGGGAGCTCTTCGCCTTCGCCGAGCTGCTCGACGGTGAGTTTGACGGGTCTGCCTACGACCGACTGAATCAGTTCGGCGATCTCGTCCGCGTGCTCGCTGGCATAGGCGTAGCGCGAGGGCGGGGCGGCGACGGTGGCCTTGCCGTCGGCGCACTCCCGGAGTGCGAGGTTGCGCACGACGGCGAGGAGGCGGGGCTTGCGGGCGCTCGCCTCGATGACCTTGCCCCAGAGGCCCGTGGGGGGTGGGGTTGTTGGCGCGGCCGGGGTTGCGGTGGGCGCAGAGGCCGCGGTGGGGGGCTCGGCCCTTGGAGGGTGTCTCGTCGATGGGGGTCGCCCGGCGGGTGTGGTTGCTGGCGGGCGGCGCTCGGGTGGCCGCGGCGCCGGGGTGCCGCCGGGCGTCAGGCTTTTCCCGCGCGTGCTCCGCCGGAGAGGACGAGGCCGGTGACCTCGGCCATCTTCTCGGTCATGGCGAGGCGGACGAGCAGGGCGTCGAGCAGGGCGCGGGGGACGGAGCTGGACTTCAGCGAGCGCTGCACATGCTCGGTCATGACGATCATGTGCATGAGGCCGGCGGCGTCGAAGCGCTGGGCCCGCTCGGCTTCGGCCTTGCGGGCAGCGCCGGAGAGCTCGACGAGATCGGTCTCGGGGCCGCAGGCGGCGAGGACCATGAGGTCGCGGAGGCGGTCGAGCAGGGACTCCAGGAGTTGGTCGGCGGAGATGCCCTTGTCGAGCAACGCCCCGCCCGCGGCGAGGGCCTTGGCGGGGTCGCCGTCGGTGGTGGCGTCGAGGATCTGGCCGATGAGCTCGCGGTCGGGCAGGCCCAGGAGGTCCTCCAGAAGCGGCACGGTGAGCTTCTTCTCGCCCGAGGCCATGAGGCGGTCGAGCAGGCTGAGGGCGTCGCGCATGGAGCCGTTGCCGAGGCGGGCGACGGCGTGGATGAGCTCGGGGTCGGCCTTGAGCTTCTCCTGCTTGATGACGGCCTCGAGGTGGTTGCCGATGGCGGAGGCGGGGATGTTCTTGAAGTCGAACCGCTGGCAGCGGGACTGGATGGTGGGGGGGACCTTGTGCGGCTCGGTGGTGGCGAGGATGAACTTCACATGCTCGGGGGGCTCCTCCATCGTTTTGAGGAGGGCGTTGAAGGCGGCGGTGGAGAGCATGTGGACTTCGTCGATGATGTAGATCTTGAAGCGGCCCCGGAGCGGGCGGTAGGCGGCGTTGCCGATGAGCTCGCGGGCGTTGTCGACGGAGTTGTTGCTGGCACCGTCGATCTCGATGACATCGGTGTCCTGGCCGGTCATGATGGCCTGGGTGAGGGCGTCGTCGCCGGCGGGGTTGTTGAGGGCGTTGGCGAAGATGCGGGCCATGGAGGTCTTGCCGACGCCCCGGGTGCCGCAGAAGAGGTAGGCGTGCGCGACGCGGTCCTGCTCGATGGCGGCTCGGAGGGTGCGTGCGATGGGTTCCTGCCCGACGACCTCGTCGAAGTCTCGGGAACGGTACCGGCGTGCGAGGACGGTGTAGGCCATGCCGCGAGTGTAGAGGGGTTCTCGGCGGTGTTGGCGTGAAGACCCGCGATCGGCGGCCAGGACATCGGCGGCACCGGATGACGGCCGCTTATGGCTGCTGCGGTCAAGCCCTGACCAGGTTCACGGGCCACCCGTGCACCGGGCCCGGCCGCCGACGCGGGCGGGTCGAGAAGGATCCTATGCCCCCGCCCGACCGTACACTCCCCAAAGGGCCAAAACCGCCCGAAGGAGCCCGATGGCGGACGCACCAGCCGATCTGAACACCCCCCCATCCCCCGAGCCCGGGCAAGCGTCGACCGGCGCTCCGGCTCGCGCCCCGGCCCGCTCCGGTCGCGGCCCGGACAAAGACCCCGGGCGTGACACACGCATCGTCCTCCGCTTCGTCCGCATCGGCTTCGTCATGCTCATGGTCCTCCTGACCATGCTCTACGTCATCCGCGTCGGCTCCAAGCCCACCGGCGAGTTCGACGTCGGGCTGGCGATCACCTGGTGGATCCCGGTCCTGATCGCGCTGCTGCTGGCGATGGTCTTCCTCGCGGTCGACATCTTCACGCCCAGCAAGAAGATCCAGGTCGTCTCGGGCGTGGCGTTCGGGCTGATCGCGGACCTGCTCGCGTCGTGGGCAATTGGAGCAGTGATCGACCTGGTCATCGCGACGTGGGACATCAAGCCCTCGCCGAT
>CAZTQV010000042.1:0-24014 GCA_964615815.1 uncultured Phycisphaeraceae bacterium | reverse complement strand
CGCTGGTCGACACCGGCTCGAAGATGGACGAGGTGATCTTCGAGGAGTTCAAGGGCACGGGCAACTCCGAGCTGCACCTGGATCGCCGGCTGGTCGAGAAGCGGATCTACCCCGCGATCGATGTGGCGGCCTCCGGCACGCGGCGCGAGGAGCTGCTGATGGACCCGAAGGAGCTGGAGCTGGTCTACCGGCTTCGCAAGGTGCTGAGCGACATGAATGTCGTCGAGGCGATGGAGCTGCTGAAGACGCGGCTGAAGAAGGTGAAGACCAACGCCGAGTTCCTCGTGACCATGGCCCTGGGCTGAGCCCGCCGCCGGCGCCACGCGAGCCGATCAGCCGCCGGACCGCCCGAACGCCCCGGCCCGCGGTCCCGTACACTCGGGACGGCAGGATGCCGCCGGTTCCGCGGTCGGAGGCCGATCCATGGGTGTCGTCACGGGGCGTTTCGCGCAGCATCATCCGGGGCCTCGTTGGGCCGGGCCGAGGCGGCCGGTGGTCGGTCGTCGGCTGCGGCTGTGGCTCCTGGCGATGGTGGCGGTGCCCTGGGCGATGATGCTGGTGATGGGCGGGCTGTGGCTGTTGATCGTCGCCCCGAATCTCTGGCCCCTCGCGACTCCGGCGGCGGTGGTGGGGGGGCTGACGGCGATCGCGGCGGGGCACCTCGTCTTCGCGGCGTGCCTGGCGGACCGGCTCTTCCCGAGGGCGGGGCGGCTTCTGGGGGCCGGGGTGGAGCTGGCGTCGGCGTGCGCCGTCTTCCTGGGCTGCGCCTTCCTGCTGGCCTGGACGGTCTGGAGCTGGGCGGGCGGCGGGTGATGGCCGATACTGCACGCGTGCGAAACGAATTCTTCCCGAGGAGCGGCGAGATGAACGGACAGCGAGCCCGAGCCATGAGAGCGTGCCCCTTGCGTGGGCCCGTGCGTCGGGGGGTGCTGCGGTTCGCGGCGTTGTCGGCGTGTGCCCTGTCCCCGATGGTGATGGCGCAGCCTGATCGGACCCCGATGGAGCGGCCAATCCCGACCTCCAACCGGGCCGCGGGTCTGGCGGCGACGGTCGAGCCGCTGACCGTCACCGAGAAGGCCGGTCGGGTGGGGGAGCGGGTCGCGCTCCTGGACCTCCGCCTGCTGGAGTCGCCCCGGCCGGAGGACTACCGGCGGACGCTGGCGCTCCTGAGCCTTGCGGGCGATCTCTCGCCGGGCGATGCGGAGCTGGCGCGACGCATGGCCGAGGCGGCGTTTGCCGTGGGGGATCCCGATCTGCTGATCGACGCGACGACGCGCGTCGTCCGGGCCGACCCGGAGGACACGGTCGCGCAGCTGCGGCTGATCGTTTCGCGGATCGCGCGGATGCAGACGGTGGATGAGCGGCTCGCGGCCTACGACCGTTTCCTGGGGCCGCAGGGATCGAAGTTCGACGCATCGATCCGCAGCCGGCTCGCGCTCGACGCGGCGCTCCTGCACCGCGAGCGCGGCGAGGGCGACCGGTTCGTGGAGCGGCTCACGCAGGCGACGAGCCTCGATCCGACCAACAAGGAAGCGGCGACGCTCGCGCTCAACTACTTCGTGGACCAGCTGCCGGACGACCCGGTCGGGCGGCTGCGGCTCGAACTGAACCTGCTGTACGCGGACCCGTTTGATCCGAATGTGCACATGTCGATCGCGTTCTTGCTGGCGCGCGAGGGCGCGCTGCCGCAGACGGCGCGGTTCCACACCATGGGCATGGCCCTGCTGAACGAGGCCAACCGCGTCGGCCCGGAGCGCGATGTGGAGCGCCTCGCCCTCGGCTGGCAGTTGCAGGGACCGAACGCCGTGGTCGCGGAGATCGACCGGCGGCTGGAGGCCGAGCGGGCGGCGGCCCAGGCGGTGTACGAGCGTGATGTGAAGCTCGATGTGCCGGACAGCGAACTGGTGCCCCCGGAGACGGTGCACCTCGATGCGTTGTACGAGAAGATGCGTGTGCTCGCGGCGTTGTCCGCGGGCGACTTCCTGCAGGTGGAGCGCGGGCTGGAGGAGCTGCGGGCGATCGCCCAGGAGAAGACCACGATCCTGCGGGATCCGACGCGCAAGGTGGACCCCGAGACCGAATCGCGGCTGATCTTCGAGACGACGGCGGCGCTCGCGGACCTGCAGCTCATGCGGGCGATCGCGAATGTGCAGCTCGAGGAGTTCGCGGCCGAGACGCAGGGGCTCGGGCAGCTCGGGCGTGAGTTCCAGAACGCGCTGGCGCCGCTGGCGGCGTGGCTCCGCTTCCGCAACGGCGACGCCGAGGGCGCGATCGAGGCGGCCGACCGCATCGAGGCACGCAACGGCCCCACGCCGCCGCTCGACATCCTGCGCGGCTTGGCGAGCGAGTCGCTCGGGTCGGTCGATCGCGCGGTGGAGATCTACCGCGGCCTGATCGACGACGACCCGCTCGGGCCGATCGGCGCGTGGGCCCGCAACCGCATGCTTGGGCTCCTGAACATCCGCGACCCGCGGACGGACGCCGGGCGGGCGATGGGCCCGCTCGCGGACGCGGTGCCCGACTACATCGAGCGGATGCTCGGGAATGTCAACCGGTTCATGGATTTCACGGTCGAGGTGGTGCAGGAGACGGTGCCGCCGGGCGAGCCGGTGCGCGTGCGGATCAAGCTGGCGAACATCTCGCCGTTCCCCCTCGGGCTCGGCCCGGATCGCCCGCTCAACAGCCGCGTGGTGCTGATCCCCAAGCTGGATTCCCGGGCCGAGTTCATCGGGCGTCCGCAGCCCGAGGTGATCGACCTGAATCGGCGACTGCGGCTTGGGCCGCGCGAGAGCCTCGTGGTCGAGACCGATGTCGGTGTGGGCCTCACCGGCCTGCTCGGCGTGGTTAACGCGCCGCTGCTGAATCGGCAGCGTTGGCGGGCGGTGCAGGGCTTCCGCGTGTCCGACCTCGGCGCCTTCGAGCCCGGGCCGCTGTGCCGGGCCGATGACACCCGGGCGATCCTCGTGCAGGCGCACCCGTCTGCGAGCGGCACGCCCGCGGAGCTCATTGACCTGCTCCGCGCGAGCGAGCGCGATCGCCTGCCCGACCTCATCGAGTCGGCCGCGTCGATGTTCTACCGCTCGGAAGCCCCGGCGGCCTCCGGGCGCGACCCCGGCACGGGCCCCCTGCGCACGACCGACCAGTACGCGACCGACAGCGAACTCGCCCCCCCGCCGGGTGCGTTCAGCGCCGCCGAGCTCGCCCCGCTCGCGGGGGCGCTCGCCGAGCTGTACCGTGAGAGCGACGCCGAGATCCGCGCGATGATCCTGGGCCAGCTGCCCTCCGCCGCGATGGCCCGCGCGATGCAGCCCTTCGACGAGGCAATGGTCGAGCTGGCCAATGACCGCGTCGAGCTCGCGCAGGGCGAGCCCGAGCCGGCGGAGGCGCTCGAGATCGGCCTCCTCATCGTCACCCGCCTCACCGACGCGAAGCACCCGCTCATCGACGCGGCCCTGAACGGCCCCAACGCCGACCTCCGCGCGATCGCCCAGGCCGCTCGCTCCCGCCTCACCGCCGGCAGGGCGACCTACGCGACCGCCGGCCCGGGCATCAACGCCCTGGGCGGGCCGACGCGCCGCACCGCGATCGAACGCGTCCGCTCCACCCTCGGGCTCTGACCCGTGCCCACCGCGAGTTCCGAACCCGAGCCCGTAGCCCCCGAGAGCGAGCCGACGGGCCTTGTCGCCCGGCTCGCCGCGATGGCCCGCGGCTCCGGGCGAAAGTCCCGCTGGCGCTCGGTCGTCGGCTGGACGCTCGGGGCCCTGCTCTTCGCGGGCGCGATCGTCGCCCTCGTCGCCGGCGGGCAGAACGATCTCGCCCTCGCCGTCGACGCCGTCGCGAGCGCCCCGCGCTGGCTCATCGCCGCCGCCCTGCTTCTCCCGGTCGCGAACTGGCTGTGCGTCTCTGCCGCCTTCGCGATCCTCACCCGCCGCTACGCGCCCGAGGGAACGGCCCCGGTCGGCTACGGAGAAATGACCGCGCTCATCGGCAGCGCCTGGCTCCTCAACCACCTCCCGATGCGACCCGGCCTCGTCGGGCGCGTCGCCTACCACAAGACCGTCAACGGCATCCGCTTCGCCGATTCGGCCCGCATCCTCATCGAGTCGATGCTGCTCACCGGCATCGCCGTCATCGCGCTCTTCGCGGTCGCGCTGATCATGATCGCGGAGACGAGCGCCCTGGCGATGTCGCTCACCTACGCCGCCCCCGCGGTGGTGATCGCCTTCGCCTGGCTGGTGCTGGGCCTCGCGCGGAGCCCCCTGGCCCGCCACGCCGGCGCCCTGTTCTTCAAGTTCTGCGACATGTCGATCTGGGTCGCCCGCTACGCCGTCGTCTTTGCCCTCGTCGGCGCCCCGCTCGATGCCCCCCGCACCGTGCTCGTCGCCGCGATCAGCCAGATCGTGCTGCTCATCCCGATCTCGGGCAACGGCATCGGCCTGCGCGAGTGGGCCGTCGCCTTCACCGCCGAGGCGGGCCTGCGGGCCGATGTCGTGAACCGAGCCGCCGAGACGATCATGGTCCTGCCCATCGGGCTCGTCTGCACCTGGTGGGTCGCCCGGAGATACCGCCGACACCGCCAGATCGGGGCGTCACACCCCCGCCCCGGGCCCGCAAACGCCCCTCCCGCCGAGGTTGTGGACCCGCCCCCGGATCAGGCCGATACCTCCACCCGTACAGTCCGGGAGACGACCGACCCAGGGGGCCAGCCGTGATCAGCAAGATCGAGCAGGACCACCGACGATTCCGCCAGATCGTCCGCGGCAAGATCCGAAAGGACCTCCGGCGGTTCCTGTCCAAGGGCGAGCTCATCGGCCGCGAGGGCAAGAAGGTCGTCTCCATCCCCGTCCACGACATCGACATCCCCACCTTCCGCTACGGCGACAACTCCCAGGGCGTCGGCATGGGCGAAGGCGGCGAGGGCGACACCGTCGGCCAGCCCCAGCCCGGCCAGGGCGACAACCCAGGGGGCGAGGACGAGGGCAAGCACATCCTCGAGGTCGATGTGACCATGGAGGAGCTCGCCGACATCCTCGCGGAGGAGCTCGAGCTCCCGCGCATCGAGCCCAAGGGCGCCCACCGCATCACCACGGTGAAGGACAAGTACTCCGGCATCCGCCCCGTCGGCCCGAGCTCGCTGCGCCACTTCAAGCGCAGCTACCGCGAGGCCCTGAAGCGCCAGCTCGCCATGGGCGACTACGACCCCGACGACCCGGTCATCATCCCCGTCCGCGACGACCTGCGCTACCGCTCGTGGAACGAGGTCAAGGCCCCGCAGTCCAACGCCGTCATCATCTACATGATGGATGTCTCGGGCTCGATGGGCGACGAGCAGAAGGAGCTTGTCCGCCTCCAGGCCTTCTGGATCGACACCTGGCTCCGCAGAAACTACGAGGGCATCGAGAGCCGCTACATCGTGCACGATGTGCGGGCCGGCGAGGTCGACAAGCAGACCTTCTTCACCCTGCGCGAGGACGGCGGCACCCGCATCTCTTCGGCCTTCGCCCTGTGCAAGGACATGCTCGCCGAGCACTACGACCCCGCCGACTGGAACATCTACCTCTTCCACTTCTCCGACGGCGACAACTCCTCCGAGGCCGACAACCGCCTCTGCGTCAAGCTCCTCGACGAGCACCTCATCCCCAACTCCAACATGTTCGGCTACTGCCAGGTCACCAGCGCCTATGGCTCCGGCAACTTCATCAATGTCCTCCGCGAGGCCTTCCCCGACGGCTACCCCGACCAGGACGGCCCCCGCGTCGTCACCAGCAAGGTCGACCGCCGCGAGGACATCTACGAGAGCCTGAAGACCTTCTTCAAGGCCGGGCGCTAGGGGCACCCACTGCACCCACAGGGGTCCGGGCCCGCCCGACGGGCCCCGGCTCCGCCGCACCTACCCTCCCCGCATCGGGCCGCCCAACGGCTTCGATTCCATGGGACCGCGCCCCCGCCGTCCCACCGGGAAGGACCATGCCCCTTTTCTTCGTCGGTTACGCCTTCGCCGTCTGGGCCCTCGCGGCCCGCTGGCGTCGGCGCATCCCGGGATTCCTCGCGGTGCTCATCGGCACCGCCGGGCTCATGGCCCTGAACTGGCTCCACTACAAGCTGAACGACTGGACCGAGGGCGAGATCTACCTCCCTGTCCTCCAGTCGATCATGTACCCCGACACCGGCCTCGTCGCCGTCGTCGGCGTCTTCGTCGCCTGCATCCCCCGCATCCACGCCTGGCAGTGCCGTCAGTGCGGCTACGACCTCCGCGGGCTGAGCCCCGACGGCAAGCACATGCCGGGCCGCGGCGCCGTCTGCCCCGAGTGCGGCACCCCCGTCGCCCCGGCCCGCCCCGTCTCCACCCGCCCCTCGGGCATGGACCGCGAGACGATGCGCACGCCCGACATCCCGTCCGCCCCCGTCCCGGCACCCGATCATCACGGACGCCGAGCCTGAGCGCCGCGAAGGCTCGGGTTGAGCCTCCGACCTCGCCCGCTATCTCCGCAGGAACACCACGCCCAGCCCCACGACCAAGACCGCGCCGGGGACACCGATCACCAGCCCCCAGCGGACCGCCGTGAGCGTCCCCGCGTCGAGCGCCCGCACGCGGGCCACGCTCGACGCCTCGACGCCGCGCCCGATCAGCCCGTCCTTGCCCGCGAGCCACAGGACCGACGCCTCGAAGAGCTCGGGGTTGCCCGGCGCCGCCCGCACGACGCGCCCATCGACCGCCCGCCGCTCCGCCCAGCGGGCATCGAGGAACCAGGTGTTTGAGCCGACGACGACCAGCCGCACGCCGTCGCGTTCGCTCGCCGCCGCGACCGTGAAGGGACCCCGCGCGTCGCCGTCGTCGAACGCGGGCTGATCCGGCAGCAGGGGCCGGCTCGCGGGGGGCGTGCGCCACACGCGGAGCCACTGGCTCTCCGCCCACGCGGCGTCATCCGCGAGCGTCGCGAGCGGTGCCGCGGCCTCGCCCAGCGTAAGGGGCAGCGGCCACGACAGCACCACCGGCAGCCCCGCCGCCGCCCGCGCGACCGGGTGCTCGCCCGTCGTCCGCACGCCGATCTCCGACTGCACCACGGGCCGCCCCTCCGCGACGCCCGACCGCAGCACGGGCCGCGCCGAGTCCGCCGTCACGCCGAAGGGCTCGGCCAGCGCCGCGATCGGGTCGGGCGATCCGAAGGTGGGGAACACCGACGGGTTCAGGTTGAGCAGCACCGGCTCGCCGGCGTCGATCAGCGCCGCGACCGCGCCGGCGACCGTCTGGGCCCGCTCGCTCCCGCTCGGGCCCATCGAGCCGTCCGGCAGGTTCGCCGACGGAGCCGCCGAGTTCGGGCTGATCACGACCCACACCACGGGCCGGGCCCCGCCCGGGTTGACTGACCCGAGCGCCGGCCGCTCGGCGTCCACCTCCACCGCCCACTCCGCCGCATCGATCCCCCGCGAGCGCAGCCGCCCGATGAGTTCATCGAGCACGCCGGCCCGCCCCACGAACCGCTGCGGCTCCCCGTGCACGAACACCACGACCGGCGGGCTCGCGTCCGCCAGCGCCGCGACCGCGTCGGTGAACATCCGCTCGGCCCGCAGCCCCGCCTCGCCCGCGACGCTCAGCCCGCGTCCCGAGTCCGCGATCGCGGGCGGGAACAAGTCCTCGAGCTCGATCGCCGCGATGGTGGGTCGGCCCGCCCCGGGCGCGCGATCGGAGACCACGATCGCCGCCTCGCCCTCTTGGAGCACCTGGGCGATGCGCGCCGCCTCGGGGCGTTCGATTGCGAGCGCACGCTCCCGGTCCGTGCCGGCGCGCTCCCGCAGCGCGTCGAGCGCGCCGCGGATGGAGACCGCGCTCGGGCCAAGGGTGGCGAGCCCCCGCCGGATGGACGCGAGCTGCTCGTCGAGCGCACGGAGCGCTTCGGGGAGTTCAGAAACAGCGGCGGCGGGGTCCGGGACGCCCGCGGTGGGGCCCAGCCGTTCGTCGACCCGGTCGGCGAGCGCGACCAGCTCGTCGGCGGCGACGCGAACGACCGCGGTGCGTTGCTCGGCCCACGCCCGGGCGATGGCGTCGCGGGCCTGCGCGGCGTCCTGAATGGCAGTGGACAGCTGGCCGAGCCCGGCCGCGAGTTCTCGGATGCTCGTGGCGAGCGCTGAGGCACGCTCGACGCCGGCCTCGATCGCGGGCCGCTCGCGTTCCACGAGCCGCTCGGCGAGGGCGGCGAGCTGGTCCGCGCCGCGGACAGAACCCGTGTCCAGGCGCGTGACGCGGGCGTTCGGTGAGGCGTCGAACGCGTCGAGCACATCGCCCACCCGGTCGAGCGCCCGCCGGTCGAGCCGGGCCTCGTCGACCGCGAGGATCAACTCGACCGGGGCGTCGAGGCTTTCGAGCAGCTGGGCCGCCCGTGGGCTCAGGCGGTGCTCGCCGCGGGCGGTCAGGTCGACCCGGGTTCCGGTCGCGGCGGCGGTCAGGGCGAAGCCGACGGCGGCCCCGAGGCAGGCGACGGAAAAGGCCACCGTGCGCGCACAGCGGCCAATCCTGTGCGCACGCGGCACGCGGCTGTGCGCACGATCCGTCATCGCCACCTCCGCGTATCGAGCGCCGCCCACGCGAGCGCGAGCAGCGCGACCTGGACGGCCGCGAGCGCCAGCACGCTCCCCGTATCGACGACGCCCTTCGCGAAGTCGGCGGTGATCGGCTGCAGCGCGGCCGCCGTTGCCCAGGCGTCGAACGGCGCCGGCAGGCGGGCGGCGAGGGGGCCGGTGAGGATCAGGTAGCCGGCAAAGAACAGGAAACTCGCGAGGAAGGCGAGGGTCTGGCTGTCGGTGAGGGCGCTGACGACGAGGCCCAGGGCGAGGTAGGTGGAGCCGACGAGGAGGAAGCCGAGGTAGCCCGTTGCGATAGGCCCGGGGTCGAGGGGTGCGTCGGCGGCCCACGCGAGGACGGCCGGGTAGACGAGGGAGGGCAGGGCGAGGGTGGCGAGGAAGGCGACGGCGCCGAGGTGCTTGCCGAGGACGATGAGCGGGTCGGCGACCGGGCCGGTGAGCAGGGGCTCGATGGTGCCGGTGCGGATCTCCTCGGCGAAGGCGCGCATGGAGATGGCGGGGGCGATGACGACGAGGAGCGAGGCGGCCGGGGCGAAGAAGTAGCGGAGGCTGGCGACCTCGCCCGGGACGAGGGTGGTGGCGGTGAAGATCGCGCCGGTGAGCAGGAGGAAGAGCGCGGCGATGAGCCAGCCCGCGGGGGTGCGGTAGAGGGCGGCGAGCTCGCGGGTCGCGATGGCGAGGGTGGGCGTCATGGGCTGCGTGCCCCTTCCGCGTCGCGGGCGGCCTCTTCGAGCAGGGTGACGAAGCGTTCCTCGAGCGTGACGGCGGTGGGGAGCTGGCGGCGGGCGTCGAGGTAGCGGACGCGGGTGCCGGCCTGCATCATCGCGGTGATGAGCGGGGTGACGAGGCCCGGATCGGGCGCGGGGACGGTGAGGCGCAGCCACTCGGCGTCGAGGCGCTCGATCTTGGGGGCCCAGGCTCGTTGCGGCGAGAGCGACTCGGCGACCTGGCGCAGGGTCTGCGCGCCGGGGCCGTCGGTGCCGCCGGGGGGCGCGACCTCGGCGATGACGCCGGGGGTGCCGTGTGCGTCGGGCCCGGCGCCGCGGGTGAGTTCCTCGGGCGTGCCGTCGGCGAGGAGTCGGCCGGCGGCGATGATGAGGACGCGGTCGCAGGTGCGTTCGATCTCGGGGAGGATGTGGCTGGAGAGCAGGACGGCCTTGGCGTCGCCGAGGGCGCGGATGAGGGCGCGGAGCTCGATGATCTGGGCGGGGTCGAGGCCTGAGGCGGGCTCGTCGAGGACGACGACGGCGGGGTCGTGGACGAGCGCGGCGGCGAGGGCGACGCGCTGGCGGTAGCCCTTGGAGAGGCCGGCGATGCGCCTGTTGGCGACGGGGCGGAGCTGGCAGCGGTCGAGCTCGCGGTCGATGGCAACTCGGCGGGTCTTGCGGGGGACGCGGTAGAGGCGGGCGCGGTGGCGGAGGTACTCGGTGGGGGTGAGCTCCGGATAGAGGGGGGCGGTTTCGGGTGCGTAGCCGAGCGCGTTTCGGGCGGCGAGGGGTGCCTCTGAAAGGTCGTGTCCGGCGATGAAAGCGTTTCCAGCGTCGGGCTGGATGAGGCCCGTGAGCATGCGGATGGTGGTGCTCTTGCCGGCTCCGTTGGGCCCGAGGAGGCCGGTGACGCCGGGGCGTTCGATGGCGAACGACAGGTCGCGGACGGCGGCGACGGGTCCGAACGACTTGTGGAGCCCTCGTGCGATGATCATGGAATCGATCGGGGCGTGGTGTGGTTCATATCCGGGTGGCCTTTGGGCCTCTCGGTGTTTCTGGGGCGGCCGCCCCGTCGTGGACCGGCCCCGTGTGGGCCGATAGTACCGGGACTGGCGGGCCGTGGATTTGGATGGGATGTGAAGAGAGGTTGGGAGTGAGGGCGGATCAGGCGTGTGAAAACTCACGAATGGAAAGGATGAGTAGCCCCATTGGTGGGGGATTCCTGAGGACTAGACTGAATTGCTGAGGAGGCCACTGTAAAGGTGCGTTCATCTACCGCTTCGAAGCAGGTCCTGGTCGTTGAGGGGCGTGCGGTGCCCGCGTCGGCGATCGCCTCGCTCGTGCGGGGGCTGGGTGGGACGGGGGCGGACGACGGGCAGACGGACCTCCTGCCCCGTGTCGCGGCGCTGCTTCGGACGGGCGGGTTGGATGTTCACCTGCTTGGCGAGGACGAGGTGCCGGCACCCGAGGGGGCCGAGATCCCGTCGCAGGCCGAGGTGCTGCTGGACGCGATCGGCGAGGGTGTGTGCCTGGCGGATGCGCACGGGCAGGTCCTTTGGGCGAACCGGTACTTCGCGACGCTCGAGGACGACCTGCGTGGACGGGCCGAGGTCAAGCTGAAGGAAGTGTCGCAGGCGTACGAGCGAGTTCCCGAGGGGAAAGTGCGGCACCCGCGGCGGTTCCAGCTCTCGACGACGGATGAGCGGTTCTGGTACGAGTTGGTGGTGGCTCCGGCGCCGCCGCGGCCGCGGATGGGCGGGGACATCGGCGAGCGCGTGGAGGACCGCGAGGCGGCGGACAGCCGGGCGGCGCTGATCGGCTCGGACCGTGTGGTGGGTGTGATCCGCGATGTGACGGCGGCGCATCGGTCGGAGGCGAAGCTGCACGCGATCGACCGGGCGGGGTTCGAGATCGTGCGGATGGACGCGGAGGCGGTGCGGGAGAAGACGGCGTACGAACGGCTGCAGCTTCTCGAGGAGAAGGTCGTGCGGCTGGCGCACGATGTCCTGGAGTACGACCATTTCGCGATCTTCCTGATCGATGACACGCGGCAGAAGCTGGAGCTGGTGATCTCGGCGGGGCTTCCTCCTGAGATCCAGGATCTCGAGCTGACGGCGGAGCGCGAGGGGAGCGGGATCTCGGGGTATGTGGCGGCGACGGGGCAGGCGTACATCTGTCACGACGCGGCGACGGACGAGCGGTTCCTGCCGGGGCTGGTGGGCGCGCAGAGCTCGATGACGATCCCGCTGCGGCTGCACGACCGCGTGATCGGGATCATGGACATCGAGAGCCGCGAGGCGCGGGCGTTCGACGAGGACGAGCTGCGGTTCGCGGAGATCTTCGGGCGGCACCTGGCGCTGGCGCTGCACATGCTGGACCTGCTCGTCGTCGAGCGGTCGGCGACGAACGCGACGGTGTCGGACCGGGTGGGCGATGAGCTGAAGGGTCCGCTGGACGACATATGCGTCGAGTGCGACGCGGTGGAGGCGGACGGCGTGCTTGACCCGGCGGTCGCGGCGCACCTGGCGAAGATCCGCGAGGATGTCGCTTCGATTCGCTCGCGGCTCGAGAGCGTGAGCCAGGGGCCGAAGACGCTGCTCGGGGTGGAGCGGGCGCTGGCGCAGGCCGGGGACGACCCGTTGCTGGCGGGGAGCCGTGTGCTGGTGGCGGATGATGAGCCGCGGATCCGGAAGATCGTGTCGGCGGTGCTGCGGGCGCGCGGGTGCACGGTGGATGTGTGCGAGAGCGGGGCGGGGGCGATTCTTCGGATCGAGGAGGCGGGCGAGAGCGGGATCGCGTACGACCTGGTGGTGAGCGATATCCGGATGCCGGACCGGAACGGGTACGAGGTGTTCGCGGCGAGTCGTCAGCACTGCCCGCACGCGGCGGTGATTTTGATGACAGGGTTCGGGTACGACCCGCACCACTCGATCGTGCGGGCGAGCCAGCAGGGGCTGCAGAGCGTGCTCTTCAAGCCGTTTGATATTGAGCGGCTTTTGGAAGAGGCTCGGAAGGCGATGTCGGCTCGGGGCTGACGCCGCGGGGCAATGGGCAGTGGGCAATAGGCAATGGGAGTTGTGAAGACCGCGTTCTTACGAACGCGGCTCTGATTGTGTGCGCGGTGTGGCTTGGCTCGGTGTGTTTGGCGCCGCTAGTGGGGGCGTTGGGCGGCGATGACGCGGTCGAGGGATTCGTGGTCCTGGAGGACGGCGATGTTGGCGAGGCCGGCGCGTTCGGCGATGGCGGCGGCGTCGCGGGCGTGGCAGGCGGCGGTCTCGACGACGGCCCAGCCGCCGGGGCGGAGGTGGGCTTTGACGGATTCGAGGAGGGGGCGGACGAGGTCGAGGCCGTCGGGGCCTCCCTTGAGGGCGAGGTGGGGCTCGTGGTCCTTCACATTGGGCTCGATGGCGGCCCACTCGTGGTCGGGGATGTAGGGTGGGTTGGCGGTGATGGCGTCGAAGGTCTCGCCCGCGATGGGCTCAAGGAGATGGCCCTGGCGGAAGTCGATGCGGTCCGAGACGGCGTGGCGGTCGGCGTTTTCCTTCGCGAGTTCGAGGGCGTCCTCGGAGAGGTCGGTGGCGACGATCCGGGCTTCGGGGAGGTTCTTCGCCAGGGCGATGGCGACGCAGCCGGAGCCGGTGCAGAGGTCGGCGATCGAGCGCATGGGGCCGGCGTCGGATCGGCGGGCGTGCTGGAGGACCTGCTCGACGATGGTCTCGGTGCTGGGGCGGGGGATGAGGGCGCGCTTGTCGGAGTGGAAGGGCAGGCCGAAGAACCAGGCGGTGCCGGTGAGGTACTGGATGGGTTCGTGGGCGAGGGCGCGCTTGACGAGGGTGCGGAGTGCTTCGCGCTCGTCGGGGGCGGCGGGGCGGTCGGGGTCCATGTAGAGCCGGAGTCGGTCGCACTGGAGGATGTGCGAGACGAGGATCTCGGCGGAGAGGCGGGGGGAGTCGAGGTCGCGGTCGGCGAAGGCCTGGGCGATCCAGTCGAGGAGTTTGCGGGTGGTCCAGGATGGGGCGGGGGCGGCGGTCATTCGGCGGAACGGTACACCATCTCGCCCGCGATGACGGTGCGGAGGACGGTGGTTTCGAGGATGTCGCGGGGTTCGATGGTCATGATGTCGCGGTCGATGACGATGAAGTCGGCCTGCTTGCCTTGGGTGATGGAGCCGAGGCGGTGGTCCTGGAAGGCGGCGTAGGCGGCGTCGAGGGTCATGGTGCGGAGGGCCTCGGCGCGGATCATGCGTTCCTCGGGGCGCCAGCCGCCTTCGGGCGAGCCCTGGGCGTTCTGGCGGGTGATGGCGGCGTAGAAGCCGAGGAAGGGGTTCTCGGATTCGACGGGGAAGTCGGAGCCCGCGGCGACAGTGGCACCGGTGCGGAGGAGGCTGGCCCAGGCGTAGGCGCCGGCGGCTCGGTCCTTGCCGACGCGGTCTTCGACCCAGCGCATGTCGCTGGTGCAGTGGGTGGGCTGCATGCTGGCGATGACGCCGAGGTGGGCGAAGCGGGGGAGGTCGTGTTCATTCAGGAGCTGGGCATGCTCGATGCGGAAGCGGGCGGGGGCGAGGGGGAAGCCGGTCGCGACGGACGCCCGCTCGTAGGCGTCGAGGACCTCGCGGTTGGCGCGGTCGCCGATGGCGTGGGTGAAGACCTGGTAGTGCTTCTGGAGGGCGTGCTTGGCGACGGCCTCGATGAAGTCGGGCTCGGCGACGGCGAGGCCGGTGTAGGGCAGGCCGTTGTCGTCGCGGGGGCGGTCGTCGTAGGGCTCGAGGAGCCAGGCGCCGCGTGAGCCCATGGCGCCGTCGAGGTAGAGCTTGGCGGCGGCGACCGAGAGGCGGGGGCCGTGGTAGGGGGCGCTCGTCTCGAAGTAGGGGATGGCGTTCCGGGCGTCGATGGCGGCGGCGACGCGGAGCTTGAGCCGGCCGTCGGCCTCCATCCGCTTGAGGAGATCGGCGAGGTCGGGCGGGACGCCCATGTCGTGGACGCCCGTGAGGCCGACGCGGAGGCAGGCGTCCTGGGCGGCGAGGAGGAGGGTCTCGGCGTCGCCGCGGGCGCTCGCGGGGATGTGGCGTTCGACGAGCGACTCGGCGTTGTCGATGAAGACGCCGGTAGGGTCGGCGTTGTCTCGGCGGAGGATCTCGCCGCCCGAAGGGCTGACGGTTGCGCGGTCGATGCCCGCGAGTTGCATGGCGCGGGTGTTGGCGAGGGCGGCGTGCCCGTCGACGCGGACGAGCCAGACGGGGTGGCGGGGGGTCGCCTCGGAGAGGGCGTCGTGGTCGGGCAGGGCGCGGTCGGGCCAGGACTCGTTGTCCCAGCCCCGGCCCAGGATCCACTGGCCGGGCGGGGTCTCGTCGGCCCGGGCGCGGACGCGGGCGATGACCTCGTCGTAGGTGGTGGTCCCGGTGAGGTCGACGACGCCGGCGCGGAGCTGGCCCAGGCCGACGAGGTGGCCGTGGGCATCGATGAGGCCGGGGAGGACCGTGGCGCCGGCGAGGTCGACGATGGTGTCCTCGTGGCCGATGAGGCCGGCGATGTCGTCGTTCGAGCCGACGGCGGTGAAGCGGTCGCCCTCGACGAGGAAGGCCTCGGCGCGGGGATGGGCGGGGTCGATGGTGTGGGCGTTGGCGTTGATGTAGGCGGTGAGCTGGGCGAGAGCGGAGCTTGCGAAGACGGCGAGGGTGCAGGCGGCGGCGAGGGGGTTCATGGCGTGAGCGTAACGAAACGAGCGTGGGTCGAGCACCGGCGGCGTTGTGGCGGCCCGCCGGGCATCGCTACGCCGAGCGCTTTCGCCGTTGGATCCTGACCGCTTGGCGTCGAGCGTGTCGTTTGAGCCGAATGGGAAGAAGATCAAGCTCTCGTGTGACTGCGGCAACGATAAGGGCGAGCATGATTGAGGGAATGATCAGCATCGCGCTGCGCCAAAGTGCCAAACCAGTTCGGATCGCCTCGGGTTGACCGGGAGTGATGGCCTGTGAGTTGCGAGGCCACGAGAACGGGCCGGAATAGGTCAACGCCTCCAATTCATACGCGGATGCGGCGTCTTCCGCGTCGAACGCGGTGAGCGGGAGTGCCCACGCCGGCGGGTGTTGGCGACGAATAAATCCGAGCGCGACATCGCGTTGAATGATGCGTTCAGCGGCATCGGTCGGCGTGGGCTGGGCCCATGCTTCCTTGTAGCAAGGTGGCTTCGTCCGTGTGTAGATGATCACGCTCGTGTCCGGGTAGGACAGGAGCGTGACCGATTCGGGCTCCCAGCGAAGGAACTCGGCATCGTCGCACCGTCCGACGAAGAGCGAGCACCAGGCCATGATCGCGAGGGCCACGGGGAAGCTCACTGCGAGCCAGCGGAGCGGCTCGTTCCAAATGTGCCTTCGGCGGAGCGACCGCACTACTTACCCTCGTACCAGTTCTTGCTGATGCCGTGATCAACTACAAGTGGTACGCGGAGGGACATCGCCTGTTGCATGCGATCCACGATGACCGCGGCGGCGGCCTGGGCGGAGTTCTCCGGGGCTTCGAAGACGAGTTCGTCGTGGATCTGCAGGAGCATGAGGGTGCCGGCGAGGGCTTGGTCCTCGCCGGTCTTGATGCGCCGGTGGAGGTCGATCATCGCGAGCTTGATGAGGTCGGCGGCGCTGCCTTGGACGACGGAGTTGATGGCCATGCGCTCGGCGAGGCTGCGGCGGTTGGGCTGGTTGGAGTCGATGTCGAGGATGGGGCGGCGGCGTTTGAGCATCGTTTCGACGAAGCCTTGGCGGCGGGCCTGGTCGATGCATTCCTGGAGGAAGGTGGTGATGCCGGCGAAGCGTTTCTTGTAGCCGGTGATGATCTCCTCGGCCTCGGTGTTGGAGCAGCCGAGGCGGCGGGCGAGGCCGAAGGGGGTGATGCCGTAGACGATGCCGAAGTTGACCATCTTCGCGCCAGAGCGTTGCTGCTTGGTGACCTCGTCGAGGGGGACGCCGTGGACCTGGGCGGCGACGGCGGTGTGGATGTCCTCGCCTCGGTCGAAGGCCTGGCAGAGGGCGGGGTCCTCGGAGAGGTGGGCGAGGATGCGGAGCTCGATCT
Organism: uncultured Phycisphaeraceae bacterium; assembly: GCA_964615815.1. Classification (GTDB taxonomy): domain Bacteria; phylum Planctomycetota; class Phycisphaerae; order Phycisphaerales; family UBA1924; genus DAIQNV01. The sequence goes on along the minus strand of CAZTQV010000042.1, from coordinate 7,666 downwards.
GTGAATAGTCGGCGGTGATGAGGGTGCGGCCCTCGGGGGCGATGAAGGCCTTTCGGATTTCGCGGCCGATGTCGGTGCGGATGGGGATGTTCTGGAGGTTGGGGTCGGAGGAGCTGAGGCGTCCCGTGGCGGCGACGGTCTGGTTGAAGCTGGCGTGGATGCGCTTGGTGTCGGGGTGGATCTCGTCTTTCAGGGCGCCGAGGTAGGTGTTGACGAGCTTGGCGAGCTGGCGGTAGTCGAGGACGAGCTCTGGGATGGGGCTCTGGATGGAGGCGTCGTCGACGAGCTTCTGCAGCACCTCGGCGTCGGTGGAGTAGCCGGTCTTGGTTTTCTTGATGGGCTTGATGCCGAGGCCGGGCGGCTCGTCGGTGGGCTTGTTGAAGAGGGCGGCGGAGAGCTGCTTGGGCGAGTCGATGTCGAAGGTGATGCCGAGGGCGTCCATGGAGGCGTCGTGGATCTGCGACTTGAGTTCGGCGATGCGGGCGTCGAGGCGTTCGCGTTGGCGGTCGAGTTCGTCGGGGTCGACGAGGATGCCGTTGAACTCGAGCTCGGCGAGGACCTCGACGAGGGGGAGTTCGACGGAGCGGTAGAGGTCGGTGAGGCCCATCGCGTCGAGGTCGGCGTGCTCGCGGTGGCAGAGCTGGAGGGTGACATCGGCGTCCTCGGCGGCGTAGACGGAGGCCTGGTCGAGGGGGACCTGGTCGAAGGTTTTCTGGGACTTGCCGGTGCCGATGAGCTCCTTGATGGAGACATTGGTGCGGTTCAGGAGGGCGAGGGCGAGGGCGTCCATGGAGTGGCTGGAGCGGGAGGCGTCGATGAGGTAGCTGGCGATCATGGAGTCGCCGGCGAGCTTGGCGCCCTCGTCGGGCTCGGTGAAGCCGCGAAGGGTGACGCCGCACTTGCGGAGGACGAGGAGGTCGTACTTGAGGTTGTGGCCCAGCTTGGGCTTCTTCGGGTCTTCGAGGATGGGGCGGAGGGCTTCGAGGACGGCGGGCTCGTCGAGGTGGGTCTCGGACTCGCACGAGCGGGTGGGGACATACCAGGCTTTGCCCTCCTCGACGGCGAAGGAGAGGCCGCAGAGGGACGCTTTCATGGGGCGGGGGGAGGTGGTCTCGGTGTCGAGGGCGATGGCGGGGGCGGACCGGAGGGCCTTGATGAGTTGGTCGAGTTCCTGCTTGGTGCGGACGCAGGTGTAGTCGCCCTCGACGGCGCGTTCTTCGGGGGCCTGGTCGAAGAGGCCGCCGAAGCCGCCGGCGGGTGTCGTGCGGGCCTTTGTTTGTGCGGGCTCGTCGCCCTTGATGAGTTGCTTGAGGTCGTCCTGATAGCGGTTGAAGCCGAGTTCTTTGAGGATGGGGCCGAGCTGGGTGAGGTCGAAGGAGGTGACGGAGGCCTTGGTGAGGTCGAAGTCGATCGGGGCGTCCTCGCGCAGCGTGACGAGCTGCCTGCTCAGCGGGAGGCGGTCGGCGGCGGCGGCGATGTTCTCGCGGCGCTTGCCCTTGATCTTCCAGTCCTTCTTGGGCTTGTCGGCGTGGACCTCTTCGAGGACGGCGTCGAGCGTGCCGAACTCGGCGATGAGCTGGGCGGCGGTCTTGGGGCCGATGCCCTCGACGCCCGGGACATTGTCGACGGTGTCGCCCATGAGGGTGAGCATGTCGACGACCTGCTCGGGCGTGATGCCGGTGTCCTCGCGCAGGGTGTCGGCGGTGATGAGCTGGTCGGTGTGGACATCGTACATCTCTACGCGGCCGCCACTCAGGAGCTGCTTGAGGTCCTTGTCCTTGCTGATGAAGCGGACGCGGAGATCGGGGTGTTCCCTGGTCAGGCGGCGGACGAGGGTGGCGATGCAGTCGTCGGCCTCGAAGCCCTCGGCCCCGACGCAGGGGACGCCGATGGCTTCGAGTGTCTTGAGCATGCGCTCGACCTGGGGCTTGAGGTCGTCGGGCGGCTCGGAGCGGGTGGCCTTGTACTCGGGGAAGAGCTGGGAGCGGAAGGTGCCGCGATCGCCCGAGACATCGAGGCAGACGGCGAGGTAGTCGGGTTTGCCGTCGTCCTTAAGGTTTCCGGCGTCCTGCCGGAGGAGCTTCATGAGCATGCCGATGAAGCCGAAGGACATGTTGGTGGGCTCTTTGGTGACCGGGCTTGTCATGGGGGTGCGGATGGCGTGGTAGGCGCGGAAGAACTGGGCGTAGCCGTCGATGAGGTAGAGGGTGGGGGCCATGTGGGCAGGGTAGTGGGGCGGGGGAGGGCGAGTCTGACCCAGAATTCATCGGTGGTTCATCGGGATCGATCGTGGGCGTGGGAGGGTGTGGGCGTTGTCCGGACGCTCGTTCTCCTGGAGAGCCCATGCCTCACGAAGCGGTTGGTCCCGAGGATGCCTTTGTTCCGGCGGCCACGGGCCGGTGCTCGGGCGGGTGCCGTTGCCGGCCGCCGTCGCCGAGCGGGCGGGTGTTCGGCGTGAGCGAGGACGACACGCTGTATACCTGCGACCCGAGCGGGGCGGCGTCGGAGCCTGGGCCGGCGGCGCACGCGGTGCTGGGGGCGCTTCGGGGGTTTGTCGAGCACTCGAGCTATCCGTGCGTGGGGGCAAAGGCGGCGCTGAAGCGGCGGAGCTACCGGCTTGGGATCTACGGGGAGCTCGGTGGCGAGCGGGAGGCGCGGGAGCTGGTGGACGATCTGGCGTGGTTCGGCGAGGCGGCGCCGACGATCGATGACACGGCGGCGACCTTTATCGCGGTGTTTCGGGGGCCGTCGTTCGATGATGCGCGGGGGTTCGAGGGGGCGTTGTGGCGGCATCTGCAGCGGGCCCACGAGCACGACGCCCGATGCTCTGGCTGGGACCCCGCGGTGAGCAGCGACCCGGCGGACCCCGAGTTCAGCTTCAGCATCGGCGGGTCGGCGTTCTTTGTGATCGGGATGTCGCCGGTGGCGCTGCGGGAGGCGCGTCGGTTCCCGTTCCCGGCGCTGGTCTTCAATCTGCACGGGCAGTTCGAGGCGTTGCGGGAGGCGGGGAAATACGAGCCGATGAAGCGGACCATTCGGGAGCGGGAGGAGCGGCTGGAGGGGCGGCCCAACCCGACGCTCTCGGACTTTGGCGCGACGAGCGAGGCGCGGCAGTACGCGGGGGTGCCGCATCACCGGGGGTGGACGCCGCCGTTCCGGGCGGGGGGGTGCCCTGTTCGAGGAGCCACACGAGGAAAGGATGAGTGATGAAGCCAACGCCTGAGACGGTCGCGATGCTGCGGACCGGGGACGAGCCGGCGGGACGGGACGGGGCACGGCCCGACGCGGCGTTGACTCGGCACGGGATCCGGGACGGGAAGCCGGCGGCGATTGCGGCGGACGGCGAGCCCGTGCGGATTGAACCGCGGACGGGCATGGGGGTGCGGCTCAAGGCGGGTGATCGGCTTCGGATCGTGGATCCGGAGGGCGAGCAGGTGTCGGACCTTCTCGCGTTCGACGCGGAGGATCCGAGGGAGGTGCTGAGCTCGGGCCGGACGATCGACTACAACAACAGCATTTACCTGCGCGAGGGTGACACGCTGTACTCGAACCGGTCGACGCCGATGCTGAAGCTGGTGCGGGACACGGCGGGGGAGCACGACTTTCTGCTGACGCCGTGCAGCCCCGAGATGTTCCGGAAGCTCTACGGGATCCACAGCCCGCGGCCGTCGTGCTTCGGGAATCTCGTGAAGAACCTGGAGCCGATGGGGATCGCGCCCGATCAGATCGGCACGACGCTGAATGTGTTCATGAGCGTGCGGCCCGATGGGGAGACGGGCGAACTGACGATCGGGCCGCCCTCGTCGGGCCCGGGGGACGCGGCGGAGTTCGAGGTGCTGCGCGACCTGATCGTGGGCGTGACGGCGTGCTCGGCGGAGAAGTCGAACAACGGGTCGTTCAAGCCGATCGATGTGCAGATTCGCGCGGCGGGGGGGAAGGCGGGGCGGGTGTGATGCCGGCGGTGGGTCAGTCCCAGAGGCTTTCGAAGTCGAGCTGAACGCGGCAGCCGTCACCCAGATCGAACGGGCCATCGGCCGGGAGGGTGCCGAAGAGGCCCGCCTGGTCGCGTTGCAGGATCTCGACGGAACGCGTTTCGGGGTCGATGAGCATGTAGAGTCCGACGCCCTGTTCCTCGTAGAGCGAACGCTTGGCGGTGCGGTCCTTGATCGCGGTGCTCGGGCTCAGCACCTCGATGATCAATCGCGGCGGCTTTGTGATCCACTCGCCATTCAGATCGCTGCAGCACACGGAGATGTCCGGGCGCACGACCGTGCCGCTGTCGATACGCCAGTCGAGCTCGAAGAAGACCTCGCAGCCGCAGCCCGCTTCGCGGAGTCTGGCGTCCAGTTGCAGTGTCAGTCGGCGGACGATGCGCTGGTGGACGACGCCCGGCGAAGGGGAAATCGCGATCGGGTGGCCTTCCCACAATTCCCAGTGGCCCTCCCACCGGTCGTAGTCAGCGACGGTGTAGCTCGGGGTGTACCGGCGGGCTTCCATGGCTCAAGTATAGAGCCGGCCCGCGCTAGCTCCCAGCCAGTTCCCGGACCCGCGCTTCGTACGCCTCGCCCATCTCCACCTTCCTCCGCCCCATCATCGCCTTCGCGGCGTCGAGGAACTTCGCCGCCCGGTAGCTCGTCAGCCCCGCGTCGGTCTTCCAGGCGAAGCGGCCCACGCAGCCGGACATGGGCTCTGTCGCGGCCCACATGGCACCGGTGTGGGCGATGGTGCCCGTCATGATGCGGGTGCCGATGGCGGTCTTGACATGGTCGCCCAGCACGCAGCCGAAGAAGGTCTCGCCCGTCCTCTCGCGGCTCGTACCGGGCTCTGCGAGGGCGGTGACCTCGCCGTAGGTGTTCAGGAGGTTGGAGTTCACGGTCGCGGCGCCGAGGTTGACCCACTCGCCGAGCCAGGCGTCGCCCAGGTGCCCGTCGTGGCCCTTGTTGGAGTAGCCCTGCATGATCGTGCCGCCGATCTCGCCGGCGACCTTGCACCAGTGGCCGACGGCGGTGTTGGGCTTGATGAACGCGTTCTCGAGCACGGTCGAGTTCGGCCCGATGTACGCGGGGCCGGTGATGATGGCGCGGGGGCGGACGGTCGCGCCGGCGTCGATGACGACCGGGCCGTCCTCGGTGTTGAAGACGACCTCGGGGTAGACGCGGGCGGTGGGGTGCACGCGCGGGGGCTCGGGGCCGATGAGCGTGATGTAGTCGGGCGCGTCGGCGTAGTGGGGGACCTCGGCGGCGAGCAGTTGCAGGTCGACGCTGATCGCGAGGTCACGGCCCGAGCGGACATGCCACGGGCGCGTGATGAGTACATCGTGGGGCAGGCCCAGTTCTTCCATGTCGGGCCGCTCGCCGCGGAGGAGTCGGAGGGCATCGGCGGCGTCGAGATAGGCGGCGACGACATCGCCCGAGGGCTCGACGAGGGCCGAGCCCTCGCCCAGCTGGTCGATCTCGTCGAGCGGGAGCGGGCAGCGGCCGTTGATGACGAGGACGGGGCCGGCGTCCTTGGCGAGGTCGTTGACCGGCAGGGGCTGGGTCTCGCGGGTGAGGTCGGCGAGTTCGCCCGGCACGAAGACCGCGACGGGGTCGAGGGCGAGCGCCCGCTGCAGGCGGTCGATGGTCGTGAGCGCCCCGGTGCGGACGCCGAAGATGGGGCGGAGGTCGCGCATGGGCGCGAGCAGGCCCTGGGCGTCGTCCCAGAAGACGGCGGGGCGGGGGGCGTCGGCGTGGGTGCTGTCGGTCATGCCCAGAGGCTAGCCGAATCGACGAACGCTGCGGTCGACCGGGAAGCCCAGGAGCGGATCGACCCAGCGGAGGGGGACGGCGACGAAGAAGCCGATGAAGAGCGTGTAGACGGCGCTGAGCAGGCGGCTGGTGAGCTCGGCCCCCCAATCCCAGGCGATCGGGTCGCCCAGGGCCTCTCGGACGGTGAACGCCAGCACGACCACCACCGCCATCACCATCGCCGCGAGGCCCGAGACGATGCCGAGCGTGATCGGGTTCTTGCGGATGACCTGCGTGCGCACGCTGAGGATGATCCGGGCCGCGAGGAGCAGGCCCAGGGCCCGGGGCCCGAGGAAGATGGCGTCGCCGCCGTCGGTGCGCGGCAGGACGGCGGTCAGGTCGAGCATCGCGCCCGCGATCAGCGCGGCCCACAGGGCCTGCCTGGGCGAGGCGTTGAGCACGAAGTAAACGACGATCGGGACGACGAAGCTCGGGCCGATCGGGCCGGTGCCGAGGCGGAGGGCGTCGCGCAGACCCAGCTCGAGCCCGAGGCCGACCCAGAGGGCGAGGGCGTAGGCGAGCCAGCTCACGGGGCGGCCTCCTGCGGCGCGGGCTCGGGCGCTTCAACCGGGATGCGCAGGATGACCGTCGAGACGCGGCGCAGGTCGGCCGTTGGGCGGACGGTGATGACGCGGCGCTGCGGCTGGGCCTCGTCGCGTTCGACGCGTTCGACGGTGCCGATGACGAGCATCTGGGCGCCGGCGGGCCAGGCGGGGTCGTCGAGGCGGACGGTCATGCCCGCGACCACTTCCGGGACGGCCGGCCGGTCGGGGGTGGGGGCGAGGTACTCGAGGTCGCCGCGCAGGCGTCCGTCGCCGATGGGCTCAAGGCTGCAGGCGAGGCCCTCAGGCCCGAGGTCGGTGACCATGACGCGCCCGCCGATGCGGTTGACGGCGGGGTCGGTGATCGGGCGGACGGTGCAGGTGCGCCCGCGCACGCTGTCCACCTTGCCGACGAGCTGCACGCCGTCGACGGTCGCGACGGTGTTGGGCGTGACGCCGTCGCGTTCGCCGGCGCGGACGGTCAGCAGGCTGGAGCTCGTGTCGCTCGAGACGCCGACCACGGGGAAGGCGACGAGATCGACCGGCACATCGGTCGAGAGCGAGCGGCCCCGCTGGAGCATTTCGGCGAGCTCGCGGTAGCGCTTGGTTTCCTCGTACTGCGAGAGGTACAGCCGCTTCAGGCGTTCGTTCTCGAGCTGCAGGGCCCGGACGGCCGCGTCATCGATCTGCTCACGCCGGGCCGGCGCGAGCCAGCGGCCGACGATCGAGAGCGGGTGGCTGATCGGGACGACGAGCGTCGTGGGCAGGTGGGCGGGCCACTCCAGCCAGCCGAGGAAGCGCACCGGCACCACGCAAAGCAGGACGAGGATCGCCACCGCCGCCGAGAGCGTGTGTCGCGTCGCCCGGGCGTTGGAGGCGCTTCGTGCCATCGTGGGGGTGGGGATCCGGTCCCTAGAGGTCCATGTCACTCTCGAGGGCGGTCTTCCACTCCTCGAGGTTCTCGAGATAGATCGCGGTTCCTCGGGCGACGCAGGTGAGCGGGTCGTCGGCGACGCGGACCTCGAGGCCGGTGGCCTTATTCAGAACGATCGGCAGCCCGCGCAGGAGCGCCCCGCCGCCGGCGAGGGAGATGCCGTTCTCGACGAGGTCGGCCGCGAGCTCGGGCTCGGCCCGCTCCAGGGTGCGGGTGACGGCCTCGATGATCGCGCTGATCGGCTCCTGCAGGGCCTCGCGGATCTCGCCCGAGGTGATCACGGTCTTGCGCGGCAGGCCCGAGATCATGTCCCGCCCCCGCACATCCATCTGCGTTTCCTCGCCGACCGGGGCGGCCGAGCCGATCTCGATCTTGATCCGCTCGGCGGTCTGCTCGCCGATCAT
>CAZTQV010000041.1:0-24213 GCA_964615815.1 uncultured Phycisphaeraceae bacterium | reverse complement strand
ACGCGTACACGCACACGCTGATCGAGATGTTCATGGTGGAGGCGAACGAGGCGGTGGCGCGGCTGTTTGAGAAGCTGCGGGTGCCGTTGATCCGGCGGATTCATCCCGAGCCGGTGCCGGGGGATGTGGAGCACCTGCAGCGGGCGGCGACGGTGGCGGGGTTCAAGATTCCGCAGAGCCCGGGGCGCGAGGAGATGCAGGGGCTGCTGGACGCGACGCGGGGGACGCCGGCGGCGCGGGCGGTGCACATGGCGGTGCTTCGGACGCTGACGAAAGCGGAGTATTCGCCGGCGCAGATCGGACACTTTGCGCTCGCGAGCGAGGCGTATGCGCACTTTACGAGCCCGATCCGGCGGTACCCGGACTTGACGGTGCACCGGGCGTTGTCGGAGTACTTGCGGCTGACGAAGAACGGGGTGGAGGTGCCGAAGGGGGACGATGCGCAGGTGGAGCTCGGGAAGAAGCTGCGGGAGACGCGGGACTGCCCGGATGAGCATGCGCTGGCGCAGATCGGGCGGCACTGCACGACGAAGGAGCAGAACGCCGAGGGGGCGGAGAGGGAGTTGCGGCAGTTCCTGGTGCTGCAGCTGATGTCGGAGAAGCACATCGGGGACGAGTTTGACGCGGTGGTGACGGGGGTGAACCCGCGCGGCGTCTTCGTGCAGCTCGACAAGTACCTGTGCGATGGGCTCCTGAAGAAGGAGGATCTGCCGGGAGATATCACGCGGGACTCGCGGCCGCCGCGGTGGCAGGTGGATCGGAAGACGGGGGCGCTGGTCGATGCGAACTCGGGGCGGAGCTTCAACATGGGGGACCGCGTGCGGGTGGTGATCTCGGCGGTGGACCTGCAGCGTCGGCAGATGGAGCTGACGCTGGCGGACCCCGAGGGGCGAGCGGCGGGGAAGGTGAAGGCGACGGGCGGTCTGAAGCTGGGGGGCGACCCCGGGGCGGGTGGCATCGCGGAGTCGGGCGGGGGTGCTGGGTTCCGGAAGATGCCGGGGGCGCAGCGGCGGAGCGCGAAGAGCAAGCGGCGGGATAAGGGGAAGAAGGATTTTCGGGATGATCGGAAGGGGAAGGGGAAGCGGCAGTGAGTGAGGATCGCAGAGCGATCCACGGCACAAGGCTCGTTGAAGGGGTGCAGCACCCGGTCTTCGATCTTGATCTGTGGGAAACGAAGATCGCTGTGCCGGAGAAACTCTCCAGGCCAACTTGGGTCTACAGCCCTCCCGATATTGTTGCCTTGGAGCGCTGCCGCCGGGCGGCTGCACCGCACGGCGGACTAGGGCCATCGTCGGCCTGCGATGTCTTCGTCTGGTCGGATCGGCCGGTGTCGGAGTGCGCGTGGTTGACGCGCATCGGCGGGACCCCCTACCGGCGTAAGCGAGCCCCTTGGCCGACCGACACGAAGGGCAATCCGCTCGTATTTCTTGGACAGATCAGTTTCGTAGATTCACCGGATGCCCGCCGAGCCGATCTTCCGGGTGATGTAGCGCTGATCTACGGCCAATCGGCAGGCGGACGAATACCGACGGCAGTGACGACTGTGGGGGATAGGGAACCGCGGGCCGGGATGGTCGAGTGGGCGGTCTCGAACGACGACCGGTACTCGGATGAGACCTACCCGAAGACATTCCCGAGCACGCCGTGCCTTCTCGGCGTCGAGTATCACGGTGTGCTCCACCGCACGGTGCAGTACACCGACCAGTCCGCCAGCGACCTTGCGTGTGAAGCAGCGGGGTTCCCGGGTGCCTTCGGCATCGGCCGTTTCGTTGCGACGCTGATCGGTGCGTCGAGTGACTTTTCTCAGTCTTGCGACGCCATCGAGGAAGGCACGCACGAACTCATCGCTGTGCTCGGGTCGCTGTCCTTTCAGAGTGCCCCGTCGTGGCCGTTATGCGACATACCGAGCGCACCGATGGAGATCCGCGAGGGAGGCCATCTGTACCCTGCATGGAACGCGGGAGCGATGGACTTCAGCATCGTGAGCCATGGCTCGATTGCGCTTCTGCGCGACGAACGGGGACAGTTCTCGCTCTACGAGTCATTCGGGTGAGTTGATCTGCGTTGCTCCCGGCTCGGCGTCGGGGTTGCTGGGGTTAGTCGTGAGTGCCTTCCGCGTTGTTACCAACGCGGCTCAGATTTGGTGGTGGGATGAGGCCGGTGTGGTACTTCGGGATCGAGGCTTGCGATGAGGCGTGGAGATGCGGAAGGCGCTTCGCTTGGGTAGCCCCTCTCCTGTCGCTGCGCGACATCCTCTCCCCAAGGGGGCGAGGGAGCCCGAAGCGCCGCTGCGCAGCGGTTCGGGGCACCGGGCGGGGTTGTGGGGGTTGGTCGTACTGCGTTCCGCGTTGTTACCAACGCGGCTCTGATTTGGTGGTGGGGTGGGGTGTGGGTTGGGCGTGAAGACGCACTCGGCGGCGAGCGGCCGGTGGCAGGCGTGGATCATTGGTGATGAATCGGAGCACTACCCGCTGCGCGGATAGTGGCACCGGTTGGCGAGGGGGCGTCGCTTGTGCTTCGGCCCGACGTGCCTTCGGCGGGTCGGGGCACCGTTGCGGGAGGACTGGCGCACTTCGTCGATCAGTCTTCGGGGCAGTTGGTGAGTTCGAGGGTTGGGAAGCCTTGGGGTTGCCAGATTTTCTGGAGGGCCTCGAGGCGTTGTTTGCGGGCGCTTGGGAGGGTGGGCGCGCCGGGGACGGGGGCGAGGCGGCCCCAGAGGTTGCCGTGCTGGCCGAGGCGGTTGGCTCTGGGCGTCGGGTCGTCGGCGTTTCGGGGGATGAGCCACTCGGGGCGGACGAAGTTGATGATCCAGCGTTGGGCGAGGTTCAGCAGGGGGAGGGCGCCGTGGAAGGTGGCGCCCTTGGCGACGATCTTGTCGGACCACTCGCCGAAGGTGAAGTCCTGGCGGGTGACGACGATGGTGTTGCGCCACGGGTCTTGCCACGGGGGGATGGCGGCGGCGAGGGGGACGGTGCCGTCGCCGGTGAGGAGGTCGCCCTCGAGCTTGCCGGAGTGGGGGCAATAGTCCTTGTCCTCGTCGAAGCGGAAGCGGATCTCGCTGGTGCCGCTCTGGGCCTTTGTCAGGAAGCCGGTGCGGATGAGGGTCTTCTCGCCGGCGCCCACGACGGCGAGCCAGCCGCCGTCTTTGCGGAGCTGGCTGGGCGAGGCTTTCTTGACGACGGCGCGGAACTTCCTGGCGAGGTCGAGCAGTTCGGGGAAGACGCGGTCGGCTTCGTCTTTGCAGCGGCGCGAGGAGCGGCGGACGGCGTCGTCGGCGTGGCACTCGGCGATGAAGGCGGCGATGGAGTCCTTGATGCTGGGCTGGAAGGTCTCGGGCTTCCAGATGTCGGCGGGGGAGCGGCCCTCGAGGGCGCCCTCGAACTCGGGGAGGAGTTGGTAGACGCTGGGCGTGACGCGGGCCATGCGGCGTTCGCGTTCGCGGCCGGCGCCGAAGAGGGGGCCGGTGCCGGTGGCGAGCTTGAGCAGGGCGGCGCTGGCGCCGCGGTAGGGGGTGCCGAGCGTGACGACGCGGCGGACGCGTTTCTTGGACCAGGCTTCGTTGCCGGCGATGCAGGCGGCGGTGACGAGGCCGCCCATGGAGTGGGCGACGATGTCGACGCCGTCGCAGAGGGGGAGGCCCTTGTCGTCGGGGTCGACCTTGCGGCGGTCGTGGGGCATGAGGTTGGTGCGGGCGATGACCTCGTCGCAGAACTGGCGGAGCTGTTCGGCGGAGCGGAAGTTGTCCTGCCGCCAGTCGTAGGCGAAGGGGTAGACGGGCTGGACGGGGATGGGCCCGTAGCGGAGCTCGTCGCGCAGGTCGTCGACGAGCTCGTCGTAGATCATGCCGAAGAGCTCGCCGGTGCGGAGGAGGGCGGGCTGGTGCGCCTCGTAGCGCATCTCGCCGGGCTTGATGCCGGTGTTGGGGTAGGGGGTGACGGCTTCGTAGTTGTTGAGGGCGAGGTTGACGGGTGACCAGACGCGTTTGTGGTTGAGGTGGTAGTGGTCATCGAGGCCGGCGGCGGTGACGGCGTGGACGACGACGATGGGGAAGATCTGTCGTTCGGCGGGGTCGGGCATGTTGGGCCTCGTGCTTTCTCTTGAAGCGCGAGGTTACCCAGATTGACACGGGGGATGGGTAGGGAAAGGAGAGGAAAGTGAGGGTGCGGGCGCTAGCTGATCTCGTAGACGCGTAACGGAAGCGGCGTTTGAAGCAGCGATCGCACTTTGGGAGCGAGGGCCCGGAGGTCCGCGATCCGGCTGGACTTCGCGCGGATGACGACCACAGCGAGCGGGAGCGACGACTGATCGTGCTGGTGCGCAAATCCTCTGTCTTGAGTGAGCAGTGCACCGAATGCGGACGCTGCGGCCCGGCGGAGCAGTTCGCCGTTCTTTACGCCTTGCCAGCCCTCGCCGGCGACGGTGTGGACAGCGTGACCATCGAGCTCGGCCGCGAATGCGTGCGGCAGATTCTCGTCCAGCAGGACCTTCAACCGGCGGCCCTTGGCGGTTCAGTGACGCGGTCCGCAGCCTCTCGCAGTACGGCCTCGGCCTGTTCGCGGGTCACGGTGGGGTATTGGTCAAGGAAGTCCGAGACCGTGTCGCCAGCTTCCAAGTAATCGAAGAGGATGCGCACCGGGACACGCGTCCCTGCGAAGCAGGGCGTGCCGTGAAGGATGTCGGGATCGGTGCGGATGGTGTCAGACACGACTTGAGTGTACGGCCGACGCAGGCTTCGACCAAGGGGGTTGCCGGCTGGAGGTCAGCGTGTGAGGGCGTCGACGAGGGGTTGGCGGTAGACGCCGGCCTGCGGGTCGAAGAAGCCGAAGCCGGCGGCGAGTTCCCAGTAGGCCCAGGAGAGGCCGTGACGCTCGGCGGAGCGGCGGACGGCGCGGGTCCAGCGCGCGCGGGAGTCCATGTCGGCGGGGGAGTAGGCGCCGAACTCTCCGAGGTGGACGGGCATGTTTCGGGCGCGGGCCCAGTCGGCGGCCTGCTTGAGGGCGCGGTCGATGGACTGGCGCTCGGTGACGAGGACGGGCTCGGTGGCGGTGTTGGTTTCGACGCGGATGTTGGAGAGCGTGAAGGGGGGCTGGTCGCTCGGGGTCGCGTTCTGCAGCATGATGCGCTCGACGGGGACGAAGGCTTGGGGGAGCGTGACGACGGTTTCGACATTCGGCGTGGTGGTGACGGGGAAGCCCTGGTCGGTGTCGTCGTTGCCGGCGATGACATTGAGGGTCAACGCGCGGTCGGTGGTGAAGGCGATGCGGCGGACGCCTTCGAGGCGTGAGCCGCGGCGGAGGTAGAGGCCGGCCCAGCCTTGCTGGTAGTCGATGGAGAGGCCTGTGGGGGCGGTGGTGACGGTGGTGTTCCAAGACCAGTTGTCGTAGCCCGGGGCGAGGCTGATGGGGGTGCCGGTCCAGGTGGTGCCGACGGGGGGGCTGGGGTTGACCCAGCTGGCGCCCTGGTGGGTGAAGGCGAAGGGGTCGTAGTAGTGGACGGCGAGGATGAGGTTGGGATCGGCGGGGGGGTCGAAGGTGTCGAGGGCGGCGATGGAGTTCCAGCGGACGGGGCCGACGAGGACGGGGCGGGTGGCGTTGGTCTGGCGGATGGTGGCGAGGGCCTGGGCGAGGTAGTCGTTCCAGAGCTGTGGGGTGTCGTTGAAGGCGGCGTGGGGTTCGTTGAGGACCTCGAAGTAGACGGTGTCGGGGTACGACGCGAAGCGGGACGCGACCTGTTGCCAGATGGCGAGGGCGCGGGGGGCTTCGGCGATGGGGTCGGCGTTGAGCTCGTCGTAGTGGTGGGTGTTGACGATGATCTTGAGGTTGCGGGCGAGGGCCTGGTCGACGCACCACTGGACGCGGTCGAGGAAGGCGGGGGCGATGGCGTAGGGGGGCTGGTCCTGGGTGTGGTGGGTCCAGCTGACGGGGAGGCGGATGTGGTCCATGCCGGCGTCGCGGGCGATGTCGAAGAAGCGCTCTTCGACGGTGAGGCCCCAGGCGCCCTCGAAGGGGCCCTCGAGCATGTTGCCGAAGTTGACGCCTCGGGCGAGGCCGGAGAGGGGAAGGGGATCGGGGGAGGCGGGGAGATGGGCTGGTGCGTGGCGCGTGGGTTGGGCGAGGGCGAGGGTGGTGGTGATGACCAAGGTGAGGACGGAGGCGAGGCGGTTGAACATGTGGAGGCCCTTCCCGGTGGGTGCGTGACAGGACCACGCTCCTGATCAAGCACCCTACCGGGGGGTTGCGTTTCGATCAATGGTCGTTCGCGGGGAGGGTGGGTCAGGTTGTGAAGGGTCGCCAGGGGAATTCTTCGGGGATGAGCTCGGGGCGGTTCTGGAGCCAGCCGACGAGCCATTCGAAGGCGTCGATGAGGCGGGGGCCGGGGCGGTTGAACATCTGGTTGCCGTCGACGATGGCGACTCGGCCTTCCTTGACGGCCGGCAGTTGGTTGAACCAGTCGTGCTGCGCGAGGTTGCGGGCTTCGGTTTCGGCCTGGTCGAGCGTGAGGCCGCAGGGGGCGATGATGAGGAACTTGGGTTGGGTGGCGGCGAAGAGCTCGGGGGCGACGGCAATGGACTTGCCGGCGACGCGTTCGCCGCGTTGGGGGCCGAGGGCGGCGCCGGCGTCGGGCTTGGCGACGGTCTCGTTGAGTGGGTGTCTTCCGCCGGCTCGTTCGATCAGCTGCACCGTCCAGTGCCCGGCGACATACAACGGGTCGGTCCACTCGAGGAATCCCACGACGGGGCCTTCCTCGTAGGGGTTGACGAATTCCTCGGCCCGGAAGAGTCGGGTGCGGAGCTCGACGGCGGCCTGGCTTGCGGCTTCGGGGCGCTTGATGGCGTCGCCGACGGTGAGGAGGTCGTCGAGGACGCCCTCGACGGTGTGCGGGTTGAGGCTCAAGACCTGGGGGTAGCGGCCGAAGGCGTCCCGCATGTGGCGGGCGATCGTGCGGACGCTGCCGACATCGATGGAGCAGACATGGCAGGTGTCCTGGGTGAGGATCAGGTCGGGATCGACCTCGGCGAGCTTGATGGTGTCGAGGGTGTAGAGGGACTGGCTGTTGGCCATGGCCTCGCGGACGAGGCGGTCGACCTCGGGGGCGTTGCGGCCGGCGGCGGGGTCGTAGTCGGCCCGGGGCTTGGTCAGGATGGGGACGCGGTCGAGGCCTGGGGGGAAATCGCACTCGTGGCTTCGGCCGACGAGCATGTCGCGGCCGCCGAGGCGGCAGAGGAGTTCGGTGGCGGAGGGGACAAGACTGACGACACGCATCGGATAGGCTTTCCTCGGACGGCTGAACGGTCGATCACGGGGACCGTATCGGACGATTCGCAGGGACGCCCAGGGGCGGAGGCATCGATGCTGAGACGGGATGAGGACCACCGGAACAGGGTGTCCACGAAGTGGCTGGGGTTGTCGGCGGCAGCGCTGATGGCGCTGGCGGGTGGGATTGCCCCCTGTTTTGGGCAGGATGTTGAAGAACCGGGCGAGGCTGCGCCGGCGGCACAGGCGGACCAAGGCGGGGACCGGGAGATGGTCTCCTTCAGCGCTTTTTCTGAGCCGGTGACGCTGCCGAGCCTGGTCGAGTGGGTGGGGATGACGCTTGGGATCAACATCACGGCGCCGCCGAACCTGACGGGGTCGGTGGTGTTCAACACGGCGCTGGATGTTCCGAAGAGCGAGCTGCTGCCGCTCTTGGACTCGATGCTGGAGCAGCAGGGGTTCGGGATCACGCTGGACGAGACCTCGGGGTTCTACATCATCACGCCGAGCGCGGAGCTGCCGCGGACCTTCACGGGCGACCTGGCGACGACGCGGGTGATCGACACGCCGAACATCCGGCCGAGCTCGATTCAGAACGCGATCACGCAGGTGATCGGGACGAACAACGGGACGGTCTCGCCGGTGGACGAGCTGGGCGTCTTGATCGTGACGGCGAGCCCGCGGCAGATCGCGCGGGTAGAGGCGTTGGTCGAGCGGATCCTGACGCGGAACGCGGAGCTGAAGCTGTGGCCGATCCAGCTCGCGTATGTGGCGGCGCCGACGGCGCGGGAGCGGGTGCTGGCGCTGGCGGGTTCGCCCTCGGGCGGTGGCGCGGGCGTGCCGCAGAATGTGCGGCAGATCCAGCAGCAGCAGCAGCAGCAGGGCGGCGCGGTGGCGACGGTGGGGGCGACGCTCGACAACCTGTCGGACCGGCTTACGATTGACCCGCAGGGGAACACGCTGATCTTCCGCGGGACGGAGTCGGAGCTGGACCGGGTGATGGAGCTCGTTGAACTCGTCGACCGCCCGAGCGAACTGAGCCCGCGGAAGTACTTCGTGGGCGGGGCGGCGCGGCAGATCGCGGACATCGCGCGGGAGCAGGGCTTCGGCGAGGTGGTGACGCTCGACAACCAGACGGGCGTCGGGGCGAACCAGTTCCAGCTCAACCGCACGGGCCAGGCGCAGTTCGGCACGAACACGGAGACGACCGGCGGGCCTTTCATGGTCGTGGATGTCGCGAACGGGTCGATCATCTACTACGGCACGCCGGCGCAGCAGGAGGATTTGGCCGAGCTCGTCGAAGAACTCGACACCGAGTCGGACCGGATCGTGATCCGCACCTATCGGCTGAACCACGCGGACGCGGAGACGATCGCGGAGGTGCTGCAGGCGCTGATCAGCGGGCAGACGCAGACGGGGGCGAGCCCGTTCCTGCCTCAGAACCAGCAGGGGAACAACCAGCAGGCGCAGCAGGCGGCCGAGCGAGCGCGGCAGCTCGCCGAGGCGGCGGGGGCCGAGGGCGGGGGTGGTGATGGCGAGGGGGAGATCGGGAGCTTTGACCCGACGCAGGTTTCGGTGATTCCGGACGCGGCGAACAACCAGGTGGTGATCAAGGCGCCGCAGCGGCAGCAGGATGACTTTGCGGAGTTGCTGGAGCGGCTCGATCTTCGTCGGCCGCAGGTGTATGTCGAGGCGTTGATCGTGAGCGTCTCGGACACGAAGGACTTCCGCTTTGCCGTCGAGAGCCAGCTCATCAGCGGGCAGTTCGGGATTCAGAGCAACTACGGGCTGAGCAGCGCGAACGCGGGCGGCTTCCTGCAGCCGCGGTCGCCGGCGACGGGCTTACAAGGGCTGACAAGCGCTCTGGTGAAGAGCGACTATGTGCCCTTCATCATCAACGCGATCCAGACGGACACGGACGCGCGGATCCTCTCGACGCCTCAGCTCTTGGTGAACGACAACGAGCAGGCCACAATCGTCAGCCTTGAAGAACAGCCAACCGTCGAGACCACCTTCGGACAGACAACCGACACGCAGAGCTTTTCGGGCTTCCAGGAGGCTGGCACAACCTTGGAAGTCACCCCGAGCATTTCGGACGCGGGCTTTCTGCGACTTGAGTACTTGGTTGAACTCTCTAACTTCGTAGGCACAGGGACCGACAACGGCATACCGCCGCCCCGCCAGACACGCACGGTCGAGGGCCTCGTGTCGATCCCCTCGGACGCGACGATCGTGGTGGGTGGCATTACCGTGCAGGACACTCGGAACACGATCGTCAAGATCCCGATCTTGGGAGATATCCCGATCATCGGGCCGCTCTTCAGCGACACCAATAAGGTCGCCAACGACTCGGTCCTTTACATCTTCATCACCCCCCGCATCATGAGCGACCCCGACTTCCGCGACATCAAGCTCTTCACCCGTGGCCCACAGTCCTCGGTGGCGATCGACCGCAATATCCCACCGATGGACCCCCTCAAGATCGAGATCATCCGGCAGATCACGCCGGCGACGCCGATGCGGGCCGAGCCGGCGATGACCGTCGAAGGTCGGGAGGGCTGAGCCGATGGCCAAGGGCCGCACGAACGGCGCGGCGCGGCGTGCCGAGTCCGCGATCGAGGCGAAGGCTGCCGAAGGCGTCTCGTGGCAGCGTGTCGCGGAGCTGATGGGGCCGCTGCGGCTGAGCCCGGAGCAGCTTCGGAAGTTCGCAACGGCCGAGGGGGCGGACGAGCAGCCCTGGGATGTTTTGATCCAGATGCTCGCGCTCGACGAGCAGACGGCGCTGGAGCGGCTTTCGGAGCGGACGGGGCTGGCGTTCGAGGCCGAGCCGCGGCTGGCGGAATCGGCGAGCCGGTTCTACGAGGTGGTCGAGGCGGACTTCTCGCGGACGCACCAGGTGGGCGGGCTGCGGTCGGACGGGCAGGTGATGACCGTCGCGACGAGCCAGCCGATGCAGCCGAGCGTGTTCGCGATGCTCGAGGACCGGCTGCGGATGCCGATCGAGATCGTGCTGGCGCCGCGTGGTGCGGTGGCGAGCCTGATCAACCGGGGGTACGAGCAGCGGACGGATCTCGTCGGCGAGATCATCGAGGATGTGCCGCTCGATGAGAATGTCATCGAGTCGGCGGCGGGGTCGATCACGCGGCAGACCGACCTCTTGAGCCTGGCCCGGCAGACGCCGGTGATCCGGCTGGTGAACATGATCCTGTTCGAGGCGCTGCGTCGGCGGGCGAGCGATATCCATATCCACCCGATGGAGAACCGGCTGGTGATCCGGCTGCGCGTGGACGGGATGCTGACGGACGCCTTCACGCCGCCACTGAGTCTCGCGCCCGCGATCGCGAGCCGGCTGAAGGTGATGACGGAGCTCGACATCGCGAACCGGCACAGCCCGCAGGACGGGCAGACGACTGTGCGCGTGGGCTCGAAGAAGGTGGATATCCGGCTGAGCGTGATCCCGACGATTTATGGCGAGCGGCTGGTGCTGCGCTTGCTCGACCAGAGCCAGACGCAGCTGAGCCTCGACGCGGTCGGCATGACGAAGCAGATGCAGTCGGCGCTTGTCGACCTGATCGATCGGCCGAACGGGATGGTGCTCGTCACGGGGCCGACGGGCTCGGGCAAGACGACGACGCTGTACGCGGCGCTCGGGCAGGTCGATCGGCGCAGCCGCAATGTGATGACCATCGAGGACCCGGTGGAGTACCGGCTCGAGGGCATCAGCCAGATGCAGGTGAACCCGAAGCGGGGCGTGACCTTTGCCGCGGGTCTGCGGGCGCTTTTGCGGCAGGACCCGGATGTGATCCTGGTGGGCGAGGTGCGCGACGAGGAGACGGCGCGGCTCGCCGTGCAGGCGTCGCTGACGGGGCACTTCGTGCTCGCGACGCTGCACACGAACGATGCGCCGAGCGCGATCCCGCGGCTGATCGACATCGGGCTCGAGCCGTACCTCATCACGAGTTCGCTGCTCGGGGTGCTCGCGCAGCGGCTGCTGCGGCGGCTGGATGCCTCGAGCGATACCGGCTACAAGGGCCGGCTCGCGGTGTACGAGCTGCTCACCATCTCCGACCGCCTGCGCATGCTGACGGGGCAGAACGCCGACGGCGTGACGCTTCGGGAAGCGGCGGTGGAGGAGGGCTTCGAGCCGATGCGGGCGGACGCGATGCGGAAGGTGCAGCAGGGGCTGACCGACCAGGCCGAGGTGTACCGCGTGCTGCACTGATGCGGGCTTTTGCCCGGTTGGGCTGGGGTCCCTGCCTCCCCGCGCTCGCGGGGCGGGTCGATCAAGGCCGCACCCGAACGCCCCCGCGCGTGCCGACCCGCCGGCTCAGCCCGCACCCGGGGCCCGGGAACTCCGATAGCTCCTCCAGAGAGAACGCCGCCGTTCATCGCCCCCGCTGGAGGAGACTCGCCCGTGACCACCGCGTCCACCTACGACGAAGCCCGCCTCGCCCAGGACCTCGCGCTGCCGACGCACCTCGGGCCGGTGCCGCTCGGGGCGACGAAGTCGAGCCTGACGACGCTGGTCGCCGCGTTGTTCGTCTTTGTGGGGGTGTTGACGGAGGGTGTGCTTTCGGAGGCGCTGCTGAGCTTCGGACTGTTCGCGTTTTCCGGTGCCGTCACCAACTGGATCGCGATCCACATGCTCTTCGAGAAGGTGCCGGGGCTGTATGGCTCGGGCGTCGTTCAGGCGCGCTTCGAGGAGATCCGCACGGAGATCCGGGCGCTGATTCTCGATGAGTTCTTCAACCTCGAGCACATCCGCCGCGTCGTGTCGGGTGCGGCGAGCGATACCCGCATCGATCTCGCGCCGGTGGCCGAGCGCGTCGACCTCGAGCCCGCGTGGCAGGGGTTGGTCGAGGTCGTGATGACGAGCCGGCTCGGCGGGGCGCTCGGCATGATGGGCGGGAAGGCGGCGCTCGACCCGCTGAAGGACCCGTTCCTCGCGCGCACCCGCACGCTGATCGCCGGCCTCTCCGATGACCCGGCGATCGTCGAAGCCGTCGCCAACGCGGGCAGCAACGCCGACCACGCCGAGGCCGTGCGTGAGCGGGTCGTCGCGATCATCGACGAGCGCGTGGAGTCGCTGACGCCTTGCCTGATCAAGGGCATCGTGAAGCGGATGATCCAGGCCTATCTCGGTTGGCTGGTCGTGTGGGGCGGCGTCTTCGGCGGGGCGATCGGCCTCGCGGCGTGGGTCGTCAACTTCTGACGGGGCTCGCGGTCACGGGCAGCCGTCGCTGAAGGCGTTGAGGAACGCGGTGATATCGGCGAAGGTCAGCTCCTCGAACGGGGCGGCCTGATCCGCCGGCATCGTCCCGTTCGCGAACGCGGTGAGGAACGCCGTGATGTCCGCGAAGGTCAGCGCGCCGTAGGGCGCGGCGATATCCGCGGAGCTGCACGAGGGTGCCCCCGCGACGGCGGGTGTGTCGGGCTCCGACTCGTAGCCCCAGGCCAGAATCTGGACCACAAACCAGCCCGACGCCGTCCCGATCTGCGGGTAACCCACCGATCGAGAGCTCAACCGTACCTGCACCCAGCCGTAGTGCTGCTCCCCATCGATCGGGAATCGCACGCCGAAATAGCGCACCTCCGAGTCAGGGAGGAGCGTCGCGAAGCTGTACCACACATTGTCAAAGTCACGGGTTGCTTCTGCCATGATCCCGACGGGCCCGAACTCGCCCGAGCTATCCATCACTTCGTCGCCCGCCTCCAACGGCAAGACGAGCCGGGTGCTCAAGGACTCCACCAGCAACCCCTGCACTGGCGGCCCACCGAACGCGGTCAGCCCGTACTGGGGCGAGTAGTTCCACTCGATGGTGCTCGGGGAAAGCGAGACATCAAAGAACGATGTCGTCAGCGGGAACAATGGGTGTGCTGCGAACGGCTCCGTGATCCCTAAGCCGCCGAGTCCGTCGCGGGCCATCCAGAAGGGCTCGTACGCCTGCACATCGTCGTGATTCTCGAACCGCACCGGCTCCGCCTGCACGACCCCGGGCGTCCCGAGCACCAACCCGCCGAAGAGCATCGCCATCCGCTTCATGACCGCCTCCTGAATGGCCCCCTCACGAACTTACTGGCCTGTTTCCCCGATGCAACCCCGAACCTCCACTTTGACGAAACGCTGCCGCGACACCCGCCCCGCCGCGCCGCCCTGACCCTCTGCGCCAAGAGCATCCCGTGGCCCGGGGCCGCGAGTGTCCGGCGGGGCGATCGGCCTTGGGGCGTGGGCCGTCAACTTCTGATGGGGCTCGGGCTCACGGGCAGCCCGCGCTGAACGCGGCGAGGTACGCCGTGATATCGGCGAAGGTCAGTTGTTGGAACGGCGCAGCGTAATCCGCGAGGATCGTTCCCCCCGCGAATGCCGTGAGGAATGCCGTGATGTCCGCGAAGGTCAGCTCCCCGTAGGGCGCCGCGATGTCCGCCGAACTGCACGACGGCGCTCCGGCGAAGGCGGGCGTGTCGGGCTCGCTCTCATAGCCCCACGCGAGAAGCTGCACGAGGAAGTCACCCGAGGCCGTCCCGATCTGCGGGTATCCGCCCTTGAGGGGGCTCAGCCGGACCGCGACCCAGCCGTAGTGCTGCGCCCCGTCGATCGGGAACCGCACACCGACATAGCTCACCTCCGAATCCGGCAGCAGCGAGCCGTAGTTGGACCAGGTGCCTTCGAAATCGCGATTGCCGCTTGCCATGATGCCGTGGGCCCCGAACGGTCCGGTCTCCGCAGTCACCTTATCGCCCGCCTCGAGCGGCACGACTAGCGACGAGGCCAGCGACTGCACGAGCAGCCCCTTCTGCGTCGCGGGGCCCCCGAATGCCGCTAGCCCATAGTGCGGAGCGTAGTTCCACTCGGTGCTGCTGACCGCCATCAGTTCTTCGAAGTGCGACGGTCGCAGCGGGAACACGGGGTGCTCGGCGAATGAAGCGGTCACGGTGAGCCCGGGGCTCTCTCGCCCGGCCCAGAAAGGCTCGTAGGCATCGACCGCATCCCCGCTCTCGAACCGCACCGGCTCCGCCTGCGCGATCCCCGCCGTCCCGAGCACCAAACCGCCGAAGAGCAACGCCGTCCGCTTCATGACCGCCTCCTGAATGGCCCCCTCACGAAGTTACCGGGCGGCCTCCCCGATGCAACCCCGAACATCCACTTTCACGGAACGCTGCCGCGAAACCCGTCCGCCGCCCCCGCCCCTACCCTCCGCGAAAGGAGCACGCCATGGCCCAGGGCCGCGAGTACACCCGCTACCAGAAGGGCATCATCAACCGCTACTTCGAGCACAAGGACTCCATCATGGTGTCCAAGCTGCAGGAGCTGGTGAGCGAGCTGTACCTCGCCGAGGGCAAGCAGGCCGAGACGCTCTGGGCCCGCGCGGAGAAGGCGCTGACGCAGCTGCAGAAGGAGATCAAGCTCCCCGAGGCCCGCGTTCGTGCCATCCTCGACGGTCGCTCGCCGCAGAAGCTGGCCGAGCTGCTCAACGATCTCGCGACCAAGAGCAAGTAACGACGGAGGATCCGTTGGCCGAACTGCCGCTTCACAATCCGACCCCCCCCCACCACGGCGTCCCGAACCGCCCCCCCGACCGCCCCGTCTACACGCCCCCCGGTGGGCCGCCGACCAACACCTCCGTCAGCAAGGAGATCTATGGGCGGATGGGCGAGGACAACATCCGCGCGATGATCAGCGACTTCTACGACCGGCTCGCGCGGTCCGAGGTGGCGCCCCTCTTCCCGAAGACACCCGAGGGCCTCGACGAGGCCAAGGACCGGTCGGCATCGTTCTTCATCTTCTTGCTGGGCGGGCCACCCCTCTACCAGCAGAAGTACGGCCCCCCGATGATGCGGGCCCGCCACATGCCCTTCGCGATCGACGAAGCGGCGCGCGTGACATGGCTCCGCGAGTTCGACGCCGTCCTCGACACCGCGGTGGAGCGCTACAGCTTCCCCGCCGAGCACCTCGAGGGCTTCCGCTCGTTCTTGCACGCCTTCAGCCGGTGGATGGTCAACGCCGCCGGCGAGTGATCACCTCTCACCGCGCGTCGTACGCCGCGAGGTAGTCGAGCAGGTCGAAGAAGTTCCCGCTGCCGTCGTTGTTGAAGTCCGCGAGCGGTGCGCCGGCGTCGATCGCGACGGTCAGGTCGAGGATGTCGTTCTCATCGATGGAGCCGTCGATATTCAGGTCGAGCGGCGGGATCGGCGAGCTCAGGACCTGGTTTCCGCTCAGCAGCGTCGAGACCGAGTAGAACCGCGAGAGCGGCTGGCCCGTGATCTCGGCGGAGATCTCCACGAACGCCACATCGTTCGGGATGAAGGCCACGAACACCCGGCCCCGGGGAAAGCCGAAGAAAAGCACATCGGGCACGCCGTCGAACGCCGGGAGCAGGAGAGGCCCCGAGTTGATGGAGTCGAGCGCTACCGAGGCGAGCACGGTCGAGGTCGTCTGGCCATAGAAGGTGACGGTCGGCCTGTCCGCCAGGAATGTGGTGTTCAGGAGCGCGAAGGCGCGGTACCCGTTGAGCGAAGTCGGGAACGAGAGCAGCGAGGACTCGTTCTCGAACGCACGGACGACGAACCGGTCGTACGGGCCGGCGTTGTTGAGCAGGAACGCGGGCTGGAAGGTGAAGTCGAGAAAGCCGCCTGAATAGACGCCGTAGCTGTCCGGGCCGGCCAGCATGTCGCGCGGGATGCGGGGTATCTGCCCGTACGCGGGGAAGAGCCCGCCGGTGAGGATGTTCGTCGGCGCGACCGTCGTCCGGACATTGCGATCGCCCTGGTAGCTCGGCGTGAAGGTCACATCGACCACCGCGACGAGGTCGATCGCGCCGTCCTCGAGCGTACCGGGGGTCGTGCTCGGGCTGGAGACATTGAACACGCCCGACCCGATGAGCTGCGTCGCCTCGATGCGGATCATGCCGCCCGCGCCGTCGCCCCCTGGGCCGCCGTTGCCGCCTCGCCCGCCCGGCCCACCAACGCCCCCGCGGGTACCGATGCCGACGCTGCCGCCCCCACCGCCGCCGCCGCCGGTGAGAGTCGTCCCGTTCGAGCCGGGCAGGGTCGGCCCGCCCCCCGCGCCGCCGCCGCTCGGTGCCGACAACCCGGCCGTCGGGTTGAAAGCCGACCCGCCCGCGCCACCGAGGGCACCGCTCTGCCCGTTCGCGGCGGCGCCCGGCGCCTGCCCCGCGGCCCCACGAGCCTCGAGCCGCCCGTCGATCGACGCGGTGCCGAACACGACGATCTCAAACGCCCCGCCGCCGTCGCCCCCGAATCCACCGATCGCGCCGTCGCCGCCTCGCCCACCCTGGCCACCGTTGCCCCCGCGTCCGCCAACGCCCCCGTTGCCGCCAACGCCGCCCCTCGTCCCCGAGCTGAAGACATTCCCGTTCCCACCGCCGCCTCCGCCGCCACCGCCACCGCCGCCCGCCCCGCCCGAGCCGCCTCCGCCCTGGCCACCACCGCCGCCCTGACCGCCCGCGCCGCCGCCGCCACCACCGCCGCCGATCAGAAGGAACATGTCGCTCGCGACGCTCGCCCGCCGGACGGCGTCGCCCCCCGCGCCGCCCGAGCCGCCGAGCGCGCCCTGCGATCCCGCGCTGCCGCCCAAGCTGGGGTTCCCCGGCGCTCCGGCTTGGCCACCCCGCCCGCCGATCGTCGTGCTGCCGAAGGTCCCGCCGACCCCGCCCAAGCCCCCGGCGCCCCCGGTGCTGCCCGCCCGCCCGTTCGGCACCGCCCCCGAGTTCGGCACGGAGTTGCGTGCTCCGGCCGGGGCCGGCGGGATCGTCCCGGGCGCGAAGGCAGCGGGGCTTCCGCTGTCTGGCGCCGAGCCCAGCCCCCCGCCCTGGCCCGCGAGACCGGCGAAGCCCGTCCCGCCCGTTCCGCCGCTACCGCCCGGCGAGCCGCCGAGCCCGCTCGTCGTCGTTCCCGCTCCAAAGTTCCCGGCACCACCGCCGCTGCCCCCCGCGCCACCCGTACCCCCGCCGCCGCCCTGCCCCCCGAGCCCGCCGAACCCGAGAATCCCACCGCGCCCGCCGCCCGCCCCGGGCGCGCTGGCCGTAGCGTTCGCTTCGAGCACCGCGCCCGCGGGAACGGTGAAGTTGCCCGAGATCCAGAGCGCGATCGGCTCATTGCCCCGGAAGAGCACGATGTCGTTGCTCTGGAGCGTGACATCGCCCTTGATCAGCCAGCGATCAACGCCGGGCACATCCGGGCGGAAGAAGACCTGTGCGCCGCGGAAGACATCCGTCGCGACGCCGTCGACCGTCAGCGCGTTCGTCGTGCTATCGAAGACAAAGGTCGCCGCCGACACCGGCGCCCCCGCGAGCGCAAGGATCGAAGCCGCGACGAGCGAACGCGAAAGAGGCATGGGGCGTCTCCTGTGATCACCACGCAGGAGTCCCAAAAGGAGGAGCCCACGCCGCGAATTGATCGGCAAGCGTACAGACGGATGGGCCAATCGCAGCACGGCCGCTCCGAACAAGCGACAAATCGAGCATTTCGCCGCATCCCAGTTTCCCGAAGGGATGCCCGCGTGTTGAACTGGGCGCTTCGGGGCGACGGCGATACGCTACCGCCACCCGAGCGGAGCCCGTGCGCCCCGCCGGTCACAAGAGCCGTTCGCTTCCACGGAGTCCGAGCATGCCGAAGATCGCCGTCGTCTATCACAGCGGGTACGGGCACACCAAGGCCGTCGCCGAGGCCGTCGCCGCCGGCGCGAAGAAGGTCGCGGGCAGCGAGGTCACCCTCATCGACGCCACCACCCTGAAGCCCCCGGGCCAGGACAAGAAATACGGCGACGAGTGGGCCCCCCTCGACGCCGCCGACGCGATCATCATGGGCGCCCCCACCTACATGGGCTCCGTCAGCGCCGGGCTCAAGCAGTTCATGGAGGCCGCCAGCGGCAAGTGGTTCGCCCAGGCCTGGAAGGACAAGATCGCCGCCGGCTTCACGAACTCCGGGAGCTGGAGCGGCGACAAGCTGAGCACCCTCCAGGACATCTTCCACTTCTCCATGCAGCAGATGATGATCTGGGTCGGCCTCGACATCATGCCGGGCTACAACAGCTCGAACGGTACCCCCACCGACCTCAACCGCGTCGGCTCCTTCTCCGGCGTCATGACCCAGGCCAATGTCGACGAAGGCGCCGATGTCGCCCCGCCCCAGGCCGACAAGGACACCGCCGCCCGCCTCGGCGAACGCGTCGCGGAGATCGCGGCGAGGATGGGCAAGGGCTGAGGCCGCGAGCAACGGGCGTCAGGCCCGCTCGGTCCAGATCTTCTCTTTAATCGAACACGCCTCGCAGCAGCGGTAGTAGTGCACGCCCTCTTTGCGGATGCGCACGCCCCTCCCGCGTTGGCCCTCGACGCCGCACACGGAACACACCGTCGGCATCGGCGTGTTGCCGTCACAGTTCGAGCACTTCCAGTAGTAGCCGTAGGGGCCGGACTTGGCGGTGAGCGTGGTGCCGCCGCAGGCGCGGCATGCAGGATGCTGCGTCGCAACCGGTGTCGGGAACACGGCAGGTTCGGGGCCTGCGGAAGCATCACTTCGCTCTGGGACGGGTGCCGCGATTTCAACAGCTTGCGCTCCGACCGAGGTCTTCGGAGGGGTGTGACAGTCCGCGAGGAACCGCGCGACTCGTTCGACTTCCTTCTTCTTCATTTCCCACATGCCGAAGTCGCCGTCGCGGTCGCCTAGCAACGCGGCCGCACGCTTGTGCCGCGCGTGCTGTTCGACGATCAGATCAGAAACAAGGTCTGCCTTCGACAGAAAGTGTGGAAACTTGCCGATTTCGAAAGGCCTCTGCTTGCCTCGAATCGCTCCTTCATTCGAGATCGCGGCAATCACCTGTATCGGCATCTGTCCGAAGCCTCGGTGCTCTGTCTTAGCGACGAGCTTCGCGTAAGTCCGCAGCCCAACCATGATCTTGCCAAGCAGCTCTTCGCGATGGTCCTGCAGCACATCGCGAAGAACATCGCCTTGCATCTGGCCTTGCTTGATCGGGGACGGCATCCCCTGCACGCGTCCGTTGAACCGGCGTTCCCATATCCCGTCGCCAGAGCCTTCCCGTCGCACAGTCACGGTTCCTGCGACCGACTTGCTCTCCACGATGAAAGCACCCCACCGGTGCAACACGAGGTGATCGATCTGCGCGACCCGCGGGCATCCGTTCGCATCCGACCTTGTCTCGTCCACAATCCGCACATCGTGCAGGACACACAGCTCGCCAGTGTTCTCAAACGCGCGGCACAAGTAGAACGCCATCTGCGACTCGGCCTTCTGGCCCGCCGCTTCGAACTTGTTCGCGGGCTTCCGCGCAGCCGCCCATTCTTTGATGATCATCAATGGGTCCTCCGAAAGGACCCGTGAAGGTACAGAACGGACTACGAGCGAGCAAATACCCCTAAGCCCTCTGGCCCACGCCGTCGCTCATCCGACTCACATGCACCACCCGCGCCACCCGCAGCCGCCGGCACCCCCCGCACCGCGCCAGCGTCAATTTCACCGCGCCCGGGTTCGCGAACTTCCGGATGCCCCCGCCCCCGGTCGCCTCGTTCAAGGGTCGCGACCGCCCGCATTTGAGGCACTGCACATGCCACCCCGGCGCCGGGTCGTCGCCGATCTCGCGCATCGTTGCCGCGACCTTTCGCGAGCCGCGGGCCATCGCGACCAGCAGCACCACGAGCCCCACCGTCGCCCCCGCGAGGATCAGCATGTCGATGGGCACCGGCATACACGCAATGTACGGAATCCCGCCGCTGATCTTTCACCCGACACACACATTTCCCCGGCCGCCCCATAACGCCGCAGGAAGACCGCACCCCGCCAGTACACTGCCCCAGTGCCTATCCGCGACCACCACCAGCGTGCGATCGACCGGCTGACCCAGGCCTATCGGGACGACCCCGAGTTCCCCGCGCTCATCATCGGAGGCTCCGTCGCCAAGGGGTACGCCCGAGCCGACTCCGATGTCGACTTCATGATCGTCGCCACCGACGAGGCCTTCGAACGCCGCCTCGCCGCCCGCGATCTCTTCATCAACCGCACCGACCTCTGCGACTACGAGGGCGGCTATGTCGACGGCAAGATCATCAGCACGAGATTCCTCCACAAGCTCGCCGAGCGGGGAAACGAGCCCTCCCGCGCCGCCTTCGAGGGCGCCTTCCTCGCCTATTCACGCCTGCCGGGCCTCGACGACCTCCTCGAGCGCATCCACACCTACCCCGAGGAAGGCCACGACGACCGCATCAAGGCCTTCTACTCCATGGCCTTCATCCAGCACTGGCTCATCCACGAGGCCAGCCGGCACAACAACCGCTATGTCATCCTCCGCGCCGCCAGCCAGCTCGCCCTCTTCGCCGGCCGTCTCATCCTCGCCCACAACCGCCGCCTCTTCCCGTACCACAAGTGGCTCATGACCGCCCTCGAAGCCGTGCCCGACAAGCCCGGGGGCCTCGTCCCGCTGCTGAACGCGCTCGTCGACGACCCCTCCGCCCCGAACGCCACCGCCGTCTTCGAGAGCGTCCGCGACTTCCACGACTGGGACGTCACCGATCTCGACGCCTACACCTGGTTCATGACCGAGGTCGAGTGGAGCTGGATGGCCGGTGCCACGCCCCTCGAAGACCTCTAGAACCCAAACTTTCCCCAACCCCAACTCTCGCAGCTTTCAAGAATCTTTGAAAGCCCGCCGACCGATCCCTACCGTATGAGCATGACCACCGCGACCCCGCAAAGCCCCCTCCCCGCCCCCTCCGCCCTCCCCGGCGCGGACCCCCGCCTCGAGCCCATCCGCGCCAAGGTCGCCCGCGGCGAGCGGCTCACCCTCGACGACGGCATGCTCCTCTACGAGACGCCCGATGTCTGGGGCGTCGTCGAGCTCGCCAACACCGTCCGCGACCGCCTCCACCCCGGCGTCGGCTACTACAACATCAACCGCCACTTCAACTACTCGAATGTCTGCGCCCTGAGCTGCAAGTTCTGCGAGTTCTACCGCAAGAAGGGCGACGACGGGGCCTACACCCACGACATGGACTCCGTCGCCGAGGAGGCCCGCAAGGCCTGCCTCTCCGGCGCCACCGAGATGCACATCGTCGGCGGCCTTCAGCCCTACCTCCCGTGGGACTACTACCCCGAGATGATGCGCACCATCCGCAAGGTCGCCGACGAGCACGCCGCCGCCACCGGCTCCGACCCCCTGCACATCAAGGCCTTCACCGCCGTCGAGGTCGTCCACCTCGCCAAGATCGCCAAGCGCTACAAGCGCGACGACCGCAAGGCCGGCATCCGCGCCGTCCTGCAGGAGCTCAAGGACGCCGGCCTCGGCTCCATCCCCGGCGGCGGCGCCGAGGTCTTCGACGACCGCGTCCACGACGAGGCCTACAAGGGCAAGATCCGCTCCGACGAGTGGCTCGATGTCCACCTCGTCGCCCACGAGTTGGGCCTCAACTCCAACGCCACCATCCTCTACGGCCACATCGACCAGCGCCGCGAACGCCTCGTCCACATGGAGATCCTCCGCCGCGCCCAGGACCAGGCCCTCGCCCGCCTCGGCTACGAGGGCGACGCGAACGCCTTCATCGAGCCCGGCCTCGCCGCGACGAAGGAAGTCACCGCCCCCGTCGTCACCCTCACCCGCCCCGGCACGCCGCTGCCCACGCCCGACATGGCCGAACGCGACGCCGGCTACTTCCAGACCATCATCCCCTTGCCCTTCTTCCCCGACGGCTCCGAGCTCGAGCACCTCCCCGGCCCCAACGGCATCGAGAACTACCGCACCATCGCCATCGCCCGCCTCATGCTCGACAACTTCCCGCATGTGAAGGCCTTCTGGATCATGCAGACCCTCGCCATGAGCCAGGTCATGCTCCAGGCCGGCGCCGACGACATCGACGGCACCGTCGTCTGGTACGACATCACCAAGGTCGGCACACAGTCCACCCACCAGGAGGTGACGGTGTGGGAGTTGCAGAAGGCGATCCGGGAGGCGGGGTACGAGCCGGTGGAGCGGGACACGCTGTATCGGCGCGTACAGCGCGACGGCAGCGGCTGGAAGGTCGAACGCTAAAGCACCACCGACCGCACCGAGAGGCGGGCGGCGCTTTCGTACACTCCCCCCATGCCCGCCCGCCTCCCCGACATCCGCAAAACCATCCGCAACATCCAGCGGGGGCAGGAAATCGCCTCCGTCCTCGTCCGGTTCGGCTTCGACGATGTCGTCAACGCCCTCGGCATCGACGAGCTCTGGGCACGCGGCAAGCGCACCGTCGGCCTCCGCGCCCGCGCCGCCGACTTCGAACGCGACGCCCTGCCCGTCCGCCTCCGCAAGGCCATGGAGGAGCTCGGCCCCACCTTCGTCAAGATGGCCCAGATCCTCTCCACTCGCCCGGATCTCATCCCCGAGAGCTGGGCCAAGGAGTTCGGCAAGCTCCAGTCCGGCGTCGCCGCCATCCCCGCGGACGAGATCAAGCCCCACATCGAGAAGCTCTACGACGGCAAGCTCGACGAACACTTCGAGTCCATCGACTACGAAGCCTTCGCCGCCGCCAGCATGGCCCAGGCCCACCGGGCAACTTTGAAGGACGGCACCAAGGTCATCCTCAAGGTCCTCCGCCCCAACATCCGCCGCGTCCTCGAGTCCGACATCGAGATCTTAAAGCTCCTCGCCGAGGTCGCCGAGCGCCGCCTGGGCGACATGGGCTACCGCCCCACGCTCATCGTCGAGCAGTTCGAGCGCCAGGTCCTCCGCGAGGTCGACCTCAAGCTCGAGCTCCGCTCACTCCGGCGCATGCAGGACCTCTTCGAAGACGACCCCCGCATCGTCTTCCCGCAGGGCTACGCCGACCTCACCCGCCAGGGCGTCCTCTGCATGGAAGAGGTCGAGGGCATCCTCCTCAGCAAGGAAGAAGACGACACCTTCACCGAAGCCGAGCGCCAGGAGATCGTCAAGATCAGCTCCGACGCCGTCTTCCGACAGTGCTTCGAAATAGGCTTCTTCCACGCCGACCCACACCCCGGCAACATGTTCGTCGTGCGAAAGCAGCGCGACACGACGCCCCCGCAAACCACACCCCCGGGCGCCCTCCCCGGCGAAACCACACCCGACATCGCCGTCTGCTTCATCGACTACGGCATGACCGGCAACATCGACCCCGCCACCCAGGAAGCCCTCGCCGACCTCGTCCACGGCACCATCAACGGCGACCTCGACCGCGTCATCCGCGTCGTCGTCGAGCTCACCGACATGAGCCCGATGGCCGCCTCCGAGCGCCGCTTCCGCGCCGATGTCTGGGAGTTCATCTCCCGCTTCCAAACCGGCTCCCTCGCCGACCTCGAGATGGGCCACCTGCTCAACGAGTTCTTCGTCAAGATCCGCCGCAACCACCTCCAGGTCCCCGCTGACATCGTCTACCTCATCAAGGCCGTCACCACCATCGAGGGCGTCGGCGAACGCGTCTGCCCCGACTTCGACCTCGTGGGCCATGTCCGCCCGCACATCGAGCGCCTCGTCAAACGCCGCTACGGCTTCCGCGCCGTCCGCCGCCGCGTTGAACGCTCCGCCCTCGGCTACGCCGAACTGATCGAACGCCTCCCGGGCGAGGTCGGCGCCTTCAGCAAGATGCTCCGCCACGAGCAGCTCAGCGTCCAGCTCAAGCACCAGGGCCTCAACACCGTCACCGACGAGCTCGAACGAGCCAGCCGCAACATCTCCCTCGCCCTCGTCATTAGTTCGTTGATCGTCGGCGGCGCCATCTTGTTCCTGGCCGACCGAGCCGCCAGCCCCGAAAGCGGCGTCCTCTTCATCGCCGGCATCATCGCCATCGTCATGGCCGGCGCTCTGGCCTCTTTCTGGGCCATCACCAGCAACTGGCGCACCCGGCAGTAGTTCCCGAGAATCCAACCCCACCCCAACGAGCCCGAAGCGCAAGCGAGGGTGCCTAAATCTCCTCCCCCGTCGCCGACGGGGGAGGTG
>CAZTQV010000040.1:0-24470 GCA_964615815.1 uncultured Phycisphaeraceae bacterium | reverse complement strand
GGCCCGCCCCCGTCCCGCCCCCCGAGCCCACACCCCGAGCACCCGCACCACCAGCGGATGCTCACAAAGCCGCGCCCGCACCCGAGCATCCGCGAGCCGCCACGACCGATCCGCACGCACGATCCCCGTCGCGTCGAACGCATCCAGCAACCGCCAGTCCGCCGCCGACCGCTCGATCGGCGTCGCCACCATCCCCGCCCGCTCGAAGAACGGGCTCACCCGACCCATCGCCGCCACCGCCTCCACCGCCGGCGTCTCCGCCTGAGCCAGGTACGCCTCCACCAACCGCCGCGCCACACCCAACCCCCGGTACCGCGGCTCCACCACCACCCGCGACACACACCGCAGCTCCGCGTTGATCCGCCGCGCATCCGCCCGCTTCCGCCCCGTCCGAAACCGCCCCGGCCACAAATCCTCCCGCCAAGCCGCGTTCAAGACAGGCCGCGACACCACCAACACCCCCGCCAACTCCCCGCCCACGCCGACCGCCCGCAGCACCCGCGTCCAAGTCGCCGGCCGCCCCCCGCGGTAGTGCAGGTGCCCGAGCGCGTCGTAGTCACTCATCGACCCCCGCTCGATCGCCACCGTCAGCCCGGGCCGCCACCGCGACGGCCCCCGCGCCGCCCGCCACCGCCCGTGCTCCACCCGGAAAACAACATCCGGCCCCAGCAGCCGCGCCATGTCCTCATGCCCCGTCGCGCAGACCACCCGCAGCGAACCACCTTCGCGCTTCACCCACCGCCGAAGCGTCGCCGCCACCCCCGCCGCCGTCACCCGATCCAGAACACTCGCAAACTCATCCAGTACCAACCACCCCCCACCCCCACTCGCCTCACCCCGGCGCACCGCCGCCCCCAGCGCCGTCGCCAGCCCCAGCCGCGCCCGCTCCCCTTCGCTGAGCAGCTTCGCCGCCCGCACCGCCAGCCGCGCCTCCGCCAGCCCGCACGCCCCCAGGATCGGCCACGGGTCCGTCCCCGGCCCCGCCCGCCGGCCCACCAGGTCCACCGCCGTCGCCTCCGACCGCAGCGCCCGCTCCGCCGAGGGCGTCACCGCGTCCGCCCCCAGCCGCTCGCGCAGCGCCGTCAGCGCCCGGCTCTTCCCCGCCCCGCTCGGCCCGGTCACCAGCGCGATCGCGCCCGGCGGCAGGTTGGTCAGCGCCTCGATCAGCTCCGCGCTCGGCGGGGCGGCCGGGGGCTCGCCGCCGAGGGTCAATCCGAAGGGCGCGATCGCGCGCAGGGCGCGGTCGGTGGGTTCGCCGCTCATTCGGACACCTCCCCCCGGGAAGCACCGGAATCCGGCGCGTTCGTGCGCGCAGCCGCGTGCAGCGCGCGCACGGCGTTCGCGTGCGTGCGCACGACGTGGAGGCTCACGGCGAGACGCTCGGCGATCTTGCGGAGGCTCAGGCCGTGCAGCACCCAGAGGCGCGCGACCCGTCTGGTGTGCGGCGGCCACGCCCCGTGGTGCTGCGCGACGAACCGGAACAGGTCCGTGTCCGCGCGGCGTAACGCCCTGCGGGCCCGACACCTGAGCGACTCGGCCCGCACGCCGGCAAGCCGGCCCAGCTCGGCGAAGCTCCGCCCCTCGCCGTACACGGCCTCGATCACCGCCCGCTCGTCCGGGTGCAGGAGCCGGGCCCGGCGGACGATCTCCTCGGCCGCCCGCCGGCGGCCGAGCCGCCGCTCGCCGGCCGGGGCGAGGTCGAGATCATCTATCACCCGGCCGCGACGGGGGTTGGCCGCGCCCGCCCGGCGGGCGGGCGGGGGCTGGGTGGAGGAGAGGACGGGGTGGGGGGTGGGGGGCCGGAAGCGGTAGGGTCCGCTGTTCGGGTCCTGGGTCTGGCGGGTTTGTGCTTCCGCGTGGCGGTGTGTCTGGATACTATACGGGTCCTGCGGCGAGCGATCGTCCATGATGTACCTCGTTTCTGTGCGATTGGAGGGCATTTGCCCACGGTCGTGTGTATACTGATCTGTGAACACAGTGCCATAGTTCTATCAGCTTGTAGACGCAGCCGCAAGATGTTTGTACGGTATATTTTTGAAGTTTCGTCAGGTTGTGCCGCTTAGCGCGATTGCCCGGGGCTATCCCCTGAATCGGAGTACGCTCGGACACGCGCCACGCGGGGTGGGCCGGGAAGAATGAGTCTCATGACCCACGATGCGAACGACACCGATCGGCCGACCGAGCCGGCGCTGGACCCGGCGGGGTTCGGGGCGGTGGTGCGTGCGCGTCGGGGGGAGCTGGGGTTGTCGCTGGCGGATGTGGCGGAGCGGGTGGGGTGTGCGCGGAGCTACCTGTCGGCGATCGAGACGGGGCGGCGGGCGACGCCTTCGGAGGAGATCGTGGGTCGGCTGGAGGGGGCGCTCGAGCTGCCGGAAGGCGAGCTTCGGCGGCGGGCGGAGTGGGCGCGGACGCCGGCGGGGGTGCGGGCGGGGGTGGCTCGGCTGCGGGCGGCGTCGGAATCGGCGTCGCGGACGCTGGCGGAGCTTGCCGCGTCGGGTTCGCTTGATGAGGCGTACCGGTCGGGGCGGCTGCAGGCGCTGGTGGCGGCGATGGGGGGAAAGCGGGATGTGGCGCCGGCGGCGCTGCCGATGGAGGTGCCGTTGATCAACAAGGTGGCGGCGGGGTACCCGGCGGGGTTCACGGATCTTGGCTACCCGGCGCGGGTGGCGGATGAGTATGTGCGTGTGCCGGACCTGAGCGATCCGGATGCGTTCGCGGCGCGTGTGGTTGGGGACAGCATGTCGCCCGACTATCGCGAGGGGGATGTGGTGGTGTTCAGCCCGGCGCGGGACCTGGTGGATGGGTGCGACTGCTTTGCGCGGCTCGAGCCGGATGATGAGAGCACCTTCAAGCGTGTGTACTTCGAGAAGGGTGAGGACGGGGCGGAGCTGATCCGGCTGCAGCCGGTGAACCATCGGTATCCGGCGCGGACGCTGCCGAGGGAGAAGGTGGCGGGGTTGTATCGGGCGGTGAAGGTGGTGCGGGAGGTGTAGGAGGAAGGCACGGAGGCATTGAGGGACGGAGGCACGGAGGAAGAGACAAAGAGACGGAGAGACGAAGAGACGGAGTGGGGAGGATTCGGGCGTGGGTCAGTGGGTGGGGGGGATGGCGATGTCTTCGTTCCAGAGGTCGGGGTTGGCGTTGATGAAGTTTTGCATGAGGGCGATGCAGCGTTCGTCGTTGAGGACGATCACTTCGATGCCGGCTTCGCGGAGCCAGTCTTCGCGGCCCTGGAAGGTTTGGTTTTCGCCGATGATGATGCGCCTCAGCTTGTGCAGGACGGCGGCGCCGGAGCACATGGGGCAGGGGCTGAGGGTGGTCGCCATGGTGAGCTCGTGCCAGTCGCGGCGGCGGCCGGCGGTGCGGAGGCAGGAGATCTCGCCGTGGGCGGTGGTGTCGCCTGATTGGACGCGCTTGTTGTGATCGGCGGCGACGATGGTGCCGTCGGGGGTCATGAGGGAAGCGCCTATGGGGATGCCTCCCTCGGCGAGCGATTTCTCGGCCTGGGCGATGGCGGCGTCGAGGGCGAGGAGGTCGGTGGGGGAGGGTGGGGGAGGGGGTGGAGGCATGGGGAAGTATTGGGGGGAGAGAGACGCAGAGACGGAGAGACGGAGAGACGAAGTGCTGGGGGGTCGGTAGGCTGCTGCTTATGGCGACGCCGACTGATGAGCATCCGAATCTGGTGTTGTTTGATCATCCTTTGATTCAGCACAAGCTGACGCACCTGCGGGATCGGGAGACGGGGCATCGGGCGTTTCGGGCGCTGATGCAGCAGATCGCGGGGCTGATGGTGTACGAGGTGACGCGGTCGTTCCGGACCGAGTCCGTTGAGGTGGAGACGCCGGTGGAGCGGATGGAGGGGTCGCGGCTGAGCGCGGTGGTGACCGTGGTGCCGGTGCTGCGGGCGGGGCTTGGGATGACGCAGGGGGTGCTGGACCTGATGCCGGAGGCGCGGGTGGGGCACCTGGGGCTGGCGCGGGATGAGCGGACGCTGGAGCCGAAGGCGTACCTGAACAAGCTGCCCCGGGATCTGGACGCGGGGCCGGTGGTGTTGGTCGACCCGATGCTGGCCACCGGTGGCTCGGCGGTGGCGGCGATCGAGATGCTGAAGTCGGCGGGTGCGAAGGACCTGCGGATGCTGTGTTTGGTCGCGTCGCCCGAGGGGGTGCGGAAGCTGGCGGAGAGCTGCCCGGGGGTGACGGTGTACGCGGCTTCGTTAGATAGAGAGTTGAACGAGAAGGGGTTTATTGTGCCGGGGCTTGGGGATGCGGGGGATCGGTTGTTTGGGACAGAATGAGGGGAGTGAGCCCGTGTCGAATGACGGGATTACCGATGACGACAAGGCAACATTCGACCAACTCCTGGAGCGTTTCGATTCGGTCAGTATAGCCGCACGAGATATGACGCTTTCGCTGAACAGGGTCGGCAGTAACCATGTGGCCAACTTCGACACGGCAATGCTGATGCTTGCGGCGTGGACCCACGGCAATGGAGCGTGGGGTATCGCGCACTCCATGCCTGCAGGTTCACATTATCATCCTTGCGCAGCACTTGTTCGGCAGAGCTTTGATTGTTCTCTAGTGGCAAAATGGCTAACCGCAGTGGACGGTGATGCCCGAACCTTCCGATTCGCACAATGGCTTTGGAAAACTGGGGCAAGTAGAATTGCCGCAGGTGAAAAATTTTCGACTCTTGACGCCCGGGCTGCGATCCACATAGACGAGGGACGACAACTTCAGCAAGTAGCTCAGCAACACTTTGACAGCGTAAAGCGGAGCAGAGCTGGAATGCCAATGATCGAAGCCATGCTCGCGGAGGTTGGTGACGAGTCTTGGATGTACGGCGTATATCGTTACTTATCCGATGTTGCACACGGAGGACTCTTCGCCACGCGACAACTCTCACAGCCACTCCATCGCGGCGAACATCGTCTCAGAAGTTACATTCCACTATCTACTTGGGTCGAGTTGTTCCACTTCGGTGCAATTGCTCCGGGTGCCTTTATGTACGATGCTGCAAAAAACCTCGGCGCAACTGAAGAACATCTTCGCCCAGTGCGCAAGGCTAATGAAGCATTTTTAGAGTTCATCCGCGAGTACGAGATCAAAAAGGATTCAGAAGAAGGCTAGCTACACATTGGCCGGTGCCGCGAGGTTGAGCATGCGGTCGAGGGCTGCGAGGGCGTGGTGGCGGACTTCGGGGTGGACGGTAATGACATTGCGTGTCGTGGGCGTTGTTTCGATGGGGTAGGTGGCGTCTTTGTCTGTTGATTCGGGGGCGAGGCCGCAGAGGCCGTCGAGGACCCAGAGGAGGTGGGGTTCGTCGATGCGGTACATGGTGGTGCAGAGGCACTGGCAGTCGGAGAGGATGCGGACCTCGACGCCTCGCTCGGCCATGCGGTTGGTCATGCGGTGGACGAGGTTGTGCTCGGTGCCGACGGCGAAGCGGGCGCCCCGGGGGGCGGCCTCGAGGGTGTTGATGATGAACTCGGTGGAGCCGGCGAGGTCGGCCTTGTCGACGACTTCCTTGGCGCACTCGGGGTGGACGAGGATCTGCATGGGCTCCTGGCCCGGGGCGAGGGAGGCGTTGGCCGCGCGGATCTGGTCGCAGTGCTCGGGGCGGAAGAGCTTGTGCACGGAGCAGTGGCCGGCCCAGAGGATGACATCGGAATTCGCGATGTCTTCGCTGGTGGGGCCGCCGAAGGGTTCGCCCTTGCGGGCGAGCTTGGGGTCGTAGACGCAGGTACGGCTCGCGGTGTCGATGCCGTACTTGTGGGCGGTGTTGCGGCCGAGGTGCTGGTCGGGGAGGAAGAGGATCTTGATCTGTTCGCCGGGGAGCTTGGGTTGGTCGCCGCCGTTCATGGCCCATTCGAAGACGCGGTCGGCGTTGGAGCTGGTGCAGCAGACGCCGCCGTGCTCGCCGACGAAGGCCTTGATGGCGGCCGAAGAATTGACATAGGTGATGGGGACGACGCGGCCGTTCCAGTCGCCGCCGGCTTCGAGGCGGAGGGCCTCGTGGATCTTGTCCCAGGCGTCGATGGTGTCGTCGTAGGCGGCCATGTCGGCCATGGAGCATCCGGCGGAGAGGTCGGGGAGGATGACCTTGACGGACTCTGGGGTGAGCATGTCGGCGGTCTCGGCCATGAAGTGGACGCCGAGGAAGATGACATGTTCGACGGGTTGGTCCTTGGCGACCTGTGCGGCGACCTGGCTGAGCTTGAGGGAGTCTCCGGTGGTGTCGGCGTGGCGGATGACGGCGTCGGTCTGGTAGTGGTGGCCCAGGATGAAGAGCTTGTCGCCGAGGCGGTTGCGGCGATCGGCGATCAGTTCCGCGAGGCGCGCGGAGGGGGCGGCGGTGTAGAAGTCGGGGATTGAGGGCTGCCAGAGCAACGGGGTTCACCTCCTGCCGAGGGGTTCGGCGGGGGGCGTGCGGACGACGCACGCCGGACGGAAGTCTAGGCGCGGTCGGGGGTTGGGCATGGCTTGTTGATTGTGTTGTGTTTGGGTGAGGGGCGTCGCGGGGGCGGTGAGGTGAGGAGGCGCTTCGCTTGGTTTGCTTTACCCCCTCCGGCCCTTCGGGCCACCTCCCCCGTCGGCGACGGGGGAGGAGAGGGAGAGTACTACCCGCTGCGCGGATCGTGGCACCCGGGGACGCTTAGGCGGCCTGGACTGTGGTGGTCTCGGCGGCTCGGGCGGCCTGGGCCTGGACGCGGGCGAAGCGGACGGCGACTCTTTGGCGGGTGCCGATGAGGGGGGTCGTTCGCACGACGCGGGCGGAGACGAGGTCCTTGGTGGAGAGGAGGCCGGACCCGGTCCAGGCGACGCCGACCTCGATGTCCTCGCCCTCGATGAGGGGGCGGGTGGTGTCGATCTCGAGCATGGCACCGCCGGCGGAGACATCGGTGGTGCGGGCGGAGAGGTAGCGGGCCACGGCTGGGCGCAGGAGTTTGCAGCCGAGGGTGGTCTCGGCCCTGGTGTGCGCGCGGCGATCGGCCTGGGGGAAGACTGGGGTCATATGGCGGGCTCCGTCCCGTTTATTGACAGCGCATCATGCGTTGCCGGGTGTGGGTATCGGCCCGGCGGAGCCGATGCTTTGGATTTTGGTGTGCTGGGTATGGTGACGCGGCGAATTCACCTGTAGAGGGTGGTGCCGATCGGCAGGAGCGGCGGATGGAGTGGAGTGTTGTCATCCCGACGAAGGGGAGGCCGGGGAAGCTGGCGGCCTGCGTCGCGGCGTTGGCGGGGCAAAAGGACGCGCCGGCGTTCGAGGTGATCGTGGGGGTGGATGGGCCGGACGCGGGGGAGGCGGCGGCGTGCGAAGGGGTTCGGGGGGGGCTGGACCTTCGGGTGGTGGCGAGCCAGCCGAAGCGCGGGGGGGCGCTGGGGCCGGCGGCGGCGCGGAACCGGGCGCTGGAGCTGGCGCGGGGGCGGATGCTGTTGCTTTTGAATGATGATGTGGTGCCGGCGGGGGACCTTTTGGCCCGGCATGTGGCGGCGCGGGCGGGGGTGTCGGACAAGACGATGGTGCTGGGGGCGGCGCCGTTCCGGGTGGAGGCGGATGACCGGTTGTTCGACCGGCTGATCCGTGAGACCTCGATGGTGTTCTTCTATGACCAGATGACGGCGGCGAAGGTTGGGGCTGCGAGCGCGGAGGACCCGGCGTTTCGGGATCGGGACTGGGGGTACCGGCACGCGTGGACCTTGAATCTGAGTGTGGAGTTGGAGGCGGTGAAGGCGGTGGGGGGGTTTGCGACGACGCTGCCCGGGGCGGCGTTCGAGGATGTCGAGCTTGGGTGGCGGCTGAAGGAGCGGTTTGGGAGCGCGGTGGTGTACCGGCCCGAGGCGGTGGTGGAGCACGACCATCGGTACGAGCCGGCGGGGTACCTGAAGCGGGAGCGGATGCTGGGGCGGGACGCGTGGGCGCTGGCGCGGGCGAACGAGGGGTGTGCGCGGGACCTCTTCGGGCGGGATGTGCGGTCGGCGGATGAGGTGGCGTACAGCCGGGCGTTCGTGGAGCGGGAGGCGAAGACGGCGGGGCGGCTGGAGAAGGCGTTCCTGGGATTGGCGGATCTGCCGGCGGGGGCGGTGGGTGGGGAGCGGGCCTCGGAGGTGTTGAACCTGGTGTACGGGCAGCATGTGCTTTTGAAGCGGTGGTGGTGGCGTGTGGGGCTTCTGGAGGCGGCGGGTGAGCGGGTGGAGAAGGTGAAGGGTGGGCCTCGGGCGGGGTGGTGAGGGGCGGGTCAGGTGTTGGTAGTCTGGCCGGCATGAAGCGAGTGCTTGGACTTGTCGTGCTGGCGTGGTCGGCGGTGGTGTGCCTCGGCGGGGATGGGGTGCCCGAGGGGTATGTGGCGTTGAGTGCGGCGCCGGGGTATGCGGAGGTGGGGCCCGATGCGATCCGGGAGCGGTACGAGCGGGAGGTGAGCTGGGCCGCGATCGAGCCGATGCTTCCGGAGGACCCTTGGCTCCGGGCCCGCGCGGTGGAGTTGTGGGACATGGCGGTGCGAACGACCGCGCGCAATTGGGGTCAGGCGGATCACGAGACGATGGCGCGGTGGTGGGATCGGCTCGAGCGGGCGGGGTGGTCGCACCCCTACACGACGACACTGAGTCTGTCGTCGCTGCTGGCGGAGACGCCGCGGGGGCGGAGCGAGGACGAGGTGCTCTTGTTGGCGCGGGCCGCTGCGGACGCGCTGGCGGAGGACGATGCGTACGCGTCCTTGCCTCCGTACCGGGCGGGGTTGGCGTTGCTGTCGTTGAGCGAGCGCCTCGCGGAGCGGGACGCCGATGCCGGTGTGGTCGCGGGGCTGAGGGACCGGGGGCACGCGCGGATGACCGCGAGTCTCCAAGTCGATCGGCCCGCTGTGGAACGGGGGATTGCGCTCGGCAAGATGTTCGTCCGGGTGGAGGACGCGTCGTCTATCAAGGATTCAGCTCTGTTCCTCGATGTACTCGGCGGCTCGGCTCGGCCGGACCCGTACGCGGTCCACAGCCTGCGGGGTATTCTGTGCGTGCAGGAGGCTTGGGCGGCTCGGGGCGGCGGGTTCGCGTACACGGTGTCCGACGAGGCGTGGGCGGAGTTTGCGGCGAAGCTCGAGCGGGCGGACGAGGAGCTCCGGGCGGCGTACGCGATCGACGCGGGCTATTTCCTGGCGCCGGCGGAGATGGTGACGGTGGCGATGGCGGGCCACGCGAGCGTGGGGAACGACCCGCGGTACTGGCACTG
The DNA here is from genome assembly GCA_964615815.1 of uncultured Phycisphaeraceae bacterium. GTDB lineage: Bacteria > Planctomycetota > Phycisphaerae > Phycisphaerales > UBA1924 > DAIQNV01. The sequence goes on along the minus strand of CAZTQV010000040.1, from coordinate 15,248 downwards.
GCTGACCCTCAAGGGAACCCCGACCTACACGACGGTCTACAGGCCGCTGCTCACGGCGATGCGTCCGCGGTGGAACGGGTCGATCGAAGCGATGGGCGGGGTGATCCTGCACGCGGCCGAGCACAGCGAGCGTGTTCCGGAGGCGGCGTACCAGGCCGCCTTGATGATGGAGACGCTCGGGGATGATCTCGGCGACGCGCGGATGGCGTGGCGGATCCCGTCGTTGTGGCCCCCGCTTCGGGACGCGATGGAGCGGGCGGTCGATCCTGAGGAGGGTCTCGCGCCTCTGACGGGCTCCGAGCGGGACGCGGTGCTGAGCTTGCTCATCGTCGGGGCGTGGCTGAACGGTGAGTACGAGGCGGCCGAGCGGTACTACCTGCGGAACGGGGAATCGCTGGACTGGGAGCGGTTGGAGCCGGTGCGCCTCGACTGGTGGGAGATGACGGACACGCTGTTGCTCATGGCGACGCCGGCTCGCCCGTATGTGCTGGAGGCGCGGCGACACACGGACGCCGGGCGCTGGGATGACGCGGCGAAGGCGTGGGGGCGTGCGGCTTCGGAGGGGATCGGGCACCGCGACGCGGATGGACGGGCGGACGAACTGATCGCGATGCGGACGCGAGCGGAACTGCGGGCGGCGTACGAGCGTGGGGAGTGGATCGACCTGACCTTCCCTTCGCATCGGGCTTTCGGGATGAACAGCATTTATGCGGCCGCGTTGCAGCGCGGAGGCGTGTTCGAGTTCGCGGATAATGGTCTCGTCGCGCAACCGCTTGCTCGGGGCGACGCGCGACTGATCTATCAGCTTCCGCTGGGCGAGCGGTACCGATTGGAGGCCGAGCTGGTGCCCCGTCCGGCGCGTCGTCAGCAGGACGCGGCGAAGCCGATCGGCGGCGTCGGCGTGGCGGTGATGGCTCGGTACCCCTGGGCGTGGGCGCAGCACTGGACCGTTGAGGTGGCCGGCGACGCGCCGCGTGTTCGCTTTGGCTACGGGACGAGCGGCGACATCGGCGAGCTGGCGCTCAAGCCCGAAGCGCTCGGGAAGCCGCTCACGCTGACCTTCGAGCGGGATGGCCGCACGCTTTCGGCGTGGGCGAACGATGAGCTCGTTGGGGAGCGGGTCGCCGAGGAGTCGTGGCTGATGGGCGAACATGCCGAACTGGTGGCCCGGGAGGGGCGTGACGCGGGCGGGGCGGTGTTCACCAAGGTGCGTGTCCGACGGCTCCCGGACGACGCGAAGGATTTGCCGGACTTCTAAACTATGGCGACGACGGACCCCAATGTGATTCAGCAGTTGGTGGCGCCGGCGGTGATGATCTCGGCGAGCGGGTTGCTTTTGCTGAGTTCTTCGGCGCGGATGAACACGGTGCTCGCGCGGATCCGCGTGTTTCACGCGGAGCGGCTGGCGCTGTGGCGGGGGACGCCTGAGGCCGGGTCGCGGCCGGATCGGGTGCGGACCTTGCAGCTGGAGGATTTGCACCGGCAGACGCGGCGGCTTTTGCACCGGGCGGGGCTGCTTCGGGCGACGATGTTGCAGTTGTTCGGGGCGGTGGGGTGCCACTTGGTGAGCATCGTGGCCCTGGCCGGGGGCGTGTTGGCCGGGGACGCGGCGTGGCTGGGGCATCTTGCGGTGTGGGTGTTCCTCGTGGGTATCGGGCTGACGCTGACGGCGATGGCGACGAGCGCGGCGGAGGTGCTGGCGATTCTGGAGGCGGTGCGGTACGAGCATCGACGCGTGGATGAATTGTGCCGATCTGAGGTGACGGAAGGCGCGGCCGAGGTGACGCCGGACCCGCGGACGGGGGAGGGGACGGGTCTGTAGGGATCGCGGCTGGCTTTCGCGGTAGGCTGCTGTTGGTCGGCGACGCTTGCGAAAGGGCTCTTGCGATGGCACGGATCGAGGCGGCGGCGTTGGACATCGACACGGGGTTCGGGCGGTTCCAGACCGAGCACCTGACCGAGGCGTGGCGGGAGGCGCACTACGCGGCGCAGGCGGCGGCGGAGGTGGGGAAGAGCTGGGGTGAGGCGCACGCGGATGACAGCCACTCGAGCTTCGCGTGGTTCCGCGATGCGGACGGGCGGGGGCTGGAGGGTGTGCCGGCGGCGGGGAAGCGGACGTACCGCGCGCGGCTGAAGTTCGAGGGGCTGGAGCTGAGCCTGGGCGACGGGCACGGGCGGACGATCGGGGACTTCAGCCTGCCCGGGCACACGATGGCCGAGGCGATGGAGTGGATCGACCGGATCGCGACGCAGGAACTGGGGGAGCGGGCGCAGGCGGCGAAGCCGGCGCCGGATTTGCCTTCGCACGCTCTGGCGTCGGGCGGGGCGTTCCGCGATGATCCCGACGGGTTCAACGATCTGGCGGACCTGTACGACGCGACGGCGCAATTGATCGAGAAGCTTCGGGCGCAGGAAGGTCGGTTCGGGGAGGGGCGGTGCTGGCCTCATCACTTTGATCTGGCGACGCTTGCTGAGTTCGACGGCGGGGCGAAGACGATCGGCGTGGGGCTGACGCCGCCGGACTCGGTGGAGGGGGCGGGGTACTGGTATGTGAGCCCGTGGGCGAAGGAGGGCGTGGAGGGATCGCCTTCGTACCCCGCGCTCGCGGATGGGCGGTGGGTGGATCGGGGGGATGGGCTCAAGATGGCGGTGCTGCCGGTGACGGAGCTCTCGGGGGAGAGCGAGCGCTCGCAGCGGCTGGCGGGGTTCGTCGCGGCGGGGGTGAACGCGTGCATGGGGGTGCTGGATGTCTGAGCAGCGCGTCACGCTCACCTGGCACAAGGTGGCGGAGCCGGGTGAGCTGCCGGACGGGCGCGTGAAGACGGTGACGATCGACGCGGCGGGGACGAAGGCGAAGTCGATCGCGCTGACGCGGTATCAGGGGCAGTATGGCGCGCTCGACAACCACTGCCCGCACCAGGGCGGGCCGCTCGGCGAGGGGTCGATCGAGTGTGACGATAAGGGTGACTGCTACCTGCGGTGCCCCTGGCACGGTTGGGACTATCACCCGACGACGGGCAAGTCTCCCGGCGGGTACGACGACGGGGTGGAGACCTACCCCGTTGAGGAGCGGGCGGACGGGGTGTATGTCGCGCTGGAGTCGGCGCCGGCGCATGTGCGCACGGTGACGGATGTGATGGCGGAGACGATGGTCGCGTGGGGCGTGACGAGCGTCTTCGGGATGGTGGGGCACTCGAACCTTGGCTTGTCCGACGCGATCCGGCGGCAGGTCGAAGGCGGGAAGCTGCAGTATGTCGGCATCCGGCACGAGGGGGCGGCGGCGTTCGCGGCGAGCGCGTTCGGGAAGCTGACCGGGCGACCGGCGGCGTGCCTCACGATCGCGGGGCCGGGGGCGACGAACCTCTTGACGGGTTGCTGGGACGCGAAGGTGGACCGGTCTCCGATGCTGGCGCTGACGGGGCAGGTGAACCAGCAGGTGTTCGGCCCGGGGGCGTTCCAGGAGCTGCCGCTGAACGAGGCGTTCGGGGCGGTGGCGGGGTTCAGCCATGTGGCGCTGCCGGGGTCGAACCATGCGGAGCTGATGAGCCTGGCGATCAAGCACGCGGTGGTGGAGCGGCAGGTGAGCCACATCGTCTTCCCGGATGATGTGCAGACGAACCCGGCGAAGGAAGGTGCGGAAGCCGGGTCGGCCGAGGGGCGGCTCGGCGTGACGGGGATTGCACCGGCGCCGGAGTCGCTCGACGCCGCGGTTTCGATGCTGCGGGAGGCTCAGCGGCCCGTGATCATCGTGGGGCACGGGGCGCGGTTTGAGATGGAGGCCGTCATCGCGCTCGCGGAGGAGCTGGGCTGCCCGGTGCTGACGACCTTCAAGGGCAAGGGGCTGATCGGGGACTGCCCGGATCCCGCGATGCCGAGCCGGGTCGGGCACGGGCTGGGCGGGGGCGTGCTCGGGCGATCGGGGACGCCGATCGCGAGCTGGTTCATGAACGAGAGCGATGTGCTGCTGGTCTTCGGCGCATCGTTCAGCAACCACACGGGGATCACGCCGAAGAAGCCGATCATCCAGGTGGACTACGAGCGGGGGCAGCTCGGGCGGTTCCACAAGGTCGATGTGCCGGTGTGGGGGGAGATCGGCGTGACGGCGCGGGCGATGCTGGAGGCGGTGCGCGGGCAGCACTCGAGCCGGGATCATCGCGCCGAGATCGCGCAGCGTTGGGCGATCTGGCGCGAGGAGAAGGCGAGCCGGCTGAAAGACGACCGGGGGAAGGGTGTCGCGAGCATCGCCGTCTTTGACGCGATGAACCGGCTCGTGCCGGAGGACGCGATCATCGCGGTGGATGTGGGCAATAACACCTACAGCTTCGGGCGGTACTTCGAGGCGTCGGGTCGGCAGGCGGTCTTGATGTCGGGCTACCTCGGGTCGATCGGCTTCGGCTATCCCGCGGCGATGGGGGCGTGGGCGGCGACCCGGGCGCACGCGGTGAGCCGCGACGGGTTCTGGGAGCGGTTCCGGGACCGGCCGGTGGTGTGCGTGACGGGGGACGGGGGCTTCGGGCAGTACGCGTGGGAGGTGAACACGGCGGTGCTGCACGGGATGAACATCACGCATGTGCTCATCAACAACAACGAGCTGGGGAAGATCAGCAAGGAGCAGCGGGCGGGCGAGTGGGATGTGTGGGCGACGCGGCTGAGCAACCCGGATATCGCGGGGTATGTGGAGAGCTGCGGGGGGCTGGGGATCCGGGTGGAGGCGAAGGAGGGGCTGGAGGAGGCGATCGGGCGGGCGTTGGCGTATCCCGGGCCGGCGACGGTGGAGGTTTTGGGGGATGCGGAGTTGGTGTGAGCACCCGCTTGCGGACGCGTGTTTCGACACGAGCCGAACTCATTGATCGGCTGCGCGCCCAATCGACGCCGTTCGTCCGCGTCACGCGGTTCACGCTTGTCCGACGGCTGCCGCCGCATTGCAACCTTGAGGAGCGGGATCCGGCCGGTGTTTACCGCGGTGTGGACCGGGGATGGCGGCCGGGCATCTACGGCGGCATGATCGGCGTTGGCTTCGGCATCGTCGCAGTGTTCATGGGCTACAACTGCTTGTTGGCCTTTTCGTGGATGAACTCGTTTGGCCTTGGCGAAGCGATCCTCGCGGCCATAACCGTCGCCTGCACCGCCGTTGCGGTCTACGGGCTCGCGTCTTGCGCGATAGGCTTTGAGCGGGTTTATTTCGAGTTGTCGGCAGGTGTCGTCCGGGTTCGAAGCACAATCGTGGGCGTCCCGGTCTTCGGGATCACGCATCCGAGTTCAGCGTGCGAGATATTCGTTCTTCCGGGTGTGATTCCGGACCCACGCGGAGGTGGCGTAGAGATCGTGCTGACCCTTCTTGTGGCGGACCGTCGTCTCGTTGTCTTGGCAGTGGATCTGAAAGGGACAACAGAGCGTGCTCGCGAACGGGCGGCGACGCTGTCTCGCAGCACTGGAGTCCCGTCTCGGGACATCGGGGTCATGGTTGACATGCCGTTGATGCCGCTCACGAAGGCCGCCGGACTCTGATGTTGGCGATCCCCGACCCTTCGCACCGATTTTGCCGGCACGGCCATGCTTCCGCGATCTCACGATCGCGGCTCTGATTGGTCTGGATCCCCTACACTCTCGCCCCATGACCGACGCCCTTTCGATCCGGAATCTGCGCTTCAGCCACCGCAAGTCCGCCGGCTCGGCGTTTACGCTCGAGATCGGGGAGCTCGCGGTCGCGCCGGGGGAGCAGGTGCTGCTCAAGGGGGCTTCCGGCTCGGGGAAGAGCACGCTGCTGCACCTGATCGCGGGGCTGATCGACCCCGGGGCGGGGGAGGTGCGGGTGGCGGGGACTGATATACACACGCTGCGCGGGGCGGCGCGGGACAAGTTCCGCGGGCGGCACATCGGGATGGTGTTCCAGACGCACCACCTGCTCGGCGGGTTCACCGCGGCGGAGAATGTGATGGCGGCGCTCGCGTTCAGCGATGTGCCGACGAAGGAGCACGACGGGCGGGCGGCGGAGCTCTTGAACCGGCTCGGGATCGAGCGGCACGGGGCGATGCCGGATGAGCTGAGCATCGGGCAGCAGCAGCGGGTGGCGGTGGCGCGGGCGCTGGCATGCGGGCCGGAGCTGGTGCTGGCGGACGAGCCGACGGCGAGCCTGGACCCGGAGAACGCGGTGGGGGCGGTGAAGCTGATGGAAGAGGTGTGCCGGGAGCGGGGGGCGGCCCTGGTGTGCGTGAGCCACGACCCGAGTTTGGTGGGGGTGTTCCCGCGAGCGATTGATCTGCGGGAGCTGATGCCGGCGGGGGTGAAGTAGACATGGCAGTAACGGACTTCACATTCGTGTCGCGTTCGCTGACGGCCCGGACCTTCTCGACGGTGACGACAGCCGTGACGGTCGCGGTCGCGGTCGCGCTGCTGCTCGTCTTGATCGGGATGCGGGACGCGGGGCGGAAGGCGTTCGACCGGGGCACGGGGAACATGCACCTGTTGATTTCGCGGGACGCGAGCCCGCTGGTGAGCGTCCTGAACGGGATCTACTACGCCGGGGCGCCGCGGCGGCCGATCGCGTGGAACGAGTACGAACGGCTGGCGACGAGCTTCCCGTGGGCGTTCGCGATCCCGACGCAGATCGGGGACAGCTATCGCGGGCGGGCGGTGCTGGCGACGACGCCCGAGTTCTTCAGCGCGTTCGAGCCGAACCCGGGTGAGGCGTGGCGCTTCGCGCAGGGGGAGGCGTTCAGCGATCACTTCCAGGTCGTCGCGGGCGCGGACGCGGCGCGGTCGTTGGGGCTCGCGCTGGGCCAGCAGATCGAGCTGACGCACGGGGCGCCGGGGCCGGGGGGGCAGTTGCCGGAGGGGGCGCACAGCCACGGGGAGTTCCCGTTCACGGTCGTGGGCATCCTGGAACCGACCGGCAGTGCGCACGACCGGGCGCTCTTTACGAGTCTTGAGAGCTCGTGGACGCTGCACGCGCACGATCGGCGGCTGGCGGCGGAGGGGCCGGGGATCTCGGTGACGACGCCCGATGACCTGATCGAGGCGGACAAGCTGATCACGGGCATCTACGCCCGCACGCTGACGCGCCCGGGGCGCGACGCGTCGGCCGTCCTGCAGCAGGTGTTCGACCAGCTTCGGCGCGACCCGACGATCACGGTGGCGCAGCCGGCGCAGGAAGTCGGGCGGCTGTTCGCGATCGTGGGGAACCTCGACCGGATCATCATCGGCATCGCGTTCGTCGTGCTGCTGGCGTCGGGCGTCTCGATCATGCTGGCGCTCTACAACACGATGGAGCAGCGCCGGCGGCAGATCGCGGTCTTGCGGGTGCTCGGGGCGACGCGGGGGAAGGTCTTCGGGCTGATCATGACCGAGTCGGCGATCATCGGGCTGCTCGGGTTCGCGATCGGCATCCTCGGGGCGCTCGTGGGGGCGCAGGTCGTCGCCGACCAGATGTACCAGCGGCTCGGGATCGTGGTCGACCCCTCGGTCGATCCGCGGATCATCGTGGCGGTCGGCATCGGCACGGTCGCGCTCGCGACGGTCGCGGGTCTGGTGCCGGCGGTCGCGGCGTACCGGGTGAGCGTGGTGCGGAACCTGCGGCCCGCGGCGTGAGAGCCATCTGTCGCGCTCCGTAGCGCCCTTCGGACGCACACTCGCTTCCGCCCGGGCGGGCAGTTGTTCCGCCCCGGGGCCCCTACGCTCCGCCCGTGAACGCACTCCTGACCAACGACGACGGGATCCGCGCGCCGGGGCTCAAGGCCCTCCACGCGGCGATCAAGGACCGGTTCGATGATCTCATGGTCGTCGCACCCCTCACCGTGCAGAGCGCGACCTCGCACGGCGTGACCTTCGACCAGCCGCTGATGACGCGGACGGTGCGGTTCGCCGAGGGGGAGAGCGGGTTCGCGGTCGACGGGCGGCCCGCGGACTGCACGAAGCTCGCGCTCACGTACCTGTGGCCCGAGTCGCGCGGCGGGGGCTCGCGGCCCGATGTCGTCATCTCCGGGATGAACATGGGGGCCAATGTCGGCATCAATGTCATCTACTCCGGCACGGTCGCCGCGGCGATCGAGGCGGCCTTCCTCGGCGTGCCCGCGATCGCGGTGAGCCTGCACCTGGGCGACGGCACGGCCGACTACGCCGCGGCCGCGCAGCACGCGCGGACGGCGATCGACCGGGTGCTGGAGTTCTGGCCCATCCGCGAGCACGCGTGCCTGAACATCAACATCCCGCGGTGCGAGCTCGAGATGGGCGATGAGCGGTTCGAGCCCTGCCCGATCGCGGTGTGCTCGATGAACACGCACGGGCTGGTCGACAAGTACGAGAAGCGGACCAATCCCGCGGGGCAGGTGTACTACTGGGCGGCCGGGCACGGGCTCGACTTCCGCGGCTCGGACGCGGGGACGGATGTGCCGGCGCTCTTCGAGCGGGCGATCACGCTGACGCCGCTGCAGTACAACATGACGCACAACGACGACCTGGCGGTGTGGACCAAGCGGCTCCTGGGCTGAGCCCGCACCGCGAGCGAGTCCAAAAAGCAAGCCGCGGGCGATGACGCCCGCGGCCGTTCCCTTGCTTCCCCACCGCGGCGGGCGTCCGGTGGACGCCGAGCCCGCTCGGGGCGATCGTTCCCTTGTTACTCCGAGGCCCGGCGGGTGTCGCCGGCCCTCCGCTCTCCTCCCGGCCGGTGTGACCCGGCCTGACTCGGTCGACCAAGAGTACCTCTGGGGTGCACACGCGTTCAAGGCGATCTGCCTCAAGCGGTCAGGAACTGGTTGGTTTCCTCAGACCAACGGGCGCGTAGGCAGGCGAGATAACCTACGAGAGCCGCCCTGTATCGGGGAATCTAAGGAATGGGCGTCGCTAGAACGGCCGGCGCGTCATGTTCGGCACCAGATTGTCCCTGCCCAGAATGAGGTAATCCGCGATCTCGATCGCCTCGGCGAATGAGTCCTTCGCCGTCGACACATCCGCGGCGTGCCGGGGGATCTCGGCCCGTTCGAGGTGGTCCTGCGTCGGGATGGCGTCGCCGCAGACGAGGGCAGTCGGGCCGGCCTTGGTGGTGAGCAGGAGTCCGCAGAGACCCGGGCTGACCCCCGGCATCGGGAAGAGATCGACGCCCTGCCCTAGCCGATCGGGCGCGGGCTCGCAGCGCTGCAGGATCGCGATATCGGTCTGGAGGACGGTCCGGGCCGCCTCGTCGGGCTCGTCGAAGTTCTCGGCCAGCCGCTTGAGGGACTGCACGAGCGGCACGCCGACGGCCTCGCGCTCGCGCTCGGAGATCAGCCAGCGGGCCCGCTCGAAGGCCCCGAGCCCGCGCCGGCAGTCGGGGTGGAAGCTGGTGAGGTACACATGCGTGATGGCCTCGGGCCCAAGGTTCACCCGCTCGCGCAGGCGGGCGACCAGGGCGGCCTCGGGCAGGCCCGGGTCGACCAGGATCGTGATCTCGGACCCGTCCTCGGCGGTCGTGCGGATAAGCGTCGTCGTGGAGTGCCCGGTCCGCTGCGGCTCGCGCTCGTTCCAGAGCCCATTGGCGGCCATGGTCCCGATGCTGATGACGCGGAAGTCCATGGGTCGTCGGCTCCGGCTGGGGGCCCAACTGGGGGCGTGGCGAGGGGGACGCGGTGGGGCTGGATGGTATGGACCGATTGCGCAGCGGGACCGCCGATTCGTGCGACGGCGATCGCTGGCACGCGCCGCCGTTGCATCGCATCGTGACTCTGTCAGCCGAGTCGCCGGGATCGCCCGGAGGACGGAGAGAGCGTCTGGGGGCCGGTCCGGATCGCGGCACGCCGCGAACCGGGTTTCGCCAAGTGGGCCGGCCCCCGACAGGAGGCAAGCGTATCGAGGCCCGCGCCGGGGCCGTGGTGGGCGGGCGGCGCGGGTCGGGCGAGGAACTTCCCCCTGCACCCGCCCTGTGTCGGTCAATCGCCGACGCAGGGTGTTCCCTGGCTTCTCCGTGAACGAACACGGGCGGCGAGCGCTTCGGCGCCCGCCGCCCGTGTTCCATTGCGCCACTGGAGCCAGGGGCCCGCTGGCGCCGGGTGGCACGCCCACGCGCAGCGCGGGCGTGGGAAAAACATCCATGGCAACACGCCCGCGCCTTTGGCGTGGGCGTGCCACCCTTGGGTTCATTGCGAGCGACGAGATCAGATCGCCGGGATCGCCGGGAAGTCGATGTCCGTCGAGTTCACATGGTTGAAGTAGTTGGTGAAGGTCGCGAGAGCATAGACCGCGACAACCTCGGTGACGGCCGCGTCGTCGTAGCCCGCGGACTTGACCGCCGCGAGATCCTCATCGGAAACAAAGCCCCGCTTCTCGTGCAAAGCGGCGGCGAAGTTCGTCAGGGCCGCGAGCTTGGCGTCGCCCTCGATCCGCCCGCGCCGGGCCTGGACGGTCTGCTCCTCGCTCAGGCCCGCGCCCTTGCCGATCGCCGTGTGGGCGTGCTGGCAGTAGTCGCAGCTGTTCGCGGCGCCGATGACGAGCTGGATCGCCTCCTGCTCCTTCGCGCTCAGCGTCGCCTTCTTCAGGGCGCCGCTGGCACCGAGGTAGAAATCGAGCGCGGCGGGGCTGTTGCCGATGCCCTTGAAGATGTTCAGGTGCAGGCCCTTCAGGGGCCCATCGAAGATCTCGCGGGTGCGGCCGGTGGCGGTGGCGGGGTCGACGACATTCAGACGCGGCATTGGGAAACCTCCTGTGCCCGGTGCTCTTGGGCGGTCGCCCGCCCGCACCGGAGTGTTCGCCCCGCGTTCCCGGCCGGCGGCCAGTGCCGACGGGCGGAGCGGTGCCGAGGCGAACCGGGCGGGCCGGGCCCTTATTCCACAATCATTGAACTAGTGCGGAACGCCGCTCTCGCCCCCGTGAACCGCTTTCTGGGCCCGGACAGGCGTTGTCGGACGAAAGACCCGCGCACGCACGCGGAACGAGGCCCGTACGATCACCCGCGGGGCGGAGTGCCCCGCGCGAAAGCGACAGTTTCGGGTCGCGGCGGGCGTGGGGAGTGTGCCCGCGACGCGGCCCGGGCCATCGCGGGGAGCGAGCCATGGTCAGCCACGAGCCCGACGCGCCGAAGCGAGCATCGAACGGCGCCGCCCACACCAACGGACACGCCGCGAGCGGGACGCACGCCGAGGGGACCCACGGCGGCGCCGCCGGCGCAGTCGAGGTCGAGCGGCTTCTCGCCGATGTTCGCACGGAATTCAGCGCTGGTCTGACGCGCATCGACGCGCACTGCCACAGCTGGGCGAGCGACGGCCCGGCGGTCGCGGCGCTCGGGCTCATCAACTGCCCCGAGTGCTACAGCCCGCCCGAGCGCGTGTACGAGCAGGCGATGGCGCGGGGCATGGACCTCGTCACCATCACCGACCACGACACCATCAAGGGCGCGATGGAGCTGGTCGAGCGCGGCTTCGACCGGTTCATCGTGGGGCAGGAGGCCAGCGTGCGGTTCCCCGAGGACCGGTGCATGCTGCATGTCTTGGTGTGGGCGTTGACCCCCGAACTCGATGAAGAAATCTTAAAGAATGACCTGCGCAGCGACATCTACCAGTTCGCCCAGTGGCTGAAGGATCGCGAGCTCCCCCACGCCGTCGCCCACCCCCTGTACATCCAGAACGGCAAGCTGACCCGCTGGCATGTCGAGCGGGCGGCGCTGCTCTTCAAGGGCTTCGAGTGCCTGAACGGGGCGCATAACTACACCGTCTCCGACGCGGTCGTCCGCTTCCTCGACGGGCTGACGCCCGACAAGATCGAGGCGCTCTCGGCCGAGCACCAGCTCGCCCCGGTCTGGCCCCAGCCCTGGATCAAAGCCCGCACCGGCGGGTCGGACGACCACGGCCTTCTCAACATCGGTCGCACCTGGACGCAGATCGCGCCCCGCGACGGCAAGACCATCCGCGACCCGCGGGACTTCTTCCGGCGCGTGATGAACGGCGAGAGCACGCAGGGCGGCGTGGGCGGGCACTCGGCATTGCTCGCGCACCAGCTCGCGACCGTCGGCGCGCACTACTTCGCCGACAAGCTCTACGAGCGCCGCAGCCCGACGGGCAAGTACCTCTCGAGCAAGCTGCTCCGCTTCGCGGGCGTCAGCGTGCCGACCCCCACGAAGAAGCGCGTCGCCGCGTACAAGGTGACGCAGAAGATGTGGCAGGGCAAGAAGGCGCAGCGCAAGAGCCTGCCGATCGTCCGGGCGCTCAAGAAGGAGCTCCGGCCCGTCCTTGAGCGCTACCCCGAGATCCGCCGCCGGCTGAACCCCGAGACCTGGACGAGCGGGGCCCCGGTCGCCGAGCACGAGCGGATGGCCGAGTTCGTGCAGGAGCTGAGCGCCGCGCTCTCCAAGGCGATGGCCCCGAGCGCCATCAAGAGCCTGAAGAAGCGCGACCCCACCCGCCTGACCGAGCACCTGATGAGCTACGCGTTCCTGCATGTCGCGCAGCTCCCGTATCTGTTCAGCCTGTTCCACCAGAACAAGGAGCGGAACTTCCTGGACCGCTTCGAGCACGAGACCGCCGCGCCCGGTTCCGGCGTGTCCGTCATGGAGAGGCCCATGCGCGTGAGCCTGTTCACCGACACCATCGCCGATGTCAACGGCGTGTGCCGGTTCATCCAGAATGTCGCCGAGATGGCCCACGAGACCGGGCGCGACCTCGAGGTCATCACCTCGACCAAGCTCAGCCCGCCCGACCTGCCGAACATCCACAACTTCGACCCCGTCTTCGCCGCCAAGCTGCCGAAGTACGAGAACCTCGACATGAACCTGCCGCCGATCATGCAGATCCTGCGGCATGTCGACCAGCACCAGCCCGATGTCATCCACATCTCGACGCCGGGGCCGGTCGGCTGCGTCGGCTTCCTCGCGGCGAAGATGCTCCGCATCCCGGTCCTCGGGGTGTACCACACCGACTTCCCCGCCTACATCGACCGCCTCTTCGACGACCACGGCATGACCAAGGTCTGCGAGAAGTTCATGCGAGCGTTCTACAAGCCCTTCAGCGCGATCTTCACCCGAAGCGAGGACTATGTCGAGAGCCTCGTCCGCCTGGGCCTGCCGCGCGAGGGCATGGTCAGCCTGATGCCGGGCTTCGACGCCCGCCTCTTCCACCCACGCTACAAGGACGAGAGCATCTGGCCCCGCCTCGGCGTCCGCGCCGACGCCGTCAAGGTGCTCTATGTCGGCCGCGTCAGCGTCGAGAAGAACATGCCCATGCTCACCGAGGTGTGGAAGGGCGTGCGCAAGCGGCTCAAGAACGAGGGCGTCGACACCCCCGTCGAGCTCGTCGTCGTGGGCGACGGCCCCTACACCCAGCACATGGCCAAGGAGCTCAAGGGCAAGGACGCGTCCTTCCTCGGCTTCCGCCACGGCCAGGAGCTCAGCACCATCTACGCCGGCTGCGACCTCTTCGCCTTCCCCAGCACCACCGACACGCTGGGCCAGGTCGTCATGGAGAGCCAGGGCTCGGGCCTGCCCGTCCTCGTCACCGACAAGGGCGGACCCAAGGAGGTCGTCCTGCACGGCAAGACCGGCTTCGTCCTGCCGTCCGAGTCGCTCGAGCCCTGGATCGACCGCATCGTCGAGCTCATCACCGACACCCAGAAGCGCCGCACCATGGGCGACGCCGCCCACACCGAGATGCAGAAGTACGCCCTCGTCAACTCCTTCGAGCACTTCTGGGATGTCCACATCGACGCCTGGCACGACCACCTGCGACGCCTCGGCATCAAGGAAGGCGAGCACCGCGGCCGCCCCGCCGCCGAGCTGGCCAACCCCACCGCCGCGGGCGGCCGCTTCGCGACGGGCATGGCGCCGAGCGAGGTCTGAGCCTTCGCCAACCCGAAAAGTGAACAACGCCGGGCGATCCACGCCCGGCGTTGTTCGTTGGAGTCAGGCCGTCAGCCGATCAGGCCGCGCGACGAGCCGCGGGGCGGCTCGCGTTCGCGTTGAACTTGATCGTGCGGTTGTTCGCGTTCGAGCGGGCGGTGGTCCGCTTCGCGACGGGCTTGTTCGCGACGCGCTTCGCGGCGGGGCGAGCTGTCTTGGTCGCGGCCCGCTTGGCGGTCGTGCGCGCGGCCGGACGCTTCGCCGCGGTCTTGTTCGCGGTCTTGGTCACGCGGGCGGCGGGCTTGCTGGCGGCGCGCTTCGCGGCCGGGCGAGCCGTCGACCGGGTCGCCGTCTTGCGGGCCGGGGCTTTGCCAGCGGCCGAGCGGGTCGAGGTGGCCCGGGCCGTGGTGCTGCGGGCGGTGGTCTTGCGGCCCGAGGTCGCGCGGGCGCCGGTGCTGCGAGCGGTGGTGCTGCGAGCGGTGGTGCTGCGGGCAGTGGTGCTGCGAGTGCCGGTCGCGCGAGCCGTGGTCGACCGGGTGGTGGTCTTACGGGCCGTGGTCTTCCGGGCGGTCGTCTTGCCAGCGGTCGTCCGAGAACCGCTGCGGGCGGCCGTCTTCCGCGCCGTGGTCGTGCGGCCCGAGGTGGTCCGGCTGGCCGTGCCCGAGCGGGCGGTCGACGAGCGGGCCGAGGCCGGGCGGGCCGACGAGGCGCGGGCCGGCGTCCGCTTCGCGGCGGGCTTCGCGGCCGAGCGCTTCGCGGCCGGACGGGCCGCGGCCCGCTTGGCGGCCGGGCGGCTGCTGCGGGAGGCGGTCGTGCCGGTCTTGGTGGTCGTACGAGTGGTGGTGCGTCGGGTCGTGCCGGTGCGGCGGGTCGAGGTGCGGTTGGTCGCCATGATTGGAATCTCCATCGTCCGTGAGGGTCCCGCCGGATCGGTTTCCTCCCGGCGGATCATCCGTGCGTGTGAGCGTCCGACGGCAAGCCGTGCCGCCGGATAACCGCTCGCGTATCGGCCCGTGTTTCGGCTTTCATCAGTCCGCTCCCCAAAAACAGACCATGTGTTGCGATCAAGACGCCAACTTTTGCGCATTCGAGCCGATGCCGCCGCTACCGTTGACCCGTTTGATCCCGTCACGACGCACCGAGAGCAGCCCATGACGCCCTCCAACTCACCCTCCAACCGAGCCTCCTCACCCGCCGCCCACGCGCACCACGACAGCCTCGCCGGCTGGTCGCCCGACTCCTGGCGCGCCAAGCTCGCCGCCCAGCAGACCCGCTACGACGACCGCGAAGCCGTCGAGCGCGCCGCCAGCAAGCTCAAGAGCCTGCCCCCCCTCGTCACCAGCTACGAGATCGAGTCGCTCAAGCACGAGATCGCCCAGGCCCAGCGCGGCGAGCGCTTCGTCCTCCAGGGGGGCGACTGCGCCGAGACCCTCGACGACTGCCGCCCCGAGCCCAT
>CAZTQV010000039.1:0-25450 GCA_964615815.1 uncultured Phycisphaeraceae bacterium | reverse complement strand
GCTGGGTCAGCTTCCACCACGGCGGCGGCGTCGGCATCGGCTTCAGCCAGCACGCCGGGCAGGTCATCGTCGCCGACGGCACCCCCGACGCCGCCCGCCGGCTCGAACGGGTCCTGACCAACGACCCCGCCATGGGCGTCTTCCGCCACGCCGACGCCGGCTACGAAGACGCCATCCGGGCCGCCCGCGAGCGGGACGCCGACATCCCCCTGCTGGGCCGCTGACGCCAGCCGCCGATCCCGCGGGCAAGCCGCCCTCGCCCCCCGGTACACTCGCGGGATGAAGGTCCCGCACACCGCGCCCCCCGACTACCCCGTCCGCCCCCCCACTCATTTCGCCTCCACCATGGCGACCGATGCGCCGACCGGCTGCACCGTCGCCCTCATCGGCATCCCCGACGACACGGGCGTCACCATGAACGGCGGCCGGGCCGGGGCCGCCCAGGGGCCCGCCGCCTTCCGAGCCGCCATCGCCCGCTACGGCGCCGCCGAGCCCGCCGGGTTCACCTGGCCCAAGGTCTTCGACGCCGGCGACATCAAGCCCGCCAAGACCCTCGAAGAGACGCACGACCGCGTCACCGAGGCCGTCGCCGCTCTGCTCGACGCCGGCATGATCCCGATCGCCATCGGCGGCGGGCACGACCTCAGCTTCCCCGTCATCCGCGCCGCCGCGAACAAGTTCGGCCCCCCCGCGATCGTCTACTGCGACGCCCACCTCGATGTCCGGGACACACCCGGCTCCGGCATGCCCTTCCGCTGGCTCGTCGACAAGTGCGGCGCACGCGAACTCCATGTGCACGGCCTCGACCGCTACGCCAACAGCTCCGCCCACCTGCAGTGGTTCCAGGCCCACGGCGGCCGCGTCGACCCCTTCGAGGCCGCCGACGACTGGCCCGCCGGCGAGCTCTGCTTCAGCTTCGACCTCGATGTCATCGACCAGGCCTACGCACCCGGGGTGAGCGCCCCGAACGCCACCGGCTGGACCAGCGCCGAGGCCATGCAGTGGTGCCACGCCGCAGGCCAATGCCCCCGCGTCCGCTGCCTCGACATTATGGAACTCAGCCCCCCCAACGACCGCGACCAGCGGACCGCACGCCTGGCCGCCCGCCTCTTCCAGGCCATGCTCCGCGGCGTCTCCGAACGACCCTCGCCGAGCCGCTGACCCGTGCCGCCCCCGCTGCTCATCCAAAACGCCCGCGTCCTGACCCTCGCCGGCGGCCCCGGCCTGCGCCGCGGCAAGGCCATGGCCGACCTCGGCGCGATCGACGGCGCGGATGTCCTCATCGAAAACGGCCGTATCGCCCGGGTCGGGACCAACCTCACCCCCCCACCATCGGCAACCAACATCGACGCCCGCGGCCGCGTCCTCATGCCCGCCTTCGTCGACGCCCACACCCACGCCTGCTTCGCAGGCGAGCGCTACGCCGAGTGGGAGGCCAAGCTCGCCGGCGCCACCTACCTCGAACTCCTCGAACGCGGCGGCGGCATCATGTCCACCGTCCGCAGCGTCCGAGCCGCAACCGAGCCCGAACTCGCCGACCTGCTCCTCGACCCCCTCCACCGCATGCTCGCCCTCGGCACCACCGCCGTTGAGATCAAATCCGGCTACGGCCTCGACACACCAAACGAGCTCAAGATGCTCCGCGCGATCCAGGCCGCCGCCAAAGAATGGCCTGGCCGCATCTCCCCCACCGCCTGCATCGCCCACGCCTTCGACGCCGACTCCGATCTCGACCGCGCACAGCAAGTCGAGCGTGTCATCAAGGAAACCCTTCCCGCGGTCTCCGCCGAGTTCCCCGGCATCACCATCGACGCCTATTGCGAGAAGGGTGCCTGGTCCCTCGCCGACTGCCTCCGCCTCTTCGACGCCGCCCAGGAGCGGGGCCACCCGATACGCGTCCACGCCGATCAGTTCAACGACCTCGGCATGATCCCCGCCGCCGTCGAGCGCGGCTACCGCTCCGTCGACCACCTCGAAGCCTCGACCCCGCAAAGCCTCCACACCTTCGCGACATCAACACTCGCCGGCGTCGTCCTCCCCTGCTCCGGCTTCCACCTCGACGACCGCTACGCCGATGCCCGCACCCTCATCGACGCCGGCGGTGCCCCCGTCCTCGCAACGAACCTCAACCCCGGCTCAGCCCCCTGCGCATCAATCCCGATGGCCATCGCCCTCGGCGTCCGCAAGAACGGGCTCACCCCCGCCGAAGCCATCACAGCCTGCACCGCGAACGCCGCAGCACTGCTGGGCTTCGACGACCTCGGCCGCATCGAGGCTGGCTGCACCGCCGACCTCGTCCTGCTCCGCCACACCGACGAACGAGCCCTCGCCCACGACTTCGGCGACAACCCCGCCGATCTCGTCCTCTGCAACGGCCAAATCGCCGCCCGCCGCGGCTAAGGCCGCAGCACCGGCAACGCCCCCGCCTCGACGCCAAACCGCAGCTCCCCCCCCACCGCCGTCTCCGCCGCCTCGCCATCGACCTGCATCGCCAGCCGCCCCGAGTGATGCCGCACCACGATCTCGCTCCCGGTGCGGTAGACCAGTTTCCGGTCCCGCAGGTGCCACCCCAGCCGGCTCCGCACCAGCCACCAGCTTGCCTCCCCCGCCGTGTAACACGGCATGAAGACCACATCCAGCCGCCCCGTCATCGCGTGCGCATACCGCGCCGGGTTCGCTCGGCACGCATACTCCGGCGCATTCGCAATGATCGCCCACCCCCGCACCCCGTCGACGACCCGCTCCCCGTCCACCTCAATCGACACCCGCGCGATCGCCGGCTTCGCCAGCTCCTCCAGCGTCGGCTGCAGGTACGCCAGGTGCCCGATCGCCTTCGTCCGCATCGACGCCAGCCGCTGCACCACGCCCGCGTCCGGCCCGATGCTCGCCATGATCAGAAACGCCCCGCCGTTCACCCGGGCCAGGTCCGTCCGCACCACATCCTTTCGTTGCACCGCCGTGAGCAACATCTCCGCCGACCGCGTCATCCCGAACTGCCGCGCAAACAGGTTCTCATTCCCCACCGGGATGTGATACACCGGCGTCCCCGTCCGCACCGCCATCTCCGCCGTCCGGTTCAGCGTCCCGTCCCCTCCCACCACCACCAGCGCCCCCGCCCCGCGAAACCGCGACGGCTCCACCGGCTCAAACCCCTCCTCCGCCCCGGGCGGACACGCCGCCAGCCGCTTCACCGGCACACCCTCGCCGACCAACGCCCGCTCCAGGCGATCGGCGAGCGGACCGGCGATGCCGCGTCCAGACTTCGGGTTGACCAGAAGAACCACGCTCACGGGCCGACTGTACCCCGCCAGACCAACCCCGCGCGCCCCCCGCCCCTACCATCGGCCCATGCGTTCGATCCCCAAGCTGAGCCCCCCCGAGGCCGACGCCGCCTACGCCGCCGCCCAGAAAGTGGTCGAGGTCCACCGCGCCCTCGCCGACTACCTCGAACCGGGCCTCACCATCGCCCACATCGACACCTTCGTCGCCAAGACCCTCGACAGCCTCGGCTGCAAGAGCTGCTTCCACGGCTACAAGCCCGGCGGCATGCCCCCCTTCCCCTCCCAGGCCTGCCTCTCCGTCAACGACTGCATCGTCCACGGCACCGCCGGCAGCTACGAGCCCCCGCTCGCCAAGGGCGATGTCCTCAAGATCGACATCGGCGTCTCCTACCGCGGCTGGGTCGGCGACGCCGCCTGGACCTATGTCTTCGGCGAGCCCACCCCAGAGGTCAAAGCCCTCTGCGACGCCGGCAAGGCCTCACTCACCGAGGGCATCAAAGAGCTCCGCCCAGGCAACACCTACTCCGCATGGGCCGAGACCGTCCAACGCATCGTCGAACACGAACGCAGGCTCCACCTCGTCCGCGGCCTCGGCGGCCACGGCTACGGCCGCAAGCTCCACGCCCCACCCTTCATCTCCAATGTCGTCGCCACCTACCCCGGCGAATGGCCCGACGGCGGCAAGCGTTGCGAGCCCGGCGTCCTCCTCGCCGTCGAGCCCATGCTCGCCACCGGCACCCCGCGCACAAAGCAGGCCGACCGCTCCTGGCCCATCTACACCGCCGACGGCTCCATGAGCGTGCACTACGAACACGATGTACTCATCACCGACAACGGCCCACGCGTCCTCACCGAGGGCCTCGACGAGATCCGCGATGTCATCCCCTGCTGACCCCACCACCCCTCCCACGCCCCCGCCCGCCGGCCTCTCCGAGCGCCCACACGCCGCCCCCGTCGGTCGCGTCGGCGAACACTTCGCAGCCCTCACCGACGCCGGCCGAAAGACCGTCATCCCCTTCATCACCGGCGGCCACCCCACCATCAACGCCACCTCCGAGCTCATCCTCGGCCTCGACGGCGCCGGCGCCGACATCATCGAGATCGGCATCCCCTTCTCCGACCCCATCGCCGACGGCCCCGTCATCGCCGCCGCCATGCACCGCGTCCTCACCGCCGGCACACGCTTCGGCCAGGTCTTCCACGAGGTCGCCAAGGTCCGGGACCAGGTCGACGCCGCCATCGTCGCGATGGTCAGCGTCTCCATCGTCGAGGGCGCGGGCGGACCCGCCAAGTTCTGCGAACGAGCCAAGGCCGCCGGCTTCGACGGCTTCATCTTCCCCGACGCCCCCCTCGAGGAAACCATCCCCTTCGCCCAGGCAGCCGCCGAGAAGGACCTCTCCGTCACCCTACTCGTCGCCCCCACCACCCCCATCGCCCGCGCCACCAAGATCGCCGAGGCCTGCACCGGCTTCGTCTACCTCCTCGCCCGCTCCGGCATCACGGGCGAACGCGCCGACGCACCCGACATCGGCCCCCGCGTCACAGAACTCCGCCGCGCCACCCGCCGCCCCATCGCCTGCGGCTTCGGCATCTCCACGCCCGAGCATGTCGCCGCCGTCGTCGAGCACGCCGACGCCGCCATCGTCGGCAGCGCCCTCGTCCGCATCATCGAGGACGCCGAAAGACAGGGCCAGAACCCCGTCTCCGCCGCCGTCGACCGCTTCAGCGAGCTCATGACCGGCACCGTCACGCTCTGAACGGAGGCCTCCGCATGCCCGACACCCGCGTCATCCTCATCGGCGCCGGCGGGCACGCCCGCGTCATCATCGACGCCTTCCTCGCCGCACGATCCGCCACCGTCGTCGGTGCCCTCGACGCCGACAAGTCCAAGCACGGCACCGCCGTCTACGGCGTCCCCGTCATCGGCCCCGAAACGCTCATCACCGACAAGAAGTCGCTCAACGGCGCCACCGCCTACTGCCTCGCCATCGGCAGCGCCCACGACGCCCGACACCGCGCCGCCCTCGACGCCCACGCCCGCGAGCACCTCCCCATCGTGGGCGTACGCCACCCCGCCGCCGTCATCTCCAAGCACGCCGAGATCGGAGCCGGCGCCGTCATCCTCGCCGGCGCGATCATCCAGGCCGGCGCCACCGTCGGCCGCAACACGATCATCAACACCCGCGCCATCGTCGAGCACGACGCCACAATCGCCGACCACACCCACATCAGCCCCGGCGCGATCGTCCTCGGAGCCGCCACCGTCGGAGAGTCCTGCCACATCGGCGCCGGCTCTGTGGTCCTGCAGGGCCTCACCGTCGGCCCCGGGGCCGTCGTCGCCGCGGGCGCGGTGGTCACAAACGATGTCGGCCCCCGCCAGGTCGTCGCCGGCGTCCCCGCCCGCGTCCTCCGCACGCTCGACGACTGACGCCCGCCTCAGCCGTCCCCGCCCCCGAGCTCCGACAGCCGGGAAGTCATCGCCTCGCGCGCCGCCCGAGCATCCTCCCCGACCTCATCAAGCCCATCCACCGCCGCGATCGCCCGCCGCAGCCGGTTCCCCTCGGCCTCACCGTCGCCCGTGAGCCGAAACGCCGCCGCCTCATCCCGAAGCGCCTCCCAGGTCCCACGCGGGTACAGCTCCTGAGCCCGCGCAAACAGCGACACCGCACGCCCCCCATCGCCCGCACCCACAGCCTCCCGCCCCACCGCCCGCGTGCACTCGCCAGCCACGGCTCGCACCCACCCGTACGGCCCCGGCATCACGATCCGCTCGCCCGCCTCGTGTCCCCGCAGATACGCCCGCGCCGCCCCCGGCTCATCGCCGAGCCGCCCGAGCGCCCCGCCGAGGTAGTACCCGATCCACACGACATCCGAGAGCACCATCTGGTTCTCGGGATCCGCATCGAGAAGCCCGAGGTTCATCGCCAGCGCCGTCCGAAACGCCGCGACCGCCGCCTCATCATCGCCGAGCCGCCGCTGCGTGTCCGCGATCTTCTTGTGCGCCAGCGCCACCATCCGCTGCCGCTGCCGGCTCGCCGGGTCGCGCTCGACCGCCGCCTCCGCTCGGGAAAGGAAGGCCCGATACGCGCTCAGCGCCCGCTCCCAATCCCCCGCCCCGAACCACGCGTCCCCCGCCCCCTCGTAGCTCTGCGCAAGCTCCTGGAACGCGCGGCCGTTCAAAGGATCGGCCGAGAAGGTCCCCTCCAAAAGAGACTGCGCCCGAGCAAAGGAAGCCTGCGCCTCCTCAAAACGACCCAACGCGATCAACGGGTACGCACGCCGCATCGACAGCATCGCCGCCCGCCGCACCGCCTCCCCGTTGGTCGGATCCGCGTCGGCAACCCCCTCCGCAGACGCAAGCGCCCGCCCGTACGCCGCGAGCGCCCCCTCCTGATCGCTCTCCGCGACCGCGATCCGCCCAAGCCGCTCGTACGCCATCGCGAGCCCGAGCCGATTATCCGCATCACCCGGCTCTCGCTCGGCAAGATCGAGCCAGAGTTCAATCCCGCGTCGAGCGGCCTCGTTCGCGCCGCCAAGGTCCCCCCGCGTCTGCCGGATGAACGCGAGCTGCTCCAGAGCATCCCCCGCGAGACGCCGAGCCGCCGCCGGATCATCCGACGCGTCCGCCACACCGAGCGCCCCCTCCGCCGCCGATGCCGCCCGCTCGCCCGCCTCGTCGGGCTGACCCGCCCGCTCCAGCGCCCGCGACAGCTCGTAGTCGATGGACGCCCGCTCCAGCCGCACCTCCGCATCGTCCGCATCAAGCGCCCCGATCAGCTCGTCCGCGCGCCGCAGATGCGTCAACGCCTCCCCCGCGCGCCCCACCGGCCCCACCGCCAGCCGCCCCGCCCGCCGGTACCCCGCCGCAAGCTCGAGCCGAAGCGTCGCATCGCCTTCGAACGCGGGCGCCAGCTCCTCCAGCGTCCGCACCACCGCCCGCGACAACGCCACCCGCGCCGCCGTCGCCGCTTCGGTCGTGTCAAGATCCCGCTCGACCTCGTCGAACGCCCCCGCCATCCGCCGCAGCTGCTCCACACGCTCGGCAAGCCCCGCCTCCGCCGCCTCGGCCCGCGCCCGCTCCGCTTCCGCGGTCCGCCACTGCCAGGTCGTCGCCGCAAGCCCCCCAACCAGCGCCGCCGCGACGACCGCCGCCGCCGCAACCGCCCCGCGATGCCGACGGATGAATTTTCCCGCCCGGTAGTCCCAGGTCGGCGGCCGCGCGACGACCGTCATCCCCGACAGGTGCCGCTCGATGTCCGAAGCCAGATCCTCCGCCGACTTGTACCGCCGGTGCGGCGTCTTCCGCATCGCCATCAGGATGATGTTGTCGAGGTCGCCCGACAGCCGCCGCTTCAGCCGCGCGAGCTGCATCTCCCGCCGCCGCGCGATCTCCTCGCCCGTGATCGTCCGCACCGAGTCACCCGGCCCACGCACCGTCACCGCCCGCGACACCGCCGTGCTGGGCCGCGCCGGCTCCGTCGAGCAAATGACCCGCACCGCCTCCTCGTGCACCCGTCGCTCGATCTGGTACGGCCGGTGCCCGGTGAGTAACTCGTACAGCAGAACCCCGAGCGCGTACACATCCGATGCCGTCGTGATCGGATCCCCCGTCACCTGCTCCGGGCTCGCGTACTCGTAGGTGAGCAGCCGCTGATCCGGCCGCGTCATCGGGTCGATCGCCGCCATCTCCGGGTTCAGGAGCTTCGCGATGCCGAAGTCCAGAAGCTTCGGCTCCCCGTCCTTCGTCACCAAGATGTTCGCCGGCTTGATGTCCCGGTGCACCACCAGGTTCTGGTGCGCCACATGCACCGCCGCGCACACCTTCCGGAAAAGCTCGAGCCTCGCCTGCAGCGAGAGGTTGTGCTCGTCGCAATACCGGTCAATCGGCTTGCCCTCGACCAGCTCCATCACGAAATAGGGCCGCCCGTCCGGCGTCACCCCCGCGTCGAACACCCGCGCGATATTCGGATGCGAGATCGCCCCGAGCACCTGACGCTCGAGCTCGAACCGCGCCAGCATGTCCTCCGTGTCCAGCCCGCGACGCATCACCTTGATCGCGACCCGCTTCTTGAACGCGTCGTCGACCCGAACCGCCGCGTACACCGACCCCATCCCCCCGCGCCCGATCTCCCCGAGCACGCGGTAATTGCCCAGCTTCTCAGGCAAAGGCGGCGGGGGCACAAACCCCGTCCCCGATCGCGAGCCGGACGAACCCGGACCCGATCCCGCCCCCAATAACGAGGACGACGGACCCGCCTCCACCGTCTCCGCGTCAAAGTCGCTCGGCGGCTCACCCCCGCGCAAATCGTCCCCGCCAGCCCCGGTCGGCTCGTCGTAAGGCGGATTGCTCGGTGGATCCTGCGACATGATCGGACGCTGCCCGCACCACAACGGTGCCATCAGAACCAACGAAAGGGTCCGGTACACCATACCGGCCCCGACTCACCCGCTCCGCCCCGCGTGCGTCGGCCCGCCGGGCGTCGCTTCCAACAGATGATCTTCTTGTTAGAGCGTCCCCAGACTGTTGGTGTCACACGCTTTCCCGCGTAGTCTGTGTCCCGTCGAGGAGAGTCCATGCCCGCCACCCGCGGCACAACCCGGGCAACGCCAAGGCCGGTCCACCCGTGGACCGGGCCCGCTATGCTCATCGCCCTCGCCGCGGGCACCGCCACCACCCTCGCCCAGACCGACTGCGACGGCGACGGCATCGCCGACCTCTTCCAGGAACTCACCTGGGTCTCCGCCGCCCCCGCCTCCTTCAACGCCGCCTTCCCCTGGGCCACCGCCTCCGGCTCCCCCTCCGCCCCCACACCCTCCTCCGTCGTCATCTTCGACGCCCAGACCTCAGGAGTCGGCCTCGCACGCCCCTTCATGACCACCTTCACCTCCGTCCGAGGCCTCCGCGTCGGATCCGGAGACGCCACCATCACCCTCAACGGCTTCGGCCTCGGCGTCACCGGCAACATCCCCGGCTGCCGCGAGACCGCCCTCGGCACACGACCCAACTTCACCACCAAGACCACCATCCGCGGCGACGGCGAAGCTTTCCTCAACCGCCTCGTCATCGGCCGCGTCCCAAGCAGCGACGCCACCCTCGTCCTCGACGGCTCCCTGGGCGGCCAGCAAACCATCGACCTCTGGCGCAGCTTCGTCGGCGCCCAAGGGCGAGGCCGCCTCGAGATCGAAAGCTCCATCGTCTTCGCCGGCCCCGAGTTCACCGTCGGCGCAGGCCAAGGCGTCCCGGGCGACGCCTACATCAACGGCCCCACCGCCCAGCTCCGCTTCGGAGACGAAGTCCCATCCGCCGTCGTCATCGGCGAGGCCGGCGACGGCTTCCTCTCCGTCTCCAACGGCGCGACTCTCCACACCGGCACCAACCCCGTTTCCCTCACCCTCGCCGCCCAGCCCGGCTCCTCCGCCATCCTCAAGCTCACCGACCCCGGCACCCTCGCCGATCTCGCCCTCGACGAGTTCACCATCGGCAACGCCGGCCAAGCCATCCTCGACATCGGCCCCGAGGCCGTCCTCTTCACCCAGTCTCCTCTCCCCACCATCCTCGCCCGCCAGCCCGGCTCCTCCGCCGATGTCCTCATCCAAGGCCCCTTCGGAAACTGGACCCACGCCGGTGCCCCGCTCCTCATCGGCCTCCGCGCGCGTGCCGAGGTCACCGTCAGCGAGCTCGCCACCCTCGACGCACCCGAGATCTTCATCCAGCGCCGCGGCTACCTCCACGGCTGGGGCACTGTCTCAGGAGTCGTGACCGTCGCCGGCGGCCTCCTCGCCGTCTCCCCAGACCCACAGTCATCCCCCACTCCCCCCCGCGAACTCACCATCAACGGCCCGCTCATCATGCAGGGCCTCACCAACGCACGCCCCCTCAACGAAGCCGGACGCATCGCCGTCCGCATCGACGCCTTCACACAGACCCAGTCCGACCAGGTCGTCGTCAACGGCCCCGCCAACCTCGCCGGCACACTCATCGTCTCCGCCGACACCGCCCTCGCCCCCCAGCCCGGCGAGTTCATCGAGGCCGTCGTCGCACAGGGCGGCATCTTCAACGCCTTCGACGCTGTCACCGTCCCCGTCTTCGCCAACGGCACCACCCTCCGCCCCGTCTACGGCGAAACCCGCATGGGCCTCGAGGTCGCACAGGTCCCGCGCCAGGACGCCGTCGTCGACGATCCCAACCCCTTCCGCACCGTCGGCCCCCTCCAGCAACGAGGCATCGTCACCGGAGATGTCACCGGAGACGGCCTCCCCGACCTCCTCGTCGTCTCCCGAGGCTCCTCACCCAACGACGAGGGACGACTCGCCGTCCTCATCAACCTCGGCACCGACCCCGCCGGCAACTGGCTGGGCTACGACACACCCCGCGTCTTCAGCGCCGTCGAGTCCGACCCCGTCGACCTCGGCCTGGGCGACTTCAACGACGACGGACTCCCCGATGTCATCTGGGTCTCCCGCGGCGCCAACGGCAACGGCCTCGTCCGCGTCCGCCTCAACAGCCAGACCGACCCCGGCTCCTTCAACAACCTCGACGCGCGCGTCGCCACCATCCAGGGCGACCCCGTCGATCTCGCCATGGGCGACCGCAACGGCGACAAGCGACCCGAGGCCGTCATCGCCAGCATCGTCCAGAACACGCAGGGCAAGGGCGCCGAACTCCTCACAGGAGGCAAGGTCACCATCGTCAACGGCACCACCTTCGCCACCGAGGAAATCGATGTCGGCACCCAGCCCGGCTCCATCGACACCTCCAACAGCGCCTTCCCGGGCACCACCGACATCGGCGTCACCGACACCGCGGACGACGCCGTCTACACCCTCCCCAACGACGGCGCCGGCAACTACGGCCCCGCCGAGGTCGATGCCGCCGGCGACAACCCCACCAGCCTCGACTCCGCAGACCTCGACGGCGACGGACTCGACGACCTGCTCACCACCGACACCGACTCCGGCACCGTCAGCATCCTCCGCTCCATCCCCGGCTCCAACCCCGTCGACTACCGCCCCGCCGTCTCCCTCGACACCGACGACATGCCCGAACTGGCAGAGCCCATCTCCGCGGTCTTCGTCGATCTCGACGACGACGGAGACCTCGACATCGCCGTTATCGCACGCGACGACGGCGGCGCTTACCGCGTCCGCCAGCTCATCTTCGAGGGCGTGGGAATGGCCGACGAGCTCATCTTCCTCGCCGCCTCCGACCTCGCCGTCCCGGGCCCCGGCGAGCCCGAGCCCATCAAGCTCACCACCGCCGATGTCGACGACGACGGCGACCAGGACCTCGTCATCCTCTACGCCGAACCCGCCGAAGCCGCCCGCACAGGACCGGGCACCGGCAACGCGGCGCCCGCTACCACGCTGCCGGCACTCATCGACCCCGCCCCGACCCTCTTCGCCCCCGCGAGTGTCCCGCTCTCCGAGGCCGATGTCTCCGTCCGCCTCGCGGGCGATCCCGGCTGCCCCGCCGATCTCGCCGCCCCCTTCGGCACCGTCACCTTCGCCGACATCAGCGCGTTCCTGGCCTCCTATACGGCCCAGACGCCCCCCTCCGACCTCGCCGCCCCCTTCGGCTCGTGGACATTCGCCGACATCAGCGCCTTCCTCGCCGCCTTCGCCGCCGGCTGCCCGTAAACGCGACACGCCCGCCGAATCTCGGCGGGCGCGTCACTCGCGAACCCCACGCTCAAAGGTGCTTACTCAGGGCTGCTCACCCGCAGGCCGATCACCACCCCCACGGCGATCCCCCTCCCCCCCACCGCCGCGCCGTCCATCCCGACCGCCCCGGTCAAACCCGCCACGCCCACCAAACCCGCGGAACCCACCGAAACCCCCGTCATCCTGCGGCAAGGGCTCCGCCATCATCTCATCGCGGAACGCCTGCAGATCAGAGTTGTTCACCGCGCCGTCCCCGTTCGCGTCCGCCGAAGGATCGCCCGACGCATAGAGCTCCATGTACCGACCGAGATCGGCCGTCGAGAGCCGTCCGTCCTCGTCCGTGTCGTAGCGCTGCACGAAACGCCCCCGCTCCATGCGCTCCGTCATCGTCTGAAACGCGTCGTACGACTCATCGAGATCGAGCTGCCCGTCGGCATTCCCGTCGAACTGCTCGACGAACCGCTCCTGCTGCTGCATCCCGCGCCGACGCATGTCCTCGAAGGCCTGCTGCCGCTCCGCGTCCCCGAGCTCTCCGTCCCCGTTCATGTCATAGTCCGCGAGCAGCCGCTGCTCCCACTCCTGCCGCCGCTCCTCCTGCTCCGCCCGCCGTTCGTCCATGAACGCGTCCAGCGCCGCCTGCTCGTCCGCATCGAGCACCCCGTCCCCGTTCGCATCGAACCGCGGCGTCAGCCGCTCGACCATCCGGGCCTCCATCCGCTCCCGCATCTGCTCCCACTGCGCCCGGCGTTCCTCGCCGCTGATCTCCCCGTCCCCATCCGTGTCCGCCTCGGCCTCCCACCGCTGCCGGCGTTCTTCCCACTCCGCGCGACGCTCCTCCCGCTCGCGCCACATCTCCGCGAACTCCGCCTCGGAGATCATCCCGTCCCCGTCCGTATCGAACCGCCGCATCGGCCCCCGCGCCGGCGTGTTCCCCGACCGCTGCACCGCCGCCGAACTCACCCGCGCGGGCCGCTCCTCGCGCGTCTCCGGAGCCCGATACGCCGGCGCCTCGGTCCGCCCGATCTTCGGCGCGGCAGTCGAAGCCACCGGTGCCGGCTCAGGCTCGGGCGACGACCCGCCCGGAATGAGCGAAGCCACCGTGGCCACACCACCAGCGGTGACGACGAGTCCAACGATCACGAGACGAGCGTTCATGGGGGCGTTCTCCGTGACAAAGGCCGAGCCGGCCGGTCCTCTCCACGGTATCGGAGAACCCCCGGCGCAGCGATGCACCTGTCGGACAAACGCCGGTCATACGGTGAGATTGCAGGCAATCCCGAGATTCCGGGCAACCTGCGGGCCCCCTCGTGATCCGAAGGGCCCGGGGAAATGGCGAGGGGGAGACTTGAACTCCCGACCTGAGGGTTATGAATCCTCCGCTCTAGCCAGCTGAGCTACCTCGCCTGGTTGTTCGCCGAACGATCGGGACCGCCCGGGGACGGAGATGCTAGCACCCTCCGCCCGCACGAAAAGCCGCCCCAACCTCCAAAAACGCACCCCAACCCCCACAGCCACGCCCCGTCCCCGCCCCGCAAACGATCAATCCCGCCGCGAAGCCTCCGCAGGCTCCGGCCGATCCACGCCAGTCGCGGGCGCCACCGGATCATTCTGCGCCACCCGGTGGTCCTCCCCACTGCCCGACAACGGCGGACGCGCCGCCGCATACGGGTTCGGCTTCTCCTCCGAGCTCGAGTTCCAGTCCGAGGTCGTGTCCTTCACGCCCTTCTTGAACTCGCGAAGCCCATCCCCAAGGCTCCGAGCCACCTCCGGCAACCGCTTGCCGAACAGCAAGAGAGCCACCAGACCGATCACGAGCAACTCCGGCCACCCGATCGGACCAATCAGGGCAAGGGCTGGGATCGTGCTCATCACGGGGGCCGTCCTTCCAAAATCGACGCCGAACTCAGTATTGAACACGGGCCAACCGCACGAGTCAACGCTCGACACAGCCCGCCAATGCCGCTCACCCCTCGACTACGGGCCCCGCACCAATTTGGACGCCGCCCGAAGCCACATCCACCACATTCTGCAAAAGCATCGTCACCGTCATCGGCCCCACACCCCCCGGCACCGGGCTGAGCCACCCCGCCACACGCCCAACCTGCTCCGCCGCCACATCCCCCACCGTCCGGGATTTCCCCGAGGGATCCGAGATCCGGTTGATCCCCACATCAATCACCACCGCCCCCGGCTTCACCATGTCCGCCGTGACCAAATCCGGCTTCCCCACCGCCGCGACCAGGACATCCGCCGTCCGCGCCAGATCCTCGATCCCCCAGCTCCACTTGTTGCAACTGATCGCCGTCGCATCCCGCCGCATCAACAGCGCCGCAATCGGCTTCCCCACCGTGTTCGAAGCCCCGATCACCAACGCCCGCTTCCCCCGAAGCTCCACCCCCGTCGCATCGATCAACGCCAGCGTCGCCAGCGCCGTACAAGGCGCCAGCGTCGACCGCCCATAAATGATGTTCCCGATGTTCGTCGGGTTCACACCCTCCACATCCTTCCCAGGATCGATCCGGCTCTGCACCGCGTACTGATCCACCCCCTCCGGCAAGGGCAAGTGCACCATGATCGCGTGCACATCCCCGTCCGCGTTCAGCTCATCGATCAGCCCCAGCACCCGCCCCTGGCTCGCATCCCCGGGCAGCTCGTGCAGCCGATACCCGATCCCCACCTTCGCGCAGGTCGCCGCCTGGTTCTCCGCGTACACCCGCGCCGCCGAATCCCCACCGAGCGCCAGCACCGCATCCAGCCGCACCGACTTCCCCGCCGCCTCCAGCCCCGCGACCCGATCCGCCAGCGCAGCCCGCCGCTCGGCCGCCAGGGCCTTGCCATCGATCACCCGCGCCTGCTTCGCCTCCGGCATCCGGCCATGGTACCCCCTCCCCGCGATAGCATCGCCTCGTGCCCAAGAAGCCCAACAACTCCGACCCCGCCCCCCGCGTCGCCGAGCTCCGAAAGCTGATCCGCAAAGCCGACCGCGCCTACTACCAGGACGCCGCCCCGGTCATGTCCGACCGCGAGTACGACGACCTCATCGCCGAACTCCGCCAGCTCGAAACCGACCACCCCCACCTCGACGAGCCCGACAGCCCCACCCACCGCGTCGGCGGCGAACCCATCGAAGGCTTCGAGACGGTCCGCCACACCGTCCCCATGATGTCCATCGACAACACCTACTACCGCCACGCCGCAGACAAACCAGACAAGGACAAGGCCAAGGACTCCGTCGAAGAATGGCTCGCCCGCGTCCGAAAGAACCTCGGAGCCACATCAGACGACCTCTTCTCCGCCGCCCCCCCCCGCTTCGTCTGCGACCCCAAAATCGACGGCGTCGCCCTCTCAGTCAGATACGAAGACGGCAACTTCACCCGCGCTGTCACCCGCGGCGACGGCGAAAAAGGCGACGATGTCTCCCATGCCGCCCGCACCATCCGCGAGATCCCCCTGAGGCTCGAGGGCACCCCCCCACCCATCCTCGAAGTCCGGGGCGAAGTCTTCATCCCCCGCGCCGAGTTCGAACGCATCAACGCCGAACGCGAAGCCAAGGGCGACGAGCCCTTCATGAACCCCCGCAACGCCTGCGCCGGCACCATCAAGCAGCTCGACCCACGAGCCATCGCCGAACGCCGCCTCCGCTTCCTCGTCCACGGCCGCGGCGAAGTCACCGAAGGCTTCGCCGACACCTATTCCGACTTCATCGCAAACATCCGAAAGCTCGGCCTCCCCGCCAGCGACCACATCCACACCGCCGACTCCCTCGAAGACATCCTCAAGATCATCGACAACTTCGACCGCGCACGAACAAACCTCGGCTACGACACCGACGGCATGGTCATCCGCGTCGACGATTTCGCCCAGCAATCCGCCCTCGGCACCACCTCCAAGAGCCCCCGCTGGATCGTCGCGTTCAAGTTCGCCGCCGAGCGCAAACAAACCAGGCTCCTCGAGGTCGAGCACCAGGTCGGCAAAACCGGCAAAATCACACCCCGCGCCATCATGGAGCCCGTCCTCATCGCCGGCACCACCGTCCGACACGCCTCCCTCCACAACTACGGCCTCGTCCGCCAGAAGGACATCCGCATCGGCGACACCGTCGGCGTCGAGAAAGCCGGCGAGATCATCCCCTATGTCGCCGAGGTGATCACGACAGAACGCCCCAAGGGCGCCAAGAAGATCAAGGCTCCAACCCGCTGCCCCGTCTGCGAAGGCCCCATCGAGATCGAACCCCCCGAGGCAGAGAACGACCCCGCCCTCGAAACCGCCCGCCGCTGTGTCAACCCCGAGTGCCCCGCACAACTCCGCGAGAAACTCATCTGGTTCGCCGCGCGAGGCCAGATGGACATCGAAGGCCTCGGCGAGCAGACCATCGACCAGGTCCTCGCGACCAAGGACGCCGACACCCCCATCCCCCTCACCGGCTTCGCCGACATCTTCCGACTCCACGAACACAAAGACGCCCTCCTCGCCCTCGACCGCATGGGCGAGAAAAAGCTCGACAACCTCATCAACGGCATCGAAGACGCCAAATCCCGAGGCCTCGCCCGCGTCCTCTCCGGCCTCGGCATCCGTCATGTCGGCTCCGCCACCGCCAAGGCCCTCGCCCGACTCTTCCCAGACCTCGACGCCCTCACCGCCGCCGACGAGCGCCACCTCCGCCCCAAGACCCTCTCCAAGTCCGAAGCCACCGAGCTCGGCTACGACCCCGACCCCAAGCAACGCCCCGAAACCGGCCTCGGCGCCACCACCGCCCCCGTCGTCCACGCCTACCTCCACTCCGCCGCCGCCAAGCACACCTTCGCCGAGCTCGCCAAGGTCGGCGTCGACCTGACCAGCCACGACTACACCCCCCCCGGCGAGCGCGACACCCCCGACACCCCCTTCGCCGGCAAAACCATCGTCCTCACCGGCTCCCTCGAGCACTACGACCGCAAGGAACTGCAAACCATCCTTGAAGACCTCGGCGCCAAGGTCACCGGCTCCGTCAGCAAGAACACCGACCTCGTCATCGCCGGGGAATCCGCCGGCTCCAAGCTCGACAAGGCCCGCTCCCTCGACATCGAAGTCTGGGACGAACCCAAACTCCTCTCCGCCCTCGAAGAGACCAACTCCCGCTAACCTGAATCGCACACGCAGGAGGCGACCCGTGCAGAACCTCGAGTACAAAGCCGAACTCCGCGACCCCGATGTCGCCCGCGCCGCACTCCGCCGCCTCGGCGCCGCCCCCGTCGGCACCGTCCGCCAGGTCGACACCTACTTCCGCATCCATTCCGGCCGCCTCAAGAAGCGCGAGACCACCTTCGACGGCGCCGACGAGCCCGTCGAGATCATCCACTACGAACGCCACGACCGCGCCCAGCCCAAGCTCAGCAAGTTCTCCATCTACACCGAGGAGCAGGCCGCCGAACGCTTCGGCACACTCCCCCTCCCCATCTGGGTCCGGGTCGCCAAGACCCGCGAGATCTTCATGAAGGGCGGCGTCCGCATCCACCTCGACGAGGTCGACGACCTGGGCCGCTTCATCGAGTTCGAAGCCCTCGTCACCAAGACCCAAAATGTCGCCCGCTGCCACGAAGTCCTCGCCGAACTCCGCACCGCCCTCGGCCCCACCATGGGCGAACCCATCAGCGTCAGCTACTCCGACCTCATCGCCGACCGCCAACAAACCGACACCACCCACCCCTAAGAGCGCGTGCCCCCACCCCTTCCTCGCCCCCCTGGGGAGAGGATGTCGCGCAGCGACAGGAGAGGGGCTACCCCAAGCCCAGCGCCTCCCACCCCTCCAAGCCTCCTCCCTCCACAACCGCCCAACCAACGCCACACTCGCTCACCAACGGGACGCCGAAGCTGAGGCTCCGCGAAGCTTCGGGGTGATCAACCCCCACCGCCGAAAGCACCACAACGAGCCCGAAGCGCGAGCGAGGGACTCCCCAAGCGCAAGCGCCTCCGAACCCTTCAAGCCTCATTTCTCGCCCGCCACCCATACCACCCCAAACTCCCCCACCACGCCCCAACAAGCAACCCGCCCCGCCCCGGGGCACTCCCCCTACGATTCCAGCCCCGCACAAGGAGACCTCCATGCCCTCCATCCGCTTCGTCGACACCTCCCTCCGCGACGGACACCAGTCCCTCCTCGCCACCCGCATGTCCACCGAGCAGTGCATGCGCGTCCTCCCCCTCATAAAGGAAACCGGCTACTCAAATATCGAGCTCTGGGGCGGCGCCACCCTCGACGCCTGCCTCCGCTTCACGGCCGACGACCCATTCCAGCGCCTCGACGCCTTCCGCAAGGAGCTGGGCCCCGTCGGACAAGGCGCCCAGATCCGCTCCCTCTGCCGAGGCCAGAACCTCTTCGGATACACCCCCTACGCCGACGCCATCGTCTTCAGCTTCATGAAGGAAGCCGTCCGCTCCGGCAACGACCGCGTCCGCATCTTCGACGCCCTCAACGACCCCAGAAACCTCCAGACCGCCGTCATGAGCGTCAAGACCTTCAACGGCCACGCCGAGGCCGCCCTCAGCTACACCACCAGCCCCGTCCACGACCCCGCCTACTTCGTCCGCTTCGCCGCCACCGCCGTCGACAACGGCGCCGACTCCATCGCCATCAAGGACATGGCAGGCCTCCTCCACCCAGCGGACTGCTTCCAACTCGTCGACGCCCTCCGAGCCCAGTTCAAAAAGATGGGCCGCGACAACATCGACATCACCCTCCACTCCCACGGCACCAACGGCCTCGCCACCACCGCCTACATCGCAGGCATGCTCGCCGGCGTCGACATGCTCGACACCGCCCACGGCCCCATGGCCAACGCCACCAGCCAGCCCTCCGTCGAGCTCCTCACCTGGTTCGCCCGCGCCGCCGGCTACGACCACAACCTCGACCTCAAGCACCAGGACGAAATCCACGCCCGCCTCAAGACCATCCGCGAGGAACTCAAAGCCGTCGACAAGGACCCCGACCACTTCGGCAACCCCTGGCCCGCCGAGCCCGACGCCGAAACGAGGAAGAAGATCGACCGCGTCCTCGAACTCGTCGCCACCCGCGACCGAGACAAGATCGACGAGGCCATCGCCATCGTCGAAGACCAGATCCTCGTCCCCCAGGGCTTCGCCCCCGTCGACCGCACCCAGCTCGACGCCCAGGTCCCGGGCGGCATGATCTCCAACCTCCACAACCAACTCAAAGAACAGGGCAAGCTCGACGAAATGCCCAAGATCCTCGAGGAAATCCCCCGCGTCCGCGCCGAGGCCGGCTTCGTCCCCCTCGTCACCCCCACCAGCCAGATCGTCGGCTCCCAGGCCGCCATGAATGTCATCACCGGCGAACGCTACAAGGTCATCTCCAACGAATTCCGAGCCATGGTCCTCGGCAAGTACGGCCGCCTCCCAGGCCCCCCCTCCCCCGAAGTCGTCGCCAAGTGCGCCCCCGACGGTGAGACCTTCGACAAGCGTCCGGGCGACTACGCCCCCGAACCCGACCTCACCGCCATCACCGAAGAAGTCGGCGACCACATCCGAGGCCCCCGCGACCAGCTCCTCTACATGCTCTTCCCCGCCCCCGCCAAAAAGTTCTTCGAGAACCGCGCGAAACCCTGACACAACGAGCCCCCCCTCCTCGCCCCCACGGGGAGAGGATGTCGCGAAGCGACAGGAGAGGGGCTACACCAAGCGCAGCGCCTCCCACCCCTCCAAGCCTCATCGCTCAACCAACACCCGATCCACCCGATGACGCCCGCGCCATGGGGACGCCTGATCTTCGCAGCGAAGATCAGGGTTCACGCCCACGCCTCCGCCACCCCAAGCGTGGAATGGGGAATAACCGCCCGCAACCCTCCCTCCCCCGATCGCTGATGGCCGATCCCCGATCCCCTACTGTTCCCCCCAGTGCAACACCCCGCCCCCCACATCTTCGCCTTCACCCCAGACTCCCTCGGCGACTGGTTCGCCCAAAATGGCTCCCCCGCCTTCCGAGCCCGCCAGGCCCTCGAATGGGTCTACAAAAGAGGCGTCATCGACCCCCACCAGATGACCAACCTCCCCGCCAAGGACCGCGAACTCCTCGCCGAAAAAATGACCTTCCTCTCCGGCCCCGAGGTCACCCGCTCCGAAGCCTCCGACGGCACCCGCAAACTCCTCATCGAGTGGCCCAACGACAACAAAGACGCGGCGCAACCGACCCCCTCCCCCTCCCTCCCCATCCTGGGCGCCAAGCCCGACCCCCACGCCGTCAAACGCACCGAGTGCGTCATGATCCCCTCCCTCGACGAACGCGACGACGGCAAACCAAAACGACGCACCGCCTGCATCTCCAGCCAGGTCGGTTGCCCCGTCGGCTGCCGCTTCTGCGCCTCCGGCCTCGACGGCCTCGGCGGAAACCTCTCCCCAGGCCGCATCGTCGAACAGGTCTGGCGGCTCAACCAACTCCCCGGCATCGGCCGCATCACTAATGTCGTCTTCATGGGCATGGGCGAGCCCCTCGCCAACTTCAACGCCGTCACCACCGCCGTCCGCACCCTCGCGGCCAAGTGGGGCATGGGCATCTCCAGCCGCAAGATCACCATCTCCACCGTCGGCATGCACCGCGCCATCGAACGCCTCGCCGACGAGCTCGACCTCCCCGTCACCCTCGCCCTCTCCCTCCACGCCCCCAACGACGATCTCCGCCGCCAGCTCATCCCCTGGGCCGAGTTCACCACCATCGACCAGCTCTTCGCCGCCTGCGACCGCTGGTTCGACAAGACCGGCCGCGAGATCACCCTCGAATACACCCTCCTCCGAGACACCAACGACCGCCCCGAGCACGCCCGCGAGCTCGCCGCCGTCGCCAAACGCCTCCGAGCCAACATCAACCTCATCCGCTTCAACGAAGTCGCCGGCGTCCCCTACCTCCGCCCCCGCTCGCAGGATGTCCGCCAGTTCCAGCAGATCCTCCGCGAGCGCGGCATCAACACCCACATCCGAGCCTCCAGGGGCCGAGACATCGCCGCCGCCTGCGGCCAGCTCCGCCGCGAACACCAGCACTCCGGAGGCGCCGCCTGATGCCCACCCTCCTCGCCGAAGCTCCACTTGGCACATGGCCCGACGGCTTCCAACCCTTCACCCCCCACCACTGGCTCTCCTCCGCAGCCTTCGCCGCCATCGCACTCACACTCGTCTACCTCGGCGGCAAACTCCGAAACTCCCCAAGAGAACTCGCCATCCGCGGCTCCATCGTCGGAGCAATGGTCGTCTCCCAGGCCCTCATGCTCGTCTACTGGGCCGAGCCCGCCCGCTTCACCTGGGCCGAGTCCATGCCCCTGCACATGTGCGACATCGTCGCGTGGATGGTCCCCTTCGCACTCATCACCAAGGCACGCTGGCTCGCCACCATCGTCTTCTTCTGGGGCCTCGGCCTCACCACACAAGCCTTCATCCAGCCCACGCTCCTCCACGGCATCCAGCACGGCGTCTACTGGTTCTTCTGGGTCCAGCACGCCGGCATCCTCCTCGGAGGCCTGTATGTCTGGTGGGTCGACGGCTACCGCCCCCGCGCCAAAGACCTCGCCTTCATCGCCATCCTCTCCGCCCTCGCCGGCGCCATCACCGCCCTCCTCAACTGGAAAACCGGCTGGTCCTACTTCTTCACCGGCCCCTCCAAACCCGAAAATGAAACCCTCATCGACCACCTCGGCCCCTGGCCCCTCCGCGTCCTCTGGATGTGGCTCATCTCCGTCTCCATCATGTCCGCCCTCCTCGCCCTCTCCAAACTCACCGCCCGCCTCACCGAACCCACCCGGTGCGACTACGCGTCCAAATCGGGTGCCACTGGCGGCTAGCCCGCCAGTGCTTCCCACCACGACACACCCGCCCCCCCGAACCGCCACCCGGTGCCACTACGCGTCGCCCCGCGACGCGTAGTGCAATCCACACCCGGTGCCCCGAACCGCCGCAACGCGGCGCTTCGGGCCGATCAACCGCAGATACCCAGTTGCCCAACGCCCAGTGCCACCGACCTGGCTCCGCAGGTCAGTGCCGCAACAACACTCGGGTGCGGGCCGTCACACCCAATCAACCCACCTCCCCTCCCTCGCCCCGACGGGGAGAGGATGTCGCGAAGCGACAGGAGAGGGGCTACCTCAGCGAAGCGCCTCAACCTCTCCAAGCCTCCTGTCTCAACAATCGCCGAAGCGCACCCTCCCCCTCCGTGCCTCACTGCCTCCGTGCCTTCCCCCCACTCCGTCTCTCCGTCTCTCCATCTCTCCATCTCTCCGTCTCTTCCCCACGAAACTCCCCCCAATGCGCCCCGCCCGCGCCCGCCACACCCGCCCCGCCAGCGCCAACTCCACCGCCGCAACGCGCCTCGTCCTCCACCTCTCCACCAAGCTCAACCTCCACGATTCCGCCCCCGCACCGGGCCAGATCAAGGAAGCCCACCGCCCCATACCCAACACCGGAGGCATCGGCCTCTTCGCCGGCATCGCCCTCCCCATGCTCGCCGCCCTCGCCCTCGTCTGGCTTCGCCCCGACCTCCCGGAGTTCCTCGCCCCCGTCCAAACCCACCTCGAAGGCGCCCGCGACAAATCAGGCCTCGCCCTCGCCCTCCTCGGCACCCTCGCGCTCCTCCACATCATGGGCCTCATCGACGACCGCCGCCCCCTAGGCCCCTGGCTCAAGCTCGCCGTCATGGCGATCCCCGCCGCCCTCTTCGCCATCTTCACCGAGACCCGCCTACTCACGATGCTCGACATCCACACCGGCGGCATCTGGCTCTCCGTCATCATCACCGTTCTCTGGAAGCTCGGCGTCACCAACTCCATGAACATGATCGACAACATGGACGGTGCCTCCGCCGGCATCGCCGCCGTCGCATCCCTCTGCTTCCTCGCCGCCGCCGTCATCGCCGAGCAGTGGTTCGTCGCCGCCACCCTCGCCCTCCTCCTCGGCTCCTGCGCCGGCTTCCTCGTCTGGAATCGCCCGCCCGCCAAGATCTTCATGGGCGACGGAGGCTCCCTCGTCATCGGCTTCCTCCTCGCCTTCCTCACCGTCCGCACCACCTACGCCGGCGAGACACCCACCGGCGAGCCCCTCGCCGGCGGCTGGTACGCGGTCTTCATGCCCGTCCTCGTCCTCGCGCTCCCCCTCTACGACACCGCCTCCGTCACCCTCATCCGTCTGAAGCAAGGCAAGAGCCCCATGGTCGGCGACCTCCAGCACCTCTCCCACCGCCTCGTCAAGAGAGGCCTCTCCAAGCGCGCCGCCGTCCTCGTCATGTGGGGCCTCACCGCCGTCACCGGCATCGGCGGCATCATCCTCGGAAGCCTCGAACCCTGGCAGGCCATACTCGTCGCCGCCCAGACCCTCCTCATCCTCGTCGTCGTCGCTCTCCTCGAGTGGAAGAGCTCGCCCCCCGGTGCCCGCCCCGACCGCCTCGACACCGACCGCTCACCCGCGAGACCGGCCGATGCCTGACCCTAACGCGACACCAAGCCCGGGCCGCGCCGCGTGGCTCCACCGCGGCGCAACGATCGCGATTGTCCTCGTCGCCTGCGCCCGCGCCACCATCACCCACGAGCGCACCCCGCTCTGGGACTTCGACCCCTGGCAGCAGTACATACCCGTCACCGGCCTCGGCCCCGCCGCGGTCGCGTGGACCGACGCCCTTATCACCGCCCTCGCCGCCCTCGCCATCGCCGCCGCCGCACTGCGAGGCCACCGCACCCGCACCGCCTGGGCCGCCCTCGCGATCGCCGGCACCGCCGCCATCCTCGCCCACGCCGCCCGCGCGGGCGACCTCTGGCTCGAGCCCCTCGCCGTCGGCGCCGCCGGCTCCACCTGGATCGCGGGCATCGCGACCCTCGTCGCCCTCGCCCACGCCGCCCGCGACCGCTGGCTCCACCGCCTCGCGATCGCCATAGCCATCTCAGCCGTCGCGGTTCTCGCCTTCAAGGGCGCCGTCCAGGTCTTCTACGAGCACCCCCAGACAGTCCGCCAGTACCGCCTCGACCGCGAAAGCATCCTCGCCGCCCGCGGCTGGGAGCCCGACTCCGCCCAAGCGAGAGGCTTCGAACGCCGCCTCTTCCAGGCCGAGGCCACCGGCTGGTTCGGCCTCTCCAATGTCTACGCCTCCTTCGCCGCCGCCATGCTCGTCGCCTTCGCCACAGCAGCCCTCGCATGGCTCCGCACGACGCGGGACGCAGCGACCGACCGCGCCTGGCAACTCACCGCCGCCGGCACCATCCTCGCCGCCGCCGCCCTCTGGCTCAGCGCCTCCAAGGGCGGCATCGGCGCGGCGATCGTCGCGGCCATCGCACTCACCGCAGCCCTCATCACCGCCCGCCGGGCCCCAAAGCTCGCGCCCCTCATCGGCCCCGCCGCCATCGCGGCCGTCCTCGCCGCCATCGCCGCGCGGGGCCTCGTCGGCACACGCATCGGCGAGCTCTCGATCCTCTTCCGCGCGTTCTACACCGAGACGGCCCTGCGGATCTGGGGCGCGAACCCCCTCCTGGGCGTCGGGCCCGACAACTTCCAGGACGCCTACCTCGCCGCCAAGCCCGCCATCAGCCCAGAGGCCGTCACGAGCCCGCACTCGGTGCTCTTCGACTGGACCAGCATGCTCGGCCTGGGCGGGCTCGCGTGGGCCGCGCTGCTCGTCACCGCCGCCGCGGCGACCACGGCCGGCGTGCGCACAGTTGCGCGGGCCGTGCGCGCGCCGCAAATACCCGTGCGCACGCATGCACGCCGCATGCGCACGCCGCAAGCAAGCGTGCGCACGATCGGCCCCAAGCCGCTGCTGCTTTTGTGCGCACCGGTGATCCTCGCCGGCGCCCTCGCCGAGCGCCAGCTCGCCTCCCCCGAACTCGCCGTGATGCGTCTCTTGGCCCTCGGAGCATGGGTCACCCTCGCCTGGGCCCTGCTCCGGGCCTTCGCCGCACAGCCGCACCTCGCCCGCCTCGCCGCCGCCAGCGCCGGCCTGGTTCTTCTGGTCCATTCCCAAATTGAGATGCCCCTCACCCAGGCCGCCTCGGCCCCACTGGGGTTCGTCCTGGTCGCGCTCGCCGTTCCCCCGGCCCTGAAAGGCCGGGCGAGAAAGTTGCAAGGGCTTGCGGCCGCGGGCGTTATGGCGCTCGCCGCCCTGCCCCTGGTCGCCGCCGCGGTGGGCTTGGGCCGGTGGGAGGCGCGGCTGATGGAGGCGGGCGAGGCGGTGCGGGCCGTGGGCACGAGCCCGGAGCGGCCCGACCGGCGGACGCTGGCCGAGGCGTTGCTGGCGGCCGAACAGCCCCTGTCACAAGCCTTTGCGCTCCGCCCGGGCCACGAGCCGACGGGCAAGGCCCTGACCCGCCTCCGCGGTGCGATCGCGGCGACGACGGGCGACGGCGCGGCCCTGGGCCGCGCCGTGGACACGGCGCGGGCCCTGGCCGAGGCCCGGCCCGGGTCGTCGTCGGTGCAGGGGTGGCTCGGGGTGACGGCGACGAGCGGGGCGGCGTCGGGGTTGGTGGCGGGCGAAGTCGCGGCGGGGTGGGAGG
>CAZTQV010000038.1:0-27224 GCA_964615815.1 uncultured Phycisphaeraceae bacterium | reverse complement strand
GGTGAATGCGTTGCTGGGGCTGGCGGTTGCGGGGTTGTTTCTTGGGTGGGCGGCGGACGACATCTTTCGGGACGCGGTGCGCGGGGTGAAGCCGGTGGCGCTGGCGGTGGAGGAGTCGGTGGAGTTGATGGGGGCGTGGGCGTACTTCGCGTGCGTGGGCGTTGTCGCGTCGCGTGGGTGGGGGTGGTTGGTGGGGACGACGACCAACGAGCGGGTGTGATCCCTTACCACATGCGGAGGGTCATGGGGTAGCGGAAGTACTCGCCGCGGTTGGCGGCGAGGGCGCCCAGGATGAGGCCGATGAGGCCCAGGACGGTGACGAGGCCCGAGAGGGCGAAGCCGACGCCGCAGGTGAGGAAGCCGAGGGCGATGAAGGCGACGGTGTAGATGAAGAGCGAGATCTGGAAGTGGATGGCTTCCTTGGCGTGGTCGGCGACGAAGGGGGACTCGTCCTTCTTGACCATGTAGAGGATGATCGGGGCGGCGATCGCGACGCCCGGGACGACGAGGTGCAGCAGGGCGGAGAGGTGGGCGAGCAGGGCGAGGGTGCGGGCGTCGTCGGGGACGGCGGGGTCGCGGAGGCGGTCGGAGGCGTGCTGGTTGTCGTAGCCCTCGGCTCCCATGGCGGCGTGCATCGTCCTTCCCCTCGATACGGATCGCAAGTGGCGGTCTGAGGGGTGATTGGGAGGTCGGGGGCGGGTGTTTCGTGGGGGTGGTGTTTGGCGGGTGGGGCGGGGGCGGGGGTGGGTTCGCGAAAGACAAACCGCCCCGGGGGCGGGGCGGCTCGCTCAGGCGTTGGTTGTGGTCTCGCGAGTCAGACCCCGAAGAGGTTCTTCTCGGCGAACATGCCCTTTTCCTCGAAGTACTTGAGGGCTTCGTCGGTGGACTTGAAGACGCGGGTGGAGGTCTCGGTGATGAAGGGGCTCGGGGGCTTGGCGGGCTTCCAGACGACATAGACCTCCTTGGCGTGCTCGAAGGCGTGCTGGAGCTCGCGTTCGACGCCGGAGGAGAGGCCCGGGATGGCCTTGCCGTCGGTCCCGGGGAGCTCCGGGACATAGCTGACAATCATGTCGGCCTGGTCGATGAGCTTGAAGTCGCGCATGTAGATCTGGCCGTCGATGTCGCCGGCGATATCGAGGACCTCGCGGACGCGGACGCGGAGGGGCTTCTGGCTCGCGGTCTTGGAGCCGCCGAAGGTGTGGGGGGTGACATCGAGGTACTGGTCGATGTTGCCCTCTCGGGCGGCGGCGAGGGCTCGGTCGAGGAGGAGCTTCTCGTCGACATCGCCCGGGTCGAAGGTGATGAAGTGGTCGGCGAGGGCGGCGCGGAAGGCGTCGATCTCGGCGAGGACATCGGGCATGTCGACGACATGGCTCATGGGGAAGGAGGGGTAGACCTTCTTCATGTCGGGGCGGGCGATGAGGCGGAAGAGGGTGCGGGCGGTGTCGGCGTGGCGACCCCGGCTGACGATGTAGAACTTGGAGCCCTCGACGGCCTGGCTCAAGAGCTCGGTGGCGAGCTGCTCTTCCTCGCGCCAGACCATGCAGTCCTTGAGGGTGGCGTCGATGTCGTGCTCGGCGTGGAGGCGGTGGTGGACGACCTCGATGTTGTCGACGAGGCAGATGCACAGGTCGGGGTTGAGCTTTCGGATCTGATCGAAGTCGAAGGCGCTGAAGAGGCCGTGCCGCCAGCGGAAGGTGGCGTGGGTGTTGACGATCAGGTGCTCGCCCTTGGCGTCGATCTCGCGGGCGTCGGCGATGACCTCCTTGAAGGCGGCGCGGCGGAGGGAGTTGAGGCGGGAGAGGGGCAGGTTCAGGATCTGCCCCTTGGGAACCTCGGGGGCGTCGGCGTACATGATGTCGCCGACGGTGCGGAGGTTGATGGTCTCCCCCTGCTCCCCGGCGAAGTCGGCGACCCGCTGGAGGTAGGGCTTCTTGTCCATGCCGACTTGGCCGGTGACGATGGCGCGCATAGTGCCTCCCCTGTTGCGTTTGCGGGCGGATGGTAGGGGCGGAGGACGGGCTGGAAGCCCATCCCACCGACTGAGAAGACAGACGCCCGGCGGAGGCGGGATGGGCGGCGGGGGTGTACCCTCGCAGTCCCCGGTGAGGCCGGGAGAGGTGGGCGTCCGGGTGATGGACGGCCCGACCTGCTTCGTGCGACCTGTAGCCCTGGAGATACCCCCGATGGCGATTCTCGTGGACAAGGACACCAAGGTCATCTGCCAGGGCATCACCGGCTCGTTCGGGGCGGTGCACACCAAGGGCTGCCTGCACTACGGGACCAAGATGGTCGGGGGCGTGACGCCGGGCAAGGGCGGGACCAAGGACGAGAACGGGCTGCCGATCTTCGACACCGTCAAGCAGGCGGTCGACGCGACAGGGGCGGACGCGACGATGATCTTCGTGCCGCCGGCGTTCACGGCGGACGCGATCCTGGAGGCGGCGGACGCGGAGATCCGGCTGATCTGCTGCATCACCGAGGGCGTGCCGGTCAACGACATGATCAAGGTGCGGGGTCGGCTGGACGAGATCAACCTGGCGGCGTCGGGTGCTCACGCGACGCACAAGCCGGACCTGATCACGCTGGTGGGGCCGAACTGCCCGGGGGTGATCACGCCGGGGCCCAAGACGGGCGGGGGGACGGGGCCCAGCGATGTGTACACCAACGCGGGGTGCAAGATCGGGATCATGCCCGGGTACATCCATATGCACCGC
Organism: uncultured Phycisphaeraceae bacterium; assembly: GCA_964615815.1. Lineage (GTDB taxonomy): Bacteria > Planctomycetota > Phycisphaerae > Phycisphaerales > UBA1924 > DAIQNV01. The sequence goes on along the minus strand of CAZTQV010000038.1, from coordinate 24,507 downwards.
TCGGAGAAGGGCTGCACCACCGGCAAGACGGTGGGGATCGTGAGCCGCTCGGGCACGCTGACCTACGAGGCGGTGTGGCAGACCTCGAACCTGGGGATCGCGCAGTCGAGCTGCGTGGGCATCGGGGGTGACCCGGTGCGGGGGATGAGCCACATCGATGTGATCCGGCTCTTCGAGGCCGACCCCGATACGGACGGCATCCTGATGATCGGGGAGATCGGCGGCACCGACGAGGAGGCCGCGGCGGCGTTCATCAAGGAGCATGTGAAGAAGCCGGTGGCGGCGTTTATCGCGGGGCGGACGGCGCCTCCCGGGAAGCGGATGGGGCACGCGGGGGCGATCATCTCGGGCGCGGCGGGGCACGAGACGGGGACGGCGGACAGCAAGATCAAGGCGCTGGAGGCGGCGGGTGCGGTGATCGCGCAGACGCCTGCGGATATGGGGAAGGCGATGGCGCGGGCGTTCGGGATCTAGTTTGAGCGCTCCGTAGAGCCCTTCGGGCTCACACTCGCTGTGGCACGGCCGCGCCGGGGGGCCCGGCGGGCCTGAGCGGAGGCCGGTCGTTGCGCTCCGTAGAGCCGTTCGGGCTCAGATGTGATCGTGGTCCGGCGGCGCTGTTTGCCCGGCGGCCGGATGGACATGTTCGGTCGCGTCACGATGCATACGCAGCTCCGCTCGCTTAAGGGCATAGTGGCCGTGAATCGCCCAGACGGCGGGGACCGCGGCGCCGACGGTCGTGGCGCCGAGCGCGGTCAGCACGACCTGGGAAGTGATAATGCGTTCGGTCGTGAAGCCCGTGGTCGCCCAACCGAACGCGCGCGCCGCGATCCAGAAGTTATCGAGCAGGATGAGCAGCAAAAGCATGGCCGCGAGGAAGCCGACGGACAGAACAACCCGGGCGGTTACTTTCTGCACGCTTTGCTCGTCCACGGTCGTCCCTTTCAGCCGGTTGGGGGCGGAAGATGGGACGAGGCTAGAGGGGCGTTGGTTCGCCCGGCGCGGGGCGGGGCGCAGATGCGTCTGGCGTTCCTACGAACGGGGAAGGGCCCGGAATCGGTTGCTCGCGATCAGGCGCTGAGGCGCGTCAGCAGGCCGCGCAGGGTCTCGGCGGTGACGGTGGCCTCGGGGGCGACCAAGCGCGACCGCACGCGGGGGTCGGGGCGGTAGTCGGACACTCTTTGCGCGAGCTGCTCGGCGAGGTTTGCTGCGGCGTGCTCGACGCGGTGCAGGACCTCGCTCGGGAGGACGCCGTTGGAGCATTCGGCGAGGGCGGCGGCGATCTCGTCGAGGGTCTGGCGGGCGAGGCGGGTGTCCTCGGCGACGCGGCCCAGGGCCGGTGACTGGACGGCGACGGCGGTCGACAGGCGGCGGGGCGTTGCCGGGCGAGCGGGCATGGGGGCGGGGGCGGGGGTTGCGTTCGCGGCGGGCGAGAAGGAGCCGAAGTCGGTCATGGAGAGCATGCCGCTGGTCTGCTCCATCTGGCGGACGGCGGCGCCGGTGCGGTCGCGGATGCCGGCGATGGCGTGGGCGACGCGGTCGGTGGCGGCCTGGGTGCGGTCGGCGAGCTTTCGGACTTCCTCGGCGACGACGCCGAAGCCGCGGCCGTGGTCGCCGGCGCGGGCGGCCTCGATGGCGGCGTTGAGTGCGAGCATGTTGGTCTGCTCGGTGATCTCGTTGATCTCTTCGAGGAAGTCGCCGACCTGGTCGGCCTCGGCGCCGAGGGCGCCGACGGTGGCGGCGGTCTCGCGGACGGTGTCGGCGAGGCGGGCGAGGCCGGAGCCGGGGATGAAGGTCGGTGGGGTGGGTGGGGTGGGGGTGGGCGTGTGGTGATGCTGCGGGCGGTCGATGACTTCGCCTTCGTGGGGTTGGGCTTCGGTGTCTTCGAAGGTGATGGAGCGGGCGAGCTCGGTGGGCTCGACCTCGTGGATGTGGTCGAGGGCGTGGCTGGCGAGGTCGGTGGCGTGGGCGACGGTCTCGTCGAAGCGGTGGACGGCGTTGGAGAGGGCGTCGAGGGCGGCGCGGTGCTCGTCGAGGAGGTCGCGGGCGAGCTCCTGGACGGGGGGCAGGGCCTCGGGCTCGGGCTCGTCGGGCTGGCCGGCGGCGGCACGCGCCTGGGCTTCCTTGGCGGCGCGGTCCATGCGGGCGGCGGCGTCGCGGACGCTGTCGACGATCTCGGTCATGCGGTGCTGGACGGAGCCGACGGCGCGGGTGAGGCGGTCGTAGCCGCCGTTGCCGGTGGCGTCGAGGGGGGCGACGGAGGTGTCGCCGTGGGCGGCGGCCTCGAGGGCGTGGATGATCTTGCCGAGGCGGCGGAGTCGGACGCCGCCCGAGATGCCCGTGGCGACGAAGCCGATGCCGCCAAGGGCGATGGCGCCGATGCCGACGAAGACGCCGAGGGGCGGGGCGGTGGCGAGGGACTGGAGGCCCTGCTGGTCGAAGCGGAGGCCGGCGAACTCGAGGACCTCGGGGGCGGGCGGGGGCGGTGGGGTCTCGACGGCGGGGGGGTCGAAGGGGATGGGCTCGGCATTCACGACCGCGGCGAGGGAGGCGGCGATGGTGGGGGCGGGGTCGTAGTCGATCTCGGCGTTGAGCCAGCGGGGCCAGGCGGCGATCGCGGTTTCGAGCTCGGCGAGGGCGGCGCGGGCGTTGGCGGTCGCGACAGGGCTGGCCGCGGCGGTGCGGGCGGCGGCGGCGGCGCGGGCGCTGGATCGTTCGAAGGCGGCGATGGCCTCGGCGGCGCTCGCGCGGATGGGGATGAGCATGGCCTCGCGCTCGTCCATCTGGGCGGCGTGGACGGCGACGACGAGGCGGGAGAGGTTGGTGCGGTAGCGGTCCGCGGTCGCGAGGTAGTCGCGCTCGGCCATGGTGACGGGGGCGAGGTCGGGCTCGGGCGGGGCGAGTTCGACGGGTTGGTCTGGGAGTTGGTGCGGGGCGACGGCACCCCAGAGGCTGAGGGCCCCGCCGGCGAGGGCTCCGAGGGCGGCGATCGAGACGGCGACGGTGCTGGTGCTGCTCAGGCCCACGGACGACTCCCTCCGGCACTGCCCGCCTCCGGCGCGCAGCGGTTCCCGCGCGACGGGCGGGTCTACGGGGTGGGCATCGACGGGGAAGGGGGCTGGGCTGAGGCTGCGGGAGGGGCAAACCCCGCGAACCGGGTAAGGGGGGAGGGTGGCGCGGGGGGAGGGGCCGAGAATGCTCCAAAGAGCCAAAGCTTCAAATGGCGAAAGGGCCACATACAACCGCTGCAAAACAGCACCGGCCCGGCTGAAGGCCGGGCCGGTGCGTCTGACTCACCTCTCCTCAAGCGGGCGGCCTGCGAAACCGTCGCGGGAGTCAGAACGGGGAGCGCACCCCCGCAGAAAGGGACCGTGGCCGGCGCTCGCGGCTTCAGCGGCGGCGGCGGGTGGCGAAGCCGGTGGCGAGGAGCATCGCGCCGGCGGCGCCGGGTGTCGGGACGAGGGTGACGGACAGGTTGTCGATGCCGAAGGACTCGTCGGTGCCGCCCTGCCAGGCCTGGCCCGAGGCCCAGAACTCGATGGTGAGCGTGGAGCCGGTGTGGGCGAACTCGAGGGCGCCGGCGCCCGAGAAGGCGATGGCGGAGTCGAGGTGCCAAGCGTTGAAGCCGAGGGACGAGGGGTCGGCGAGCATGTTCACGGCGGGGCCGTCGTAGGTGCCGCGACCGGCGTCGCCGCCGCGGTTGGAGAAGACCTCGCTGAACATGGTGACGCCGTCGATGGCGATGTTAAAGCTGTCGGGGCCCCAGTTTTCTTCTTCCAGGCCGTCCCAGGAATCGATGAGGGCCAGCAGGAAGTCGACGCGGACGGCGGAGTGCCCGCCCAGGCCGGTCAGGGTGACGGTGGTGCGGGCGCTCTCGGCGGAGTCGTTCACGAGCATCAGGCCGTCGAAGAGCATGTCATCGACGCCCAGGCCCGCGAAGCCCTGGACGGAGCGGAGCTCGCCGGCGCCGGAGACGCGGGCGTCCGCGGTCGAGAAATCGCTGTAGAAGACGCCGTTGTCGGCCAGGGCGGGGGCGGCGGCGGCCATGGCCAGAGCCACAGCACCCATGCGGTTGAGCATGTTCATTCTCAGGTCCTCTCTGCTCGTCTGTCGTCGCCCGTCAGGCAGATCCCAGCGGGCGTGCCGCCGGGCCCACGGAGGACTCGGCTGCACACAAGATGCCTCAGATCAGAGGCTTACGCCAATCCGGTCCGCTGCGGATCGCGCGGCGGTTGCGTCTTGGCGACGGATTACGAAGCGTTGGCAAATGAGGTAAGCACGGCGCGCGAAGCTGGGTAAAGAGCGGGAGGCGGGCAAGGGCGGTTCTGGGGCGTGTGGGCCAAAAAGCTCAGGTTGCCTCGGGGCGGACGGTCGCCCGGCGGGCCTCGCGGCGTGCGTCACGCGTCGATCGGCGGTCGCGGACCGAGTCGGCGACGAAGACGGCGATGCCGACCCAGATGAGCCCGAAGACGACCGCCTGCATGGGGCGGAAGGGCTCTTTGAACGCGAGGACGGCGACGAGGAACTGCAGCGTCGGCGCGATGTACTGCATGAAGCCGATGGTGCCGAGCTTGAGGCGCTTCGCGGCGGCGACGAACCAGATGAGGGGCGCGGCCGTGACGACGCCGGCGCACACGAGGAGTGCGGCGGTGCCGGGACCGGCGTGGAGGAAGGCGAGGCCGTCCTCGGCGCGGTCGAGGCGGAGGACGCCCGTTTCCACCAGTGCGAGGAAGGCAATGGTGAAGGGGAAGAGCAGGGCGGCCTCGGTGAAGAGGCCTGTGATGGGGCCGACGACGGCTTGTTTGCGCACGAGCCCGTAGAGCCCGAAGCTGCTGGCGACGGCGAGCGCGATCCAGGGGAGCTCGCCCACCACAAAGGTTTGCACCGTGACGCCGGCGGCGGCGCACGCCACGGCGATCCACTGGAGCGGGCGCAGGCGCTCGCCCAGGAAGATCATGCCCAGGAAGACACTGACGAGGGGGTTGATGAAGTAGCCGAGGCTGGCGTGCAGGAGGCGGCCCGTGTCGATGGCGTAGATGAAGCAGAGCCAGTTGACGGCGATGAGGACGCAGGAGATGGCGAGCGTGCGGAGTATGCGCGGCGAGCGGACGACGGTCGCGACCTCGCCCAGGCGCCGGGTCGCGGCGAGGAGACCCGCCAGAAGGACGACGACCCAGACGACGCGGTGGGCCATGACCTCGAAGGGGCTGACATGGCCGACGGCGCGGAAGTAGAACGCGGCGAGGCCCCACCAGCCGTAGGCGGCGAGGGCATAGAGGAGGCCGGCGCGGACGCGGGCGTCGTGCTCGGGTCCGTGGGCGGGGTGTGGCGTGTGGGGCTGTTGGCCGGTGGGATGCGCGGAACGCGTGTCTGGCATGGGGGGCTGGAGCGTAGCGCGGGGGCGGGGAGCGTCCGGGAAGCGGCACGGCGTGTCCAGAAGACCTGTTCCGGGGCTGGCGAGGGGTGCCTCGGGACGACCCCGGAGGGGGGGCGGTCTACAGTGGGCGGCACGCGTGCCGGGGCCTGAGGGAGGACCCCGGCGGCGGGCTGTATCAGCACAACGGAACCGACGAGAGGATGCGCACGATGGCGGAGCAGAAGGCGACCAACCTGCACTACGACGAGAGCAAGGTCACCCGCGAGCAGCGGTGGGCGACGATCGGGGCCCACGGGATCACGCTGTGGTTCACGGGTCTCTCGGGCTCGGGCAAGAGCACGATCGCCATCGCGCTCGAGCACACGCTGATCAACGCGGGCGTGCCCTGCTACCGGCTGGACGGGGACAACATCCGCCGCGGGCTGAACAAGAACCTGGGCTTCAGCGCCGAGGACCGGGCGGAGAACATCCGCCGCATCGGCGAGGTGTGCAAGCTCTTCAGCGACGCGGGCGTGGTGACGCTCGCGAGCTTCATCAGCCCCTACAAGGCCGACCGCGACCAGGTGCGTGCGCTGCACGACGAGGCGGGGCTCGAGTTCTGCGAGACGCATGTGGCCGCGAGCCTCGAGGTGTGCGAGGGCCGCGACCCGCACGGGCTGTACAAGAAGGCCCGGGCGGGCGAGCTGAAGGGCTTCACGGGCATCGACGACCCCTACGAGGCGCCGGAGAGCCCGGAGCTGCTGCTCGACACGGGGATGATGAGCGTCGAGGAGTCGGTGAAGAAGTGCGTGGAGTACCTGGTGAGCAAGGGTGTGGAGCTGAAGAAGTAAGCCTGCCTTCCTCGCACCAGTTGGACGAATGAACAACGGCCCCGCTCGGATCGCGAGCGGGGCCGTTTTCGCATAAGAGAACTGACGCGGCTCATTCAGGTACGGGCGCGTGGCACGAGAAGCTGCAACTCGCGTTCGGTGGGTTCTCGCAGGACCACGAGAAGGTATTGATCCCGTTGTGAGCGCACGAGATGATCGCGGCCTCCATACAGTCTGCCAAGGTTGGTTTGCACTCGCTTTCGCCTTCGCCGCCGTCTTCAAGGAAGATCCCTGCGACGACGCCGATCAACTGCTCGGTCATGGCGGGCAGTCCTTCGGCGGTGAGCGTGCCAACAGGTGCAGGGTGCGTTGATTGGCCACCGAGGAATAGCTCGAATGTGGCTTCGCCCGTCCTTGAAACGCCCTTCGTCGCCATGAGAAACGCGTTGCCGCCGGCCGGTACGACAAACCATCCCCAAGGCAGATGCACGATCTCAGCGCGGGCACCGCCCGCCAGTTCGGTCACCGAAGCCTGCCCGGAGCCAAGAACGACCGACCCATCCGAACGAGTGGTTCGGAAACTGAGCTGTAAGTGTGTCGTTCCATCCCCCTCCGAAGCGGCCTTCATTGGCGCGAACACCGAGACCTCAGTGTTTCGCTTCGCGAGCGTGTAGACGAACGCAAGGCCCGGACCGCGTTCCTCCGTGACGGCGGCGTCATCTGCGGCGACCGTTCCAGAGGCTGCGATTGCACTCCAAGCACCGACGAGTGTGGCCGCTGTCGCTGTTCGCGTCGCTTTCATCGCTTTCATCGCTTTCGAATCATGCAATTGAACAGTGGACGGACCATACATCGGCCCCGCCGCCCCGATGGTACCGACAGTCCTTTCATCTGTTTATCGGATTCCTAAAACCAGAACCTCGACCACGCCTATTCAGGTGAGGCAAATCAGTAGTCGCGGCCTCGGACACCTTCAGGGGTATCGGCGAGCTTGCGCTCGGGGAACTGGGCGAGCGGCTGGTCCGCTGGCTCGCTCGCCTCCTGCGGGCGGAGGGCGTCGCCGTGGCCGTCGGCGAAGACCATGGGGGTCGGGGCGTCCCAGTGATCGTCGACGAGATCGGGTCGCTTGGTGATGTAGGCGAGGTGGGTGTCCCACGCGAGGACCTTGCTCGCGGGGAAGACGACCTCGGACGCGCGGACGGCGCGGAGCAGGGAGCGCGGGGTGTCGATCGGCTGGTCGCCCCAGAGCTTGGGGTCGGCGAGGAAGGCGTTGCTGAGCCGCCAGCTGATGTCCTGGTCGGCCTCGCGGTCGTCGTCGGGGCGGTCGTCGTAGGAGACGGGCAGGTCGGTCGAGCGGCCCGGGCTGACCCAGGTGGCGTAGTGCTCGGTCCACGGTGCGATCGACGACACGACGCCGGGCCAGGCCCAGCTGAGCATGAAGGGGTCGTCGGTGCCGATCATGGTGCCGGTTGGCCACCATTGCACGAAGACGACCTCGGTGCCGCCGAAGTTGGGGTCGGAGATGCCCGGGACGAAGGGGTAGGCGTCGTCGTTCTGGCCCAGGTATGTATCGAAGGTCTGGCCCAGCGTGCGGGCATTCGAGAGGGCGAGGACGCGCCGGCCGCTCTGGCGGGCACCGGCGAGGGCGGGGAGCAGGATGGAGATAAGCAGAGCGATGATGGCGATGGAGACCATCAGCTCGATGAGGGTGAAGGCGCGGGCGGGGGTGTCGTGCTTCACGGGCGGTCCTCCGTGATCTCAGTGTCCTGGGGTGTTTCCTGACGGGCGGCGCGGGCGGCCCGCAGCGCGTCCTGGAGCGCGGTCGTGCTCGCCTCGGACAGCAGGCGGAGGCGCATCGCGACGGGCTGCCAGGCCTGGGCCTTCTGATCCCAGACCATGAAGACGCTCAGGCCGAGATCGGCGGTGCGGCTCTTGCGGCCGGTCATGCGCGTGGGGGCCCAGACCTCGATGGTGCGGGCCCCGGCGGCGGCTCTTTGGGCGGCGGCGGGGAAGAGCTCCTGCATGGGCAGGTCGAGCGTGGTCTCGCGGCGTTCGACGCCGTCGGGGCCGGTGTTCTCGTTGACCATCATCATCATGGGGACCGACGGGCCCTCGCCGGCGCGGCGGGGAGCTTGCCTCTCGGGCATGCCGGGGATGCCCACGGGCATGCGGGGGACGATGCCGGGGGCGGCGGGATCGACGGCGCGCGTCACGGCGCTCGACAGGTCGAGCGAGGCGCCCGCGAGCAGCGGGCTGAGGCGGTCGAAGACGCCGCCGGCGCCGGTCTCGCCCGCGATGCCGCCAAGGCGGGTCACGGCGGACCGGAAACGGTCGCGCTCCTGGGCGACGAGGGGAGACACGAGCGTGCGCCAGGACTCGACGAGGCTGAGCTTCGCGGGCGTTCCGAGGACGGCGAGCTGCGGCTCGTTGTCGAGGGCGAGCGACATCGCGTCGGACGCCGAGACCAGGGCCGTCGCGGCGGCGGTGGGCGAGTCGGCGGAGTCGAAGGCGAACTCGCGAGCGGTGTCGTCGCCGAGTGGGTCGCGCTGCGCCCAGCCGCCACCGGGGCCGCCGGGGCCGTCGCCCGGGCCGCCCGCGCCACCGGCGCGGAGTTCGCGCTCGGCCGAGCCGTCGCCGCCCTCCGCGGGGGACGCGGCTTCGCCCCCGCGGCGGGCCTCGCGGGCCACCTGCTCGGCGGATCGGACCTCGTCGGGCGAGGTGAGGTATCGGGTGGCCTGCCAGCCCCCGACCGCCAAGGCGGCCAGGGCCAGAGCGGCCGCGCCCACGGTCTTCGTGTCCGCGTGTGCCATCTCGTTTCTCCGCTGCCTTGGGTGCGGGCAGGATTCGTCGTGCGCGGGCTTTGGACGGACGCCCGCGTCTCTCTGCGATGATCCGGGGACGCCCGCCCGTCACGAATCGCGCGGTCGAATTGGGGCTCGGCGATGGTGCCGGCGGGCTGCGGGCCCTCGTCGGCCCCTACCGTGCGTTCACTTCACCCGTGCCCCTCAGGAGACCGCCCGATGCCCGACTACGCCAAGATGCTCGAAGCCGCCCGTGAAGCCGTTGTGCTCGCGTCGGGGGTGTGCCGGCAGGTGCAAGCCGCCCTGGACGAGGTGCGTGCGATCACCAAGGACGACAAGAGCCCGGTGACGATCGCCGACTTTGCGAGCCAGGCGATCGTGGCCCGGACGCTGAAGGAGCGGCTGGGCTCGGTGACGCTGGTCGCGGAAGAGGGCACGGGCTTCCTGCGCGAGGAGGGGCACGAGCCGCACCTGGACGCGGTGCTGGCGGCGGTCCGCGAGGTGTGGGAGGACGCGACGGCCGAAGAGGTGCTCGACGCGATCGACCTGGGCGCGGGCGACACGCACCACCATGCGTTCTGGACGCTGGACCCGATCGACGGGACCAAGGGCTTCCTGCGGAACCAGCAGTACGCCGTGGCGCTCGGGTACATCGAGTCGGGCACGCCGACGCTGGGCGTCCTGGGCTGCCCGAACCTGTCGCGGGACATGTCGGACCCGCTGGACGAAGCCGACGGCGAGGGCTCGCTGTACTTCTGCATCAAGAACGAGGGCGTGTACGAGTCGACCGCGACCGACGCGGGGGCCGAGGCGATCCGCATCACGCGTCTCGACCATGACGCGGGCGAGGAGATCGCGATCACCGGGTCGGTGGAGAAGGCGCACTCGAATGTGTCGGACGAGGGCCGGATCCTCGAGTGGCTCACCACCGAGAAGAACGAGGTGATCGGCGAGCCCGTGCGCCTCGACAGCCAGTGCAAGTACGCGGTCGTCGCGCGGGGCCAGGCCGACGCCTACCTCCGCATGCCGACCAAGCCGGGCTATGTCGAGCGGATCTGGGACCACGCCGCGGGGGCGCTGATCGCGCACGAGGCGGGGGCCGCCGTCACCGACATCTTCGGGCACAGCCTCGACTTCGGGCACGGGCGTGGGCTGGAGAAGAACAAGGGCGTGATCTGCGCCCCGCCCCGCCTGCACGGGGAGATCATCGCGGCGATCAAGGCGCTCGGGATCAAGCCCGCCTGAGGCCGGGCACCGCTCGATTGAATCGTCAGGCGGCGTCGCTCGGCACCGGCGTCGCGGCCCACTTCGCGCACGCCTCGATGAAGTTCTTGGGCCGGATCGGCTTGCTCAGGTGGTCGTCGCACCCCGCGGCGAGGCACTTGTCGCGGTCGCCGTCCATCGCGTGCGCGGTCAACGCGAGGATCGGCCCGGTGTGCCCCAGCTCGCGGGCCCGGCGTGTCGCGGCGTAGCCGTCCATCTCGGGCATCTGCATGTCCATCAGCACGAGGTCGAACGGCCCCGCGTGCTGGATGGCTTCGACCGCTTCGACACCCGTCTCCGCCCGCACCACAAACGCGCCGGCTCGCTCGAGGAGCATGGCGAACAGACGCTGGTTGTCCTCGCCGTCCTCGGCCAGCAGCACCGACTTCCCGGCGAGCGACGCGGTGGGTCGGATATCCGCGGGCGTCTCGTCGGTCGGCGCCTTGAAGACCGGCACCCGCCACTCGACGCCCTCCGGCACGCTGCACGGCACCTCGAGGGTGAATGTGCTGCCCTCGCCCTCGACGGAGTACGCCGTGAGCGAGCCGCCCATCAGCTCAGCGAGCCGGCGAGACACCGTCAGCCCGAGCCCCGTCCCGCCGTGCCGGCGCGACATGGAGGCGTCGGCCTGCGAGAACGGCTCGAACACGGCTTCGAGCCGCTCCTTCGGGATCCCGATGCCGGTGTCCTCGACCGCGAGCGTCAGGAAGCACACGCCGTCGCGCTGTTCGGCCCGAACCAGCACGCGCACGCTGCCGTCCTCTGTGAACTTCACGGCGTTGCCCACGAGATTGAGCAGGATCTGTCGCCAACGCAGCGGATCGCTCAGCACCAGGTCGGGGATCTCGGACTCGACCGCGACCGACAGCTTGGTGCGCACCTCGCGGGCGCGGACCTGCAGCAGCGAGACGACCTCGGCCGCGAGGGCCGCGGGGCTCATCTCGATCCGCTCCACCTCAAGTCGACCGGCTTCGACCTTCGAGAGGTCGAGCACACCGTTAACGAGTTCCAGCAGGTGCCGTCCGTTGCGGCGGATGGTCTCGGCGTGTCCGCGCCGCTCGGTGTGCGCGATCGACTCATCGTCGAGCACATCGGCAAAGCCCAGCATGGCTGTCAGAGGGGTGCGCAGCTCGTGGCTCATGTTCGCGAGGAACACAGTCTTCGCAGCGCTGGCGTTCTCCGCCTCGCGCCGGGCGGCTTCGGCCTCGTGGCGGGCGATCTCGAGCTGGCGTGTACGCTCGGTGACTTCGGCCTCCAGCCGGGAGTTCTGCTCGGCGAGGCTCTCCGCCAGCTCACGCTGCAGGCGGTTGGCCTGCAGCGTCACCGCGAACTTGTCCAGGTCGAGGCAGAACAGCCAGCTCACGCTCGCCAGCACCACGAGCAGCACCGCCACCAGCCGGTACGCCGGCCAGATGAACATCAGGGAACTCATGGCGTACCCGGTCAGCCCGCAGAAGAGAAAGATCATCGCGAGCCGGTTCATCTGCCGGTTGCGGTCCCGCGGGGCTTCCGCGAGGTAGTTCTTCCGCCAGAAGACGAAGATCCGCAGGTACCACACAAGCACCGCGAGGTTCCCCACGATCAGCGCGATGATCCAGCCCCAGTCCGATTGACCCTGCTGATCCACGAGGCAGTGGATCCGGGGCATGTAGCTGCCGTTATTGGTCCAGAAGCCGAAGGCCGACGATGCCGCCCCGGCGAGCCCACTTGCGGATTCCCCCGCCACCGGCGCCACACCGGTGCACCAGTCGGCGGCCGCGCCGATCGCCGTCGGCACCGGCCCGCCCACCTGCCCCAGGGCATACCCGAGCCCCGCAACAAGCAGCGCCGAAGCGACGACCACGAGCACAATCCGACGCGCCATCGACCCTCCAGGTCCCCCGGTGTCCACGGGTTCGCATCGACCACTGCCGATTATGAACTCCAGAGTCAGGCTTTACGCTACCGCCAATGGCTCGGTCGGCAACGCACCTAAGTTGAAAGTTGAGTGCTTACCCCACCCCGGAGCGGTGGACACACGCACAGCGGCGGCGGCTTTCATGAAAGCCGCTGCTGCAGGATCCCCCCGTTCTTCCACGGGGCGCACGCGGATCAGACCGAGAACCGTTACCGCAGCGCCACCCGCACCATCACCGGGTGATGGTCGCTCGGCGGGCGCCCGTCCTCGCTCACGCCCAGTTCGCGGTCGACGCGGGCGTCGATGATCCGTGCCGAGGGCGGGACCAGCACCGTGTCGATGAACCGGCCCGTCGTGAGCCCTCCCCGCCACCCGTTGAAAGTGCCGAGCGGCCCCGACCCCGCCGCCGCGACCGCATCAACGAGCCTGGGCGAAGGCGGGGCGATCCCGTCGCCCGTCGCGTCCTTGATCGTGCCGACGAGATAACTCCGCTCCGCGCTGTCCGGCGTCGCGTTGAAGTCGCCCAGCACGATCGCCGGCTCGGTGCCCGCGATCGTCTCCAGCCGGAACGCGATCAGCTCCGCCGCCTCTCGGCGCGACGCCTCCGACTGGTGATCGAGGTGCACGCTGAAGACCCAGAAGCCTTCGCGGTCCTCGTCCAGCCGATCGACGAACCGCTGGTAGCTCACCATCCGCGTGATGGTGTTCCCCCAGCTCGTGCTGCCCACCACCTCGGGCGTGTCGCTCAGCCAGAAGCGGCCGGTCTCGGTCAGCTCCAGACGGTCGGGCCGGTACAGCACGCCGCAATGCTCGCCCGCGTTCACGCCGTCGTCGCGCCCGTACCCCGCGTAGGCGTACCCCGGTGCCGCCGCGAGGATCTGGTCCACCTGGAACCGCAGCGCCTCCTGGATGCTCACGAGGTCCCACGCGGGCTCGGCGGGCGTCCCGCCCGGGCCAATCATCACATCGACGACCCGGTCGGCCCGCAGGGGCCAGCTGTTCGGCCCGTCGTTGGCCGTGCCGAAGCGGATGTTGAAAGCCATGATCGACAGCTCGCCGGGGTTCGCCTCGCGGTCGGTCGTGCCGCCGGACCGGGCGGACGCCTGCGCCGAGCCCTCCCCCGAACGGGCGTTCCCATCGGCCGAGCACCCGGCGAGACCGGCTGCGCACACCACCATCGCGCCCACGAGCGCCCCCACGAACCGCCGACCGCTGCGCCGAGTATCCATCGCCCGAGTCCTCTCATCTGACCGTTCGCACCGCCGGGGCAACGCCCCCCGGACTGGCGGGACCACCGCCATCGGTCGATACCCTACCCGCCCATGCTCGCCGAGGCCCTGCAAACCCTGCCCCCCACGCTGGCGATCAGCCTCGGCTGGCTCCCGCCCGACCTCGCCCCGTGGGTCGCGGGCCTGCTGATCGTCGGGATGATCGCCTGCCTCGCCACCGGCCGGTTCGGTGCCGACATCGTGCTGATGGGCGTCCTCACCGGCTTCGTCTGCTTCGGCCTGCTCGACCCGAAGGACGCCGTCGCGGGCTTTGCCAGCCCGGGCCTCATCACCATCGCGCTCCTCTATGTCGTCTCGACCGGCATGAAACAGACCGGGGCGACGAACATGATCACCGCCCGCCTCCTGGGCCGGCCCAAGACCCTCATCGCCACGCAGCTCCGCCTCACCGCGCCGGTGGCTGCGGTCTCGGCGTTCGTCAACAACACGCCGATCGTCGCGATGTTCATGCCCGTGCTCGACGGCGTCGCCAAGCGGGGCGGCTTCAGCCCCTCCAAGCTGTTCATCCCCCTCTCCTACGCCTCGATCCTGGGCGGCGTCTGCACGCTGATCGGCACCTCGACGAACATCGTCGTCGCCCAGCTTCTCGCCACCAACGATGTCCGCAACCGCGCGGGTGATCCCGTCCGCTTCGACATGTTCACCCTCTCGCCCATCGGCATCCCCATCGCCATCGCGGGCATCGTCTACATCCTCCTTCTCGGGCGGAAGCTCCTCCCAGACCGTCGCCCCGCGCACAAGGTCGAGAAGCCGGGCGAGGCCCGCGAGTACTCCGCCTCCATGAAGGTCAAGCCCGGCTCGCCCATCGTCGGCAGGACCGTTGAGCAGGCGGGCCTCCGTCACCTCCCGGGCCTCTTCCTCTCGCGTATCGACCGCGACGACCGCTCGATCGTCGCCGTCGGGCCTGAGGAGAAGCTCCAGCCGGGCGATGTCCTCGGGTTCGTGGGCGACCTCGACTCCATGGTCGACCTCAACCAGATCCGCGGCCTCGAGCCCACCGGCACCGACGCCCGCCCCGCGGGCCGCGCCCAGGCGCAGCTCATCGAGGCTGTCGTCTCCAGCTCGTCGCGTCTTGTTGGCCTGACCGTCCGCGAGTCCGGCATCCGCACGCGCTACGAGGCCGTCGTCGTCGCGGTGCACCGCCGCGGGCAACGCCTGAAGGGCAAAATCGGCGACATCAAGATGCGCGACGGCGACACGCTGCTCCTCGAGGCCGAGGCCGGCTTCGCCGAGCGTCACCGCGACTCGCGCGACTTCCTGCTCGCGACCGAGCGCGCTGCCTCCGCCGCCCCGCGTCACGACCGCGCCTGGGTCGCGCTCCTGATCCTCCTCGGGCTCATCATCTCCCTCGGCACCGGCGCCTTGAGCCCGCTCACCGCGTCCCTCATTGCCGCCGGCGCGATGATCATCGGCCGCTGCTGCACCGGCCCCCAGGCCCGCGCGGGCGTCGACTGGCAGGTGCTCGTCACGATCGGTGCCGCCTTCGGCATCGGCCAGGCCATGACCGACACCGGTCTCGCCGACTCGATCGCCTCGGGCCTCGTGAACCTCGTCGCCGCCGCCGGGCTCGACGGCGCTCTGCGGACCTACGCCCTTCTCGGCACCGTCTATCTCGCGACCGTCGTCTTCACCGCGGTCATGACCAACAACGCGGCCGCCGTCCTCATGTTCCCGATCGCGCTGCTCATCGCCCAGCAGCAGGGCATCCCCGTCCTGCCGATGGCCGTGGTCGTCGCGATCGCCGCCTCCTGCGAATTCTCGACGCCCATCGGTTATCAGACGAACCTGATGGTCATGGGCCCGGGCGGCTACAAGTGGCTCGACTACACCCGATTTGGCGGGCCGCTCACCCTGCTCGTCGCCGTCATCTGCATCGCCCTCGCGCCCATCATCTACGGGAACTGAACCGCCGACCCCAACACCCCGAAACACACTCTTCTCAGGGCCGGCCCCCACGCCGGACCCCCCAACCCGAGTACACTCCCCCCGGTCCGGGCTGACCCAGACGCCCGGCACGGGAGAGAACGCGTCACCGCACGGGAGATCGAGCCGTGGACATCCTCATCACCGGTGGCTCCGGCTTCATCGGGGGCTACTTCCACCGCGAGCTCATCGCCGCCGGACACCGCATCGTCAACCTCGACCTCGTCGAGCCCTCCGGTGCCGTCGCCGAGTCGCCCTACATCAAGGGCGATGTGCGCGACCCCGCCGCCGTCAAGGCCGCCCTCACGCACTTTGAGAAGCCGGTCGACAAGGTCGTCCACCTCGCCGCCGCCCACCACGACTTCGGCATCGAGCACGACACCTACTACGATGTGAACGAGAACGGCGCCCGCGTCCTCACCGACGCGATGGACGACACCGGCGTCGCCGACCTTTCCTTCTACTCCACCGTCGCCATCTACGGGGAAGCCCCCGAGCCCGTCACCGAGGACTCACCCAAGAACTTCTTCAACCCCTACGGCGGATCCAAGTGGGCCGCCGAGAAGGTCTTCATGCAGTGGGTCGAGAAGGGCCAGAACGCCGAGGGCAAGCAGCGCCGCTGCCTCACCATCCGCCCCACCGTCACCTTCGGGCCCAACAACTTCGCCAACATGTACTCGCTCATCCGCCAGATCCACGCGAACAAGTACCTCCAGTTCGGCCCCGGCACCAACATCAAGTCGCTCAGCTATGTCGAGAACATCGTCGACGCGACGCTCTACCTCTGGGACCGCCCGGGCCGCGCCGACTACGACCCCTACAACTGGATCGACAAGCCCGACCTCTCCTCCGCCGGCATCGCCGAGTGCGTCTTCAAGAGTTTGGGCAAGCCCCCGCCCCGCTCGCACCTGCCCCTCTGGCTGGGCCTCGCCGCGGGCATCCCGTTCGACATCGTCATCAAGCTGACGGGCAAGAACCTGCCCATCTCCACCGCCCGCATCAAGAAGCTCTTCGTCGCCCAGACCAAGTACGAGGCCGACAAGGTCCTCGCCACCGGCTACCGCCCCAAGGTCCCACTCGCCGAGGGTATCGACCGCATGTGCCGCTGGTACCTCGAGGCCGGCCGCAACGAATCCGCCACCTGGCACATCCCCCCCGCCAAGCCCGCCCTCGGCTGAGATACCACGGGTGCCACTATCCGGCGAAGCCGGGTAGTGCTTTCACGCGCAAATCACCGGGTGCCGTGGTCGATCCAGCTCTGCGGATCGGCCACGAACGAACAAGCCCCACCTACCGCCGCCCGCCACCCCTCGGCGGATGCAGCGCCGCACTCAAACGAAGGGCGATCCGCTCCGCCGTCCGCTCCCCGGTCCCCAGCCCCGACTTCACCCGACGATCCGCGTCCACCGCGTCGTCGAGCAGGTCGATCGTCATCCGCGGGTCCAGCCGCGGCGCCGCCGCCAGGATCGCGTCCGCCCCGTCGCCCCACCCTGCCAGCTTCTTCAGGTTGAAGCCCCGGATCCCCGCCGCGCTGCCCGCCGCCGTCGCGTGCACATTCGTCGCCGTCTGCGCCGCCGCGATCACCGCCATCACGCCCGCGTCCGACGAGCTGTTGTCGAAGATGTGCCGCAGCGTGCGGATCGCTTGGTCGGGCCTTGTCATCGCGATCGCGTCCTTCACCTCGGGGAACGCGTTCTCGTGCTGGTACCCCTCGCCCGCGAGCTCCATGATCAGCTCCACCGTGATTGCGCCCCCGCGCCCCGCCGCGATCGCCAGCTTCTCGATCTCCCGCTCGAGCCGCGCAAGATCCGTGCCGAGCCGGTGCACCAGCAGGTTCGCCGCATCCGGCGCGAGCGTCGCGTCGTTCGCCTTCGCGAGGTCCTTCAGCTTGCTCACCGCCTGCGGCACGCCCAGAGAATCACACTTCCTAACCGCCGCCGTCGGGCTCCCGTTGACTGCCTTCGTGAAGTTCGAAGCCGCGAGCCCCTTCGACCGGATGAGCAGCGTCGCCCCCTCCGCCGGCGCCTCCGCGTACCGCGTGAAGATCGGCAGCGTGTCCGCCTGGATCACCCGCTCCGCGTTGTCCAGCACCACCAGCTTGTGCGCCGCCATCAGCCCGAACGACCGGCACTCATCGAGCACCTCCGCCGGCGTCGCCTCCCCCATCGATTCCCCGTCGAACCGCACGGTGTCGAACTCCCCGTGCGCCTTCCTCAGCGCCGCCTTGAGCTCCTCGCTGTACTTCGTCTGCAGCCCGAAGTCCTTGCCCAGCAACAGCGCGATCGTCGTCCCGGCCCCGAGCTCCCCCTGGTCCGCCACCTTCGATGACTGCCTGCCCGATGCCTTCTTCGCCATGCCCAGAGCATAGAAGCTGCCCGCCCACCGCGCCGCGCGTGTATCCCCACCACCGCCGCCCGATCCCACCACAGCGAGGTGCGGCCGCAGAACCGCTACGGAGCGCAAAAACAGAGGCGGGCCCCGTGAGGGCCCGCCCGCTCATCTCTCAAATCTCTTGGGTCTCGCCGGGCGATCACTTCGCCGTGTATTGACCCCGCGCGACCTTCTTGAACTTGCCCTTTTCACGCAGCAAGGTCTGGTTAACGATCGTGCGGAAGTTCTCCGCCGTCGTCACATACCCCGCCGCCTGCACGGCCTCGGCTGCCTCGGTCACGCCCATGGTCACGCCGTTCAGCACGCCGTGCAGCGCGTCCGCCAGGTTCGACTCGTTCCGGGCCCGCCGCCGCCCGCCGCCGCCGCCGGCCCCGCCGACCAGCGACCCGAGCGCCCGGATCTCCGCGTCCACCTCGTTCAGCCGCTGCACGAGCCCGTCACGCTTGTTCTGCAGCTGCGAAAGCTGCCGCTCGCGACGCTTGACCTCACGCGCCAGTTCCTGCGTCGAGATGCTCGAAAGCGAGCCCGTACCGCCCGACGCGGCCCCCGCGCCCGCGCTCTTGCGTCCGCGCTTCTTGGCAGTCTTCTTGGCCATGGGGTCGTTCCTTCCTTGAATGAATCTGTCCGGTGTTTCGTTGTATCGCGTGCGGCGCTCGTGCGGATCGCCCGCGAACATGTTGCTGTTGGCCCGGAGGTTAGACGCGCTTCCAACAACATTCTACGAAACCAACACAATTCAATGTCACATCATCTATGAATGAAACACGAACAGACAACCTCATCCAATCTCACCAACACCCGCCGCCAGCCCCCACCCGAAGCCCCCAACCACCTTCCCCCTCTACACTCCCTGCCCCATGACCCAGATCCAGATCGACCAAGTCATCAAGACCTACCCCAACCCCGGCGGAGGCACGGTCAACGCCATCGACGGCGCCAGCCTCACCATCGAGCCGGGCGAACTCTTCTTCCTCCTCGGCCCTTCCGGCTGCGGCAAGACCACACTCCTCCGCGCCATCGCGGGCTTCGTCGATCCCACCTCCGGCACCATCCGATTCACGCAGAACGGCCAGACCCGCGACATCACCCACCTCCCCGCAAACCAGCGCGAAACCGCCATGGTCTTCCAGTCCTACGCCCTCTGGCCCCACATGACCGTCGCCGACAATGTCGCCTACGGCCTGAAAGTCCGGAAGATTCCCCCCGCCGAACGCAAGGCCCGCGTCGAAGAAGCCCTCGCCGCCGTCCAGATGCAGGACTACGCCGCACGCAAGCCCACCCAGCTCTCGGGAGGCCAGCAGCAGCGCGTCGCCCTCGCCCGCGCCCTCGTCGTCCGCCCGCAGGTGCTCCTGCTCGACGAGCCCCTTTCCAACCTCGACGCCAAGCTCCGCCTCGACCTCCGCGCCGAGATCCGCAGGATCGTCAAGGACGCCGGCCTCACCGCTGTCTATGTCACCCACGATCAGAAGGAAGCCCTCAGCATGGCCGACCGCATCGCCGTCATGCGGGCGGGGCAGATCGAGCAACTCGGCACACCCCAGGACCTCTATCACCGCCCCCAGACCCGTTTCGTCGCCGACTTCCTCGGAGAGACCAACCACTTCCCCGCCGAACTCACATCCGCCGCCGGCTCCACCACCGTCACCATCGCCGGCACCCAGATCCCCTTCACGACGCCAACCAACGCAACCCCCGGCCCCGTGCTCGCACTGGCCCGCCCCGAGGCCCTGCACATTGCCGGTGCCGATTTAACCATCGAACCGAAGACGCTCCCCGCCACCATCACCCGCTCCACCTTCCTCGGCGAGCACACGCAGCACGACCTCGAACTGTCCGACGGCACCCCCGCCCGCCTCACCGAACCCGGCGCACCCGCCCCCCGCGACCCCGGCTCCAAGGTCTACATAACGATCGATCCCCACCACCTCGTCGTCCTGCCGCGCTGACCCGCGGCGCGCAGCGCGAAGACCTGACAAAGACCTTCGTATACGCGTCGTTTCGCTGTACAGTGGCGATCCCGCGAATACGGAGACCGCCATGCCCGCGCTCACAACCCTCCTTACCGCCGCCGCCCTCGCCGCTTTCCCCGAGGTCCCCGTCGACATCGAGATCTCTTACACCGCGCCCCCCGGCCAGGCCGTCTTCGTCCTGGGCGACCGCCCCGAGCTCGGCGGGGGCGACCTGAGAAACGCCGTCAAACTCATCAACACCCAGGGCAACATCCACACCGTCCCCGTCTCCCTGCCGCAGCGCACCGGCTACACCATCCGCTTCTACCTCCGCGACGACGCCCCGGGCCGCTGGGGCGACCCCGCCAACGGCACACCCGTCACCACAGAGCTCGTCGGCGTCACCCCGGGCCTCCCCGCGCCGAACAACCCGACCCTCTTCGCCTACACCACCTTCGACCGCCCCGTCCTCCACCACCGCACCGCGGGCGGCGCTTACGAGAGCATCCCCATGCGCCACATCGGCCCGGGCCGCACCCCGGGCGAGCGCCTCGTCGCCGCTACCGGCGTCGGCGATGCCCGCACCGACACCGAGTTCTACATCGACAACGCCGCCGGCTTCGGCCGCGTCCCCTCCGCCGGCACCCTCGCCCTCTTCACCGACCGCGCGATCGTCCAGGACAACGAGGTCTTCGCATACCTGCCCGACCCCGCCACCCCCACACCCCTCGCCCCCGCGCGCAAGGACTACGACCCCCAAAGCCCCCCCACCATCTTCTCGAGCATCCTCAACGAGACCCGCACCTACCGCGTCTTCCTCCCGCGCGGCTACGACACCCACACCGACAAGACCTACCCCGTCCTCTACATGCACGACGGGCAGAATGTCTTCGACCAGGGCGCCTTCGGCACATGGAACGCCGACGAAACCGCCGCACGCATCACTCGCGCCGGCATCACCCGCGAGGTCATCATCGTCGCCCTCGACCACGGCCCCGACCGCACCGGCGACTATCTCCCCCCGGACGACGGCCGCGACGCCGACGACTACACCCGCTTCATCACCGACGAGATCATGCCCCTCATCAACGCGACTTACCGCACCGCGACCGGCCCCGAGAACACCGCGACCGCCGGCTCCAGCTTCGGCGGCATCGTCTCCCTCTACCAGGCCTACACCTTCCCCGACACCTTCGGCAAGGCCGGCGTCTTCAGCCCCTCCCTCTGGGCCACGCCCAACCTCCGCGCCCGTATCGCCACCACGCCCAACCCCGACCTCCGCCTCTACCTCGACTCGGGCGACGCCGGCGCCAGCAACGACGGCTTCGCCGCCACCGTCGCCCTCCGCGACCTCCTCCTCACCAAGCAAGCCAACCCCTACACCCTCGAGGGCAACCTCCGCCACGCCGTCGGCCTGGGCCAGGCCCACAACGAACCCGCCTGGGCCGCACGATTCCCGGGCGCCCTCCGCTTCCTCTTCCCGGCAGACGAAGAACCCGACCGAGGCCTCGACACCCTCCCCGCCACGCCCCCCTGCCCTGCCGATATCGCCCCACCCTTCGACGGTCTCACCTTCAGCGACATCGCCACCTTCCTCGACGCCTACCTCACCACCGACCCCCTCGCCGACCTCGCCCCCCCATTCAACGACTTCACCTTCGCCGACATCACCACCTTCCTCACCACCTTCACCGCGGGCTGCCCGTGACCCATCACTCAACCTCGGTTTCAACGGGCATTAATCCCTGCCCCCAAAAGGTCCATTTGCACAAACGACTCAAATAAAGACATCGAACTCCTCTGAATATATCATCAGGCATCGTCCCCGACCGCCGCCGCGGCATCACCCGCGACGCTGGCGAAAGGAGGGACACCATGAGCCTGTCCTCCCGCGACCCCGCCGCCCTCATTCCCTCGGCGATCGCTATCGCCGCCGGCGCTTCCCTTCTCGCCATCTCGCCGAGCGGGGCGCCGCTCGAATCGACAACGGTGCCCACCACGCTCAACGACTTCTTCGGCCCCGGCACACAGCCGGGAGACCTCATCGACCCTATCGAATCACGCGGACGCTGCGACTCCTGTCACGGCGGCTACGACCCCAACGGCGAGCCCTTCCGACCGTGGGCCGCAAGCCCGATGGGACAGTCGGCACGCGACCCCATGTTCCAGGCCGCGCTCACGATCGCCAACCAGGACGCCGCCTTCGCCGGCGACCTCTGCCTCCGCTGCCACACGCCCGGCGGCTGGCTCGAAGGACGCAGCACCCCCACCGACGGTTCCGCCCTTCTCGACATCGACTACGAGGGCATCAACTGCAACTTCTGCCACCGTATGGTCGATCCCTTCCACACCACAGGCATCCAGCCACCCGAGGACCCCGCCATCCTCGCCGCTCTCGCGCAGGCACCGGTCAATCCACACTCCGGCCACTTCGTTGTTGATCCCGTCGACCTCCGCCGCGGCCCGTTCGATCTCGACAACTTCAACAGCCACGAGTGGCGACAGGCCACCTTCTTCAGCGAGTCCTCCAACTGTGCGACCTGCCACGATGTCTCCAACCCAGCCTTCTCGAAACAACCCGACGGCACCTACGCGCTCAACGGCCTCGACACGCCGCACCCCACCCAGGACAAGCGCGACATGTTCCCCGTCGAGCGCACCTTTTCCGAGTGGTCCGCCTCCGCGTTCGCCCAAGGCCCCATCGAAATGAACGGACGATTCGGCGGCAACATCACCGCCGTCTCCTCCTGCCAGGACTGCCACATGCCCGACACCACCGGCAGAGGGTGCAACCGCAGCAGCCGGCCCATACGAACCAACCTCCCCACCCACCACTTCAACGGAGGCAACACCTGGATCATCCAGGCCGTCCGCAACCTTTACCCGGACGCGGTCACCGGCCTCGACACCGCGACCGTCGCCGATTCCGTCGCACGCTCCGAAGCCATGCTTCGCGCCGCCTCCGATCTCGAACTGACCCAGAGCGGCCCCGACCTCATCACCCGCGTCATCAACATGTCCGGCCACAAACTCCCGACCGGCTACCCGGAAGGCCGCCGCGTCTGGATCAATGTCCGCTTCCTCGACACCGCCGACAACCTCATCGCCGAGCACGGCGCCTACGACGAAACCACCGCCACGCTCGACATCGCCACCACCACCGTCTACGAAACCAAGATCGGTGTCGATGCCGCCGTCAGCAGCGCCACGGGCATCCCCGTCGGCCCAAGCTTCCATTTCGCCGTCAACAACACCATCTACAAGGACAACCGCATCCCGCCCATCGGCTTCACCAACGCCGCCTTCGAAGCCGTCCAGGCAGCACCCGTCGCCCACACCTACGCCGACGGTCAGCACTGGGACGACACCACCTTCCCCATCCCGCAGGGCGCTGCCTCCGCTGAGGTGCGGGTCTACTACCAGCTCGCCTCTCGCGAGTACATCGAGTTCCTCCGCGACGCCAATACCACCAACAACACGGGCGACATCCTCCACACCCAGTGGCTCGCTACCGGAATGAGCCCCCCGGTCGAACTCGACGAAGCCACCATCGCCCTCACCCCCCCAGCCGGCTGCAACCCCGCCGACCTCGCCCAGCCCTACAACCAGTTCACCTTCGCCGACATCTCCGCCTTCCTTACGGCCTTCACCACCAAGGACCCCAAGGCCGACCTCGCCGACCCCCAAGGCCAGTTCACCTTCGCCGACATCTCCACCTTCCTCGCCGCCTTCACCGCGGGCTGTCCCTAGCGCCCCCGCGTCCGGGTCACCCCACGCCGAAGCCGACCGAAACCCTTGGCCGTCACACCGGTAGCCACTAGGCTGGCGTATTCCCCTGCGCCGAATTCCCCGGAGCCGCCATGCCCCTCACCCCCACCATCCTCGCCCTCCTCGCCGGCCAAGCCCTCGCCGGCACCCCCACCTTCTCAGCAGCGCCGGGCGAACCCGTCCACACCCTCCCCCGCCACGCATGGGGCAACGCCCAGTTCGTCGCCCACATGCACATCGCCCCCACCGGCGAACGCGTCTTCCTCGACGAATACGCCCCGCCCCCCGAGTACCCCTGCGACACACGCCGCTGGATCCTCACCAAGACCACCAACCGCTGCCCCGACGTCCACTCAGCAGTCCGCTACGCCGTCGACCCCGACTACATCGCCGGCGGCAACCCCGTCGACCCAAGCAACCCCGACCTCGACAGCGCCTACGGCTATGTCGCCATCCGAGATTGGGGCGACCTCTACGGCGATGGGCAGCTCGACATGACCATCGACTTCCTCACCACCGCCTTTACCACCCGATACGCCGACCCTACACCGGACGACGGCATCATCGATCCAGTCCCCGGCAACACCCTGAACATTCGCTTCGAAGACGGGCAAGACGGCGGCAACAGTCCCCTGAACAATGCGTCGCTTCACCTTGCCACCGTCTCCATCCCAGACCTTCCCTCCGCCCACCCATCTCACCTGGTAAACAACGCCGATGCCGAGTACTTCGTTACCATCGATCTCGGTGCCACCGGCCAGGCATTCGAGCTCGGCGACCGCAACCTCCAGCGCGAACTCGAATGCGTGGGGGACCGCATCAATTTCGGGTCGTTCGCTGATGTCGACGGCGAGTCGTCGCACGACTTCAGCTGGGATTTCTACTTCGATCAGCCCGGCGTCGACCCGCAAGATCCGAGCACATACGCCAATGCCGTCAGGCAAGGCATCCCCGCGGCCTACCCGCCACCCAAGGTCTGGCCTACAAGCAATAGTTACCCTATCCCGGGCCGAAACGAGGCCAAAGATCTCTTTACCATCCTC
>CAZTQV010000037.1:0-28209 GCA_964615815.1 uncultured Phycisphaeraceae bacterium | reverse complement strand
GCACCCCCCGGACGCCTGATCTTCGCAACGCGAAGATCAGGGTCACGCCAACACCCCCAACCACCGCCCCCACCGGCGCCAGCGGAACCAAGAAGCGGCTCTGTATATGCGTCAGAGTGAGCCACCCCACCAACGACACCAACACACCAGCCCCAAGCACCACCCCCATCCACCGCGACCGCCGCCGCACCACGAGCACAACCAACCCGACGACCGCGACAACCCACAACACCCCCCACTGCCCATTCGTCACCCCGCGCCACCGCTCCACCTCCGCCGCCCCCGCCCCGGCAAACGGACTCGTCCACAGCGCCAACCGAAGCCGCTCCCCAAGATCCCCCTCCGGCGCATGCGCCACCGACCACCGAAGCGACTGCGCCTCCGTCCAATGCCCCCGCCCAAGCGTCTCCGTCAAAAGCGGAAACACCGGGTTGCCGCCCGCCGCTGCCCCCGTCCGCACCAGCCACGGAAGTAATGTAACACAACCCACAACCGCCGCCAACATAAGAACGACAGCAACACCTTTGACGCCACCCCGCCGCCCCGCGACCCACGCCGCCACCAGCCCAGCCGCCGGCGCCGCCAGCACGATCGCCGTCGGCTTCGCCAGACACGCCACCCCCACCAGCGCCCCCACCAGCACGCCCCGCCACGCCGCCGCCATCCGCGGCTCCAACGCAACCACCAGCGCCGCCGCCGCGAACAGAGCGCTGGCCGCGTCGTTGTACGCGAGCGAGCCGACGACGACGACCCACGGCGTGCATGCGCACAAACCAGCCGCAAGAGGCCCCGCCGTGCGCACGGCCGCGTGCGGCGCGCGCACGGCCCGTGCAAGCGTGCGCGCGCCCACCGCCACCATCCATGCGCACAAAACCACGCACCAAGCGTGCATCTGCTGCACCAAAACCAGCCGCCACCCGCCCCCAGCCAAGAGCAGATTGACACTGTCGTCGGACGCCCCCGTCAGCGCCCCGATCCACGCAAACCCTGATTCCACAAGGCTTGGCAGGTACGAATACGCCGAGTGCTCCACCGGCCAGACCCGCCCGTCCGCGATCCACGCGCTCGCCAGCGGCAGGTGGTAGCTCAGCGCGTCGTACCCCCCGAACTCGCTGGCCCACAACGCCCCCGGCGGGCTGCTCGCCGCAACGAACAAAACGATGAACCCCGGCAGGCTCGCCCAAGCCCAGGCCGGCGGGGCACTTACGGCGGGCTTCCGCCGCGTGAGACGCCACGCGAACAGCCCCACCCCCGGCAGCACCGTCGCCCACGCGGTGAACAGATGCACGATCCCGACCGCGCCCAGCACCAGCCACCCCACCAGCACGATCCCCAGCCCCACCGCCATCTCGAGAGCCGCCCGCGCCCGCACCCGCCTCAGCTTCAACAGCACCACCCCGCCGTAGCCCATGGCCGCGCAAGCAATTACGCCGGCCACGAACGCCCCCCGCAGGAATCCGTCGAGCACCGCCGCGACCCCGCCGACGGGGTCGGCCCCGCCGATCGACGCGACCACGCCCGCGCCCACCAGCGCGACCGCCAGATACACCAGCCAAGCCCGGCCCGGAGTCATCCCGCGAGTGTAAGTCCCCGGCCCCCTACGCTTTCGGCGATGAAGCTCCAGCCCCCGACCGGCGACGGGACCGCGCCCGACATCGACCTCTCGATCGAGGAACCCCTCTGCGCGGTCTTCCGCCGCAAGCTCAAGGCGGAGAACCAGAAGTACACCCCCGAGCGGGCCCACATCCTGAACACCATCATCGAGCACGACGGCCTCTTCGAGGCCGAGGCGATCCTCGAGCGGGTGCGGGCGGGGGGGTTCCGGGTGTCGAAGGCGACGATCTATCGCACGCTGAAGCTGCTGGAGGAGGCGGGGATCATCCAGCAGGTGCCGTTTGACCGGGAGCAGAGCCACTACCAGCTCGCGTACGGCAAGCGGCCCGACACGATCATCGTGAACGTGGACACGGGCGATGTGCAGGCGATCGAGGCGCCGGAGCTGATCGCGCTGCGGGATCGGATCTGTCGTGAGCGCGGGGTGGTGCCCGAAGGGCACCGGCTGCAGATTTTCGTTCGGTCGGGGTGAATGCGGCCGGGCCGATTTCCGGGCCCGGGCCGCGGGTTGGGGTGATCAGCGGCGGCGGCGTGTGGTGGCGAGGGTGGTGAGGCCCAGGAGGGCGAGGGTGCCCGGGGCGGGGACGGCGCGGATGTCGACATACCAGTTGTCGAGGCCGGCCTCTGTGTTGATGTTGCCGTTGGAGCTGTTGCCGCGCCAGAAGCCGAGCTGCATGACGGATCCGGTGGCGGAGAAGTCGGGGTTGGAGGATGAGATGAGGTTGCCGGCGTTGTCGAACTCCCAGAAGTCGGTGGCGACGAGGCCTGAGACGCCGGCGCTGACCCAGTTGGAGTGCGTGATGAACGGCATGGTGATGATGCTGGTGCGCATCATGTAGAAGCTGCCGTTCTGGAGGATGGCCATGCCGCTGCCCTGGCCGTCGCCCGCCTGTCCGCCGACGAAGTTGATGGAGTCCTCGGCGTAGTAGATGGAGGTGATGGCACCCTGTGTGGCGGGGTTGTAGAACGCGCC
This sequence comes from uncultured Phycisphaeraceae bacterium, assembly GCA_964615815.1. Lineage (GTDB taxonomy): Bacteria > Planctomycetota > Phycisphaerae > Phycisphaerales > UBA1924 > DAIQNV01. The sequence goes on along the minus strand of CAZTQV010000037.1, from coordinate 25,622 downwards.
GTTGCGCATGTGCATGGTGGCCATGGTGGCGTTGGGCCCGGTGGCGATGAGGTTGTGGGCGATGAGGCGGTGCTGGCCCGGTGCGCCGCCGATGAGGGGCGCGGTGGAGGAGAAGCTGCTGCCCGCGGCGTTGGCGTTGGTGATCATGGTCACCGACCAGTCGGGGACGGCGAGGTTGAGGTCGAAGTACACGGCGGCGTTGGCGTTGTGCGCGAGGGACACCGCGAGCGCCGCAGCGCCCGCGCCAAGGATGATCTTGTTCATGGTTCTACTCTCGATCGCGTGAACTGTCTTCCGGCGGCCCGCAACGGGCTGCGATCATGAAGACGCTATGGAGTGAGCGCGGCGCGACCGCTTGACCAACGGTGTTTTCATGCCGGATTGTGTGGCGGCGTGCATACGGGAAGAAGTGCCGCCATACCGCCGCCGTACTGGAGCGTCGCCTTTGCGGTTATCGCAGGCCGACGCGGGTGAAGCCGGCTCGGGTGAGGGCGTCGTGGGCGGCGACGGCGGCTGAGTACGGGATGGCGGGGGTGGGGTCGATCTCGATGATGACGGCGGTGTCGGTCTTAGGGTCGCCCGTGATCGCGCCGGCGGCGCGGAGGTCGGCGGCGACGGTGGAGGCGGCGCCGAAGAGGGCGGAGAGGTTGGCGTCGGTGAGGCCCATGCCGGTGACGGCGAGGCGGCCGTCGGCGGTGGCGCGGAGGCGGACGGTGAGGGTGGGTGCTTCGAGGGCGAAGGGGTTGTCGGCTTCGCCTGCGCCCGCGCGGGCGTCGAGGCCGGCCTGTGGTGCGCGGTCCTCGGCGACGGCGGTTCGGAGCAGGAGCTCGGGGCCCAGGAGCGCTGTCGAGGCCATGAAGAAGATGAGGATGACGAGGACGACATCGACCATGGGGGTCATGTTGGGGCCGTAGTGCAGGTCGAAGACCGCGCGGGCGTCGCGGCGGCGAAAGCCGCCTCGGCGGGCGCGGCGGGCGCCTTCGGACTGGTCGCGGCGGCGCGTCGGTTGGGGGGCGGCCATGACGCTCATCCGGCGGTCTCCGGCTTGACGACGAGCTTGACCTCGGCGATGCCTGCTTCGCGGCAGGCGGTGAGCGCGGGGCGGACGCGTTCGTAGGGGGTGTCCTTGCCGGCGCGGATCTGGACGGGGCGGTCGCGGAGGGGGGCGAGGGTCTGCGGGAGGGCTTCGAGGGCGATGGGCTGGCCGTCGAGGCGGATGTCGCCGGTGGGCTCGACCAAGAGGAAGACGGGGCGGCTTGCCGGGCTTTCCTGGTCGCCGGCGCGGGCGGTGGGCAGGTCAACGGCTCCTCGGCGTTCGCCGGCGAGGTGGCCCACGAGGAGGAAGAAGACGATGAGCACCATGACGACATCGATCATGGGCGTGACATTGACGCGGGCGTGGTCGCGGTTCACAGGGCGGGCGCCCGCGAAGGCGGCGGCGAAGCGGCGGGGCTTCATGCCTGGGGTCCTTGCGGTCCCGGGTCCTGCGGCGGGGGCGCCTGCTGTGGTGCCTGTTGTTGGGGGCGGGGCGGCTGGATCGCGGGGATGGCGGGGCCGGGTGTTGGGGCGGGCATCGCGATGTTGCCGCCCGTGCCGACGCCCGGAAGGGTTTGCGTGAGGCGCTCGACGAAGCGCGAAGCGGCGCCCATCCCTCGGGTGGCGGTGCGGTCGACCATGTTTCGGAAGATGGCGTAGCTGAGGAGGCAGGGGATGGCGAGGAGGAGGCCCAGGAGGGTGTGGAAGAGGGCCTTGGAGATGCCCAGGGAGAGGTCGGCGGGGCCGGCCTGGCCCTCGGTGGCGCCGAGGCTGGTGAAGGCGAGGATCATGCCCCAGACGGTGCCGGCGAGGCCGACGAGGGGGCCGAGGTTGCCGATGACATTGAGCAGGTCGATGGATCGGTAGAGGCGCGCGGCCTCGGTGCTGGCTGCCATTTCGGCGGCGTCGAGCATGGCCTCGGGGCCGGCGTCCTTCTCGCGGAAGGCGGCGTGGAGGGCGAGGGCGGGGATGGTGTCGTCCTTCTCGCAGAACATCTCGAGCTCGCCGAGGCGGCCGGCGCGGAGGAGGGTGTCGATGCGGTGGATGCTCGACTCGGGGAGGACGACCGACGACCGCAGGTCCATCGCGCGGAGGGTGATGAGCCAGGCGGCGGTGATGGAGCCGGCGAGGAGGAGGGCGGTGAAGACATCGAGCGACTGGACGAAGAGGGGCCAGAGGCCGATGCGGTCTGTCATCTGTGTTGGGATGGGGGCGGGGGTTGGCGCGGTCGCGCCCGTTGCGTCCTGGGCGAGTGCGGCGGCGGCGGCGAGTGTGGTGATGGTGAGGAAGAGGGCGATGCGGAGGGGTGTTTTCATGCGTCGCTCCCGTGGTGGTGTCGCCTTCGCCTCATGCGTGTGCGATCGTGCAGCCTACTCGGTCTCTTCGAGGTCGGAGTACTTGGCGGGGCGGGAGACCTTGAAGGACTCGCTGAACCAGCCGTAGAGGTCGGCCATGCGGGCGCGTTCGCTGGCGAAGGGCCATGTGGGGCTGTCGGCGGGGACGGGCAGGCCGGTGACGCGGCAGGTAGTGGGCTCGCGCTGTGTGGTCGCCAGGGCTCGGAGATCGGCGAGGGCGGGGCGGTCGTGCCAGGCGTCGGGGAGGGAGAGGGTGGCGCGGCGGCTGGATTCGCCGGTGGCCTGGATGTGCAGGCGGGCGAGGCTGGTGACGCCCATGTCTTCGAGGAGGGGCTCGATGCGGGAGCCCCACTCGATGAGGACGAGGGAGCGGGGGGCGAAGCGGTCCCAGCCGAGGAGCTCGAGTTCTTCGGGCTCTTCGCCGGCGAGGCGGTAGGCGTCGAGGTGGGCGATGTGGAGGTCGGCGGCGGCGTACTCGTTAACGATGACGAAGGTGGGGCTGGAGACGGCGGACTCGTCGACGCCGAGGGCGGCGGCGAGGGCGCGGACGGTGGTGGTCTTGCCCGCGCCGAGTTCGCCGTCGATGAGGAGGGTGTCGCCGGTGGTGAGCAGCGCGGCGAGACGGCGGGCGAGGTCTTCGGTGGCGTCGAGGGAGTCGAGATCGATGGTGAGGGGGATCACGGGGGATTGTTGGCGGGCCGGAGAGGTTGTTCAGTGGTTCCAGCCGAGTTCGGCGGCATCGTGGGGGTGGCCGTGTGGGTCGATGATGGTGACGCCTGGGGTGTCGGTTGCGTCTTCGACGGTGCCGATGCGGGTGATCGGGGGCGCGTCGGGGATGGTGATTGTTTGCGGGTCGAAGGAGGCGGGGGCGGTGAAGAGGAGCTCATAGTCCTCGCCGTCGGAGGCGGCTTCGCGCCAGGAGTGGCAGCGGTGGTTCATGGGGAGGAGGGCGGACTCGATCGTGAGGCGGACGCGGGAGCTCGTCGCGATGCGGGCGGCGTCTCGGCCCAGGCCGTCGGAGAGGTCGAGCATCGCGGTGGCGATGGGGGCGAGGGCGCGGGCGGTGGTGAGGCGTGGCTCGAAGCGGAGGTGCCAGCCGGAGGCGAGGCTGGCGCCGAGGGAGCCGGTGACGAAGAGGGCGTCGCCGGGGCGGGCGCCGGAGCGGAGGATGGGCCTCGCGCCTTCCTCGATCATGCCGCCGACGGTGGTGGTGAGGGAGAGGGGGCCGGGGTGGTCGCCGAGGGAGGCGATGTCGCCTCCGATGAGCGGGGCGTTCCAGTGGGTGGCCCAGTGGGCCATGCGGTCGAAGAGGTGATCGGCGTGGGGGAAGTCCTTCGGCAGCAGCCCGGTGGCGAGGGACCAGGTGGGCGTGCCGGCCATGGCGGCGATGTCGGAGATGGAGCGGGCGATGGCCTTGCGGGCGACGAGGTCGCGGCCGTCCTCGTCATCGAGGAGGGCGGGGTCGAAGTGTCGGGCGGCGACGAGCTGGTCGACGGTGAGGAGGAGGGTGTCGCCGGCCGGGGTGCGGAGGACGGCGGTGTCATCGCCCGGGCCGACGAGGAGCTTGCCCGCGGGGAGGGTGAGGGCGGCTGAGCGGGCGTAGATGTGGGTGAGGAGGGATGCCTCGTCCATGGAGCAGGCTACGCCTGTATTCTGGCGGGTATGCACAGAAACACCTTGATTGCTGGTTTGGCCGCCGTGGTTTGTGTTGGTTTGCCGCTGGTTGCCGTTGCTCAGCAGCGGAATGCGGGGCTCGTTGAGCTGCTGGACGAGACGGTCGAGAAGAACCTCGAGCGGAGCCCAATGTGGGTGGGGACGGCCATTGGGGATGATCGGTACAACGACCGGCTGGAGGACCCGTCGCCCTTGGCGTACGCGGCTCATCGGCATTGGCAGGCGGGGATGCTGGAGCGGGTGGAGGGGCTGGACCGGAGCGGGTTTTCGGCGGAGGACCACCTGGAGGCGGACCTCTTGGAGTTGCGGCTGGAGCGGGCGCTGGAGGGGGCGCGGTTTCGGCCGGAGCAGATGCCGGTGACTTCGATCGGGGGGCCGCAGTATTGGCTGCCGCAGATGGCGAGCTTTGCGCCGTTTACGAAGCCGCGGCATTACACGGATCACTTGGCGCGGCTGGAGCAGATCCCGGGGCATCTCGAGGCCCACATGATGCAGATGCGGGCGGGGATGGCGGCGGGGCGGGTGCCGCCGCGGGCGATCATGGGGAAGGCGCTGGAGCAGGCTCGGTCGGTGGCGGACGCGTCGTATCGGGAGCGGCCGGAGAGTCATCCGTTGCTGAGCCCGTTCAACACGAAGGCGGGGCGGGCGTACGCGGACCGGGGGGCGGAGATTCTGATTACGCGGGTGCTGCCGGCGTATGAGCGGTTCGCGGATTTCCTCGAGGAGGAGTACATCCCGGCGACGCGGGAGAGCGTCGGCGCGAGCGAGGGCGTGGACGGGCCGGAGGCGTACGACTTCGCGGTGCGGTCGTTTACGACGCTGCCGGTAACGGCCGACGAAGTGCACCAGACCGGGCTCGACGAGGTCGCGCGGATCAAGGCGGAGATGATGGCGGTGATCGAGCGGTCGGACTGGTCGACCGAGGGGCCGGGGAGCCGGGCGCGGTTTGCGAGTGCGGAGGATCGGTTCCGGGCGTTTATCGAGTATCTGCGGACGGATTCGCGGTTTTACTTCACGGAGGAGGAGGAACTGCTGAAGGCGTACCGCGAGTTTGCCAAGCGGGTGGACCCGGAGCTGACGCGGCTGTTCACGCGGTTCCCGCGGCTGCCGTATGGGATCCGGCCGATCCCGCCGTTTGCGGCGAAATCGAGCCCCACGGCGTACTACTACCGGGGGTCGGTGGAGAGCGGGAAGCCGGGGTACTTCATGGCGAACACGCACGCCCTCGACCAGCGGCCAAAGTTTGACATCGTGCCCCTGACGCTGCACGAGGCGGTGCCGGGGCATCACTTTCAGATCGCGCTGCAGCAAGAGATCGAGGGTGGGCATGACCTCCGGAAGATCGACGGGTACACGGCGTTTACCGAGGGCTGGGGGCTGTACGCGGAGCGGCTGGGGCTCGAAATGGGGCCGGACCCGGAGCGCGGGTTCTACGGCGATGCGTACGACGACTTCGGGCGCTTGAACTACGAGATGTGGCGGGCGCTGCGGCTCGTCGTCGACACGGGGATCCACGCGAAGGGGTGGACGCGGGAGGAGGCGATCGAGTACATGCTCGCGAACTCCGCGGCGACGCGGCTGGACACGGAGAACGAGGTGGACCGGTACATCGGCTGGCCCGGGCAGGCGACGGCGTACAAGATGGGCGAGCTGTTCATCCGGCGGCTGCGGGCGGAGGCGGAGGCGGCGCTGGGCGAGGCCTTTGACCTGCGGGCGTGGCACGATGAGCTGTTGAAGGACGGATCGCTGCCGTTGCCGGTGGTGGAGGCGAAGATGGGTCGGTGGGTGGAGGGGCAGCGGGGCGGGTCGTGAGGCGGGGCGATTTCCTTCGCGTCGTCGCGGCGGCGTTGTGCGTTGCCGGGGCGTTGTCGTTCGCTGCGGCTCAGGACGAGGGCGCGGATACGGGCGACGAGCTCGCGGCTCCGGCGGCGGCTGTGAGCGTGGACGAGGTCACCTCGGACGACGCGATCGCCGAGCGGCTGCGGTCGATCCTGGTGACGACGGGGCGGTACGGGGAGGTCGAGGTCGAGGTGGCCGAGGGCGTGGTGTTTCTCTCGGGGATCTCGAACGATGAGAACGGGAAGGCGTGGGCGACGGCGCTCGCGGAGCGGACGGAGGGCGTGGTCGCGGTCCTGAACCGCATGGAGATCCGGGAGCGGCCGGTCTGGACGATCGAGCCCGCGGCGGCGGAGCTGCGCTCGCTGTGGCGGGAGGTCGTGGCCCGGGCGCCGCTGTTCGTCGCGGGGGTGGCGCTGCTGACGGTGATGATCCTGATCGGGCGCGGGGTGTCGCGGGGGATCGCGCGGCTGCTGGTGCGGCGGCGGGGGGATGGCGGGGGGCGTTCCGGCGGGGTGTTGGAGCAGGTCGCGGGGAAGGCCGTGTTCGCGGTCATCCTGATCGCGGGGGTGTACCTGTTCCTGCGGGTGTCGGGGCTGACGCAGCTCGCGCTTACGGTGATGGGCGGCACGGGGATCGCCGGGATCATCCTGGGCTTTGCGTTCCGCGATATCGCGGAGAACTTCCTCGCGAGCCTGCTGATGAGCGTGCAGCGGCCCTTCCGGCTGGGCGATGTAATCGAGATCGAGGGGCGGACGGGCATCGTGCAGAAGGTGACGACACGCGGCACACTCCTGATGGACTTCAGCGGGAACCACATCCAGATCGCCAACGCGACGGTGTACAAGAGCACGATCAAGAACTTCAGCGCGAACCCGAAGACGCGGATCGATTTCGTCGTCGGCATCGGCTACGACGCCGATGTCGAGAACGCGCAGCAGCTGGCGGTGCAGGTGCTGAGTGAGCACCCCGCGGTGCTGCAGGACCCCGAGCCGCAGGCGCTGGTCGAGGAGCTGGGCTCGGCGACGATCGTCGTGCATGTGTACTTCTGGATCGACGGGTCGAAGTACAGCATGCTCAAGCTCAAGTCGGTGGGCATGCGGCTGGTGCTCGACGCGTTCGTGAACGCGGGGGTTTCGCTGCCGGACGAGGCACGCGAGGTCGTGTTCCCCCAGGGGGTGCCGGTGGTGGTTTCGGAGCAGGGCGGCGGGACCGAGCGGGTACCAACGCCGGCAGCCGCGACCGAGCGCGAGGCCCGGCGGCGGGCGGGCGATGGGCCGGCGCCGGTGTCGACGCGTGCGGAGGGGGGGCTGGAATCGGAGGCGACCGCGCTCGAGCGCCAGGCGCGGGAGTCGCGGCCGCCGGACGAGGGGAGCAACATTCTCGCGGCGGAGGGGCCGAGGCGGGGGTAAACGCGTTGCTACCGCAGGCGTGCCACATCTCTTCAGTGGAGTGCTTGCTCAATCGGCTTCGGGTCCTCGAAGCGGCGCTTCAAGTGTCGGTAGCCGCACTCGGGACAGAAGCGTTCAGCGTCACTCAGCGTATAGCCGCACATGGCGCAGCCCTTCGTGCTCGCGCGACGCATGACCCAGCGGGCGACCACCAGGCGGCGAAACCAAGGCCGCAGGCACCAGCCCGCGACCAAAGGACCGCCATACAGGATGATCATGAAGGCGATCACGCCCGGGATACCGAGCCCGAGACGGTTCATCGAATAGCGCGGGAAGAACCACTCCTGCAGGCTGATGGCCATGTTGACCAGGAGAAGCGACCAGCCCAGCAGGGCGCTCATCGCGAAGAAGGTCAGGACATCGACCTGCGTCGTCAGGCGGCGGCGGATGTCTTTGCGGGTGGGGCGGGGGGTGGGTTTGTTGGGCGTGTCGGGCATGGGTTGCTGCTCACCCTCATCTTCGCTTTGTGGAAATCAGGCGTCCGGCGTGTCAGGCGAGGCTGGTCTCGCGGCCGCATTCGGGGCAATGGTCGGCTTCGATGCCCCGAAGGTCGTAGTTGCACCAGGGGCAGTGGAGGTCGATGAGGCGTTGATTGATGATCGCATCGGTGGTCCGCCGCACGATGAGGAGCATCAACAGTGTGCTGATGACGCTTAGAGCGACCGGTATCGCGATGAGGACCTGATTCATCGCAGGGTGACTGGGTCCCAACATCGCAGACGCGGTGCCGAACAGGAGCGCCATCGCGCCGAGCGTCAGCACGGTGAGGACGATCGACACGATCGCGAGGCTGCGGTAGACGCGTGGTTCGTAGGCGACGGCCTTTCGGAGCTGCTTGAGCTGCTTGGCGTCCATACGAAGTTTGTGTTCGGGCAGGCTGTCCGTAAGAGCGCCGCGATCTCACGATCGCGGCTCTGATTCGCGTGGTCGGGCTTGCGTGGTTTGATTCGCGTGGTCGGGTTCGCCTACTCCAGGTAGGTATACCCCTCCAGCCCGCTGTTATAGAACCCCAGCAGGCTGCGGCTTTCCTGGACGCTCATCTTCCCACGCCGCACCGCGGCCTCCGACTCCTGCATCACGCTCTTGCGCAGGCCGTCGACATCGTATTGGACATAGCCCAGGACCTCGCGGACGGTGTCGCCCTCGATGACATCGTCGATGCGCCAGCCCGCCTCATCATCGAGGGCGACATGGACGATGTGGACATCGCCGAAGAGGTTGTGCAGGTCGCCCAGGACCTCCTGGTAGGCGCCGACGAGGAAGATGCCGAGGTGATAGGGCTCGCCCATGGTGCCGTCGTTGTTGAGGCGGAGTTGGTGGACCTCGAGGGTTTCCTTGTAGTCGCGCTGCTCGCGGGTGCCGAACTTGTCGACCTGCCCGTCCGAGTCGCAGGTGATGTCGGCGAGGATGGCGCGGCGGGTGGGCTCCTCGTCGAGGCGGTGGATGGGGCAGACGGGGAAGATCTGGTCGATGGCCCAGTGGTCGGGCAGGGACTGGAAGAGTGAGAAGTTGCAGAAGTAGATGTCGGAGAGGTGGCGTGGGAGGTTGCCGATCTGGTCGGGCAGGCCGGCGCCGGTCTCGCGGTGGTCCATGGTGAGGGTGAGGACCTTCCGCCCGATGGCCCAGAAGAGCCGCTCGGCGACGGCGCGCATGGGGAGCGAGAGGTAGCCCAGCTCGAAGAGGCTGAGGGCCTCGTCGCGAGCCTTCATGGCGTCGTGGTAGGCCTCGACGGCGAGGCGGTCGTCCATGTTCTCGACCTCGGCCATGGATTCCCAGGCGCCGAGCAAGTCGCGGACGGGCTGGGCGACATCGCCGCCGTCTTCCTCGGCCTTGATGAGGCGGTGGACCCAGGGCATGTCGGGGTCGGCGCGGAAGCGGGTGCGGCCCAGGACATCGAAGAGCAGGACGGAGGAGTGCGCGACCATGGCGCGGCCCGACTCGGTGATGATCTTGGGGTGGGGCTGGCCCGCGTCGTCGCAGGCGGCCTTCACGCGGTGGACGATGTCGCCGGCGTACTCGTCGAGCGAGTAGTTCATGCTGCTGGCCCAGGTGGAGTTGGACCCGTCGTAGTCGACGGCGAGGCCGCCGCCGACATCGATCATCTCGAGCCCGGCGCCGAGGCGGCGGAGCTCGCAGTAGATGCGGGCGAGCTCGGAGACGGCGCCCTTCATGCGGCGGATGTCGCAGACCTGGCTTCCGATATGGAAGTGGACGAGCTTGAGGCAGTCGGCCATGCCGCGGGCCTTGAGGTAGTCGAGGGCGGCGAGGGCCTCGGGGATATGCAGGCCGAACTTGCTGCGCTCGCCGCCGGACTCGGCCCACTTGCCGGAGCCCGTGGTGGCGGGCTTCACGCGGAGGCCGATGCGGGGGCGGACGCCGTAGCGGGCGGCGTGGCGGACGATGAGCTCGAGCTCGTGGAAGGCCTCGACGACGGGGATGATGGTGCGGCCCAGCTTGTGGGCGAGGATGACGGTCTCGACATACTCGGAGTCCTTGAAGCCGTTGCAGACGATGGGCATGTGGTCGTGCCCGCGGGTGACTCCGAGGACGGCGAGGAGCTCGGGCTTGCTGCCGGCCTCGAGGCCGAAGCCGAGGCCGGAGCCGAAGTCGCGGACCTCCTCGACGAGGTGGCGCTGCTGGTTGACCTTGATGGGGTAGACGCAGGAGTAGGCGCCCTGGTACTCGTTCTGCTCGATGGCGCGGTCGAAGGCGCCGCGGATGGCGCGGAGGCGGCTCGCGAGAATGTCGGGGAAGCGGACGAGGACGGGCGTGCCGATCTCGCGGAGGCGGAGCCCGTCGAGCATCTCGGCGAGGTCGATCCCGGGGCTGGGCTTGCCGTTCTCGGCCCGGCCCGAGGGGTTGGCCTCGATGTGGCCCTTGCTGTTGACGCGGAAGTAGCCCGCACCCCAGCCGGCGATGCCGTAGAGCTCTTCGGAGTCGGCGGTCGTCCAGCGGGCGGGGGCCGCGGGGCGCGTGGTGGCACCGTTGGCGGGTGCGGCGGGCTGGTCGGGGGCGGTGGTCTTCTCGGAGGTGGATGGTGTCATCGCCCGAAGCATAGAACGCTTCCGGGCGGGCCCCGGGGGCGGCGTCCCCGGAGCCGGGTGGACCCCGGGGGCCGGCGGAGAGGGGGTTCCCTAGCGGGCCCCGGCGGTGGCGCCCTTGTCGTTCATGACGCGCTCGGCGTAGCCGTTCATCGCGTCGCGGAGCTGCTCGAACGAATCCAGCACATAGAGCACAGGCTGGTAGTGGTCGATCTCGAAGTCGGTGGCGCAGACGCGTTCGAGGTTGAAGGGGCGGCGCTCGACCTTGCCGCTGGTGTCGTTCTTCTCGAGGCTGACGCCGGCGGGGGGCTCGGGGGCGGTGAGGCAGTGGTGGGCCTCGCCGTGGCTGGAGATCAGGCCCGAGCCGTAGATCTTGAGCCGCCCGTCCTCGTGGATGAGCCCGAACTCGACGGTGAACCAGAAGAGGCGTGCGAGGGCCTCCTCGTGCTCGGGCCCGGCGGCGAGGGCGGCCTGGCCGTAGGTCTGCAGGAACTCGGCGAAGACCGGGTCGGCGTGCAGCGGGACATGGCCGAAGACATCGTGGAAGATGTCGGGCTCGGGCAGGTAGTCCATCTGCTCCTTCGGGCGGACGACGATGGTCGTGGGGAACTCCCGGCGGGCGAGGCAGCTGAAGAACGCCTTGGCGGGCAGGTAGCCCGGGACGGCCCGGCTCTGCCATCCGGTGAGCGGGCGGAGGAACTCGTTGATGCCCGTCACGGTGCGGTCGGGGTCCTTGGGGTGGGTCGTCTCGCCGAAGAGCAGGGGCACGCGGCCCGGGCGGAGCTGGATGGCCTTCAGCCCGTTGATGAAGGTGTTGCTGGCCTGCTCTTCCAGCTTCTCGTAGCGGCGGCGGTAGAGCTCACCCCACACCTCGTGGTTCTCCTCGGTATAGCGCTCGTAGTGCTGGGTCACATAGAACGACTCGGTGTCGATCTCGTCGGCGGGCTTGCTCGCGGCGGCGTCGGCCGCGGCCTGGGCCCGGGCGAACTCCTCGCCGTCGATGATGTTGTTGTAGCTGATGTCCTCGCGCACGCCGGCCTCCTTCGCGGACTGGGTTCGGGCAACTGGACTATCACAGTGTACGGCGTCAGGCGGGACTGGAAGGAGCGTTCAGCGTTCGGGTCATGAAGACACTGTTGGGATCGTCCTGATATGTCCCGAACGGGCCACACGGGATGAAGCCGAAGCGTGTGTACAGGGCGCGAGCCGGTGCAAACGCCGGCTGCGCGCCTGTTTCCAGGCTGACGCGCGTCATGCCCCGCTGGGCGGCGAGCCCGAGCAGGTGCGTGAGCAGCGCGGCCGCGACGCCCTTGCGCAGGTGCGATGATGCCGTCCGCATCGATTTAATCTCGCCGTGGGCGTCCCCGAGGTCCGCGACGGCACCGCAGCCGAGCAGTTCACCGCGGTCCCGTGCGGTGCAGAAGGTGATGTGGGCTGCGCACAGCCCTTCGAGGTCGAGCGCGTGCTTGCTCTCCGGCGGCGAGATCGACCGCATGCTCGCGATGTGCTCCTCGAGCAGGGCGGCCACATCGGGGCGGCGGGGATCGTCGGTCGCGATCAGCATCAGGACCCTCCGGCGTCGCCGAGCGGCGCGAAGCACGCCCATGCCTCGCGCTCCGTGAGCGCCTGCTCACGCGCGATGACGCGATCGAGGCCCGGGCGCGTGCGGTGGACGGCCGCCTGGATCGAGTCGCCCGGGTCGGCGCGGACGATCGGCACATCGCTGCCGAAGACCAGGCCGGGGCCGTCGAGCCGGCCCGGCGAGCAGCCGGCATCGACGAGGTCGCGCAGCGGGAGGACGCGGTGCAGGCGGTCGGGGACGGCCCGCTCCAGTGCCTCGATATCGGGCAGGAGGTGGCAGGGCTGCACGCTCGCGACGACGCCCAGCCGGACGAACCGCTCGACATCCGCCTCGGCAATCAGCTCAGCGTGCTCGATGCGGTGCGCCGCCTCAGGAGCGAGCCGCCCCGCCCCCGGGGCGGTCGATCCCGTCCGCTCGATCGCGTCGAGGACGCACCGCACGGCGCCGTCGCCGATGGCGTGGGCCGCGAGGGGCACGCCGACGCGCACGCAGGTCTCGATCGCCCGCGCCACCTCATCGACCGACATCAGGGCCATGCCGCGCGGGCGGGCGGGGTCGCCGTCGGCGTAGGGCTCCAGCATCCACGCGGTCCGGCTGTTGAGGGTGCCATCGACGAAGACCTTGCCGCCGATGAGGCGGAGTCGGTCGGATTCCCATTCGGACCGCGTCGCGGCCACGGCCTCCAGATCCTCGACCAGAGGGATGCAGCCGACGGCGAGGTGGAGTTCGCCCGCGTCGTCGAGCTCGCGCAGCACGGTGGGGAGCCACGGCTGGGCCTTGAGGTCGTGCACCTCGACGAAGCCAAGGGCGGCAAGGGCGTTGCAGGCGGCCTTCACGACCGCGCGGCGCTGATCGGGGGCGGGCTCGGGCGCCTGGGCCCAGAGGGCGAGGGCCGCCGACTCAAGGCAGAGCCCGGTGAGGCGGCCCGACGCGTCGCGCTCGAAGGCACCGCCTGCCGGGTCGGGCGTGGACTCGTCGACGCCGGCGACGCGGAGCGCCGCGTGCGACGCCAACAGCGCGTGGTGGTCGAAGCACCATGCCCAGACCGCGGCCCCGGCGCACGCTCGTTCGAGGTCATCCGCCGTGGGCCAGCCGGGCTCATCGAAGCCCTCGGGCCTCGCGCCGTGGGCCAGGACGGGCTCGCCGGGCGTGCTCCGCGCCCGCTCGGCGAGGCGTTCGACCATCTCCTCGCGTGAGCGGCATCCCGACAGGTCCACCATCGACAGCGTGCGGCCGAGCTGGAAGAGGTGGGCGTGAGCCTCGCGGAGGCCCGTGGGCGGGGTGGTCATCATCCGGGTTCGATCTCGGTGAGCAGGCCGTTGACGGTGGCCTCGGTCTCGGCGGCGTCCCGGGCGGTGCGCGGGAACTCGAGGCGGACCACGCCCAGGCTCACGCGGACATCGATCCCGTCCTCGTCGACCCCCACCGCGAGCGCGGTCTCCGGGCGCACGCCGGCGAGACGCGCGGTCAGCGACCGCAGCCGGGGCTCGTCGGCGTTGAGCAGCTTGCAGAGGCGCGGCTCGACGGTGCGAGCGGCGTTGGGCTGGGTGAGTTCCTCACCGTCGTAGACCTCCTCGCCGTCGCGGAGGGTCTCGATGGTGCAGCGGAGCCAGCGGCCCTGGTCGGCCCGGCCGTGGTAGGCGAGGTAGCGGTCGCGGGCTTCGTCGAACTCGCGCTCGTCCTCGACCCCCACCAACAGGGCCTGCATCGCGCCAAACCGCTCCTCGGGGAGCCAGAGGACGAGCTCCTCGGCATCGATCGCGTCCACGGGCGCGGGCAGCACGATCGCGCCGTCGCGTCCGTCGATGATGAACTTGCGGTTGAGGGGCACGCCGTCGAAGACCAGGGTGCCGGCGCGGAAGCGTCGGAGGCGGCGGAGCCCGGCGCGGTGGTCGGGGTCGCTCATCGATGGCTCGGGCGTGGGCATGGGGGGAGTGTGGCGGGCGGACGGCGGCCCGGCAAGCGGCGGCAGGACCCGGTCGTCCTGGCCGCAGTCCTTTCTATACAGCCGCCCACGCCAGATACCCCAGTACCGGGGTGCGCCGCGGAAGTACGAGAAGGCCGCGATCGTAAAGCCCTGCTATGAATCGTCTTAGATCGCGGTGCGCGCAAAGAGAAAGCACGGCCAACACCCCTGCGGCCGTGCTTTGGAGGGAGATTGTGATGTCGGGGTACCCCTGATCGGGGTGCTTTTTACATCGCGGCGGGGGCGGCGGCGGCCGGCGCGGCGCGGCGAGAGGCCTTGCGACGGGTGGCCTTCTTCTTGGCCTTCTTCTTGGTCGCCTTCTTCTTGGAGGCCTTCTTCTTGGTCTTCTTCTTGGAGGCCTTCTTCTTGGCCTTCTTCTTGGTCGCCTTCTTCTTGGCGGCCTTCTTCTTTGCCTTCTTCTTGGTGGCCTTCTTCTTGGACGCCTTCTTCTTGGCGGCCTTCTTCTTGGCCTTCTTCTTGGTCACCTTCTTCTTGGCGACCTTTTTCCGGGCAGCCTTTTTCCGTGTCGCTTTCTTCGCAGCCTTCTTGGCCATGGTCGACTCCTCGGTTGGAGAACCGTTGATGACGAGCTTTGTCCCACCCGGGACACCCGCCCGAAACATCGGCTGTATCGGACGGCCTTGCGCGCGCCCTTGAGCAAAGTGGGGCATTCGCGCGCACGAACCCGTCGTTTCAATCGACAACATACGCAGATCGCGCGCGTATGCAAGTGCTCGCGCGGGCTTTGAAGGCGTGTTGAGGCGTGCGAGCGGCCGCGCGGAGCGCTGTCGAGTGACCCTTCGAGAGCGCCGCGCGAGCGTGTTGGAGCGGCCGGCACGCTTTGCCCGACGCGCGGACCTACGGCTTTGATCAACCGGAATGCGTGGTCCGTGATTGCCTCGCTCGAAGCGGTGAACCCTCGCACTTCGTGCGCAATCGTGGCAAGTTCACCGCAGGTTCGCGCCAGAACACCCGTTCGCGTGTTCGGATGAACGATGCGTCATCGTCCTGTCGAGCGCCCGCACAACCCGTACACTCTCACGCACACACGGAGGTTTGACCATGCCATCCATCGCCGCCTTCACGCTCGCCTGCGGCACGCCGCTGCTCGTTGAAAAAATTTCTGGTGTCAACTCGGTTGCGCTCACCTGGTTGACGCGATTCGGGCATGCGCACGACCCCGAGAACCGACTCGGACGCGCCGCCGTCACCGCCGAGATGCTGATGCGCGGCGATTCGGAGCGCGATGCGCGAGCCCAGGCCGACGCGTTCGACCGCATCGGCTCCTCTCGCTCGATCGACGCGGGCAAGCGGTTCATGCGGCTCTCGACCACCGTGCTGCGCGAGCACCTGGACGCCGCGGCGGGGCTGTTCGCGGACAACATCCTGCGTCCGCGGTTCGACGAGGCGTCGCTCGAGCCCTCTCGGGACCTCGCGCTGCAGGCGCTCGCGGGTCTTGAGGACGATCCGCAGCATGTGGCGGTGCTCGCGGCGCGTGAACGGCACCATCCCGCGCCCCTGAATCGGTCCGGTTATGGCGACGAAGCGGGTTTGAACGCGCTCACGCGTGAGGAGATCGCCTCGGCGTGGGCTTCGGCGGCGCGTCCTGAGGGCACGATCCTGTCGGTCGCGGGCGCGGTCGAACCGGAGCGGGTACGCGAGCTCTTTGACGGTCTGCTCGCGGGTTGGTCGGGTGCGGCGCCGGAGTTTGAGCTCGGCGCGACGCCGCCGCGCGGGTATGCGCACAAGGACGACGCGGACGCGAACCAAGTGCAGATCGTGCTGGTGCACGACGCGCCGCCCGAGCCCGATCCGAACGCGGTGAAGGAGCGGCTGCTGACGAGCGTGCTGTCGGGCGGGATGTCGGGGCGGCTGTTTACCGAGGTGCGCGAGAAGCGGGGGCTGTGCTACTCGGTCAGCGCCTCTTTCGGGGCGGAGCGCGACCGCGGGACCGTGACGGCGTATGTCGGCACGACACCGGAGCGGGCGCAGGAGTCGCTGGATGTGTTGACACAGGAGTTGATCCGGATCGCGACGCCGGGCGGCGCGATCACGCGGGAGGAGTTCGACCGCGCGGTCGTCGGGATGAAGAGCCGGCTGGTCTTCAGCGGGGAGAGCTCGGCGGCGCGGTCGAGCGCCCTGGCGTCCGACTGGCACCGGCTGGGGCGGACGCGGTCGCTCGAAGAGCTGGCCGAGGACATCGACCGCGTGTCCCTCGATGATCTGAACGACTACGCCCGCTCGCGGAGCTTGGGGCGGGTGACGGTGCAGACGCTCGGGCCGAAGGCGCTGGCGGTGCCGGCGGAGTTGGGGTAAGCCTCGTTCGTGGAGAAATCGCTTCGCGATGTCTCCACGGCACCCTGGCAGGGGTGCGCCGACGCCTTCGGCATACGCTTGGCCATGCGCATCGGGCTGGCCCAGATCAATCCGACCGTCGGCGACCTCGAGACGAACGCGGGGCTGATCCGCGCGGCCATGGAGCGGGCGCAAGGTGAGCGTGGGGGCTGCGACCTCCTGGTGTTCCCCGAGCTGTGCATCTGCGGATACCCGCCGCGGGACCTGGTGTTGCACCGGCACTTCGTGGAGCGGTGCGAAGCGGTCGCGCGGGAGCTCGGCGGGGCGGCACCCGCGGGCATGACCGTTGTCCTCGGGCTGCCGGCGCGCCGGGGCGACGGGCGGCTGGCCAATGCGCTCTCGGTGTGGCGAGACGGCACCGAGATCGCCCGGTACGAGAAACGGCTGCTGCCGACCTACGACATCTTTGATGAGGACCGCTACTTCGAGCCGGGGCGTGCGCCGGCGGTGATCGAGATCGGCGGCGTCAAGGTCGGGCTGAGCGTGTGCGAGGACCTGTGGAAGGGCGCCGACGCGGGCTTTGCGGATCGCTACCTCGACGCGCCGGACCCGGTCGCGGAGCTCGCGGCCCTCGGCGCGCGGGTGATCGTGAACCCCTCGGCCAGCCCCTTCGTCCTGGGCAAGCGCCGCCGGCACCTCGAGCTGCTCGCCTCGCACGCCACGCGGCACCGGGCGACGGTCGTGAGCGTGAACCAGGTGGGCGGGAACGACGACCTGATCTTCGACGGGCGGAGCTGCGTGGTAAACCCCGACGGCTCGATCGCGGCGCGGGCGGCGGCCTTCGAGGAGGACCTGGTGGTCGTCGATGTGGACGCCGACCGGGGTGTCGCGGGCGGCGAGGACCTGCCGCGGGACGAGCACGAGTCGCCCGAGGAGATGGTCTGGCGGGCGCTGGTGCTGGGCGTGCGCGACTATGTCCGCAAGACCGGCTTCCGCAAGGCCATCATCGGGCTGAGCGGGGGGATCGACAGTGCGCTGACCGCGGCGCTGGCTGTGGCGGCGCTCGGGCGCGACAGCGTCCTCGGCGTGAGCATGCCCGGGAAGTACTCGAGCAACCACTCGAAGTCGGACGCGGCGGACCTCGCCGAGCGGCTGGGCGTCCGGATGATCACGACGCCGATCGCGGAGCCCTTCGACGGGTTCGCGGGCGTGCTTGACCCCGCCTTCGGCGAACTGGCGGAGCGGCGTCTGGGCGAGACGCTGCCCGACCTGACCGAGGAGAACCTGCAGAGCCGTGTCCGCGGGACGATCGTGATGGCGCTGAGCAACCGCACCGGGGCGCTCGTGCTGACGACGGGGAACAAGAGCGAGTTCGCGGTCGGCTACTGCACGCTCTACGGCGATATGAACGGGGGCCTGGCCGTCCTGAGCGACATCCCGAAGACGCTGGTGTACCGCGTGTCGAACTGGATCAACGCGAACGCCGGCGCGATGGGCTTCGCCCGCCCGCCGATCCCCGAGGCGACGATCACCAAGCCGCCGAGCGCCGAGCTCGCCCCGGGGCAGAAGGACGAGGACAGCCTGCCCGCGTACGAGGTGCTCGATGCGATCATCGACCTGTATGTGGAGCAGCGGGCATCGGTGGCGCGGGTGCGGGAAGCCATCGGCGACCGGGCCGACGCGGAGACGATCCGGCGTGTGTGCCGGCTGATCGATCTCAACGAGTACAAGCGGCGGCAGGCGGCGGTGGGGCTGAAGGTGACGCATGTCGCGTTCGGCGCGGGGCGGCGGATGCCGATCGCGCGGGGGCCGTGGCGGGAGTAGTCCGCCGCGGATTTCTTACCTGCGATCCGATTGATAGATCCTTCTATAAGGTTGCGCGCCGCCCACGCCCGGAGCGGGGGGCGAGGGTTCGCGGGGGCGGCGGGCGGCGGCGAACGCGATCTGAACCCGTGGCGAACGCCGGCCGACAGCTGGCAAACTGCGCGGAAACTGAGCCCACGAAAGCACTTGCGACCCCGCAATCCGACGGCCCGGGCCTTCCGCCAGACCGGAGGTCTTGGTACCGTATTGGCTAGGCCCCTTAGGGGGTTTCCAGAAGGGGAAGGCCATGAACGGGCTGTTCTTGAAGTCGATCGTCGGCTGCGCGATTTCTTCCGGCGCGGCGTTGGGTCAGGGCGTGCTGCAGCCGCTCTCGGATGTTGATGCGCCCGACGCGCGGCGCACCTCGCTTGTGCAGCGCCCGGCGGTGCTGCCGGCGGACGACCAACTCGGCTGGGAGCCGGGGCCCGCGGTGTTCCCGCGGGTGTTCCGCACGATCACCGGCGTGGGCAACAACGAGCGGCGGCCGACCTGGGGTGCGGCGGCGCACCCGCTCATGCGCACCGCGCCTGTCGGCTATGCCGACGGCATCGGTTCGCCCGCCGGCGGGAACCGCCCGAGCGCGCGGGCGGTGAGCAACGCGGTCGCCTCGGCGTACCAGTCGCATCCGAACGCGCGCGGCGCGACGGACTACCTCTGGTCGTGGGGGCAGTTCCTCGACCACGACATCACCGAAACGCCGATCGCGAGCCCGGCCGAGCCCTTCGATGTCGCGGTGCCGACGGGTGACCCGTTCTTCGACCCCGCCTCGACCGGCACGCAGACGATCGGGCTCGATCGCTCGCACGGGGTGATGCGCGACGGCGTGCGCCAGCAGCTCAACAACATCACGGCGTTCGTCGACGCCTCGAATGTCTACGGGAGCGAGGACCACCGGGCCCGGGCCCTGCGCACGCTCGACGGCACCGGCCGGCTGAAGACCAGCGACGGCGACCTGCTGCCCTTCAACACCGCCGGGCTGCACAACGCCCCCACTTCGCACGACCCGAGCTTCTTCCTCGCGGGCGACATCCGGGCGAACGAGCAGGTGGGCCTGACGGCGCTGCACACACTCTTCGTCCGCGAGCACAACCGCCTGGCCGACGAGATCCGCGCGGCGAACCGCGAGCTGACCGGGGACGAGATCTACGAGCGGGCCCGCGCGATCGTCGCCGCACAGATGCAGGCGATCACCTACAACGAGTTCCTGCCTCTGCTCCTCGGTCCGGGCGCGATCCCGCCCTACCAGGGGTATCGCGACGATGTGAACCCGGGCATCAGCAACGAGTTCGCGACGGCGGCCTACCGCGTGGGGCACACGATGCTCTCGGGCACGCTGATGCGGCTGGATGAGAACGGGGACACGATCCCGGCGGGCGATATCGCCCTGCGCGACGCCTTCTTCGTGCCGCAGGAGACCATCACCCACGGCATCGAGCCCGTCCTCCGCGGGCTGGCGGGGCAGCAGGCCCAGGAGATCGACTCCGAGATCGTCGACGCCGTCCGCAACTTCCTCTTCGGGCCCCCCGGCGCGGGCGGGTTCGACCTGGCGTCACTGAACATCCAGCGCGGGCGCGACCACGGGCTGGCGAGCTACAACCAGATCCGCGTCGCCTTCGGGATGACCGCGGCGCAGACATTCCTCGAGATCACGCAGGACGCGGACAAGGCCGCGGCCCTCGCGAGCGTGTACGCCTCGCCCGATGACATCGACGCATGGGTCGGCCTGCTGGCCGAGCCGCACAAGCCGGGCGCGATGGTCGGCGAGACGCTGTTCCGCGTGCTGCGGGACCAGTTCGTCCGTCTCCGCGACGGCGACCGGTTCTGGTACGAGGCCTACCTCCCGCAGCGGCTCGTCGACGAGGTCGACGCGACGCTCCTCAGCGACATCCTGATGCGCAACATGCACGGCGGCGGCGCGATGCCCGTCGATGTCTTCATGATGCCCCCCGAGTGCGAGGGCGACATGAACCGCGACGGCCGCATGACCGTCCACGACATCCAGACCTTCCTCCGCGACTTCGCCGACAACTCGCACCGGGCCGACCTGAACGGCGACCGGCGGGCGACCTACGGGGACATCGTTGTGTTCCTCGGGGCGTACCAGGGCGGCTGCGACTGATCCGTTCGCACGATCGTGCCGCGTCCCGATGGTTCGGGGCGCGGCCGGCTCGCTGGGGTGACGCCGACGGAGCGTTCCGTCGGCGTCGCTATTCTTCCGCGTCGCCGACGCCCGCTCAGCTCGAGCCTTCGCGCATCCGGTCCAGCCCCGCGGGGAATGGGTAGCTCGGGAACACCCCGACCTGCCCGCGGTCCCACATCATCGGGCTCGGGTACACATCGCCGCGGAACCCAGAGGTGTGCATCATCCGCAGCACCGTCTCGAAGCTCGGCTCCTGCCCATCGTCCCCGACAAGCCGGTTCGACCGCGCCCCGAGGAACGACACCGTGCACACAGGCCGGCGATCCGCCCGCCCCTGCAGCATCCGCGTCACCGTCTGGAACCCGCGACCGAGATCGCCGATCGTGAAGTGGTCCCGCCCGTGCGGCCGCAGCAGCGCGAAGATCATCAGGCTGTCGAGGTCGTACTTGAGCACATACGGCTCGCGGTCGTGGGCCGCGTGCACGCTCACCGACTCCTGGAACATCTTCGCGTAGCTGGTGACAGCCTTCACCGACCACTGGCTCGCGGTGACCAGGTTCACGAACTGCGCGATAATGCCGTGGTCGTTGTCCTCGTCGTTCACGCCGCACACCACCGCGCGGTAGCGACCGTCGAGCACATCGCTCAGCATGTCCTGCCCCCACAACAGGCGCAGCCGCTTGCCCGCCTCGATCTTCCCCGATCCGCCCGGCAGCAGGCTCACCCGCTGCGCGGATCCTTCCGAACTCAGCAGGTCGTCCGCGGCACCGTCGTAGAGGCGTGCTTCATTGTCGGCCATCGTGGGCTCCTTCCCGCGGGCAGTGTACCGCCCACGCGAGCACCCGCGCATGAACGCCCCTTCAGGCCCCCCACTGCCCGGCATACAGATGATCGGAACCCGGCGCCAGCCCGATCGCCCCCTCGTACCGGCGCTTGACGATCTGACGCGCGTGCAGCCAGTCGTGCGCCGACCAACTGACCAAGAGGTCAGCCGCGTAGATCGGCCCGTGCGAGGGGTGCTGATACGCCGACGACCAGTCCGCACCATCCAGCGACCGCAGCCACTTCACCGACTCCGCGCGTTCCGCCTCGAACCACGCGACGAGATCCGCCAGCCCCGGCGCTTCGGCCAGGTCCCGCCGCACCGACGCCTCGGGGTCGATCTTCTCCCACGCCCGGCCCGGGTCCTCGAGCGTCGACCGCAGCCGCGGGCGAAAGTCCTCCCGCTCCTCGAGCACCAGGTGCAAGGCCACCGCGCGGATCGACCACACGCCCTCGCCCGGTGACCGATCCGCGCCCTCGCGCGAAAGCCCCGCCGTCAGCACGCGCAGCACCGCCGGGAACCGGCCGAGCTCCTCGATCAAACCCGCAACATCGACGCCTTCGCGGCTCAAGCCTGCCCGTTCTTCTCGATCTTCGGCGGCGCAACCGGCGTCACCACCGGCGGCATCTTCGGCTCGACGGGCGTCTCCGTCAGCCGCCCGAGCGCCCCCGGCAGCTCCACCCCCGCCTGCTTCGCCAGCTCATGCACCTGCGGCAGCGAACCGATCATGCCCGACAGGAAGTCCGCCGTCGCGTTGCCCCGGCCCTTCCCGCCCGAACCCGAGCCCGAGTCCCACACCGTGATCTTGTCGATCTTCAGGTTCTGGATCGCCTTGACCTGCTGCGCCACCAGCTCCGGCAGCTGCTCGATCAGCAGCAGCGTCGGCGCCACCTGCGGGTTCTCCGAGCACGCCTCCACCAGCTTGCGGTACCCGTCCGCCTTCGCCTCGAGCACCTGACGCACGCCCTCCGCCTCGGCCAGGTACCGCGCCAGCTCCGCGTCCGCCTGGCCCTTCGCCTCGCGGCGACGCTTCTCCGCCTCGGCCTCCGCCGCGATCTCAACCCGCTTCTTCTCGATCTCCTGCGGCGCCAGCTGCTCCTTCGCCAGCCGCGCCAGCTCCTGCTCGCGCTCGGCCTCCAAGATGGTCCGCCGCGCCTGCGCTTCCGCGACCTCCGCCCGCCGCGTCGCCTCGGCGCGCACCTCGGCCAGCTTCGCGTTCGACTCCGCGACCGACGCCGACGAGGTGTTCTCGCCGTCCACCGCACGCGCCTCCGCGTCGGCGACCCGCACACGCTGCTCCTGCTCGAAGGTCTTCTTCGCCGCGATCGTCTCGGCCTCGCGCTCCGCCACCGCGACCTCCTGGTCACGCCGCGACTGCGCCTCGCCCGCCATCGCCTCCGCCTCGAGCTTCGCCACCGCCACGCGCTGCTTCTGCTCGGCCGACTTCTGCCCCTCGTCCGCCTTCGCCCGCTCCTCAGCGACGCGGACATTCCGCTCCCGCACCGCGACCGCCTCGCCGACCGCGCCCTCGCGTTCCTGCTGCGCGACCTCCACCTTCGCCCGGTTGATCGCCTCGGCCGCCGCCCGCTGACCGATCGCCTCGATGTACCCCGACGCATCCGTGATGTCGCGGATGTTCACATTGATCAGTTCCAGGCCGATCTTGTTGATCTCACCCGCCACATTCTCGTTGATCAGGTTCATGAACTTCTCGCGGTCCTTGTTGATCTCCTCGATCGACAGGGTCGCGATCACCAGGCGAAGCTGGCCCAGGATGATGTCCTGCGCCTGCTCGCGGATCTGGTTGTTCGAAAGCGTCAGCAGCCGCTCGGCCGCGTTGTTCATCAGCACCTGGTCCCGCGAGATGCCCACCGTGAAGGTGCTCGGCACATTCACGCGGATGTTGTTCAGGCTCAGCGCCCCCTCGAGCGGGATGTCGATCACCAGGGGCTCAAGGCTCAGGTACGCGTGGCTCTGGATCAGCGGCCACACGATCCGCCCGCCGCCGTGCATGCAGATCGCCGCCCGGCTCGCCCCCACCTTGCCGTACACGACCAGCACGCGGTTCGACGGGCACCGCTTGTACAGAAGCGACACCGTCACCACGCCCAGGATCAAGAGGACGAGGATCGCCGCCGCCAACCCGATGATCGGCAGCGGGTTGAACTCCCCGCCGCTCTGCGCCAACACCAGCAACGATTCCATCGCAGCCTCCCCTGATACACCGCGCTCACCGCTTCCGCACGCCCCCTCCGGACGCACCGCGAACACGAGCCTTCCCAATCTACCGCCGAACGCCCGGCCCGTGTCGACCGAATCTCGGCCGCCCCAGGAAATGCAGGCCTACGCCCGATCCACCACCAGCGTCCGGTCCGCGTTCACCGACACCACCCGCACCCGCGACCCCGTCGGCAGCGCCTCGCCCCCCGCGGCCACGGCCGCGTACTCGCGGTCCCGCCCGTCGACCACGACCCGCACCGTCCCCCGCCCGGCCGCGCTCGCCGGCACCGTCAGCGTCACCTCGCCGTCATGCCCCACCGCCGAGTCGATCGAGACCGTCCCGTCCGACTGCAACCGCAGGATCACCCTGATCATCGCGATCAGCAGATACGCCATCCCTACGCCGCCGCCGACCGCCGCGAGCGTCGACAAGCCGAACGACCACTCGAACGACCGGTACGCGACCAGCCCCGCCCACCCCGCGCCCATCGCGAACGCCGCCACCGACTGCAACGAGAGATAGCGGAAGATCGAGCTCGAACCCTGAGCGTCGAGCGCCTCCACCTCACCCCCGGCATCCGCATCGCCCCCTGCGCCCGCGCCGCCCCCTGCGCCCGCGCCGCCCCCATCGAGATCCGCGTCCACGCCAAGGTCCGCCCCGCCGACGAGCACCATCACGAGCCGGAACACGAACAGCCCCGTCCCGACCAACGCCGGCACAGCGAACACCGCCGCGGGACCCTCGAACAACGCCTGCCACATACGCCAGCTCCCGAGTGACCAGACCGGAGCCTACCAGACTTCCGGCCGCCAGCGGTTACTCGGGGTCTAGGACCGATGATTTCAGGGCGAATGAAGCGGCCTCCCGACCTCGGACCGCCTGCCGATCAATCAAAGGTTCGGCTGCGGCGTCACGCGGAGGTACGGCTTCACCGTCCGGTACCCCATCGGGAACAGCCGATCCGCGTCCGTGTCCGAGACCGCCGGGACGATGATGCAGTCCTCGCCGTGCAACCAGTTCGCCGGCGTCGCCACCTTGTACTCCGCGGTCAGCCGAAGGGAGTCGATCGTCCGCAGCAGCTCGTCGAAGTTCCGCCCCGTGCTCGCGGGATAGGTGAGCATCAGCTTGATCGTCTTGTCGGGCCCGATCACGAAGACCGATCGCACCGTCAGAGTGCCGTCCGCCTTCGGATGGATCATGCCGTACGCCTCGGCCACCGACCGGTCCGCGTCCGCGATCAAGGGGAACTTCAGCGCGACACCCTGCGTCTCCTCGATGCCCTTGGCCCAGGCCTCGTGCCGATCCAGCGCATCCACGCTCAGCCCGAGCACCTTCAACTGCGATCATCGAACGCCCGCTTCAGCCGCGCAATGGACCCGAGCTCGGTCGTGCACACCGGCGTGAAGTCCGCGGGATGCGAGAACAGCACCCCCCACGAGTCGCCGAGATAGTCGTACAGCCGGATCCGTCCGTGCGTCGAGTCCTGGACGAAGTCGGGTGCGGTGTCGCCGAGTTGCAGTGCCATCGTGCTCGTTCCTCCCTGGTGCAAGGAACGGCGCGAACCGACGGCAAAAGGCAACACGCAAAAACGAAAAGGGCTCCCGGAGGTTTACCTCAGGGAGCCCAAAAGTCGGCGATGACCTACTTTCCCGCAGTGCAGTATCATCGGCAGCATCGGCTTAACTGCTGTGTTCGGGATGGGAACAGGTGTTGCCCGATGCTTATGGTCACCGACAATCCATAAACCCACGATCTCTCGTGAGCCATGGCGGCCGACGCGGATGAGAGCGAGCTCTCACACACACCGGCAAGCCGGAATCCGACGAGCGGGACGGCCGAAGCCGCCAATCAGATGCAATCATTCTGCATCGAGCGTGGCAAGCCACGCTGACTAAGTCGACTGTACCGCCGCCGCCGCAATAGCTTGCGACGACGCCGGCGTTGTAGTCTCGTGCACAGCCGAGTGAGCCATGACTTTGCAAGGTGCAAAGCACAGTCATCTCGGCGGCTGGTAGGTACGGTTGATCCTTCGACCGTTAGTACCGCTCAGCTGAGGGCCTCACGACCCTTACACCTGCGGCCTATCAACCCGGTAGTCTTCCGGGGGTCTTTCGCACAAGGCCACCAGACCTCATCTCCAGGGGGGCTTCCCGCTTAGATGCTTTCAGCGGTTATCCCTGCCCGACGTAGCTACCCTGCGATGGCGCGAGCGCGCCAACAGGATCACCAGGGGTCGGTCCAACCCAGTCCTCTCGTACTAGGGTTGACTCCTGTCAAGTCTGGAACGCCCACGGCAGATAGGGACCGACCTGGCTCACGCCGGTCTGAACCCAGCTCGCG
>CAZTQV010000036.1:0-34791 GCA_964615815.1 uncultured Phycisphaeraceae bacterium | reverse complement strand
TTCGGCGACCGCCGCAAGGAAATGCTCCAGGACATCGCCACCCTCACCGGCGGCCAGGCCATCATGGACGAGCTCGGCATCGACCTCGAGAAGCTCGAGCTCAATGACCTCGGCCGCGCCAAGAAGGTGACCATCGACAAGGACAACACCACCATCGTCGAGGGTGCCGGCACCAACGACAACATCCAAGGCCGGATCGAAATGATCCGGCACCAGATCGACGCCTCGAGCTCCGACTACGACCGCGAAAAGCTCGAGGAACGCCTCGCCAAGCTCGCCGGCGGCGTCGCCCAGATCAATGTCGGGGCCGCCACCGAGGTCGAGATGAAGGAGAAGAAGGCACGCGTCGAGGACGCCCTCCACGCCAGCCGAGCCGCAGTCGAGGAAGGCATCCTCCCCGGCGGCGGCGTCGCCATCCTCCGCGCCCGCAAGGCCCTCGAAGGCCTCAAGAAGAAGGCCACCGGCGACGAGCGACTCGGCATCGACATCGTCCACCGCGCCGTCTCCGCACCCATCAAGCAAATCGCCGCCAACTGCGGCCTCGACGGCTCCGTCATCGCCAGCAAGGTCGAGGAGTCCACCGAAACCAACTACGGCTTCAACGCCCTCACCCACCAGTACGGCGACCTCGTCGACATGGGCGTCATCGTCCCCACCAAGGTCGAACGCGTCGCCCTCCAGAACGCCGCCAGCATCGCTGGCCTCCTCCTGACCACCGAGGCCGCCATCGTCGAGCTTAAGGAAAAGAAGAAGGCCGCCGCCCCCGGCGGGGATGACGACTTCGATTATTGATTTCTAGCGTGGCGGGAGTCGCCCAACGGCGTCGCCTCGCCCTTTGCAACCGACACCTATCCCTTTTCCGACACGGCTCTTGTGTTGCTTCTGTTTGAAACAGCTCACCGCCAGAACGGCGACCCAAGAGCATGTCATCCCGACATGGCTAACAAGGTGGACTAGCGGCAAAGGCTGCACAATAAAGGGCACCTTTCGCCCATGGCCTACCGTGTGGTCACACGCGTGTTCAGATTGCAACGCCAAATGGGCCCGCTATGAACCTCGGGTTAGACCTATTCTTGAGAGATGCCTGCAAGGGCGCATGCGCACAGACGACACCGTGCTGCTAAATCACTGGCTGGGCAAGACGAAGATCGCCTGGTGGCACTACAGCATTCGTGCCGCCGAGAGAATCACAGAGGCTCCTCGCCTGAGTGCGGATGACTACTCCAGCAAATTTGACACGCTGCTTCATATCGCTCGCATTCCGACAAGTGTTCGCGGCGTACGGATCACCACAACACCGTTTTTCTCGTCATCTCCCTTCGGTTTTACGATGACGATCGGCAATGGCATAGAGGGCATCGTTATCGGCACAACAAGTCTTGTTGGACTAATTGATCGCCTACTTCAACTAAAGGATAATCCAAGGTACCCACTATCCATGCTCGCATGCCAGAGCGCCAGCGGCTTCCAGTGGCCGATTACACAGGCAATTAGGCTACAGCCAGATGCTCGCCGCCAGTTCGGGATCGACTTTCTAGATAGGTTTTGCCTAATCGCTTTGTCGGGTAAGCAGATTTATTCCGAGACAATTGATGGGAGCAGTCGATTGCGCACTGTGCCGATCATATTTGCACGCCAGCGTGGCATTTGGACCCACCGACTGTGGTGCGACCATAAACCGCTACATCTTCCGCGACTGTCTTCTGCGGCGATCACTGGCGTCGTCGGTCACCATGCCGCGTTCCTTGCTGCAGCGACAGCAATCGAGTCCCAACCAAACGATTGCGACAGTCGACAGGAACCCAATCGTTTGATGATTAGTGCGGGCACAAAAATTGCCGACGCCGTACGATCAAGTTATGTACCCAAAGGCTATCACATTGAAGGAACAGAGGTCGAGTTGCTTCAAGGACAGATATCTGTTCCGAAGATCCTCGTCTCACCCACCCATCATTTTCCGGGACATTCGCCAAATGTCTCGCCACTAACTGAAACTGACATTGGGCCGGCGGGCTTCCCAATCAATGAGTAGTTGCAACGCCCGGTGCGTTGGCCGATCTGGTTCTGCAGATCAACTACGAACACCAAATCCCCAAACCACCCCCAACCCCCGCTCCCAAGACGGGCGTGCGGGGGCCCCGCCCCCGCCCACGCACGCGCCCCCGGTGTATGCTGCGACCAACGCCAGCGGACCCGGGAGCCAGCCATGCCCAACGACCGCGAAGCCGCGCTCATCGCCCAATTGCAGCAGGCCGTCGCCCTCTACCAGCACGAGGACAACCTCACCTGGCGCAAACTCCAGCAGGCCGTCTACATGAACGCCGCCGTCATCACCGCCATCGGCATCGAGCTCTTCGCCGACCGCCGCGGGCTCCTCGCCCTCGGGGCCGCGGCCCTCACCGTGCTCTTCATGATCACGATCGAGGGAAGCCGGCGCTACATGTTCGCGCGTCTCGAAGCCGTCTACGCCGCCGAGCAGGCCCTCTGCGACCACGCCGGCACCGACCGCGTCCTCCACCCCGTCAAGGTCGGCCCCGCCACCCCGGCCACGCGCACCACACTCCGCGTATTCCTCGGCGGCACGCTGACACTCTGGCTGGTCCTCACCCTCGCCTGGCTGTGACCGCCTCACCACAAGCCGTCTCACCAACCCAACGAGCCGGGTGCCGTGGTCTGACGAGCGCAGCGAGGAAGGCCACGAACCAACCACCCCCAAACCACCCCCCCATTGCCCATTGCCCAAAAAAGGCAACACGACCCGTCACCGGGCCGTGCCGCACAAGGGAAATCTCAATCCGGTTCACCGACGACGACGCATCGCCGCCAGCCCCGCCGCGCCCAGCACCACCGCACCCGAGGGCGCCGGCACCACATGCAGCGCGTACCCAAGCAGGTTGATACGACCCTGGTTCGCGCCCACATCCATTACGAACGGCTGGCTCGACGCCGTCGCCACCCAGTCATAAGTCGCAAGCGTCGCCTGCGGCGTCCCGTTCACATCATTATCCGGGTTGTAATAACTCACCCCGTCCGGCCCGATGAGGTTCACCGCCGCCCAGTCCCAGGCGTGCCCGATGACCAGCTGCAGCCGGTACTGCTGACCAACGACGAAGAGGTCCCCGAAGTCGATCTCCTCGTCCGGCGTCCACTCCGCGATCCGGTGCCCCGTCCCCATCAGGTTCGCCACCGCCGACGGCTCCGAACCCGTCAGCCACGCCGTGTCCGCGTGGTTCGTGATCCGCGACAGGTGGCTCTCATCGAGACCGAAATCGATCCCCCCCACCGTCACCGCCATCGCCCCGGCCCCCGCCCCGGCGTTGGTCGCCACGATCAGAGATCCCTCGTTCTGAAGCTGGCTGTCCAGGTCCGTGATGAACGCCGTCGACCAGGTCGCCGACGACGCCGTCCCCGCCAAGGCCGAAAGCCCCAGCACGCAAACGATGCTCTTCACCATGTCGTGCTCTCTCTCAAAGTGCACCGGCCCGAAACGACGCCAGCCCCCGCCCGAGCCGAAAGCCACGGGGCCAGTTAACCCCTAAACTAGCGACCCCCCACCCCCCAACGCAACCCCCTACCCACCATTCCATCCATTATCACCCCCACCCGCCCCCCCACCCCCGGTGCCACTATCCGCGCAGCGGGTAGTGCTCCCCCCGCCCCTCTGCCCCTCTACCCCTCTGCCCCTCTGCCCCTCTACCCCTCTGCCCCTCTGCCCCCCTGCCCAAACATTTTACTTGCACCCAACCCTCACAACCCCATACACTACCCGTATGGAGACAAAGTCACACACAACCAACCCACCCGAGCACCCCGACCCCACCCGCCTCCCCGGCGGCCCCGAGTCATGGTCCCCCGCCCGGCTCATCGAGGACCTCTACCGCGCCCACCTGCCCACCGAGGCCCTCTGCGAGCTCCACGCCCTCACCGTCCTCCAGCTCGCCGAAATCCTCGCCCACCCATGGGTAACAGAACGCGTCCAGGCCCTCCGCACGATCGCCGAGTTCCGGGCCGATCTCATCCGCACAGCAGCACTACCACAAGCCATCCAGACCCTCGCCGACCTCGCCGCCGACGAGTCCAATAGCAACGAGACCCGCCGCAAAGCCGCCCGCGCCCTGACCCACCCGAAGCGCGCGCAAACCCCCCGAAACATGGAACTTAGGGCGAACCCTCCGGGCACTTACCCACACCACGATCAAGGGGTTGGCCGCCGGTCAGAACAGAAATCTCCCCCCCGCGGCATCCGCGCCTGTGAAATTCCGTACTCGAAAGCGGTCGCATCGCCTCAAGTGCATGGTCAGCAAGGTCCTTCTGACTTACACTTAATGCCGCCGACGACAGCCCAAGTCGGGAAGAAGAGGAAGAGTCAGAGTGAACCCCAACAAGTCCATCTTGATCGCGCTCGCGCTGTCCGCGGCACCCGCCGCAGCCCAGTCTTGGGCCCAGTCCGGCGCCCCCTCGTGGAGCTCCACGGCACCCAGTTCGCCGGCCACCGGCAACCAGGCCCTCTCCGAGTTCGCCCTCGAGCTCTCCGCCTCGGGCAACACCGCCACCTTCACCTTCCGCAACACCACCTCCGCCATCATCACCGAGATCTGGTTCGAGGACACCATCCTCGGCCTCTCCTCCGGCTTCATCTCCGACGCCCACTCCGGCGTCGATTTCACCGCTGACGCCGACGCCAGCACCGCCCGCGGCTTCGACTGGGGCGGCGCCCTCTCCAAGTTCGAGCGCACCAAGGCCGGCGGCGTCAACAACGGCATCAACGCCGGCGAACACATCTCCATCACCTTCGCCGCCGACAGCGACTTCGCTCAGTACGGCCTCCAGAGCCTCCTGAGCGGCGACTCGCGCATCGGCCTCCGCCTCCAGGGCCGCACCAACGGCGACGCCTACATCACCACCCTCCCCACCATCTCCACGGTCATCATCCCCCTCCCCTCGGCCGCCGGCCTCGCCGGCCTGAGCCTCGGCGTCCTCGCCGTCGCCGCCCGCCGCCGCCGCTGACCGCCCGATAACAGCAATCCAGCCATCCAGACGCACTCAGCCCCACCCAAATTGGGCTGCGTGCGTTGTCTTATTCCCGACCGCCGGGTACAGTCACCCCCGAATCCGGGCAACTCAAACCAGACTGGACCCACCGCCGATGCAGACCACCCTGTCCGCGACCATCCTCGCCGCCCTCGCCGCCACCGCCGCCACCGCCGCCGGCCAGACTTACAGCCTCGACAGCGTCCGCTACACCGGCGACCACGATCCGCTCGTCGACTTCGCGATCGAGATCTCGGTCGACCACGACGAGGCGACCTTCACCTTCTCGCAGAGCGGGGCCGGGACGATCACGCGGATCTGGTTCGAGGACAGCATCTCGGGCCTCGAGGACGGCGAGATCGACGGGTGGTCGTCGGGCGTGAAGTTCGACGGCGAGGACGACGACGGGATTCAGGGCGGTGGGGCGCTCAGCTCGGCTTGGGCGGGGACGCTCGGGTCGTTCGAGCGGAAGAAGTCGGGCGGGGTGAAGAACGGGGTGGACGCGGGGGAGTGGCTTCGGATCAGCTACGAGGCGGAGGATGACTTCTTCTCGACGGGGCTGTCGCGGCTGCTTCGGGGTGAGGCCCGGATCGCGATGCACATCCAGCGGCTCGCGGATGGTGGGAGCGCTCACTATGTGACCACGGGTAACCCGTTCTTCCAGACGACGCTGATCCCGCTGCCTTCGGCTTCGGCGATGGCGGGGATCGCGCTCGGCGTGATCGGGACGCGTCGGCGTCGGTGATATAACATTATATTGCAAATCAGGCCCAGGGCTTGTGGGTCCCGGGTTTCTTTATTCGCAGGCTTAGGTGTCGGCCGGGGCGTTTTCGAACGGTCTCACTGGGAGTTCGACTCTGGTGGGGGATTCGAGGGGTTTGCCGGAGGTGACGCCGGCGTCTTCGAACTTGGCGAGGGTGGGGACGAGGCGGGAGTCGATGGAGCCGACGAGCTTGTTGTAGCGTTCGACGCTGGCGTTGATCGCCTTGCCCAGGCTTGCGGCGTGGCCGAAGGCGACGGCGGCCCGTTCGTGGAGTTCCTTGCCGAGCTCGAAGAGTTCGCGGGCCTCGTCGGCGAGGCGGGCCTCGCGCCAGCCGACAGCGACCGCTCGGAGCAGGCCGATCAGCGTGCTGGGGCTGGCGAGGATGACATTGCTGGCGGCGGCGTGCTCGATGAGGTCGGGGCGTTCGGCGAGGGCGGCGTCGACGAAGTGGTCGCCCGGGACGAACATGACGACGAACTCGGGGCTGCCCTCCCAGTGGGACCAGTACTTCTTGTCGCCCAACTTCTTGGCCTGGTCGGCGACATGGCGGCCGAAGCGCTGGAGGTGGGCCTTGCGTTCATCATCATCCTTCGCGTTGACCGCTTCGAGATAGGCGTAGGTGTTGCACTTGGCGTCGACCGCGATGACGCGCTCGTTGGGGAGCCGGACGATCATGTCGGGCCTCAGCAGCGCGCCGTCGGCGTCGCGGACGCTGGCCTGCTCGGAGAAGTCGCAGTAGCTGACCATGCCGGCGAGCTCCGCGACGCGGCGGAGCTGGATCTCGCCGTATTGGCCGCGCATTTCGGGGCGGGAGAGGGCCTTTGCGAGTCGTCCGGTTTCGTTGGTGAGGGCGGCGTTGGCGCCGGTCATCTGGGCGATCTGCTCGGTGATTTTGCCGAAGGACTCGGCGCGGGCTCGCTCGATGACATCGAGTTTTTCGCGGGTTTTCTCGAGCGTTTCGTTGATGGGCTTGACGAGGGCGGCCTGGTCGTCGCGGGCCTTGTCGAAGACTGGTTTGGCCTCGGCGAGGAACTGAGAGCGGCTTTCCTTCAGGACATCGAGGGAGAGGGCGCGGAAGGACTCCTTGAAGTTGGCCTCAAGCTGGTCGCGCTCGGTGAGGCGTTCGCGGATGGCGGCGAGCTGCTCCTCGGCGCGGGTGTGGGCGGTGCGGGCCTCGTCGAGCTGGGTGCGGAGGTCGTCGGCGAGGGACTGGAGGCGGGCGGCTTCGGTGGTGCGTTCGGCGGCAAGGCGTTCGGCGTCGGCGGCGGCTCGGTCGGCGGTGTTGGTTGCGATAGCGGCGGTCTGCTCTGCCTTCGCTCGGGCGCCGAGGGCGCGGAGGAGGAGGGCGAGGGTGATGGCGAGGAGGAGAGCGAGGGCGGTGATGGCGAGGGCGGAGGGAGGCATGGGGGAGGGTAGGGGGAGGGGATCGGGGGGAAGGCATTGAGGCACGGAGGCACGGAGGCACGGGGGGCGGGAAGAGACGCAGAGACGAAGAGACGAAGAGACGGAGTTGGGAGGTGTTGCGGGCGCGTTGGGCGGGGAGCCCGAAGCGCCCTGCGGGCGGTTCGGGGCACCGGGGGGCTGGAGGTTGGGGGGCATGGTCTTCGGAACTGACCTGCGAAGCCGGGTCAATGGCATCGGGCAAAGAGGCAGTTGATGATCGAGCGTTGGGTGGGAAAGGAGGCTTGGAGGGGTGGGAGGCGCTGCGCTTGTGGGAGCCCCTCATCTGGCCCTTTGGGCCATCTTCTCCCCATTGGGGAGAAGGAGCACTACCCGCTACGCGGATAGTGGCACCGGGCGGGGGAAGAGACGCAGAGATGGAGAGACGGAGAGACGGAGTGGGGAGGTGTGGCGGGTGCCAGGGGTGGGGCGGGGCGGAGCGCCCTGCGGGTGGTTCGGGGCACCGATTCGGCGCTGACCTGCGGAGCCGGGTCAGTGGCACCGGGGTTCCCTGTTCGTGGAAAAACCGCTACGCGGTGTTTCCACGGCACCCGTTGCCTTTCGTGCTAGCGGGTTGGGTCGGTGGCTTTGTAGGTGATGGCGACTTCGGGGTCGGGGGGGAAGTCTTTGAAGGCTTCGAGGTCTGCGGGGGTGCCGGGGGGGAGGTCGGGTGGGCCGGGGTCGATGACGACCTGGGCGGCGGCGGCTTTGGCGAGCTTGCGGTGGCGGCTTTGGCGAGCTTGCGGTGGCGCTTCATCGTGGTGTGCTGGACGATGAGCATGAGGATGGCGCCGGCGACGGCGAAGGAGCCGGTGAGCCATTGGATGGGGCGGAGGACTTCGTTGAAGATGAGGTAGCTGGCGGCGGAGACGGTGAAGGGCTGGCACTGGACGACGCCGGTGGAGACGGCGACGCCGAGGCGGGCGATGGAGAAGTAGTAGAGGACATGGCCGGCGGCGATGCCGATGACGGCGCTCAGGAAGAAGAGGCCGAAGCGGGGCGGGGACATTTCGAGGGCGGTGAGGCCGTAGTTCTCACCGAAGGGGAGCATGATGGCGATCATGCAGACGGCGGTGATCTGGCTGATGACGGCGAAGGCGGTCATGGGGTTGACGCCGTGCATGAACTTGCGGACGGAGAGGGCGTAGCCGGCGTACCCGGCGCCGGCGAGCATGGAGAGGGCGACGCCGGTGGCGGAGGCGTTCTCGGTGATGCCTTCCTGGAGTGCGGCGGTGGAGAGGGTGCCTCCGAGGACCATGGCGAGGCCGACGAGGAAGAGGGGGCGGCGGATGACGAGGCGTTCGGCGGGGAACATCAGCGCGGCGCCGAGGGCGACGCAGACGATCTGGACGCGGAGGCCGAAGGTGAGGAGGCCCGGCTTGACGAGGTAGTGGGCTTGTGTGAAGGCGACCTGG
Source organism: uncultured Phycisphaeraceae bacterium (assembly GCA_964615815.1). Classification (GTDB taxonomy): domain Bacteria; phylum Planctomycetota; class Phycisphaerae; order Phycisphaerales; family UBA1924; genus DAIQNV01. The sequence goes on along the minus strand of CAZTQV010000036.1, from coordinate 26,142 downwards.
GCGGCGGCGTTGATGAGGCCCGGGATGAGGGCGGCTTTCCAGAGGCCCTTGGGCATAGTGCGGCGGATGGTGTGCCAGAGGACGAGGGGGAGCCAGAGGAGGGCGGCGAAGCCGTAGCGCCAGCCGTTGGAGGTGTAGGGGTCGACATCGGTGGTGAACTCGCGGATGAGGAGGGGGGCGGCGGTCCAGCCGGCAAGCGTGAGGGCGATGGTGATGAAGCCCCAGGTGGGTGAGGGTGGGTCGGGGTCGGTGTGTTGCGGGGGTGGGGTGGTCATGTAGGGATCGGTGTGGGTGGTGACTGTAGACTCGGGCGGTGCTGATGAACCTTGGGCTGGTGTTTGCGGGTGGTGGGTGTGGGGCGGTGCTTCGGTATCTCGTGGTGCTGGGGATGGATGCGTTGCTGCGTGATGCGGAGGGGTTGCCCGGGGGTGGGCGGCTGGCGGGGTTGCCGCTTGGGACGCTGGCGGCGAATGTGCTGGGGTCGCTCTTGATCGGTGTCGTGGGAGGCTTGCTAATGACGGGTGGGGCAGGTCAGTCGGAGGATGACGCGGGCGAGGCGTGGCGTTTGTTGGTGATCGTGGGGGTGCTGGGCGGGTTTACGACGATGTCGAGCTTTGCGGCGGAGACGGTTCGGTTATTTGAGGCGCGGCAAATCGGACTGGGGATCGGGTATGTTGTGTTGACCAACGCGTTGTGCGTTGGTGCGGCGGTGGCCGGGGGGCTCGCTGCAGGGAAGCTCGTGACTTGAGGCACGGGCTTGTTGGCGGGATGGCCCTGTGTCTTCGGGCCTTCACTGGAGGCCCCCGGATGCGTGTGTACATCGTTCGTCATGGGAAGGCCGAGCCGGTCTCGGAGTCGGGGCTGGACCGGGATCGTCGTCTCGCGGCGCGTGGGGAGCAGCAGGTGATCTGGCTGTCGGGGGTGATCGGGGAGGGGGCGCCGGGGGCAACGGTGATCGCGAGCGACGCGGCGCGGGCGCGGGCCACGGCGGAGGCGGTGGCTCGGGGGGTTGGGGTTGAGGTGAAATTTGATCCGCGGCTTCGGGTGGATGAGCCGGTGTCGGGGGTGATGGATGTGATCCGGGAGGCGGCTGCGGAGGGTGGTGATGGGGGTGGGGCGGTGTGTGTGGTGGGGCACAACCCGCAGCTCGCGGGGGCGATTTCGCTCTTGACGCAGGGGGTGGGGAGCCCGGAGGTGCGGCTTCGGACGGGGGAGGCGTGGGCGATTGAAGTGGATCCGGAGCGGCCGATCGGGTCGGGGCGTGTGCTGGGTGTGCACCGGTTGGATGATTGATGGCGGATCGTGTGGAGCTCGATGCGGGGGCGGTGGGGTTCTACGCGGACCCGATGGCGTACGACATCCTGCACGGGCCGGGGACAACGGACGAGGTGCGGGGGCTGGAGATGGTGTCGGGGCGGTTCGTGACGGGGGAGGCGCGGGACGCGTGGTGGCTGGAGCCGGGGTGCGGGACGGGGCGGCTGATGCGCGTGGCGGCGATGCGGGGGCATCGGGTGGTGGGGTTCGATCTGAACGAGGCGATGGTGGAGTACGCGCGGGGGCGGCTGAAGAGTGCGGGGGTGCATGGGTTGGGGCGGGTGTTTGTTGCGGACATGGGGTCGTTTGTGGGGCGGTCGTGCCCGGAAGGGTCGTGCGGGTTTGCGTTCTGCACGATCAACTCGATCCGGCACTTGATGAGCGATGAGGCGCTGCTCGCGCACCTAGACGAGGTGCGGCGGGCGCTGGTGGCGGGCGGGGTGTACGCGGTGGGGCTGAGTGTGACGGCGTATGGGGGAGAGGAGCCCTCGGAGGACATCTGGACGGGGGCGCGGGGGAAGTGCCGGGTGACTCAGGTGGTTCAGTACGAGCCGGCGACGGCGGGTGAGCGGGTGGAGCGGGTGTTCAGTCATTTGACTGTAGAGCGTGGGGAGCGGGAGGAGCACGACGACAGTGCGTACGGGCTTCGGAGTTACAGCCTGGAGGAGTGGCGGGGGGTGATCGGGCGGAGTGGGTTTGAGGTGCTGGGTGTGGTCGATGAAGAAGGGGAGGACTGGGAGCCGGGGGAGACGGGGTATCGGGTTTGGGTGTTGGGCGCATGAAAAACCGCGTTCTTACGAACGCGGCTCTGATTGGTGGGGGTGGATGGTCGTGATCAGATCAGTTTGATCAGGTCAGCCGGATCATGGCGGCGTAGTCGTTGTAGCGGGACTGGACATCGGCCGGGGTGATGGCGGCGAGGCGGTCGAGGCTGAAGGTTTCGATGGTGAAGCTGGCGATGATGGTGCCGTGGGCCATGGAGCGGCGGACGGACTCGAAGGAGGGGTCTGCGGAGGGTTCCTTGGCGAGGTGGGCCATCATGCCGCCGGCGAAGGTGTCGCCGGCGCCGGTGGGGTCGACGACCTCCTCGACGGGGTAGGCGGGGAGGGCGGCGAGGCCGTCCTTGTGGATGAGCAGCGCGCCGTGCTCGCCCTTCTTGACGACGACGAACTTGGGGCCCATCTTCAGGATCTCGCGGCCGGCGGTGACGGGGTTCTTCTTGCCGGTGAACTGCTCGGCTTCCTCGTTGTTGAGGACAAGGCCGGTGACCTTGCCCAAGAGCTGGGTGAGCTCGGGCTTGGCGATGTCGATCCAGAGGTTCATGGTGTCGACAACCGACAGCTGGACCTGGGGGAGCTTGCTCAGGAGGTCCATCTGGACGGCGGGGTGGGAGTTGGCGAGGAAGACGGCCTTGGAGTCCTCGTAGCTCTGCGGGACGGGGGGCGGGGCCTCCTCGAGGACGCCCAGCTCGGTGTAGAGGGTGTCGCGCTGGTTCATGTCCTCGTGGTACTTGCCGCCCCAGCGGAAGGTCTTCGAGCCCTTGCGGGTCTCGAGGCCCTCGAGGTCGACGGCGGGGAACTTCTCAAAGACAGCCCGGTGCTCGGCCGGCCAGTCGTCGCCGACGGCGGCGACGAGGCGGACGGGGCCGTAGATGGACGCGGCCGCGGAGAAGTAGACGGCCGAGCCGCCCAGCGTGTTCTCGCGGTGCTGTCCGTCGGGGGTGTAGACGGTATCGATTCCGATGGTTCCGGTGACAATCAGGCTCATGGAGCGAGGCTAGGGGCGGGGGGGAGAAGTGGCCACTTTGTGGAGGGGCAAAGGGGGAAAGGGGACAGAGGGGGAGAGGGGCAGAGGGGCAGAGGGGCAGAGGGGGAAAGGGTGACGGCGCGGGCGGTTCTTCGTGGAAGAACCGCTGCGCGGTGTTTCCACGGCACACGGCCGTGGTGCGCCGACGAGCCCGACGCGCCCTGCGGGCGGGTCGGGGGACCGGGGCGTGACGGCGCGGCGCGGGAGGTGGTCAAGCCTTGGTGGTGGAAGGGGTTGGGCGTTTGTGGCTGGGGGTTGCCCGATGGATTGTGTTAACGAAGCGCAAAGACGAGGGGGTGTGTTCCGCACATGCTGTCCACGCCGGGGGTTGGGGTGGACAGTGGGTGCGATGCTGACAAGACTCGGGTACGCTGCGGACGGCAAGGAAGCCGAACGCGATCCGTACTCTCGGGGCGGGCATGTCACACGGTTCAGGGCCAGCACGGATGGGCTCAGGCCGGGCATCGATCCTCAGGACGAACGGGGCACATTGATGACGACGATGGGTGAGGTGGCGGTCTCGACCGGGACGGAGTCGGGCGACGCTGTCTGCGTGGGGCGCGGGGACAAGAGCAACAAGGCCGGGTTCACGCTGATCGAGCTGCTGGTGGTCATTGCGATCATCGCGCTGCTCATCGGCATCCTGCTTCCGGCGCTCGGCGCGGCACGGCGTGCGGCGCGGGGTGTGGTGTGCCAGGCGAACCTGCGGTCGATCGCGCAGATGCACGCGACCTATGGGTCGTCGAACAACGACTGGATCGCCGGCGCGCCGACGACGAGCGGGTGGGACGCGATCGGCGGTCCGGCGTGGGAGCGTGCGGGCAAGCCGTCGGGGTTCGGTTCCGCCGCGCCGACCTTCAACGGTATCGCGATGCAGAGCTACGACTTCATGGGCCCCCTCGCTTCGGACGCGGGTTTCCGCGGTCCGGGCGACAACTACGATGTGCAGGAGGGGGATGTCGCGGACCTGGTGCGTGCGGACCGGTTCGATTGGTACCGCGAGGAGCTGGAGTTCTTCAGCTGCCCGGAGAACCAGGCGACGGCCAAGCCGTGGTCCGGGTCGGCCCAGGATGAGATCCGCGGGTTCACGACCGGGCGGATGATCGCGTACAACATGAGCACGCAGTTCGTGTCGTCGACGGATGCACCGCCGCGCGGCACCTCGCCCCGTCGCAACGATCGCCGTGGCTACGCCCCGCGTTTCGACCGTGTGGGCACTGCGTCGATGAAGGCGATGGTGTTCGAGGGTCACCGCTACGCGAACGCGAGCATGGAGCCGGACTTCGATGTGAACATCAACGCCGGCTTCGGCGGCGGCTTCAGCGGGACGGGCCCGTGGTTCAACAACAACCAGGAGTACAACCGTGCGGTCGCCGCGGGCGAGCCGCAGGCTGGCCTGGGCTCGACGATCCCGTGGGTGTTCAAGGACCGTCGCCCGCTGGCCCTGCGTCACGGTTCGGCGCCTGATCGCAACGGCAGCTTCAACGAGGGCATGCGGGGGAACATCGCGTTCTTCGATGGGCATATCGAGCAGCTGAGCGATATCGAGTACATTGACCCCGACATGTGGTTCCCGACGGGGTCGATCCTCGGGGCGCCGCGGGACTTCTGGAACGCGGCTCAGAGCGAGTACTCGAAGAAACTGGATGGTGACTATGTCGTCCCCTAACGCTGGAAGCGTGATGGACGGGCTGGACGCGGGGCCTGCGGCGCAGGCCAAGCGTGCCCGCGCGAAGACGGAGAAGGCGTCGAGCGGGGCGGGGCCCGCGTGGGCGCAGGTGCTGATCATCGTCGCGGCCATCGCGATCGCGGGGGGGACCGTGTGGTCGCTCTCGGGCGGTGGGAACGCGCTGGAGGCGGGGACGCGCGAGCGGCCCATGATCGACGCCGTCTCGGGTCAGGTGTTCACGGACTACACGATCCGCGACGGGGACACGGTGCCCTTCACGAACCCGAAGACGGGCGAGGCGACGCTGTACCCGGCCGAGACCTGCTACTGGACGCGTGACGGGAAGGCGAAGGCCGAGCCGACCTATGTGCTGCTGAACGGGTACACGGGCTCGGACGAGCCGACGATGTGCCCCGATTGCGGTCGTCGCGTGGTGCCGCACAACCCGCCGCCGCCACCGGAGGCGTGGGCGGATGTGGTGGCGGAGCTGCAGGGTGGGAAGAAGCCCTGAGATCCGTCGCACGGAGTGAATGGGAGCCCCGCTGGTGCGGGGCTTCTTTGTTTTTCAGAGTTGGGCGTCGGCACGGCATGGCGCAGAACCGGTCAAGCCGTGGCACCCCGGAGAGCCCGAAGCGCCCTGCGGGCGGTTCGGGGCACCGGGCGTGGGGGCTTGGGAAAGCACTACCCGCTGCGCGGATAGTGGCACCGGGGGAGTGGAACCGTTGCGGTTACTTGCCGGCCTGCTTGGACCAGGAGTCCTTGAGGGTGACGGTGCGGTTGAAGACGGGGCGGCCCGCGGCCTGGGTCTCGCTCGGGTCGATGCAGAAGTAGCCCTGGCGTTCGAACTGGAAGCGCTCGATGGCGTCGGAGAAGACGCCGGTGCCCGCGGCCTTCTCGGTGTCGGTGGTGCCCCAGTTGGGCTCGATGAAGGCGTGCTCGATGACCTTGAGCGAGTCGGGGTTGAGGTCGTCGAGGTGGTTGCCGGTCTTCTTGCCGGGGCGGTCGGCGGCGTAGAGGCGGTCGAAGAGGCGGACGGTGATGGGAGTGGCGGTGGTGGCCTCGACCCAGTGGATCGTGCCCTTGACCTTGCGGACATTGCCCTCGGCGTCGGGGGGCGGGGCGTCGCCGCCCTTGGTGTGCGGGTCGTAGGTGCAGAGGAGCTCGGTGACCTCGCCAGCGTCGTTCTTCACGACCTCGCTGCAGGTGATCCAGTAGCCGTAGCGGAGGCGGACCTCGCCGCCCGGCTTGAGGCGGAAGAACTTCTTGGGGGCGTCCTCCATGAAGTCGTCGCGCTCGATGTAGAGGGTCTTGCCGAAGGGGACGGTGCGTATGCCGGCGGCCTCGTTCTCGGGGTTGTTGACGGCGGTCATGTCCTCGAGGCGGGTGTCGTCGCCGCCGTCGGCCCAGTTGGTGATGGTGACCTTGATGGGGTCGAGGACGGCCATGCGGCGGGGGGCGCGGGTGTTGAGGTCCTCGCGGACGGCGTTCTCGAGCAGGACATAGTCGTGCATCGAGTTGTACTTGGTGATGCCGACGGCGGCGGAGAGGGCGCGGATGGCCTCGGGGGTGACGCCGCGGCGGCGGTGGCCCGAGAGCGTGGGCATGCGCGGGTCGTCCCAGGAGAGGACATGGCCTTCGTCGACGAGCTGGCGCATGTAGCGCTTGGACATGACGACCGAGGTGAGGTTCATGCGGGCGAACTCGGTCTGGAGGGGGTGGTGGATCTTGTCGGCGTCCGGGCGGCCTTCGTTGATGGCGTCGATGAACCAGTCGTAGAGCGGGCGGTGGTGCTCGAACTCGAGGGTGCAGAGAGAGTTGGTGATGCCCTCGATGGAGTCCTCGAGGCCGTGCGCCCAGTCGTACATGGGGTAGACATGCCAGGTGTCGCCGGTGCGGTGGTGGGGCTTGTTGACGACGCGGTACATGACGGGGTCGCGGAGGTTCATGTTGGGCGACGCCATGTCGATCTTGGCGCGGAGGACGGCGCCGCCGTCGGCGACGCGGCCCTCGACCATGTCCCGGAAGCGGGCGAGGGACTCTTCGACGGGGCGGTTGCGGTAGGGGCTCTCGGTGCCGGGCTCGGTGAGGGTGCCGCGGGCCTTTCGGGTTTCTTCGGCGGACTGCTCGTCGACGAAGGCCTTGCCCTTCTGGATCAGCTCGACGGCCCAGCCGTGCATCTGCTGGAAGTAATCGGAGGCGAACTTCACGCCTGCGAGCGGGTCGGTCTCGGAGTAGCCGGGCCAGCGGAAGCCGAGCCAGCGGACATCTTCGACGATGGAGCGGACGAAGGCGTCTTCTTCCTTCTCGGGGTTGGTGTCGTCGAAGCGGAGGACGCACTGGCCGCCGTATTCCTCGGCGAGGCCGAAGTTGAGGCAGATGGCCTTGGCGTGGCCGATGTGGAGGAAGCCATTGGGCTCGGGCGGGAAGCGTGTGCGGACGACGGAGGGGTCGCCGGGGGTGCCCCAGCGTCCCTCGGCGATGTGCGCGTCGATCATCTGCTGGATGAAGTGGCGGGGGGCGGGGGCGTCGGCGGAGGCGGTGTTGGCGGGAGTGGAGTCGCTCATGGGTGGAGTACCAGGTGGGGCGGGTGGGGCGGGTGGGGCGGGTGGGGCGGGTGGGGATCGGGATGCGTGCGGGGATTCGGTTTGGGGGTTCGGGAGCCCTTGGGATAAACTCTTGGCATGTCGAGCGTATCCGTCACGCATGGCCCGGATGAGACGCCGCTGAAGCTCCGCCGGATCACGGCGGGGGAGTTCTGGCGGATGGTGGAGGAGGGGATCATCCGGGAGGGGGAGCGGGTGGAGCTCATCGGGGGGATGATCGTCGAGATGTCACCGAGCGGGAAGCGTCATTTGGGCGTGTTGCACCGTCTGAGCGAGATCCTCCGGTTCAACCGGGAGGTGAGCGTGGGCGTGCAGTACACGATGGAGTTCGACGATGAGACCGTCGTCGACCCGGACCTGGTGCTCATGCGACCCGACACCGACCCGGGGCGGGGTCTAAGGCCGGCCGATGTGCTCCTCCTGATCGAGGTCGCGGACACCTCGCTGCGGACGGACCGGGGGGAGAAGGCCGTCCGCTACGCCCGGGCCGGGATCGGCGAGTATTGGATCGTCGATGTCGAGGGCCGGCGGCTGCTGATCCTGCGGGAGCCCGGGGAGGCCGGGTACGCGCGGGAGGACGATGTGGGGATCTCGGGCGAGGCCAAGGCCGCCTTCGCCCCGGGCGTGACTGTCCGCGTCGCGGACCTGTTCCCGGATGACCGGGCGTGAGCGGGCGGGCTCTCGTGCGGACGGCGATCGAGTCGCCGGTCGGCGTGCTTGTGCTCGGCGCGACCGATGACGGTGTGTGCGAGCTGCTCTTTCGCGACGAGCGACCCGACGACGCATCCGCGTCGATTGCCCACCCCGTCCTCGCCGAGGCGACCCGCCAGCTCGCCACCTACTTCGCCGGCGAACTGCGTTCGTTCGACCTCCCCCTCGCCCCCGCCGGCACCGACTTCCAGCGGGCCGTCTGGCGGGCCCTCCTCGACATCCCGTTCGGCGAGACCCGCAGCTACGCCGACATCGCTCGGGCCATCGGCAATCCCGCCGCCGTCCGGGCCGTGGGGCTCGCCAACGGGCGGAACCCGATCTCGATCGTCGTTCCCTGCCACCGCGTCATCGGCTCCGACGGCTCGCTCACCGGCTACGGCGGGGGTCTCGACCGCAAACGCGGGCTGCTGCGGCACGAGGGCATCGCCGCGGGCGTTGAGCCGATGCTGTTCGAGGCGGATACCGAGAAAGCGGTTGGCCACACGGCCGGTGCGCGGTAGCTTTGCCGGATCAACTCGTGGGGCCGAGTTGAGAGGAACGAGTGATGACCGAGAAGATCGTGCTGGTCGCGGGTGTGGTGGCGTCGTGCGCGGGCGGGGCGTGGGCCCTTCCTGTCGCGGAGTTCGGCTTTGAGGATGTGGACCTCGGTACCAGCCCGGTCTTCAGCATGTCCGACAACGGGCTCAATGTCCGTGTGACCGGCGGGCCCGCCGCCGCAGTCACCAGTGCGTCGGGAACCACGCCCGCCTCGTGGGGATCGCGCCACCTTGGGCTGTTCGGCGTACCCGGTGGGTCGTTGCAGTCCGTCACCTTCAGCTTCATCGGCGGCGTGACCGGCTTCAGCATCGAGTACGGCGACTTCCTCGACGACATCGACACCGTCACCTTCAGGATGTACTCCGCGGGCAACGGCACCGGCACGCTGATCGGAACCGAGTCGCGGACCTACGACGCCAGCCTGCCCGACAGCAACGAATACCTCTTCAGCTTCCTCGCCCCCACCACCGCCCTCGGGTCGGTCGTCATCGAATCCTCCAGCGGCTTCAGCGGCCTGCCCTCGATGTACTTCGACAACCTGACGGTCTTCATCCCCTCGCCGGGGGCCGCGGGCGTCCTCGCGGGGGCCGCAATGCTCACCATCCGTCGCCGCCGGTAATTCGAGCAAGATCGGGCTTGGGTCCCGCCCCCTCTTCCGCTATGCTCGCTCCCGGCGAGGGCTATCGCTCCCGCCGGAGAAGAAAGGGAACCTGATATGCACCGCCTCGCCCTCGCCGCGTGCGCTGCCGGCGCGATCGCCGCGCCCGCGACCGCCCAGTTCAGCACCACCTTCGACTTCGAGGGTCTCCCCACCGGCACGCAGCCCGATACCGTGTCGTACTCACAGGACGGCGTGACGATCCAGTTCGTCACCGAGCCGCAGGGCGAGCTGAGCATCAACAGCTCCAACTTCTTCCCCCCCAGCTTCGGCAGCCGCGCCCTCTTCGTCGGGGCCGACATGATCCCCGACATCCCCGCGGCCACCGCCATCAACTTCGTCGGGGGCGTCGCGGGCGTCCGCTTCGAGTGGGGCGACTTCGGCGGCGACAACGACAACATCACCTTCACCACCTACACCGGCGCCAACGGCACCGGCTCGGTCATCCAGAGCGACTCGTTCACCTACTTCGGTGCGTTCCCCGACCAGGTCCCCGTCTACGAGTTCCTCTTCACCGCCCCCACCAACGCCCTCGGCTCGCTCGTCATCACCGGCACCGGCTTCGGCGGCGGCCCGAGCATCTATCTCGACAACATCACCGTCTTCGTCCCGGGCCCCGGCGGCTTCGTCGCGGTGCTGGCGATGGGCGCGGTCGCGGGTCGCCGGCGGCGGTGAACGCGGTCACGAGTCGAGCGCCGCAAACTCCGTATACCCCGCCGCCCCACCACCATAAAAAGTCTCCCGATCCGGCTCGCGGTACGGCCCGCCTCGCCGGATGCGCTCGGCCAGGTCCGGGTTCGGGATGAACAGCCGCCCGAACGCCACCGCGTCGGCCCAGCCGCTCTTCAAAGCCTGCACCGCCTGCTCCGGCGTGTAGTCGCCGTTGGCGATGTACGCCCCCCCACCGGCCTCACGAAACGCGTCGCGGATCGCCGGGATCACCTCGGCCGTGCGCGGGTCGAGGTTCGCCCGATCCCAGGTCTCGACGGCGTGCAGGTACGCGAGCCCGATCTCCCCCAGCCGCTTCGCCAGCGCGCTGAAGGTCGCCTTCGGGTCCGAGTCCTTCGCATCATGGTGCTCGCTCAGCGGGCTGATGCGGTATCCCACGCGCCCCGCCCCGATCGCCCCCGCCACCGCCTCGGCGACCATCGTCGGGAACCGCAGCCGGCTCTCGAGCGATCCCCCCCACCGGTCCGTGCGCGGGTTCATGCCGTCGCGCGTGAACTGATCCAAGAGATAAGTATTCGCCCCGTGGATCTCCACGCCGTCGAACCCCGCCTCCCGCGCCAGCACCGCCGCGGCACGAAACTCCTCCACGATCGGCTCGACCTCGTCCTCCGCGAGCATCCGCGGCGTCGAGGTATCGACCCTGTCGTACGACGCGTCGATGTAGGTCTTCGACATCGACCGCGCGTCCGTCGAGCTCACCGGCGGCTCGTTGCCCGGCTGCAACGCCGCGTGGCTCACCCGCCCCACATGCCACAGCTGGCACACGATCCGCCCGCCCCGCGCGTGCACCGCGTCGGTCACCAGCTTCCACCCCGTCGCCTGCTCGGGCGTGTGGATGCCCGGCGTCGCGTAGTAGCCGTGCCCGCGGGGCGAGACCGGCGTCGCCTCCGAGATGATCAGCGACGCCCCGCCGTTCGGGTCGGCCCGCTGCCCGTAGTACTCGGCGTTGAGCTCCCACGGCACATTGCCCGGCATCCGCGCGCGGGAGCGCGTGAGCGGCGCCATCCACACGCGGGTCTCGCACGAAAAATCGCCGGCGGTGAACGGGGTCAGGAGCGGGTTCTCGGTCATGGTCGGGTTCGCTTCGGTTATGGGTTCGGGAAGGATGCGAGTGTATGAGGGGGAACTCACCGGGTCGTCACCGGGCCTTCACCGCGAGCGCAGATGGTTGTGTAGTCGGGGGGCACGGTTGTGTCCCCCGTTCAGCAGTCATTTCCATGACGAAAGGACAGTCATGACCACCTACGCGACCGGCAACGACCCCACCACCGGCAACACCAACGCCTCCGACCCGACCAAGGAAGAGATCGCCCACCTCAAGGACGACCTCGCCGCCTTGCGCGACGATATCCGCGCCCTCGCCCGCACCGCCTCGCGCGATGCCAAGGGCATGGCCTCCGAGCAGTTCGAGCATCTCACCGACGCCGCCGGCGACATGGCCGAGAATGTCCGCCTCCATGCGGAGGAGTACACCCACGGCGTGCAGGAGAAGATCCGCGAGAAGCCGCTCAGCTCCGTGCTCATCTCCGTCGCCGCGGGCGCGATCCTCGCCAAGCTGATCCTCCGGTAAGCCATGGTTGCCATGCTCGAACGAGCCGCAGAATCCCTCATCGCCGCCGTCGACCTCGTCGACGCCCAGTCGCACCGGCTGAAGGACACCGCCGTCGAAACCGCCCGCGAGTCGGGCCGGTCCGCGGCCACCGCGGCGGGTCTAGCCATCGGCATGGTCGGTGCGATCTTGGTCGGCGGGCTCGCCCTCGTCGTCGCCGGTGCCTGGGCGCTCGCTTGGGTGACGAATGTCCCCATCGCGATCGCCGCGGCCGGCGGGCTGTGCCTGCTGGTCGGCCTCATCGGCCTCGGCGTGCAGAAGGCGAGCTCGCATAAGCACAGCACCACCGCTTCCAACGCCGCAACAACGCACTCGAAGGACGGGAGCACCAATCATGTCAACGACACCCGGATCAGCCACGCCGCCGCTGCACAGCCAGACCGCCAGCCCGAGCCACGGCGGGACGGGAGCGCATCCCCCCACTCCACCCGTGACCCCGGGGCAACCGCGCGGGCGAACGGACGACGCGCTTTCGGGGGAAGCCACCCGAGCCCCGCGCTCGACGGTCATCGAGGCCAAGGCGCGCCTCCGCGAAGCGAGCCGGCCGCCACGGGAGCGCGAGGGCCGGCGCATGGATGAGGAAATGAGCATCCCGCAGAAGATCGGCGCCACCGCCGCCAAGCACCCGGTCACCGCGGCGTCCATCGCGCTCGCCGCCGTCAGCCTCCTCGGCCCCGGCAGGACGATCCGCTTTGCCCTCCGCGGCATCGCGCTCGCGTCGCTCGCCGTGAAGATGGCCGAGGGCTCGAAGAAGGCCGGCGGCACCAACGGAATGGAGCACGAGGCCTACCGCCCCGCTCCGCCCGAGACCGACTAAGCCTCACACACACCGAGAGAGTGAACAAGCGGCCCGATCCGGGCCGCTTTCTTTATGCGCCGCGCTCGTTACGAGCCATGCTCGGCCAGACACCGGTCGATCCGCGCCAGCGCCGACTCCCTCGGCAGGATCGCCAGCGTCTCGCCGAGGGGCGGGCTGACCGCCGTTCCCGTCAACGCCACACGCAGCGGGGCCGCGATCTTGCCGAGACCGATCGACTTCGACTCGGCGAACGATGCGATCGCGCCATCGATAGCTTCCGGCGTCCAATCGCCCACGCCCGCGATCGCCGGCCGGGCGTCGCGGAGCAGTTCGAGCCCCGCGGGCTCGCCCTTCATCAGCCCCTTCTGCACGGCCTTCTCGTCGTACGAGAAGTCACCATCCGCCACCATCGCAAACGCCACCGCGTTCCGCGCATCCCGCAGCGTCTTCGCCCGAGGCCGCGCCGCCTTCGCCGCAACCGCCCACCGCCCCGCGTCCGCCCGCGCCCACGCGGCCAAGTGATGATCGAACCGGTCCGCCCACACCAGCCACCGCTCGGCGAAGGTCGCGTCGTCCAGCCCGTGCTGGATCGTCTGCGCGTTGAACGCCAGCAGCTTGTCCCGGTCAAACTTCGCGTTGCTCTTCCCGATCCGCTCCGTCCCGAACTTCTCGGCCAGGAACGCCATGTCGAACCGCTCGATGTCATCGCCCGGGTTCCACCCCAAGAGCGCGATGAAGTTCGTCACCACCTCCGGCAGGTACCCCGCCGCCCGGAAGTCCTCGACATCGATCTCCGGCAGCTCGACCTTCAAGGCCTCCGCCACCGCCCCCACCTGCTCGCGGCTGAGCTGGCGGTTCTTGTCCTTCAGCCACCCCGCGAACTCGTCGTCATCGACGACGCCCACGGGCGACTTGGTCAGCCCCGCGTCCTTCACCGCTTTCTTCGCCGTCTTGTCCTTGTCACGCTTGCTCATCTTCGTGCCGTCGATGTTGAAGATCAGCGGCATATGCGCGTACCGCGGCGTCGGCAGGTCCATCGCCTTCTGCAGCGCGATGTGCTTCGGTGTGTTGTTCAGATGCTCCTGACCACGCAGCACATCCGTCACCCCCATCATCGCGTCGTCCACCACCACCGCGAAGTGATAGGTCGGCATCCCGTCCGCCTTGCGGATGACAAAGTCATCCAGCTCCTCGTACGGGAAGTGCACCTCGCCCAGCACCTCGTCCACGACCGTCACCCCGCCCTCCGGCATCCGGAACCGCAGCACATGCGGGTGCGCCCCCATCCGGTCCCGCGCCGACGCCGCGTCGAAATCGCTCGACTGACGGTAGATGAAGCTCTTCTTCTGCGCCTCCGCCGCCTTCCGCATCGCTGCCAGGTCCTCCGGCGAGTCAAACGCCGGGTACGCCAGCCCCCGCTCGATCAGGTCGTTGAACCGCGCCTCGTAGTGCCCGGCCCGCTCACTCTGAAAGAACGGCCCCACCCCCCGCGGGTCCCCCCCGAGCGAGCGCCCCCCCACCCCCCCCACCCCCTCCACCTCCAGCCCCGGCCCCTCGTCCCAGTCGATCCCCAGCCACGCCAGATCCTCCAGGATCCCCCGCACCGCGTCCAGGCTCGACCGCTTCAGATCCGTGTCCTCGATCCGAAGCAAAAACCGCCCCCCCGCCCGCCGAGCCATCGCCCAGCAGAACAAAGCCGTCCGAGCCCCCCCGATGTGCAGGTGGCCGGTCGGCGAAGGAGCAAAGCGGGTGATGACCATGTCAGGCGTGGGCGTTTCGGGCATGGCCAAGGCTATGACCCGCCGCCCGTCCGGTCACCGTCGACGACGCCCCGCCACCAGCCCCGCAACGGCCAGCACACCCGCCCCGCCCGGCGCCGGAATGTTGTTCGACCGCACCGCGATGTTGTCGAGCGCCGCGTAGCCGCCCGCCGTCAGGTCGAACAGGATCGTCACGATCCCGTCAGTCGAGCCCGCCGTGCTCACCGAAATCGTGTGGCTCGTCCAGTCAAACTGGAACCGAGGCGACGCCACCCCGACGGCCGTCCCGCCGCCAAGCTGCGTGAACGACCCCGCCTGCCCGATAGTGAACGCCCCACCCGGCGTATCGAGGACGGAAACGCCCACCGTCGGCACCGACGCGTTGTCCTGCGTGAACGGCCCGCCCAGCCCCGGCAGGTCGATGCTCGACAAATCAAAGAAGATGTTGACGAAACTCCGCCCGCCGGAATCGAATGTGATCGAGAACAGGTCGTTCTGCGAGTCCGACAGCATCCCGATGCAGTAGTCGCCACCGATACCGGAAGGATCGCTGAAGGTCCCCGCCGGCCCGTTGATCGCCAGCGTCTCCACGGTGAAGGTCTGCTGGAAAGGCACCCCGTACAGCGACTGCACCGTCTGCTGCGTCGCGTCCAGACCGTTGATCAGGTTCAGCCCGCTCGGGCTCTCGAAGTCCTCGCTGAAGACAGTCACCGGCTGCCCGGCCGCCGAGCCAACCGCCGCCACCACAACCATGAACGCCTGCCGCACGGTGCTTCCCTCCCTGCTGCCCCTACCCAAGTCCACCCCACAACTGTGCCACGCCCCCCCAACCCCCGCCACCCCGGTACCGAGAACAAATGTCCCTCCCCGCCACCCCCACCTACCCCCACCCCCCCAATGCCGGACCACATTGTCCTTTACCCCGCATAGGGTGTATGCTGCACGATGCCGCCCACGCCCATCGGCGACCCGGGCCGCTTCAACGAACGGAGGTCCCCCCATGGCTGTACGCAACCCCGCCGACATCCGCAACATCCTCATGACGGGCCACACCGGGGCCGGCAAGACCACGCTCTGCGAGCGACTTCTCTTCGACACCAAGACCACCACACGCATGGGCACCGTCGAGGAAGGCTCCACCGTCTCCGACTGGCGCGACTCCGAGAAGCAGCACAAGCACTCCCTCTACACCACCGTCATGCACTTCGACCATGAAGGACACATGGTCAACCTCGTCGACGCACCCGGCACCCCCGACTTCATCGGCCACGCCATCGCCGCCTTCCCCGCCGTCGAGACCGTCGCCGTCGTCATCGACGCCCACCGCGGCATCGAGCCCGTCACCCGCCGCATGATGTCGGTCGCCAAGCAGCGCAACCTCCCCCGCATGGTCATCGTCAACAAGATCGACGAGGCCCAGGCCGACCTCGAAGACCTCACCCTCCAGATCCAGGAGGCCTTCGGCCCCGAGTGCCTCCCCGTCAACCTCCCCTCCGCCGACCGCTCCGGCGTCATCAAGGTCTTCGACGAGGAAGGCCAGGGCGACGCCCTCTTCAGCTCCGAGGAAGAAGCCCACCAGAAGATCATCGAGCAGATCGTCGAAATGCAGGACGATCTCATGACCCAGTACCTCGAAACCGGCGACGACGCCTCGCTCGACAAGCAGGCCGTCCACGACGCCTTCGAGGCAGCCCTCCGAGACGGACACCTCGTCCCCGTCTGCTACTGCTCCGCCAAGACCGGCGCCGGCATCGACCACCTCCTCCATGTCATCGCCAGCCTCCTCCCGAACCCCCTCGAGGGCAACCCCCGCCCCTTCCTCAAGATGGTCGACGGCGTCGAGGTCCAGTTCCCCCCCGAGCCCGACCCCGACAAGCCCGTCCTCGCCCACATCTTCAAGGTCACCGCCGACAAGCACCTCGGCAAGCTCGGCGTCTTCCGCGTCCACCAGGGCACCGTCCACGCCAAGTCCGAACTCATCATCGACGACCAGAAGAAGGCCGTCCGCATCGGCCACCTCATCAAGCGTCAGGGCCGCGAACACGAAGAAGTCGAGGCCCTCGGCCCCGGCGACATCGGCGCCGTCGGCAAGATCGAAGAGCTCCACTTCGACGCCACCCTCCACCAGGACCACGAGATGGATTCCGTCCACCTCGCCTCCCTCCCACTCCCCAAGCCCATGTACGCCCTCGCCGTCGAGCTCAAGAACCACGCCGACGAAACCAAGTTCAGCACCGCCATCCACCGCCTCACCGCCGAGGACCCCTGCCTCAAGCTCGAACGCATCAAGGCCACCAAGCAGACCCTCCTCCGAGGACTGGGAGAGCTCCACCTCCGCGTCGCCATGGAACGCCTCAAGGAAGAGCACGGCATCGAGCTCATCACCGCGCCCCCCAAGGTCGCCTACAAGGAAACCATCCGCGGCAAGGCCGAGGGCCACCACCGCCACAAGAAGCAGACCGGCGGCGCCGGACAGTTCGGCGAGGTCTACCTCCGCGTCCTCCCACTCGACCCCACCAACGGCGACCCCGACTTCGAGTTCGTCAACGCCACCGTCGGCGGCTCCGTCCCGAGACAGTTCATGCCCGCCATCGAAAAGGGCGTCCGCATGGCCCTCGAGTCCGGCGCCGTCGCCGGCTACCCCATGACCGGCGTCCGCGTCGAGGTCTACGACGGCAAGTACCACGCCGTCGACTCCAAGGAGATCGCCTTCATCACCGCCGGCAAGAAGGCCTTCATCGACGCCGTCCAGAAGGCCACGCCCGCTTTGCTGGAGCCCTTCGTCACCGTCGAGGTCACCTGCCCCCAGAGCCACATGGGCGACATCACGGGCGACCTCTCCACCAAGCGTGCCCGCGTCCAGGACACCATCATGCTCCCGGGCGACATGTGCACCATCGTTGCCTCAGCCCCGATGAGCGAGCTCCAGAACTTCTCCACCGAGCTCAAGAGCATCACCGCCGGCACCGGCAGCTACACCATCGACTACTCCCACGACGAACCCTGCCCGCCGCACATCCAACAAGAGGTCATCGCCGCCTTCGAAGGCCACGCCGACGAGGACTAAACGAGTTCACCACCACCGGTGCCCCGAACCGCCCGCAGGGCGCTTCGGGCGCTTCGACGGTGCGGGCGATCGGTGCCGGGCACCGCGGTCTGACGAGCGGAGCGAGGAAGGCCACGAACAGCCAACGCCGGCCCGCCCGCGTGCGACGCCATGTCCGAGCGCCGTGGTGTGGCGAGCCAAAGTCGACCAAGACCACGAACACCCGATCCCACAGCCCCGAAACGCGCGAGGCGTACCATCCACCCGCGACGACCCGTGCCTCACGAACGCCAGGGAGACAGGCCATGGCTCGGCCCCGGGAACATGACCCCGCCGCGGTCACGAACGGGCTGATCGCCGCGTTCAGCGCCGGCGGCTATGAGGGCACCTCCTTCTCCGACCTCGAAGCCGCGACAGGCCTCGACCGAGCCCAGCTCTCACGCACATACGGTGACAAAAAGCAGCTCTTCCTGATCGCCGTCGACGCGATCGCCGAGGCGCGTTTCGCAGAGTACCTGAGGCCCCTCTCCGAACAAGGCGGCGTCCGAGAGATCCGACGGATGATGCTCGCCATCTGCGACATGGCCGGCACCCCGCAGGGCCGTCTCGGGTGCCTCGTGTGCAACACCTGCCGCGAGCCGATCGCCACGACAGACCCCGAGGTCGCGGCCCTCGTCGACAAGCACTTCCGCCGTGTCGAGGCCGCCTTCGCGGGAGCACTCCGAAACGCCGTCGCCTCAGGCGATCTGGGCATGTCGAGCGCCCAGGTGCGCCGCGCCGCCCGTCATCTCTACGCCGTCCATGTCTCGCTCATGGTCCTCCTCCGCGCCGGCGAGCCCCGCCCCGTCCTCAGAGACATCGCCCTCCAGGCCATGACCACGCTCGATACCACCCATTGACAACGACCGTTGACGAATAAGGCAAGGCCCGCTAGCATCCGGGGAACCGCCGTCGCCGACGGTGCGCACCCCGCCGATCCTCTCAGGAGCCCGTCATGAACCCGGCCACCAAAAGGGCCCTCATCACCGGCGGAAGCTCCGGCATCGGCCTCGCCCTCGCCAAGGCCCTCGCCGACGCCGGCGCCCTCGTAACGATCACCGGCCGCAACCCCGCCAAACTCGAGCAGGCGACCAAGCACCACGCCCGCATCACCGGGCATGTCTGCGATGTCACAAAGGACGACGAGATCGCCGCCCTCCGAGACACGCTGATCGCCGAGGGCGGCGTCGACATCCTCATCAACAACGCCGGCGTCATGGCCTTCTTCAACATACGCGATGGCCACCCACTCGAAGAACAGGCCAAGGAGATCGACATCGACATCCTGGGCCCCATCAAGATGATCCACTACTTCCTCCCCACCATGCACGAGCGCGAGACCGTCATCGTCAATGTCAGCTCCGGCCTCGCCTATGTCCCCTACGCCGCCGCGCCGGTCTACAGCGCCGCAAAAGCATTCGTCCACGCCTACACCCAGTCGCTCCGCCATCAGCTCCGCAACACCCCCGTCCGCGTCATCGAGCTCCTCCCCCCGGTCGTCGACACACCCCTCGCCGCCAGCCTCGACGCGTCCCTGCCCCGCATGCCGCCCGACAAGCTCGCACGGGTGTTCATGCGGGGCCTGAAACGCGGAACGCCCGAGATCACCCCCGGCTTCTCCGCGCCCCTCAAGTGGCTAAGCCGCCTGCTGCCCGGCGTCGCCTTCCGACAGCTCAACAAAGAGAAAGCCTGACCGCCATGCCCCCTCTCCTCGTCCTGAACCTCCAGGTGCTCGTCGCCCTCGGCGCCTACACCGTCCTCTACCGCATCTACCTGAGACCATGGTTCAGGGCCCAGCCATTCGCACAGGCGGTCCTCCCCCTCCTCATCCTGCATGCCTTCCGCTACCTCGGGTTCACGCTCCTCGCACCAGGGCAGATCGACCCAACATACGGAGCCCAACGCCCATGACGACAAGCGATCAGCAGCAGCCAAGCGTCGTCCTCGTCGTCGGCGCTTCGTCCGGCATCGGCAAGGCCGCAGCCGAAGAACTCGCCCGGCGCAAGCACCGCGTCTACGGCACCAGCCGCGACGCCGCACGCATCGACTCCCCGGGCGTCACCGCCCTCGCGCTCGAACTGAGCGACGACAACTCCGTACGCGAGGCAGTCGCCGCCGTCCTGATCGCCGAGCGCCGGATCGACGCGATGTTCTATGCGGCCGGCTTCTACACCGCCGGGGCCATCGAGGAGACGACCGCGGAGCAGGTCCACGAGCAGCTCGACGCCTACTTCGTCGGCGCCCACCGCGTCACCCGCGCCCTGCTCCCCCACTACCGCGAGCGCCGAGCCGGGCGACTGCTCTACATGAGCTCCAACGCCGGCGACGCCGCCCTCCCCTACCACACCATCTACTCGACCAGCAAGGCCGCCCTCCAGTGCTACTGCGACGGGCTCCGCTACGAAGTCGAGCCCCTCGGCATCCAGGTCGCCTACCTCCAAAACGGCGGCGTCAAAACCGGCGCCAAGGCCACCTTCCGCCCGGCAGCAGAGCACGTCCCCGCCTACGACGGCCCCCGCGACCGCGCCATCGCCGCCTTCCACCGCATGCAGGACAAAGGCCCCGTGCCGACCGCCCTGGCCCGAACCATCGCCGACGCCATCGAGTCCCGCAAGCTCAAGCCCATCATCCGCGCCGACGCCTTCTCCAAGCTGCTCGCGGCGCTCGGCGCCGTCATGCCCACCCCCGTGTTCCGAAGCCAGCTCAAGAAGTCACTCAACATCGCCTGAACCGCGGACCGGCCGCCACCGCTGAACCGCCCCCAAGGCAATCCGCTCCAAATAACTCGCCAGTCCTCACCCCCGTTTGCACAATTGGCCTCCCAACCCGTGGCCACCGAGCCCTCCGCGATCCGGCCGGCCACCGCGGCCTGACAAGCGAAGCAACGAAGGTCACGAACAGCCAACACCGGCCCGCCCGCCTGCAACGCCGCAGCCGGTTGCCGCGACCAATCCGGCTCCACGGATCGCCCACGAACAACAACCCTGAAACACCGCCCCATCCCCCAACCCCACACCCAACCCCCATCCCAAAAGCGGGTGCGGCGGCCCCGCCCCCGCCAACGCAAACAATGCCAAGTCCCATCAATCTCACACCCTGCTGGGTGCCGTGGTCTGACGAGCGAAGCGAGGAAGGCCACGAACAGCCAACGCCGACCCGCCCGCCGGGTGCCACGGCTTGACCGACTCTGCGGATCGGCCACGAACAACGCCCCTCAAACACCGCCACACCCCCAACCCCACACCCAACCCCAATTCCCAAAGGGGGTGCGGGGGCCCCGCCCCCGCCCACGCAAAAACTCTCAAGAACACAAATCACTAAGCAACAACACTTCTTGCGAGGCCGCTCGCTCAACATCCTCGTATCCCGGTATCACGCCACCTTGATAATTACGCACTGCACGACTGATCGCTAAATGCAGCATGTGCGATACCACGAGATCGTCTCCACTTTCAAGCTCATCACAGCTCCATGCCTTGGCAGCGTCGACAAACCGAGGCCCCTTGTGCGCCATCACATTTGCAAGGACCTGGAGGTTTGCATCGTCGATACGAACACCAGCACGCTGCAATGCAACGATAGACGCTCGCATAACGCATTCATGCGAAAGCAAGGCTCTGTGCACCATAATGACAGACACGGCCGACCGAACATCGGCCTTGCTCTCGCTCGCAAGGTGCTTCGCTACTTCTTCTGCCTCTGGAGCGTCCCAGAATGATTGTGTATCGGCCGTTCTTGCTTGAAAAAGGGACACAGCTGGCAGAATCGTGATAGCAACGCACGCGGTCACAACGAACCCGATGCCAAGCCTTGTCATTATTGTAAACCTGCTGCTCTTCCTGCTCATACTTCAAATCCATTTAAACAGAATCGTTGACGAGCATGGCAAACCACCAGCAGCAAGCCGGGTGCCGTAGTCGAGCCGCGGCAGCGGATCGGCCAAGTACGCCCTTCACCGAGCCTACCAGCGACATGAGGACCGCGAGCGGTTTCCGTCCCGCATTCTCCTCCGGCGAGGGTCCGGGGGCCCCGCCCCCGCCCACGCAAACACCACCAACTCCCATCAACACAATCCAAAGTCCGAGCCACGCACGCCCCCCACAACGCACCACGCGCACAAAAAAGGCCCGGGTCACACCCGGGCCCTTCTCAGACTGTCTTGATCCGAAGATCAGCGACGACGACGCGCCGCGGCCAGGCCACCGAGGCCCAGCATCGCCATCGCGCCGGGGGCCGGCACGAAGCTGACATCGTCGAGGTACACGATGCCCGTGTTGAACAGGTCGTCGTTGCCGAACGACTGGATCGCGTACACCACGCGGGCCGTGTCGGCGCCGGCCGGGGCCACAGCCGTCAGGCTCCACGCCTCGTAGTCGGTGCCCGACGGGGCATCGGTCGAGTTCGGCGTGCGGCTGATCTCGACATTGTTCACCGAGTCACGCCACTCGATGCGGAACTCGACGCCCAGGTCGAAGTCGCCCGCACCCAGCGCGTGCCACCCGCTCCACGTGTACATCTGCCCGGCAACCACGGCCGCGTCCTGGAACGCACCAGCGAACGAGTTGTCGCTGTTCGTGATCGTCAGCTCGAGGTTCTGCATGCCCGAGCGGGGGTTGGCCATGCTGTTGAACGAGGCGGCGTTGTCACCACCCGAGAACGCCTCCCAGAAACCAACGAACGGCGCCCCGTCGTAGGTGACCGGGTCCTCGAACCCGGCGTTCGCGAGGAGGTTCGCGCTGGCAGCACCAGCGAACGCGGCGACGGCCGCGACAGACAGCAACTTCTTCATAATGATCTCTCCTTTGTGCCCGCCTGAAACGGTGGGTTGTGCTGCCGGAGGTTATCACTGGACCCGACCGGTTGCAACCGTTTTCCGAGACTGTTCCATTGAAACCCACGGGTCAACAATCTCGTCATACGACCCAAGTAAAACCACCTGGTCACGCGACCCGAGAGCCACCCCGCCAGCCCGCCGTACACTCGCCCCATGCCCTCCGATCTCGACCGCGTCATCAAGCTCTCCAAGCGGCTCGAGTCGCTCCTCGCCACCCGCCTCGGCGCCACCGGAAAGGGCCTCCACGAGAAGGTCAGCAGCGTCGAGCGGGAGGTCGACCCCGCCACCGTCGCCGACCTCCGCGCCGTCGCCACCGTCCGCAACCGACTCGTCCACGAGGACGGATACGACCGCGTCGATAACCGCCGCGAACTCCTCGCCCGCGGCCGCCGGGCCGAGAAGGCCCTCGAACGCCTCAAGGCCCCCGGCCGCCGCCGCCGCCCCCACCCCGCCCTGGTCCTCACCGGCGCCCTTGCCCTGCTGGTCGTCGCCTTCATCCTCCTCCGCTGGGCCGGTGCCTTCTAACCCTGATCTGATCGCCCAGAGCAAACACCCCAACCCGCCCCCCGATTCCGGCATCACCCCCGGCGCAACGCCCGCGCACAAGCGCACGATTCCCGATCCCGCCGCGCAAAGGCGGTTGGTTTCGCCCAGCTGCCGGGTACGCTGTGGGCCGCATGGACGCCGCCGGACCCATCCCGCCGACCCTCCCCTTCCACCTCCACAAGGCCTATGGCACCCCCACTCCGCAACCAACCCAGCGGACCATCACTGTCCGCCCCGTCTCCACCACCGCCCCTGCCCAGCCCGCGGCGATCGCTCAGCCGAACACCCGGCCAGCTGACCGCCCAGCCGACTCCACGGTCCTCGCCTCCACGGTCGAGGCCAAGGCCCGCTCGGCCCGGATCGCCTCGCTCGTCGCGGCCAAGGTCGACACCCCGGCCGTCGACACAGGTTTCCCCCGCCCAACAGCCGCGGTTGCGCAACCCCGCGCGAGCGAGCGGGCCAGCGATCGGGCGGGCGCGTTGCCCTTCTATCGGCACCCGTCCGACGCGAACCGCGTCGCGACCGAGATCGCTATCGGGCGGTCGCTCGACGCCAAGGGTTGAGCCGGGCTTCGGGGTCTCCCCTGACCTGAATCGGTCGTTGGTCCGCGGGGCTGTTCCGCGCCGATACCCTCGTCCATGACCGCAGCCCCCGCCCGCCCGACGCCGACGACCAACCGCGCCCACGCCCCCGTCCGCTGGCCCATCGAGCCCGGGCTGACGATGCTCAACCACGGGTCGTACGGGATCTGCCCCGAGTACATCCACGAGCGGCAGTCGGAGCTGCGCCGGCTGATGGACGCCGACCCGATCCGGTTCTTCCTGCATCATCTTGAAGAGCTGGCCGACAAGTCGCGGGCGGCGCTCGGGGAGTTCATCCACGCCGACCCGGAGGACATCGCGCTGGTGCAGAACGCGACCTTCGCGGTCGCGACCTGTTTGCACGCGATCGACTGGAAGCCGGGGGACCAGGTGCTGGTCACCGACCACGAGTACACCGCGACGCTGAATGAGTTAGAGCGGCTGAGCCGGACGCGCGGGATCGAGGTCGTGCACGCCAAGATCCCGCTGCCCGTGACGGGGCCCGATCACATCTACGACACGGTCGCGGGGAAGATCACGGATCGGACGCGGCTGGTGATCACGAGCCACATCACGAGCGCGAGCGCGTTGATCCTGCCGGTGGAGCGGATCGTGGCGACCTGCCGGGAGCGGGGGATTGAAGTCCTGATCGACGGGGCGCACGGGCCCGGGCAGATTGGGCTGGATCTGCGGGCGCTCAGGCCGACTTACTACGCCGCGAGCTGCCATAAGTGGCTGTGCACGCCCAAGGGGGCGGCGTTCTTCTACGCGGACAAGTCGGTCCGGGACCGGATCCAGCCGCTGGCCCTGTCGTGCCGGGTGCATGAGAAGCGGGCGGATCGGATGCCGTTCCTGTGCGACTTCGACTATGTGGGGACGGGCGACTACACGGCGGCGCTCGTGATTCCCGACTGCATCGAGCACCTGGGGGCGCAGCGGGGCGGGGGATGGGCGGAGCTGCGGGCGGAGAACCACGCGAAGGCGCTCGCGGGTGCGAAGGCGATCCGGGAGCGGTGCGGGCTGGAGCCGACCTATCCCGAGGAGCTGGCGGACACGCTGACGGGGTGCATGTATTCCCTGCTGCTGCCGGCGAACCCCGATCGCACGCGGCCCACGCGGTACGCGGATGCGCTGCACGATCGGATCATGGGGGAGCACGGGATCCAGGTGCCGATCTGGACGCTGGACGCCGCGGGGGCGCGGGTGTGCCGGGTTTCGGCGCAGCTGTACAACCGGGCGGAGGAGTACGAGCGGTTCGGCGAGGCGCTGGCGGTCGAGCTGGAGCGGGAGCGGCGGTTGGGGTAAGGGGTGGTCGGGGGTCCCTTCGCGCGGTGATTGCCTGGGCTTGTTGCGTGCTGGGGTCTTGAGGGCGCAGGCGGCTTTGCGGCGGGTTTCGGAGGCGCGGGTGTCCGGGCCATCGGTGGGTGTCGCCAGGTCGACGAGGGTCTGCGCGGCGGCGGGCTGGGCGGCGGTGCGGATGAGGTCGGCCCGGGTCTCGGCGATGAAGCGGAGGGCCTCGAGCCGCTCGGTGACCCAGGGGTGGGTGAGGAAGTCGCGGAGCTGGAGGACGGTGAGGGCGTGCCGCTCGCAGAGGGCCTCGGTGGGGAGGTCGGCCCGGTAGAGGTCCTCGACGAGCTGGGCGGGTGACCAGTCGGGTGGGGACTTTGAAGGGTCGGGGCGGGTTGGTGGGGTTGGGGCCGCGTTTGGTTGGTCTGGTCTCTGCTCCATACGGGTAGTGTATGGTGCTTTGAAGAGGGCCTGCAAGCTTTTTGTTTGGTTTTTGGGTTTGAGGGGTGGTGGAGGGGCGGGCGCGGGGGGTGGAGGGGGGGTTGGGGGTGTTTGCGTGGGCGGGGGCGGGGCCCTCGCACCCCCATTTCGGAGGGGAGCGGGGCGTGGGGGCGATTTGCGGGAGGTCCGTCGCTTGTAGGCTTTGGGCAAGGTTGTTCGTGGCCGATCCGCGGAGCCGGATCGGCCACGGTACTCGGCCCTTGTACACGCCAATAGAGTTGTGTGGACATACTAAGATGACATCCAGAACAACGATCCGTCTCTATTGGCTATCACAAATACTGTTGGCGATCCTCGCTTTTGTAGGCTCGGTAATTGTTGGCATGGGTGAGTTTGTGCGCTACGATCCGGTTCGCGGCGACATTGCTGATATGTGGGGAGGAACGCGGCGCATCCCGGCCGGCATCGCATTGGTTGTATATATTATTCAGTATACCGGCGCGGTATGCTTTGTTGCACTGTTTGGAATCGGCATGCTGCTTGTGCGGAACCGCGAGGACATCGACAGCTTGGTGCAGGACGGCGGCTTCCGCCCTTTAAGGCCGGCCGCAGTGATTGCTGCATTAATAGCGGCAGGAGGATCGGTTGCTTTTACAGTAAGGCTTGTGAGTGTTCCGATATAAGCAATTGCATGAGCCCGCCGCTTGCCCGCTAAGACTCTACCGTTAGTAGCCGATCCGCAGAGTCGGATCGGCCACAGCATCCAGCTTTCCGTGCCCATGATGGATTATGACTTTAGTTGAATTAATATTGTTGTTCGTCATCGTATGGGTGTTAGTCGAACTGTCTCAGCTAGTAGCCACCTTGCTCAATGTTCCGTCGGCAGTCGCGTCTGCGGCAGTTGTCGCGGTTGCAGCGTTGGTTGTCGCGGCGATTCGGCACATGTTGCAGAATCCGCGCGACGATTAGCGGATGCTCGGCATAGGCGTGGTTGCTTGGTCGTCCTGGGTCGTCTTGTCACCTAAAGGCCCGTGATGTGCGTACTTCGGGCGGTGCGGCCTCATTGGGCTCGCAGGGGGCTCTCGTATCCGGTTGCGATGCTTTGGGGTCAGGGGTGTTTGCGTGGGGGGGGGCGGGGCCCCCGCACCCCCCTTCGGGAGGTGGCGTGGGGGT
>CAZTQV010000035.1:0-35160 GCA_964615815.1 uncultured Phycisphaeraceae bacterium | reverse complement strand
CTTCGAGGGCATCAACCAGTGCCAGGTGCGCGAGGGGATCGGGCTGACCTTCCCGGCGATTCTGCGTTCGATGCTGCGTCAGGCGCCGAACATCATCCTGGTGGGTGAGATCCGTGACCGCGAGGTGGGCGAGATCGCGATCCAGGCCGCTCTGACGGGTCACCTTGTGTTCAGCACGCTGCACACGAACGATGCGCCGAGCGCGATGACGCGTCTGATCGACATGGGCATCAAGCCGTTCCTGGTGGCGTCGTCGATCCAGGCGGTGATGGCGCAGCGGCTGATCCGCGTGTTGGCGCCCTCGAAGCGTCTGGCGCGGGAGGACGAGCTGGACCCGAAGCACCTGTCGCTGATCGGCCTGAAGAAGGAAGAGGCGCTCGGGCGTGCCCATGTGGCGGTGCCGACCGAGGAGGCGCCCGGCGGCTACAAGGGCCGGAAGGGCATCTTCGAGATGCTGCAGATGAACGCGGAGCTGCGGGAGCTGGCGTTCAAGATGGCTCCGGTGGTGGAGCTGCGCCGCGCCGCCCTGGCGAGCGGGATGCGGCCCCTGGTGGACGACGGGAAGATCAAGGTCCTCAACGGCGTGACGACGGCGGAAGAGATCGCCCGCGTCAGCCAGGTGGACGAACAGGACTGAGAAGACCCCGCGGGCGAGGCCCGCGGCGAACGCGGCCGGGCCCGGATGGGCGGCCTGAAGGAGTGCGGCGATGTCCACGATGCAGATCGACCGTCTGCTCGACACGGTGGTGAAGACGGGCGGCTCTGACCTCCACCTGACGGTGGGTCGGCAGCCGACGATCCGGCTTTCGGGCGGGCTTCGGAACCTGCAGACGAAGGTGTTGGACTCGGACGACATGGTCGGCCTGATGAAGTCGATCACGCCCGAGCGGAACCAGCAGGAGCTGCAGGAGGAGGGCGGCACGGACTTCGGCTTCGCGTACGGCGACGCGGCCCGCTTCCGCGTGTCGGTCTTCCGGCAGAGGGGCGACCTGGCGATCGTGCTTCGGCAGATCCCGAACCAGCTCCTGACCTTTGAGCAGATCGGGTTGCCGGACATCTGTAAGGACCTGATCCGGCGACCCCGGGGATTGTTCCTGGTGACGGGGCCGACGGGGTCGGGCAAGACGACCTCGCTGGCGACGATGATCGACTACATCAACATGTACATGGATCACCACATCATCACGATGGAGGATCCGATCGAGTACTACCACCGGCACAAGAAGTCGATCATCAACCAGCGCGAGGTTGGGAACGATGTGCCGAGCTTCGCGGAGGCGCTGCGGCGGGCCCTGCGACAGGACCCGGATGTGATCCTCGTCGGCGAAATGCGTGACCTGGAGACGATCGAGGCGGCGGTGCGGGCGGCGGAGACCGGTCACCTTGTGTTCGGTACTCTGCACACGACGGGTGCGGCGAAGACCGTGGACCGCCTGGTGGACGCCTTCCCGGTGAGCCAGCAGAACCAGATCCGGGTGCAGCTCTCGACGGCGCTGATCTCGGTGCTGAGCCAGGTGCTGCTGAAGCGGGTGGATACCAAGGGTCGTGTGGCGGCGTACGAGTTCCTCGTGGTGACGCCGGCGATCGCGAACCTGATCCGCGACAACAAGACCTTCCGCATCGACTCGATGATCCAGACGGGGAAGAAGTACGGCATGCAGTTGCTGGATGATCACCTTTGGTCGCTCTATAGCCAAGGGAAAATCTCGGCTGAGGAGATGGTCGACAAGGGCAAGAATCAGAGTGACCTGAGGAACAAGGTGCTTCAGTCGGGTGGCGAGGTGCTCCGTCCGGAGCTTGCCGAGGAAGCGAACCAGTCGGTCGAGTGAGTGGGGCGGAACGGTCGGCTGGTGGAATTCGCGGCTTGGTTATGCCGCAATCCACGAGTCGTGTCAATCTGCGTGCGTTCCGGCCGGGTTCTCGGTTGAACCGGTCGGTGTGGGTGTGCGAAGGTATGGGTATCGTCGGGGCGTGGGCCTCGGCGGTCGCTTGGTCGGGCGGGTCGGGCCGGGGGGATTCCCGGTGGGCCGGCTTGGACCGGGCGTCGGAAAGGTGACGGATGCCTCAGCTGGATGTCTCAGAACTGAAGGGTCGCAAGCTTGGCCGCGTGCTCACGAAGATGGGCCGGGTGACGCGCGATCAGGTGCATGAGGCGCTTGCGGTTCAGAAGACGCGGAAGGCGAAGATCGGGCAGATCCTCACCGAATTGGGGTATATCACCGAGCGGGATGTCCGCGAGGCGTTGGCGGGCCAGTCGGGGATGGCGTATGTGGATCTGGGGTCGCTCGAGATCAGCGACGAGACGATCCAGGCGGTGCCGGCGGAGAATGTGCACGCGTACCAGGTGATGCCGATCGCGTACAACGCGAAGAGCAAGCGTCTGAAGGTGGCGTTGAAGAGTCCGGATAACTTCCAGGCGGTCGATGACCTTCGGCTGCTGATGGGGTTCACGGTTGAGGCGGTGGTGGCGGACCCGGACGCGGTCGATGCGCTGATTGCGAAGCACTACAGCAAGAGCGAGTCAATGGCGGATGTGGTGGGGGCGCTGACGGCGGACCAGAAGTTCGCGGGTCTGGCGGGTCACAGCGACGCGTCGATCGATCTGGACGCGGTGATGGAGGCGGCGGACGACAGCCAGATCGTGCGGCTGCTGAACCTGGTGCTGCTGCAGGCGATCAAGGACCGGGCTTCGGACATTCACTTCGAGCCGTTCGAGAACGAGTTCAAGATGCGGTACCGCATCGACGGCGTGCTGTACGAGATGGTGCCGCCGCCGAAGCACCTGGGGCCCGCGATCACGAGCCGTGTGAAGGTCATGGCGAACCTGGACATCGCGGAGCGGCGGCTTCCCCAGGACGGTCGTATCGAGTTGAAGGTGGGCGGGAACCCTGTTGACCTTCGCGTGGCGGTGCTGCCGACGCTCTTTGGCGAGAGCGTGGTGATGCGTGTTCTGGACCGGAGCAATGTGTCGCTGGAGCTGGACCGTGTGGGATTCCGGGAGGACGACCTCGAGAAGTTCCGGTACCTGATCAACAAGCCGAACGGGATCGTGGTGGTGACGGGGCCGACGGGGTCGGGCAAGACGACGACCTTGTACGCGGCGCTTGCCGAGCTCAACGACATCGAGACGAAGATCCTGACGGCGGAGGACCCGGTCGAGTACGACATCGACGGGCTTTGCCAGTGCCAGGTGAACGAGGAGGTGGGGCTGACCTTTGCGAAGGCTCTGCGTTCGTTCCTGCGTCAGGACCCGGATGTGATCCTGGTGGGTGAGATCCGCGACCTGGAGACAGCCCAGATCGCGGTGCAGGCGTCGCTGACGGGGCACATGGTGCTCTCGACCTTGCACACGAACGATGCGCCGAGCTCGATCATCCGGTTGGTGGACCTCGGGATCGAGCCGTTCCTCTTGACGGCGACGATCGAGGGCGTGGTGGCGCAGCGGCTGGTGCGGCGGATCGATCCGACGGTGCGCGAGGCGTACATGCCGAGCGAGGAGGAGCTGATGGAGCTCAACCTGACGCCGGACGATGTGAAGGGTCGCCAGTTCTTCCGTCCTTCGCGGAGTGACGGTGTGGGTGGGGGGTACAAGGGGCGCATGGCGCTCTTTGAGATCATGCAGATGGATGACACGATGCGTGAGCTCGTGATGAAGGAGGCGAGCACCTCGGTTCTGCGGGAGCACTCGCGGAAGATGGGTATGCGGAGCCTTCGTGAATGCGGGATGCTCGCGATCTACGAGGGTCAGACGACGATCGACGAGGTGGTCCGGGAGACGCTGGGTGAGGATTGAGTTGGGAAGAGACGGAGAGACGGAGTGGTGGGTGGTGCTTGGATGGCTGGTTGAACCGCTGGAGACTTGACGATGCCGACCTTTCAGTATGAAGCTTTGAACGCGGCGGGGAAGCCCCAGAAGGGGACGATCGAGGCTGCGTCGAGTGAAGAGGCGATCCAGCGGATCAAGGGGCAGCAGCTCTTCCCGACGAATGTGAAGCCTGTGAAGGCGAAGGGGAAGAAGGGTCAGGAAACGGGGCCGGGGCCGGGTGATGACCTGCTGGCGGGGATGGGCGGCGGGGCCAAGAAGAAGAAGAAGAGGGGTGGGACGACGCTTGCGATCGGTGGTGTGAACGCGAAGCAGTTGACGCTGTTCACGCGTCAGCTTTCGACGCTGCAGGACGCGGGTCTGCCGCTGCTTCGTTCGCTTCAGATCCTGGAGCAGCAGCAGAAGCCGGGGTTGATGAAGAACATCTTGGGTGGGGTGTGCGAGGAGGTCGAGGGTGGGTCGAGCCTGAGCGAGTCGATGGCGAAGTACCCGAAGGCCTTTGACCGTCTTTACACGAAGATGGTGAACGCGGGCGAGATCGGTGGTGTGCTTGACATCATCCTGCAGCGTCTCGCGGAGTTCATGGAGAAGGCGGAGCGGCTGAAGCGGAAGATCAAGGGTGCGATGGTGTACCCGATCGTGGTGGTGATCATCGCGCTGGTGATCCTGACGGCGATCATGCTGTTCATCATTCCGAAGTTCGAGGAGATCTTCGCGGACTTCGGCGTGGCGCTGCCGGCGCTGACGGTGTGGCTGATGGAGACGAGCCGGTGGGTGGCGGGGAACACGCCCGGGCAGAAGGTGCCGGGCGCGGTGTTCATCGTTGCGGCGGTGATCGCGACGCCGTTCGTCTGGAAGATCGTCCGGATGACGAAGCCCGGGAAGGCCGTGACGGACATCATGATCCTGTGGACGCCGATCTTCGGGAAGCTGATCCGCAAGACGGTGGTGGCGCGTTTCACGCGGACGCTCGGGACCTTGATCGGTGCGGGTGTGCCGATCCTGGAGGCGGTGACGATCACGAAGGAGACGAGCGGGAACTTCGTGTTCGAGCGGGCGCTGCAGAAGGTGCACGACTCGATCCGCGAGGGCGAGAGCTTTGCGCAGCCGCTTCGTGAGAGCAAGACCTGCGACGCGATCGTGGTGAACATGATCGATGTGGGCGAGGAGACGGGCGAGATGGACGCGATGCTCTTGAAGATCGCGGACAACTACGACGAGGAGGTCGATGTGGCCGTCGCGTCGCTCGTGAGTCTGCTCGAGCCCCTGATGGTGGTGGTGCTCGGCGGGATGGTTGGAACGATCGTGGTTGCGATGTTCCTTCCGCTCGTTTCGATGATCAACAGCCTGAACAGCGGCGGGGTGTGATTCCCCGCGGGACGCTGGTCGGGCTTGAGTGAGCCTCGGCGGCGGGACGGACCGTCGCGGGGCGCGAATGCGGGCGTGAGGTGCGCCCGAAGGACTGGACGGAGCCCAAGATGACCCTGGCCGACAACATCGGGTGCCCGCGGTGCGCGCGGCGATCGGGCGGCTTCACGCTGATCGAGATCATCGTCTCGGTGCTGATCATCTCGCTCCTGATCGGTCTGCTGATCACCGGCGTGCGGGTGGCGGCGACGACGGCGCGGGACCAGGCGCTGCGGGCGACGGTTCGGACGCTCGGGCTTGCGGTCCGCCAGTTCGAGAGCCAGTTCGGGTATCCGCCCCCCTTGGTGCACGACGGGGAGATGATGAGTTCGCCCCTTCCGACGGAGCCCGGCGGGGCGACGGTGCCGGATGCGCCGGTGTACGACCTCGGCGGCGGGGCCGGGCTTCGGCGTCCGGCGGCGTTCCAGGGTGCGGAGGGCGACCTGTTCCTTCGGGGGTACGACCCTTCGAGCGGTGTGCGGTATCCCTTCGATACCTCGACGGGGCTGCAGGGGGTTGCGGACGAGCGGTACAGCAAGTTCTCCCTTCCTTACTATGTGATCGGGGTGCTCGGGGCGAATGTGGACGGGGTGGATGGGCCTGGGTTCAACGAGCCACGGCGGACGGGTGGGTTCCAGCTCGCGAACGGGACGCCTCGGTACGAGTCGTTCTTCGACCTCGGCCGGGCGAGCGCGGTGACGCTCGAGGGCGAGTATTTCGATCTCCTGGAGTACCGCGAGAACGATCGTTCGGTGGGGTTCATCCCGAACCCGGGTGTGTCGGGGCAGGTGGCTTCGGTGGTGACGCGGGATGACCAGGCGCTCGTGGACGGTAACGGGCGGGCGTTTCGGTATTACCGGTGGGAGCCGGGGGATCCGAACGCGGGTCGTGGGCAGGCGGAGATCGCGTCGGTGGTGGACATGAACATCCCGAGCGTGCTTCTGAACCCGGTGCTGGCGGCGCAGGCGTACCAGCAGGCGACGGGGGGGAGCCCTGTGACGGTGGACCCGACGGAGGGGAACGCGGCGCTGCGTTCGGCGCGGTGGGCGATCGTTGGTGCGGGTGCGAACGGGGTGTTTGGAACGGAAGAGATCGGGGAGCTTCGGGAGATCCTGAACATCCGTGATGCGGATGAGCTGGAGGTCCGCCGGATCGCCCGTGAGGACAACCTGGTGGAGGTGGGGGGATGAGCGAGCGGCGCGTGGACATGCTGGGTGCGGCGGGGCGGGCGTTCACGCTCGTTGAGTTGTTCCTCGTGATGGCGATCCTGGCGATCGCGATCACGCTTGGGGTGCCGACCTTCAGCGCGATGATCGAGGGGACGAACCGGACGCTGGCGGAGAACTCGCTGCGCGAGGGCGTGCGGCAGGCTCGGGACTTGGCATCTGCGAGTTCGGAGGATGCGGCGGCGGTGTTCCTGTTCGACGCGGGGGGGCGGCTTCGGATCGTGCCGATGGTGAAGGTGGGGGTGCTGGATGAGCTGCCCGGGGATCCGTTTCAGAACATCGACCCGAACCTGGGCGGGCTGCTGGCGCAGCAGGGCGTGCAGCGGGATGTGTTTGCTCCGGTGCCGGGGCTGAGCGGTATCGAGCTGCCCGAGGGGTGGATGGTTCGCGGGTATGTGCCCGGTGGGCGGATGGGTCCGGTGAATCCTGCGATCGATAACGATCCGGACTGGTACGACTCGGAGCTGTACGAGTACAACACGCTGAGCGCGGGGAACGCGAAGAGCGAGGGGAACTGGGTGGAGCCGGAGAGCGGGTACTACAACCCGTATTCGCCGGGGGGTCGGGTGTCGGTGGCGGGTGGTTTCTCGACGGCGCGGCAGAGCTTCATGGTTCGCTTCGAGGCGGGTACGGGGCTGCTTCGGCGGGATGCGGCGCCGGCGATCGTGGTTGATCCTCGTCCCAGCAACGCGAACCCGGTGGATGTGACGGACCAGACGCTTCGGATCGATCGGGCGGAGAACCTCCAGGTGTGGGCTCGCGCGGTGCTGGCGGCGCCGCCGACGGACTTGATCGGTTCGCAGGATGACAACCGGGCGAACCGGATCCGCGGGCAGTTGATCGGGAAGTACTCGAACGACACGGTGCTGGCCGGGGTGGTGACGCGGCTTGCGGTGTACAAGGTGGAGGAGCTGGCGGACGGGCTTGGGGCGAAGGGCGTGAACCCGCAGACGGGGACGCTGTACGAGGCGCCGGCGAAGCAGGAGGACATCCGTCGGGGGACGACCTTTGCCGGGCAGGTTCCGGTGCGGATGGATGTGTACCCGCAGGATCGGTCGAGCGGGCAGACCTTCCCGGATGGTGTGCTGACGCCTTGGCGGAATGACCTGGATGTGCTCCGGATCTCGATCAACCAGTGGATCGAGGGGGATGTGAACCAGCGTCGGACGCCGGGGTGGCGGGCTGGGGATGCCGTCGGTGACGGTGATTACGACGACGATGAGGACGGGACCTCGGCGGTGGTGTACTTGGTGGACACGCTCTCGGGTGAGTTGATCTCGGCGCGGCGTGCGGCGCCCGAGGAGGTGCAGCAGTGAGCCGTGGCGTGCGTGGACATCCTGGTGGGTTCGGTCGCGGTTTCTCGCTGGTGGAGGTGCTGCTGGCGGTGCTGGTGCTGGGGATCGGGCTGCTTGGTTTGGCGGCGGTGTTCCCGGTGGTGATCAGTCAGCAGCGGGACTCGTTCGATGCGGTGTCGGGTGGGACGGCGGATGTGGCGGTGCGGAGCTACCTGGAGTCGGAGGGTTTGGCGCCGGCGTGGGCTTCGATTCTGAATGATCCGGGGTTTGGGCGGCGGAACCAGAACCCGGTGAACCCTTCGACGGGGCAGCCGGAGGATTCGGTCGAGGCTTGGGTTGAGGATGCTTCGCTGGACTGGGATCCGGACTGGCGTTGGCAGGGGGTGTCGCTTCGGACGGATGAGGAGCTGCTGGAGCAGGGGGACCTGTATCTGAACACGGGGGCTGTGCTCGAGTGGAACCCGTCGGTGGGTTGGGTGCGGCTTGGGCCGGCGACGGCGTACACGGATGCGCGGGTGGTGGCGGTGCCGGTGGCGTCGCGGGTGTTCCCGTCTCCTTTCAGCGGGGCGCAGCCGCAGTTCGTGTGGGATGTGGTGCCTCGTCGGACGGTGCAGAATGAGCTTCAGCTTGCGGTGTTCATCCGTCGGATTGATACGGGGATCGTGCCGCCGCAGGGGTTCACGATTTCGGATGTGCTGACGGGTGCGGACACGGGCGGGAACTTTGATCAGCGGTCGGTGCGTTTGCCGGTGGGGATCGATGGGAACGGGCGGCCGACGGGGGCGGGGGCGCCGGTTGGCGGGGGGACCGGGCGGAACGCGTCGAGCTATTCGCTGCCGGTGAAGGCGAACGCGGAGCTGCTGGAGGATTCGGCGGACCCGAGCGGGACGCCGGACGGGGTGTGGGATCGGGTGCGTCTGAGCGTGGCTGCGACGGACGGTGTGGACGCGGCGCAGCGTGCGGAGCTCGTGCGTCGTGCTGGTCGCGTCGGGCAGTACCTGGTGGACAACCTTGGGATCGTGCGGCAGGTTGTGGAGGCGGAGCCGTTTGACCGGGCGAACGGGGGGACGATCGTGGTGCGGGTGGATCAGCCTTATGTGCCTGCGCAGCGGTGGGCGGGTGTTTCGGCGGGGTTCGACCCGGTGACGATCCCGACGGTCGAGGAGCGGGCTTCGGTGTTGTACAGCGTGGTGTTTACGCCGCAGGTGCCGGCGGTGAAGCCCCGTGTGATCACGGTGGATTGAGGGGCGATGATGCGCGAGCGGCAGACAACTCGGGTTCGTTCGATCCGCGGCGTGGTCGTGGGTGGTGTGGGTCGTGCGTTCACGCTGCTCGAGGTGATCGTTGCGGTGGGGATTTTGGCGATCGTGACGATCGCGATCGCGGCGGTGTTCCAGACGGTTGGGGACACGGTGACGACGGGGAACCGCCTGAGCAATCTGAACCGCGTGGCGGCTCGGATCGAGCAGATCATGCGGAAGGATTTCGAGCGGCTGGAGCAGGGGAAGGGGTTCCTGGTCATTCGGAACGAGTATGCGCGGCGGGATTGGGACAGCTTTGACCCGAACCTGTATGGCGACAGCGCGGTGCCGTTGTTTGAGGGGGACACGGACGCCCGGCTTCGGCGGATCGATGAGATCGCGTTCTTCACCTCTGGTCAGTTCGTGACGCGGCGGGTGCCGCTGCACCCGTCGATGAACGCGCGGAGCACCGAGGCCCGGGTGTACTACGGGCACGGGCAGCGGATGCCGGCGGATGTGGATGCGAACGGGACGGTGATCAGCGACTTCACGCAGGACGATGAGGATCGGCGGTTTGATCGGCCGCGGCTGGATGATCTGAACGACATCGCGGGGGCTCGGCTGGGGCAGGTATCGACGGCGTTGTTCACGAATCCGAACGAGTACGCGTCGGAGTGGCTGCTGATGCGGCATGTGACGGTGCTGGCGCCGGCCTCGAGCGAGGTGCAGCAGCTGCCGGATGATGTGTTCGGTATGAACCCGCAGGTGAACGCGCAGGCGCGGCGGCGTGTGCAGGACAACAGTCGTCAGGTGGGGCTGCAGCCGGCGGCGCACTCGATCTTTCAGCCGGTCACGGTGCTGGGGCGGAAGTTTGTTGAGTATCCGACGAGCGTGCTCGCGGGGGGGCCGGATGGTGTTCGGGCGCAGGCGAATTCGCTGACGGTGAACAACCCGCTCGGGCTTACCGTTCCCGGGGTCGTGCCCGCGGTGCCGGGCGGAACTCATGGTCTGGAGTTTCATGCCACGCCGACCTTTCTTTCGGGTTTGGTGGACATTGCGGCGACGGACCTGGCGACGATTAAGTCGTATGTGACTCGTGGGGACCCCGCGCCGGGGCCCGGGGGCCCGATTGATCCCTTTACTCCGCGGGAGATCGCGGCGAGTGGGTCGGTCAACAACATTGATGCGCTCGACGCGAGCCGTGCCGCGACGCTGTTCAACTCGGCGCGGAATACATCGCCCGGTGGCGGGAACACGCTGCGTGATGACCAGGTGCAGCAGGAGTGGATGCTGGCGGCGCTGCCGTCGATTCCGTACGACCCTCTTGACGCGACGCCTGGGGCGCCCGGTTTCCGGGTGCGGGCGGAAGATGCGCCGCCGCGGTTGTTTACGCCGGTGCGTGAGCTGCTGGGCGACGACCTGAACTACATCGGTCGGTACAACACCTCGGGGTACCCGGGTGGTACGCGGGTGGACGAGATGATGGCGGTGATCGAGCAGGCGGACCAGGAGGCGCTGGTGAGCAGCGTGTTCCTGCCGCGGTGCAGTGAGTTCATTGTGGAGTGGAGCTACGGGATCGTGGACCGGCGGGAGTCGCTGACCAGCGGGCGTGACAACCCGAACTTCGGGCAGGTGGTGTGGCACGGGCTGCGTCGGTGGAATGATCTGGGCGTCGACGGGACATACATTGCCGCGGATGATGTGCTGGTGGCGGATCTGTTCGCGGATGGCGACAACGACGGGATCGTGGAGTACGACGGTGTCGATATCGAGGCGAACACCAACGGTGGCGGGGAGTTCGGGGTTCCGGCGGAGGTTGCGCTGACCACTGGGACGATTTCCCGGGTTGATCCGCGGCTCGAGGCGTTGACGCTGTTGCGTGACCGTGCGAATACGGCGGATCGGCCGAACCCGGACGGGCCGGCGGCGGAGTATGTGTTTGGGTATTTCGATCGCGTGGCGAGTGGGTCGAACTTTGAGAACTTGGATTGGCCTTGGCCCAGCCTGATCCGTGTGACCTTTGTCATTGCGGACGAGGTGGACCCGTCGATCGAGCAGGCTTACCAGGTCGTCTTCCGCGTGCGGAAGCCGGAGGGGGGGCGGCTGTGATGGCTGGGCGGAATGGATTGACGCGTTGGATGCGTGCGGTTCGTGGGGCCGGTGGGGCCGGTGGGGGCTCGGGTGGGGCTCGTGATGGTGTTGGCCGGAAGGATGGTGCCGAGATGCGTGGACGCGAGGCGAAGCGGGACGAGCGGCGGGGCAGTGCGCTGGTCGTGGTGATCGGTGCGCTGGCGTTGATCGCGGTGTTCGCGGCCCTGTATGTGACGATCGGGCAGGGTGACCAGCGGATCGCGAAGGCCGTGACGGATGCGCGGGATGTGGCGGAGGTGGACCGCGTGTTCGCCCGTCGGATCCTGTCGATCGTTGCGGAGGATCGGCTGGCGGCGTATCCGGAGGCGTACATCGACCCGAATGAGCCGGGGTATGCGGCGGGCGGGCGGCCGAATGCGCAGCGGTTCGTCCGGGAGGGGACGGATTATCCGTACACGGATTATTCGGTGCGGAGTGTGTTTCCGTTGCCGAACCCGTCGCTGGATGTCTGGACGCCTGCGTGGGCGCGAAACGCCGGAGCGGCGGACGAAGCGAGGGCCATCCTTGGTTTCGACGCGGTCGGTAACGCGAGCGTTCCCTGGACAGATGCGCCGGGTTCGCCTGACATCCGCGAGGACCGTCGGGTGGCTTCGGATCCGTGGCTGGCTTCGACGGAGCCGAGCTTTATCGGGTGGCGGAATGTGCCGGTGAACCCGGGGGCCCCGATCGATGGTGGCATAGACAACGACGGGCGGGCGTACTCGCTGTTTCGCCCGAATCGTGGACCCTATTCGCACCCGGCACTGCGGTACCTGGATGCGCGGGATTGGAAGCAGATCACGAACATCGCGCCAGACGGCCTCTTCGTGAACCTCTTCAACCTGCGCGGGAACTTCGACGCGGAGCCGGGGATCGGGTTGAGCGGCGGAGAGCACCGGATGACCTCCCGCCTGACCTTGCTCGAGCCGTTCCGCATGTTCCGCGACAGCCCGTTGCGTGCGACGACCAATCTTCCGTTCGGGCTCGGCGACATGGCGAGCACGGCCGGGGAGGTCGATGCGCAATATCTGAATATCCCCGCGATCTGGAGCTCGAACCAGCGGTTCATGTTCTTCCCGCTCAACCAGCCCGAGGCGTTCGCGGTCGGGAAGATCGGCGCGAGGAGCTACAACAGCACGAACGGGATCGCTCCCGCAGAGATCGCTGGTTGGGCCGATTTCGAGTTCCCCGACTACCAGTACGCCGACGCCGACGGCGACGGTATGGCCGACTCCCGTTGGTTCGAGCTCACCGACGCGAGCGACCCGGACAATGTCGTCTTTGAGCTGCCGGTGGGGGAGTACCGCTTCTTCGCGGCCGCGAGGATCATCGACCTGTCGGCTCTCGTGAATGTGAACAGCGCTACCGATGGCCTGCGGCCGCCAACGAACTGGGCACCTCCCGGGATGACGCCGGCGGATGTGGATTTGCGACGGTTGCTCCGCATGACGGACCAGGCGCGCGGATCGCGGCAGTTCCCGCGCCAGGCGCCCGATCCGGATGCGATCGACGGTGCCTTTGCTTATTCCTCCAGCGTTTCCACACTCGGGGGCTTTCAGCCGGTCGTCGATGGCTTGAGCTATCGGCACATCGAGCATCCTGTCGGCTATCACGATGATGAGGGCCGGGAATGGGGTTCGCAGAACTACCTGTCGTATGTCGAGAAGATCGATCCGAGCCTGCCTGATGCGACGCCGCTTCGGGTGTCGAGCCTGCTCGGTGGTTTCGGGTACGACGCGCTGCGGCGGTCGATCCAGAACAACGCGACGGGCATCACGCTCGGGAGTCAGAACAACAACTTCGCGGGGACGGTCGTGCCGCCGACAAGCCCTCTGGCGAGCCTCGTGGACGCGTCGCCGTTTGAGTACGGGGGGTTGTATCCGGGCTTCACAGCGACTGTTCCGTACAACTCGCTGAGCGGTGTGCAGCCCGGGCAGGTGGGGCCCGGGGCGTACTACGGGGCGGTGGGGTCGCTGGATGCGGCTCGGGCGACGGCGGAGCCGGAGACGGCGATTGCGTCGGGGCTCTTTGGGTCGCGGCTGTTCGGGACGGATGATCTCGGCGAGCTGCTGGCGTATCGCGGGATCAATGATGACACGCTGTACTCGCGGCTCGAGGAGACGCTGGGCGGGCGGTACTCGATCCCGGGCGTTGCGGCGACGAGCAATGTGACGACGCTTCGGTTCAGCCCGCTTCGGTCGAACCGTTCGACGGCGCTGGAGCGGCTGACGCATGACAATGTGCGGGGCTATCCGCAGGAGATCAATGCGCAGAGCTTTGGGCAGATCGAGGCGGACGGGGTGGTCGACCAGGAGACGATGGCGATGTTTGCGTTGTCGCCGCGGGCGCGGCTGACGACGGTGAGCGGGGCGAGCCCGATTCGTTCTTCGGTGATTTACGAGGATATTTCGGGGGGCGTGGGGAGCCCGAACTACCGGCGTTGGGATGGCGGGTCGGGGACGCTGCCGCCTTTGATCCCGCTGGGCGCGGGGGCGACGATCGACAACACGCGGCCGGGGAACAGCGTGGATGGCGGGGCGGTGGACCTGCGGAGCGCGACGCTGAAGAGCGGGCGGATTGATCTGCGGTTGTTGATCGATGACATGCTGGAGACGAGCGCGGCTCCGTCGCCGAACAAGGATCCGCGGTTCATCCGTCGTCGGGCGGTGGACACGCTGTTCAAGGTGTACGCGGATGCGTTGCTGCCGGACTCGGATATCGAGGACGGGCTTGCTTGGGAGGACACGGGCGGGGAGCACCTTTGGACCTTGTTCTACGGGCACAAGGGGCCGGAGGCGGCGTTGCTGGCGGCGGCGCATTTGACGGCGAACATGAAGGATTTGGTTGACGATGACAATGTGCCGACGGGGATGACGCTGGTTGTCCAGGGTGGGGAGCGCGGGTCGGACAGTGGGTCGTCGTGGGCGTACCGGGGGCAGGGTGGCAACGCGCCGACGCCGACCTCGGCGTCGGATCGCGACTTTGGGTTCCAGTGGGGGCAGGCGGACGGCGGGCAGACCGAGGTCGCGGACGGGTACATTCTTGACCTGGATCGGGGGAACCCGAACCGTTTCGTGGCGCCGAGCGTGTCGCCGGACGAGACGAAGCTGCACCCCGATCTCACGGGAGGTTCACAGGCGGAGGCGGCACGGCGTGCGGTGACGGTGTTCGGGATCGAGGCGCACCCGATCATCACCGAGGTGGCGAGCATCATGATCTACGCGGATGCCCAGGATCTGGGCGACGCGGGTGATGCTGTGACGGAGGCGACGATCGAGGCGACCTATACGCCGGGCGCCTCGCAGAACGACACGGCGATCCAGGTGCTCGCGTTCCAGTTGCACAATCCGTTTGATGTATCGGTGCCGCTGAGTTCGTGGTTTGCGGCGGGGAACATCAACGCGAGCGATGCGCAGCTCGAGGCGTGGGACTACGCGATCGAGTACAACGGGCACTATTTTCCCGTGGTGGACTTCTTCTGGGACGGAGCGGCATACCGGTTCCGCGATGCGGGGTCACTCGGGCCGGGGCGGTCGCGGGTGTTTTACGCGATCAACGAGCCAGACTTTGGTGCGATCGAAACGCGCTGGGACGCCATTGTTGGTGCCTTTGGTCGGAGCATCAATTACAACGGGTCCGCTGAGGACAGCATTCGGCAGTTCTTCTTCAACCAGCAGTTCGGGCAGGTCGCCGGGGCGGCGGGTCCGCCGATGTTCCTGCAGCGCGTGGACGCGGCGACGGGGCTGCGCGACGCGACGGAGCGGGACATCTTCGCCGCGGGCACGACCTCTCTGCGAACGCCGAACAACGACGAGGTTCGGCTGTGGCGCGTGTGGCGGGACCCGAGCAACACCGCTGAGCCGGAGGAGACAACGACCGATGTGTACTGGCCGGAGAACGACATCCTGGTCGATCGGTTGCGGGACCCGTTCCCGACCGAGGACAGCTGGGATGTGGCTCTGGACAACGACATCGATATTGACATGGACCTCGACAACAACGGGGCTGCCGATAAGGACTTTGTGCCTTTTTCGGTGACCCGCTGGGCGACGGTTCGTCGTCCGGACCATGTGGATGAGGACGGTGTACTCGATGAGCCCGCTCGCGGTGCCGTTCCGGCGTACATGCTGGAGTCCGTGCAGGGGTCTGCCGGTGCGTACACGAACATTCGGCATCGCGTGCTGCCGGATAGCGGTGATCTGAACGACCGGGAGGACTTCGAGTATCTCGACGCGACGCCGCCGGGATCGGTCAATGCCGATGCTTACGCGGCGTTCAGCTTGTTCGGCGTGTTCGAGGCGATTGGGTTTACTGACGACGATGGGAATCCGGTTCCGCAGGGAGCTGGTGCGCTGGTGTCGTCGATCATCCGGCCGCCGTACGACAAGGGCACGGCGATCCGTGAGAACCACCTTGCGGATCGGCAGGATGTCGTCTCCGCGGCACCGTTCCCGAATACGGACGAGTCGCCGAGCACGACGGTCGATCCGACCGGGGGCTCGAATCCCGACATCTTCCTTTCGGAGATTCAGCCGGAGCTGTACACCGGTCCCGGGACGGGTCAGCGGGGTGACTTCAAGCGGGTCATCGGGTCGATTCCGAACGAGGTGGAGATCAGCACGCTGCGCGTGACGGATATCCTGCGGCCGCTGGCGATCGGGCCGATGCATGTGCCCGCGAACAACCCGGGATTCAACTCGAGTGATGCCTCGATCACGCTGGATGTTGGTGATGGCGAGTGGTTGACACTCGGTGAGGCGCTGTCGATCGCGCTCGGGTTTGAGGATCCCCTGTACTACAACGCTGGGCGGCAGCCGGGGCCTGGTCCGACCGCTGGTGCCATCATTCCGGGAACCTATTCGCCGCTTCAGGACGCTGTGCAGACGCAGACCGGTGCTTCGGGGACGACGGCTCCGGTTCGGATGTTTGACCGTGGGCAGATCCGGTTGGATGCGTTCGTGCCGTTTGTGAACTTTGCCAACTTCAACACGGGCGGAGAGCTGGCCCGGGATGTGCCGCTGTACCAGCCGGAGTTTGGGGACTACCGGATCGGTGGCGGGGCGACGCCGGCGGCTCGGTTGCTCGGGTCGCTGCGTGCGATCACGCCGAATGTGGGCGAGATCGATCCGTCGACGGGTTCGCCGTTTGACGCGAACGAGCTGGCGACGCCGGTGGTGGGGACGGTGAACATCAACACAGCTCCGTTGAGCGTGCTGCGGCTGCTGCCGGGGCTGTCGCCGAGCCTGGAGGTGGACAGCCGGGGGAACGACGAGAGCTGGATGCGGAACCCGCAGTGGAACAGCGGCGCGTTGTCGGGCACGCAGCGGTCGGACCTCGGCTTGCCGGATCCGCGTGATCCGACGCTGCTCGGGGCGCACTCGCAGGCGAGCCCGAACCCGGAGCTGTGGCTGCAGCGTCCTGACATCGCGGCGACGATCGCGGCGTACCGGGATCGGACGATCGCGGATATCCGGTTTGATTCGCGGGAGCCGTTCGCCGGGGATAACCGGATCGATGACCTGACCTTCGCGCCAATGCTGTTTGCGAACGCGGCGGACAACACTTTCCCGCGGTTCGGGATGCTTGCCCGGAACTTCGAGGCGGACTTCGGCGCGGCGGGCGGAGGCTGGAATGTGAATGTCACCGCCGATCGCGGGCGGTACATGCTGAACGGTCAGCAGGGCGTGCGCGAGCTCCCGGGGTTCGGCAGCATGGGCGAGTTGCTCGGTGCGTCGATGGCCCCGGATGACCCGATCACGCGCCCCGGCATGTCGATCAACGGCGGGTTCATGCAGTTCGGGCAGCTGGGCTTCTTTGATCTTGATCCTGCGACCGTGACGACGGGCACGACTCGTTGGCTCGGGGATGGAACGGCGCTCGGTGCCGGGCGTCCCTCGATCGATGACATGACCGCTCCGAACCTGTTTGGGCCGCATGACATGTTCGCCTTGGCTCGTGACGAGGAGACCTTCGGTACGGTGGACACCGGGTCGGGG
Source organism: uncultured Phycisphaeraceae bacterium (assembly GCA_964615815.1). Classification (GTDB taxonomy): domain Bacteria; phylum Planctomycetota; class Phycisphaerae; order Phycisphaerales; family UBA1924; genus DAIQNV01. Next base: position 18,042 of record CAZTQV010000035.1, on the reverse strand, counting down.
TCGGTAACGCTGACCAACGAGGCGTACCTGCGCGGGACGAACAACCAGGCCGATGAGATTCCCGATGACTACGACGAGCAGCTCGCGGCGCTCGCGGGGATCATGAATGTCGCGGATGTGCGGAGTGATTATTTCGCGGCGTGGTATGTGATCCGCGGGTATCGCCAGAGCGATGTGGAGGGCCTGAGCGAGGATGCGCCGATGCTCCCGAGCTTCCAGAAGCGGTACCTGCTGGTGATCGACCGGTCGAATGTGATCGAGGCCGGGGATCGTCCGCGGGTGGTGCTGTTCCGGGAGTTGCCGCTCTGAGGTCGGGGGCCAGGGGGCGGGCGGTCCCGCTCACTCGGGGTGGCGGCTCGTTTGGGGCGGGCAGTTCTGCTGCCTGATGGTGGCGGCTCGTAGGTGCTCCGGAGTTGCCCTAGACTTGGGGCCCGCAGGGCGTAGCTCAGCTTGGTAGAGCGCGTGGTTTGGGTCCACGAGGTCGCCGGTTCGAATCCGACCGCCCTGATTGGTCTTCGGAGTTCGCTTTGGCAGAGGAGTCTTTCGGGATGTCGATCAGCGCCTTCATCGATCAGCACTTCCATCACTTCAACGCGGCGGGACTGAAGGAGGCCGCGGAGGCCTACAGCAAGGCGGTGGACGACGGGGCGCCGATGCTGGTGACGCTGGCGGGTGCGATGAGCACGGCGGAGCTGGGGCGGAGCCTGGCGGAGATGATCCGGCAGGGCAAGGTGCAGGCGATCAGTTGCACGGGGGCGAACCTCGAGGAGGATGTCTTTAACCTCGTGGCGCACGACCTGTACCGGCGGATCCCGAACTGGCGGGAACTCTCGGCGGCGGACGAGCAGGCGTTGCTGGATGAGGGGCTGCCGCGGGTGACGGACACCTGCATCCCGGAGGAGGCGGCGATCCGGAAGATCGAGGGGAAGATCATCGAGCTGTGGCAGGCGGCGGACAAGGCGGGGAAGCGTCGGCTGCCGCACGAGTATCTGTATGAGCTCCTGAAGACGGGGGCGCTCGAGGGCGAGTACCAAGCGGACCCGAAGAACTCCTGGCTGCTCGCGGCGGCGGAGCGGGATTTGCCGATCTTCGTGCCGGGGTGGGAGGACTCGACGCTCGGGAACATCTTCGTGTCGCATGTGCTCGACGGCTCGCTGAGCTCGACGGACCCGGTGCTGCCGGGGACGGAGTACATGGTGCGGCTGGCGGGGTGGTACCGCGAGCGGCGGGGGGGCAAGCGGGCGCCTGGGTTCTTCCAGATCGGCGGCGGGATCGCTGGCGACTTCCCGATCTGCGTGGTGCCGATGCTGCGGTACGACCTGGAGGAGGAGACGGCGGACTGGTCGTACTTCTGCCAGATCTCGGACAGCACGACGAGTTACGGGTCCTACAGCGGCGCGGTGCCGAACGAGAAGATCACCTGGGGCAAGCTGGGGACCAAGACGCCCCGGTTCATCATCGAATCGGACGCGACGATCGTGGCGCCGCTGATGTTTGCGAAGATCCTGGGGTGGTGACCCCGGGCCGGGCGTGCGTCCGGCGGGCGGGGGCGGGCGAATCCGACGCCGTGACGAGCGGGATGCGATCCAGAGTGGGTTGGTGGTGGGGGGGCGTGGCGATGGCCGCGTTCGGGGCGGTGGGCTTGGGCGTGGGGGCCGGTGAGGAGCCTGGGAGGGATGCGGGCGTGGGGGGGTGGCGGTCGGTGCGGCTGCCGGCGAACCCGCAGGAGGTGGGGGACCCGGAGCGGGGGCTGGAGTACCTGCTGTACGGGGACTACATCGGGTCGGGGTTGCCCGTGAACTTCTTCGAGACGCTGCGTCGGGGGTCGCCCGCGCCGGCGGTGAATATCGAGAGGGAGGGGCACGCGGGGACGCTGCCGCATGACCTGAACCTGTTCGAGATGCCTTCGGGGGTGGAGGTGGTGGCGGGGGCGAACTGCCTGGCGTGTCATGCGCAGGTGTTCGACGGGGAGTTGGTGATCGGGATGGGGAACTCGCTGGGGAACTGGACGGCGGAGGCGGCGGCGCCGATCGATCGGATCACGGGCGTGGCGCAGATGGTGTTCCCGCCGGAGTCGCCCGAGTACGAGGCGGCGATGCGGTTCCTGCGGGGGGCGGGGAAGCTGCAGGGGCGGTCGGACGCGCCGTTCAAGGGGGTGAACCCCGCGTTCCGGTTCGAGGAGCTGGCGGCGGCGCACCGGGACCCGGCGACGCTGGCGTGGACGGAGGAGCCGGTGTTCGAGGTGCCGGAGCGCATGATCGCGACGGATGTACCGGCGTGGTGGCATGTGAAGAAGAAGAACGCGCTGTACTACACGGGGCTGGGGCGGGGGGACTTCACGAAGCTGCTGCAGCAGATCACGGTCGTGGGGATCGGCGATAAGGAGGACGCGGCGCGGATCAACCGGGGCATGCGGGACCTCTTGGGGTACATCTACACGATCGAGCCACCGGCGTACGACGGGGTGATCGACTGGGATTTGGCCTCCGCGGGTAAGGAAGTGTTCGAGCAGAGCTGCGCGAAGTGTCACGGGACCTATGGGGACTTGCGGGGTGACGGGGGTGGGTGGACCTATCCGAACAAGCTGGTGTCGCTGGAGGAGGTCGGGACGGACCCGGTGTACGCCCGGGCGCTCGCGGAGAGCGGGCTGCACGACTGGTTCAACGCGAGCTGGTACGCAACGACCGAGCCGCGGGCGTGGGCGGTGCCGGGGCTGGGGTATGTCGCGCCGCCGCTGGACGGTGTTTGGGCGACGGCACCGTACTTTCATAATGGGTCGGTGCCGACGCTGGAGGGGGTGCTGGACAGCCGTGAGCGGCCGGCGTTCTGGCGGCGGAGCTTCCGCGGGGATGACTACGACCGGGAGCGGCTGGGCTGGCGGTACAGCGTCGAGCCCGGGGCGACGGACGCGAACACCTACGACACGACGCGACCCGGGTATTCCAACGGGGGGCACACCTACGGGGATGACCTGACCGACGCCGAGCGCCGGGCGGTGCTGGAGTACCTGAAATCCCTGTAGGATGGGGTCGTGTCGCGTTGACGCAAACTTCGCGCGGCTGACGGGGTTGTGGGGGTGTCCGGCGTGACTACGGTCGGATCCAGTTGTGCAGATACGGGGATGCCATGCCGAACCACCTTCCGCCCGCCGAGTCGTCCACGCGTCGTGAGTTTCTCAAGGCCGGTGCCGCCGCCGGGGTGCTGGCGGCGTTTGCCGGGTCGGCGGCTGTCGGTGGCGAGCCCGTTGGCAGCCGGGTGGGGGCGGCGGCGCTCGGGGAGCGTGAGTCGCGGCGGGCGCGCAATGTGATCTTCGTGGTGGTGGACGGGATGGACCACGCGTCCATCTCGTTGATGGACACGCTGCTCCGGCGGCGGGACGGGCGGCCGAGCCACTATGCGGAGCTCGTGGTAGCACCGGAGACCACCATCGGGCGTTGCATGACGCACGCTCGGGACAGCCTGGTGACGGACAGCGCGGCGGCCGGGTCGGCGTTCGGGTGCGGGGAGCACATCGACAACGGGGCGATCAACTTCGTCGACGGGCGCGAGCCGACGCCGATCCTGGTGCGGGCCCGCGACGCGGGGATGGCGACGGGGCTCGTGACGACGACGCGGATCACGCACGCGACGCCGGCGGGGATGTCGTGCAATGTGCCGAGCCGGGGGCTCGAGGACGCGATCGCCGAGCAGCTTCTCGATCGGCGGTTCGATGTGCTGCTGGGCGGGGGGGCGAAGCACTTCCCGGCGACGCTCCTGGAGAAGCACGGGAGCGTGACGGTCGCCCGTGATGCGGCGGGTTTGAGCTCGGCCGGGTCTGGTCGGCTGCTCGGCATCTTCGACGACGACCACATGCGGTACACGCTCGACCGCCCGGAGACGCAGCCCTCGCTCGCGGAGATGACGCGGGCGGCGCTCGCCCGGCTCGCCGACGCTCCCCGCGGGTTCCTGATGCAGATCGAGGCGGGCCGGGTGGACCACGCCGGGCACGCGAACGACATCGCGGCCCTCGTGCACGACATGCTGGCGTTCGACGAGATGCTCGAGGTCGTCACCGGGTTCGCTGACGCCCGCGATGACACCCTGGTCATCGTGACCGCCGACCACGGCACGGGCGGCCCGCAGCTGACGCTGTACGGCGAGGCCGCCGCGCGAGGGCTCGAGCGGCTGGGCAACGCCCGGCGCAGCTTCGAGTGGATCACCGAAGAGGCCGGCGGGTGGCGTGGCTTCATCGAGAGCCCGGCCCGGGCCCGCGAGGTGATTGAGCACGCCGCGGGATTCGATCCGGGCGAGGAGCGGGTGGCGTGGCTGGCCGACCGGATCGGCGCGCTCTACAGCCGTGCCGGCCGGGGCGACGGCTTCGACGCTCGTGCGAGCGCGACGGCGTTGCTTGGCAGCGTGCTGTCGAACGGCTTCGCCGTCGCGTTTACCTCGGTGAACCACAACGCGGACTATGTCGAGGTGCTGGCGCGTGGGCCAGGGTCCGAGCGGCTGGGGCGGATCATCGACAATGTGGACATCCACCGGCTCATGTGCGAGCAGGTTGGGCTGCCCCTGGCGTAGCCGGCGTCCTTACTGGTTCGGCCGGATCTCGAGCCGCCAGTCGATCGCGTTGGGCGTGGTGGCGTTCGAGCTCAGGTAGTCGACGGTGCCGGGGGCGGACTCGCCGCGGCCCCAGGCGCTGTCGGGGTTGACGGGCCGTCCGCGGGCGTCGAAGAAGATGAACCGGTACTGGTAGAAGACGGGCTTCTTGCCGGTCCAGCGGATGTCGACATTCGCGTAGAGGATGTCGTTCTCACGCGTCTCGTTCGCGTTGTTGATCCGCATGAACTTGTTGAGCCCGCCGGTGGCCTGCACCTTGGGGTAGTTCTCCACCGAGACGCTGTCGTTCTTCACGCGGGGGGGCGCGGTGCCGCAGCCGGCGATCATCGTGCCGGCGAGGGCGGCGACAGCGGCACCGGTGAGGGCGAGGCGGGTCCAGTCGTTGTTCGTGCGCACGGCTCGGTCTCCTTCACGCGGTCGGGAACGGATTGGCTTCGCCCGTCCGCATCGGCGTCACTCCGGGTGTCGTCATGATACTTACCCGCCCTGAGCGACCGGGGGCAGGCCCAGCTCACGTCGGAGGGCATCGCTCTTGGGCTCGTAGGGCGTGTGCTCGCCGCAGAACAGCCGGGCGAACCCCGCCGAGCCGGGTTCCGGCGGGACGAGGGAAGTTCCGCCCTCGAGGACATGCGTCGTCGAGACGCCCTTCTGCTCGGAGAGGTCCCAGGTCAGGCCCTCGTCGCGGTACAGGTTCTCGAGGTCGACGAGCCGGTAGCCCTGCAGGTGCCCGGCGGCCTGGTACTGGCTCAGGACCTCGGCGCTCGGGGCCCGGACGCAGCGCCCGCCCATGATGAACGGCTTCATGTCGGCGTTGGAGATCCCGCGCGGGACGCCCGTGTGGTCGTTCGCGTACGCGATGCGCCCCGAGACGGCCCAGGTGGGCGCGACCGGCGTGTCGTTCAGGCGGACATACTTGAACTGGATCCGCTCGTCGCGGGCCGGCGGGTCGACACCCGGCAGCACCAGCCGCGTCGCGGGCTTGCCCAGGACGCCCAGATCCACGGTCGTGTTCGGCTGCTCGATGTTCACCGCGGCGAAGTAGGTCCGCTGCGGCAAGAGCTCGTTGTGGCGGATGTCGGCCTTGGCGCTCTCGGACACCGCCGCCCCGGCGAGCATCATGCCGAGCCCGACGGCGAGCTGGCCCCACTCGCCCTCGTCGGCCTCGGCGGCGACCACGGCCCCACTCAGGATCAGGGCGTCGCCCAGCGCCGCCTTCACGACGCGCAGCTCCTGGTTGCTCCGCCAGCGGTGGTCGGTGGCGTAGAGGTTGTAGTCGGCCGCGGGCAAAGCCTGGGCGCTCGCGGAGCCGCCGACCTTCACCTCGAGGACCTCCTGCGACGACGCCGTCGCGGCGCGGTACTCGCTGAAGACCTCGCGGTAGCCCGTGCGGTACTTCTCCGGGCCCTTGCCGTAGTCGACCCAGAGGATCGTGTTGGCGTTGCCCTTCTGGATCGCATCGACGACGCCGCGGAGGGCGGGGGCGTACTCGACGGCCTTTCGGAAGTTGTCGCGGGCCTGGTCCTCGTAGTCGCGGCTGATGCGTCCGCGGCCCCAGTTGGCGACGCCGGCCATGAAGTAGCCCGGGGCGAAGTTGGTCTCGACGGGCTGGTAGCCCTTGTCGACATACTCCTCGAAGGCCTCTTCGCCCGCGTCCTCGCCGTTCTCGTTCTTCGCCTCGACCTCCTTGGCCTCGGCCTCGGCGTAGATCTCCTCGATCGTCTTCTTCCGCTTCTCGCCGTCCTTGCCCTCGACCTCGCCGAAATCGCGCAGGAGGAAGAGCGAGTTCTGCGCCGCAGCGTTGGCGTTGTCCCAGTCTTCCACCGCGGCGAGCTGGGCGGAGAGGTAGGCGTAGGCCGCCGCCTGCTCGAAGGGGTCGCCCTTCCAGTAGCGCTGGCCTTCCTCGGTGCCGAGGAAGGTGTTGACCGTGTTGTCGTCGTTCACGCCCTGCGTGCGGAGGATGTCGTACGCGGCGAGGAAGGGCGTCTCGGCGGCGTACCACTGCCCGTCCGCGAGGTCGACCATCCCGTAGCGGACGCGGTCGAGGACGAAGTTGCGGTTCTCCCGAGCCTCCGTCTGCTTGGCGTCGCTTTTCTCGATCTTCCGCTGGATGACGGTGCGGGCCTGCCCGTACTCGCCCGCGCGGACGGCGCCGAGCATCTCCGCGTCGGGCTCCCAGGTGGAGCAGCCGACCGATCCCAGGCCCAGCAGGAGGGCGCCGGCCGCCGTCGCCAGTGTCTTGAGCGTTCTGCGCATCGTTCCGCCCCCCATCAGTTGAACGACCGCCCGAGCGCCGCGCGCTCGAACTCGGCCAGCCCCTGCCACTCGATCACCCCGTCACGCAGCCGGAGCACCGTGTACTCGGCCTGGTAGAAGTCCCGCCGCTGGTCGCCCTCGCTCCGCGTGATGCTAACGATGCGGGCGGTCATGGTGTGCGTCGGCTCGCGCTCGCCGCCGGCCTCGGCGGTGACGGTTCCGCGGCGCTTGGCGTCCCTCAGCCGGTCCGCGGGGATCACCATCATGAGGTTCTTTCCGCGGCGGAGGGCCCGGTCGGAGGCCACCTTGCCCGCGACCGACTGGGCGAGGTACCACAATTCGGAACGCGTGATGACATCCGTCGTCGCGTTCTCCATCCGCGTGAAGGTGATGACGATCGGGTCGCTCGTCTCCGAGCGCTCGGCCACGAACGGGCTCGCGGCGAACTGCTGGACCGTCTCGTCGACGATGAGCCGCATGTCGCCGATGGTCAGCCGGCTCGACTGGTCGAGCGTCGGCCCGGCGCAGCCGCCCCCCGCGAGCCCCAGTGCCGAGATGATCGCGAGTCCCGCCGGCGCCCAGAGCCCCCGGCCCGTGCGCGTGCCCCTTCGTCGCATGCCGCCGCCCTCCGCGATTCCGGGGCCCGCGGGCCCCGCGATCGGATCGATTCGGACTAGAACAGCCCCGGGGCGGGCCAAGCCCCGCCCCGGGCCGTGTCATCGCTGCGGATCAGCGCCCGCCGTACTGGATGAAGTACTCGTTGGTGAAGACGATCTCGCCGTTGGCCTCGCGCATCACCGTGAATTCGATGAAGAAGCCGGTCTCCGCCTGGCGGTCGAGCTTGCGGGCGTCGCCGTTCAGGAAGAAGACGAAGTTGGGGTCGACATTGAGCCCCTGGAAGCCCTCGTTGCCGCCGCCGAAGGGGTCGCCGCTGCCGCCCTCGCGCTCGCGGTTGCTGTTCGAGCGGGCCCGGTCGCTCGCCTCGCGGAGCTGGACATTCTCGCGGAAGTAGGGGTTGCGGAAGAGCTGGTTGCGGATGCTGCGGCGGACGACATCGAAGTCGGTCGTCGGGACGGTGCCGGTGCGGTTGTCGATGTCGCCAAAGAAGAGCGCGACCCGCTCGCCGCCGAAGTCATAGCGGACGAGGTTCTCGAGGTCGGCCGCGAGCGCCTGGCCCACGGAGTCGGCCGAGGCCCGCAGGTCATTGATCGTCGGCTGGGCCTTGGGCCCGCTCGCCGGCGCCGTGCTGGGCTCCGTGGCGCAGCCGCCCATCAGCAACAGGCCCGAAACCGAAACGGCGGCGACCGCCGACAGAATCCGTGCTCCCGACATTCCGCGTCCTTTCCTCGTGATCCGCTCCCTCTCGGGCAGCGGGAATCTTTGGTGATCGACCGGGTATTCCGGACCCGGGGATCTACCGTGTAGCACGCCCCGGCGACGGCCGCAAGTCGAGGCCGGTGCCGCACCTAGGGCGGTTTTCCGATTCTGGCGGGCCCAAGCCCCCGCCGCAGACCCTCGGGACATCCCGAGGCTGTTGTACGATGCCCAAGCGAGAGTTCTTCGCCCGGTTCACGCTTGTTTCGCGACAGGGTGAGAAACCGGGGACGGGTGAAACGCTCGCCGGCCCCCTCGGAAGGGCGATTGATATGGCCGAACGCATCTCTGATCGCATGACCGAGCCCACGATCGTTGGGTACGCCGCGGGCAACCGGATCGCCGCGCGCTACGAGCTGGTCTCGGAGCTGGGCGGGGGCAGCATGGGCGTTGTGTGGAACGCCCGCGATCACGAGCTCGACGGCGAGCCCGTGGCCCTGAAGTTCCTACGGCCCGGGCTCTCGGCGGACGAGCGCTTCGTGACCGCGATGAAGCACGAGGCCCGCAAGCTCTTCAAGCTGACCCATCCCAATATCAGCCGGTTGCTGAACCTGAGCCGCGACGAAACTCGCACCGGCTGCGTCTTTCTCGTGATGGAGTTCATCGAGGGCAAGAGCCTGCGGCACTTGCTGCAGGATTCCCGGGGCGGGCTCGACCCCCTGCGGGTGCTCCGCTGGGCCGAGCAGGTGGCCCGGGCGATCGACCACGCCCACGAGCAGCGGATCCTGCACCGGGACATCAAGCCCTCGAATATCCTGGTCGACCTGACCCACGACCGGGCGGTGCTGTGCGACTTCGGGATCGCCCGGGGCCTCGCGGGCGACACGGTCGGCGGGGTGGGCGCGACCTCGGGCACGCCCGAGTACATGAGCCCCCAGCAGTTCCGGGGCCTCGAGAGCCCGCAGAACGATGTGTACTCGTTCGCGGCGACGCTGTACGAGTGCCTCGCGGGCGAGCCGCCCTTCACCGGGTCGGGCCCGGAACTGCAGCGGAAGATCGATGCCCACGCCCCCCAGCCGATCCCCGGGCTGAGCGACACGCTCAACCGGGCGCTGCTGCGGGGCCTGGCTAAGGACGACCAGGAACGCCAGCGGACGGCGTCCGAATTGGTCCGCGAGATGAAGGCGGGGCTCGGCCCCCTGTCCTCGGCCGAGCCCGCGTTCGCGGGTGTGCCGGCGGGGGCCGTATCCGTTCACGCAGGAGAGCCCGCCATGGCGAGCGAAACACCGTCGGCCGAGACCCCGTCCAACGCTCCCCGCGGGGGCGGCAAGTCGCACAGCAACGCACCCCATCCGGGGTGGTGGCTCCTCGCGGTCGTGCTGCTGGCCGGCGCGGTGATCGCGGCGGTGCCGGCGTGGCGCGAGGCGGGCGTGCGCACGCTGGCGACCTGGTTCGACCCGGCTGCGGCCGCGCCCGGCGGCGACGGCCAAGCCGAGGACCCGCTTGCGACTCCCGAGGCGCCCGCCGCGCCGAGCGCGGGCGTGGTGAAGGGGGCGATGGACGACGCGGCGCTCGCGACGGTGGAGCTCATCAGCCGGGACGGCGGGCGCGTGGTGGCCCGCGGGGCGGTGCTCGATGAGTCGCAGCGGGCGGCCCTCGAGGGACGGCTGAAGGACGCGGGGGTGACGCCTGACCTCTCGGAGGTGCGGGTGGACCCGAGTGCCGTCGCGGCCGAGCTCGAGCGGCGCTTGCGGGGCGTGGGTGGGCGCACGGCCGCGGTGGTTGTGCGCACGGGTGACGCGGGCCCGGAGCTGGTGGTCCAGGTGCAGCCGGACGACCTGATCAACGACGCGACTATCCGGACCGTGGTGGACCAATTTGTGTACGACATGACGCGGGTGCGCATCCAGCGTCTGTGACAGGCGGGTTCCCCGACCAGCCCCGGGGCGCTTGAGGAGACTCTTCATGCGATCGATGTTGCTTTGTGTTCTGATCGCGGCCGTGACGCTCGCGGGCGTCGCCTTCCCGGCGCACGCCCAGAGGCGTCAGCCGCCGACCCAGCAGGCCCCGGAGGGGCCGGACCTGGGCTCGTTCCTCGCGTGCTATGACCAGCAGCAGCGGCCGACCATCGCCATCGTCGACATTCTGGCCGCCCCGCGCGGGCAGGTGAATAACGAGCAGCAGGCGTTCGGCGAGCGGTTCGGGCGCGCGGTGCGGGACCAGTTCAGCGACCGGCGGATCCGCATGGCGGCGGCCGATCGAAACGCCCAGTTCCGCGACAACGCGGAGCTCGATCGGCTGCTCGCGATCAGCGCGACCGCGGCGGCGGGCAAGATCGGCGAGCAGCTGGGCTGCGAGGTCGTGTTCCTCCTCATCATGCGGCCCGTCAGGGCGACGGCGGACGGGGGGACGGAGTACGACTGCGAGTACGAGGTGGTCGATGTCGCGCGGAACCGCTCGATGGGCGGGAACCTGTGGACGATGTCGAGCCCGGGGCCGCGGGAGTCGGCGCAGCGTCGGCGGAGCGAGCTGATCAAGCTCTCGGGCTTCGTGGCGCGGGAGATGATGAAGGAGTATGTGGCGTACCACTGCGGCGAGACGCCGGTGGCCCCGCTGATCACGACGCCGGCGGCGCCTGTGCAGACGCCGGCGCCCGCCCCCGCGACCCGTGTGCCCGCGATCGAGGGCCCGATCGAGCGGGAGTTCATCGGCCCCTTCCGCGAGGTGGACCTGCGGGTGATGGGCGAGTTCGACGACTGGGAGACTGGGGACATCGTCCGCGGGATCCGCAACCTCGAGTACATCGAGACGGTGCTGGACGGGCCGTTCATCCGCAACGACGACGACCAGAAGTTCGTGCAGATGACGATCTCGGCGGCGGGCACGCCCTTTGACCTGGGCGACGAGCTGGCGGCGGGGCTGTTCCTTGCGACGGGGAAGGACTCCAGGATCCGCCAGGCGGACGAGCAGCAGATGGTGCTCGAGGTGAAGAACCCGACCTACTCGACCTGGATCGGTCGGGAGAGCCCGCGGAACCGCGGCGCGCGGGCGGCGCTGCGGCGCGCGTACCAGCGTGCGGGCGAGCCGGTGCTGCCGGTGATCATCCGGCAGGTGACGGGCAAGGACTTCAACGAGGGGATCATGGTCGCGCGGAGCTGGTACTGGTTCTACCCGTTCCGGTTCGACCTGTGGGAGGACGCCGGGGATAACCGGGCGTACTCCGGCGAAGCGGTGGCCCGTTCGATCGCGAGCCACTTGAACAATGTCGGCATCGATACGCTGAATGCGCAGCGGGCGTTCGATGCCGCGTCGGACAAGGATTTCTCGCCCGAGGAGCTGCAGCGGAGCTCGACCCTGCAGCGGGTGCTGCGGGACCGCTTCGGCACGGAGATGCTGGCGGAGGGCTCGGGCGAATTGAGCCGTCGCGTGGACCAGGTGAGCGTGTCCTACGGGTTCAGCGTGATGGACCTGGCGTCGGGTCGCGACCTCGCGAACACCCAGACCGCGGCCCGGGTGGTGCCGTTCGGGGACCTCGCCGCGGGGCGGTTCACGAACGAGATCGCGGAGGAGCTCGCCGGCCAGCTCATCGAGGCCCTGATGCAGCGGTGGGAGCGGGGAACCGACAAGCTCTCGATCGTCATGGTGGACGCGGACACGATCCGCGAGAGCGACCGGGTGCGGTCGTACCTCGAGGAGAATGTCGACCAGGTGGTCTACAGCAACTTCCGGGGCCTGGGCTCCGAGGGACAGGTGATCGAGATCGCCCACCGGGGGGCCGGGGACGCGATCCGGACGGCGCTGACGGACGGGTCGATGGGCGTGCGTTTCAAGGTCGAAGAAGGCACAACTTCTGGCAGATTGCGCGTGAGCCTCGCGAACTGACGGCGCTTGCGATCATGGAGTGAGCAGTGGGGCGGCGCTCGAGGAGGCCGCCCCGCTTTCTTTTTTGGGGTCAATAGATCAGGACGGGGGCGTCGGCGCGGCCCGGTCGTGCGGGCTTGGCCTCCCGGTGTCTGGGGCTCAACTGGCCCTCAAACGGCCTTCACTGGGCTTCATCTTGGCCTCAACCGGGCCTAATCAGGGCCTGATCAGCGTGGTGAACTGGCTGGGGACGATGGCGAAGCCGGGGGGGCAGTTGGCGGCGCCCATGCCGTTCTGGCCGCACATGGTGCCCATGTAGGTGCCGGGCCTGCCCTCGATGAAGACGCCGGTGCTCCCGAGCATGTCCATCTCCGGGCCCATCATCATCTGGCTGACCATGCCGCCGAGGACGCCGGCGTTGTCGCCGTTGCTCAGGGGCACGGTGGTGCCCATGACATGCATGGGCATTGCCAGGGCGAAGGTCTTGATGGCGGTGGTGCCGGGGATCGCCATCATGGGGACGGCGATGTTGGGGTAGGGGATGGGCACCGGGGCGGGGCCGACGGGTGTGCGGCACACATCGGGGAAGCCCATGCACATTCCGCCCATCTGGGTCTTCGCGGGGAGCATCTGAAGATCTCCTTTGGTCTTGGGTCAGCCGAGGTGCACTGTGGAGCCGTCGATGCGGGCTTCCTTGCTGGCTACGGAGTGCATCCGCTCGCTGCGCTGGAAGGCGATGCCGTCGACGATGCGGTAGTCGGACCCCGCCCGCACGAGGCGGCGACCGGTGATCGTCTGCACGAGCGCCCCGAGTGATTCCTTCACGGAGCGGGCGACGGTGCTGATCGTGTCGGCGAGGATCGAGAGGCGGCCGGTCTGGACCTCGACGGCTTCGGAGCCACCCAGGCGGAGCGTGCCGCCGAGCGAGCGGACCTCGACATCGCCGAACGCGGCGAGGGAGACGGAGCCTGCCCCACGGATGACGCCGATGATCCAGAAGCGTTCGCCGTCGCTGGCGCAGAGCAGGCTGTCGCCGACGGCCGGCGTGTATCGGATCGGCATGGCGGGGTCGGCCCAGGCACGCACGCCACTGCCGAGGTCCAGCAGGGCCCGATCGGCGTCGGCCTCCAGGACCCGTCCGACGCGGACGCCGGCGGTCTCCAGCGCGGCCGTGAACGGGGCGGACTCGGTGTCAGTTGCCGGGGGTGTCATGCCTGTTTCTCCTGGCGTATTCCATCGGGTATGCGGGCGGGCGGAAGCGTTCGGCTTCGCGGAGCTCGTCGTCGGTGGCGCGGGCCTGCGTGGTCTTGGCCATCGCGAGGTCGGTGCGGGTGGTCTCGAGGGCGTGAAAATTGGCGCCGCGGAAGTCGGTGTCGGTGACGCGGGCGTCGGTGAGCCGGGTTTCGGAGAGATCGGCCTCGCGGAGGTTGGCGTCGGCGAGCTCGAGGCCGCTGACCTGCGCGCCGCGGATCATGGACTGCTGGGCCTGGGCGTTCTTCATCGAGACCATCTCGATGGTCGCCCCGTCGAAGTTGGACCAGCGGAGGTCGGCGCCCGCGAAGTCGGCGTTCTTGATCGTCGCGGCTCCGAACTGCGTGTAGGTCGCCTGGGCGTTGGTGAAGTCCGCGCCGGTGAGGTCGGTCTTCATGAACTGGGTCTGGGTGAGCTCGACGCCGGAGAAGTTCGCCCCGGCGAGCGTGCTGTCGTTGAGGATGCACTGGAAGAAGCGGCAGCCCCGCAGGTCCTTGTTCCGGAGGTCGGCGGCGGGGATGAAGGTGTTGGCGAAGTCGGTGTGGTCGAGCGTGATCGAGGGGAAGGGGGGGGCGTCGAGGAAGGCCGAGCGGAACCGCGTGCGGGCCATGGTGGCCCCGGTGAGCGTGCAGCCGGTCATGGCGAAGCGTTCGAACAGCCCGCCCGAGAGATCGAAGCCGGTCGCGTCGCACTCGACGACGATGAGCTGGACGGCCTTCGTATCGGAGAGGTTCGCCCGGACGAGGGGCGATTGGACCACGGTCGTGTTCTCGAAGGTCGCCCCGGCGAGGCGTGTGTCACTCAGATCGGACTCGATAAGGGCGCAGTTCGTCAGGTTCACGCCGGAGAGGTCGGCCCCCGCGGCGGAAGACCCGACGAAGCTGCTGCCTGCGACGGACTTCGCCCGTCGGAGCAGGTCGCCGAGGTCGAGTTCGCACTGGAGGACCATGCAGGCATCGAAGGTGGCGTCGGTCGGGTCGATGCCGGTCAGGCTCGACTGGGGGAACTGGCACTTGGTGAAGGTGGCCGAGGAGAAATCGGCCCCGGTGAAGTCGCAGTTGGCGAGCATGCACTCGGTGAAGGCGTGCCCGGTGAAGTCGCCGTCGCGGAAGTCGCACTCGACGAAATGCGTCGAGGCGAGCTCGCGTGGGAGCGTGACGGCGCGGGTGTCGCACTGCGCGAAGGCGGCGTCCTTCATCGGGCAGGCGGAGAGGTCTCTGCCGCGGAGGTCGCACTTGACGAACTTGGAGCCGGTGAGCACCGCGCCCTCGACCTGAGCCTGGCTGAGGTCGCACTCAACGAAGGCGGTCCCGGAAAGGTCCGCCCTGGGGAGCGACGCGGTCGACAGGTCGCAGCGTTGCAGCATCGCGTCGGCAAGCGATGCTCCGTCGAGGCGGGTGTGCCGGAACTCGCAGGCGACGAAGATCGCGCCGCGCATATCCGCACCTGAGAGGTCGAGCCCGCTGAAGTCGACCATAAAGAACCGCTGGCCGGCGAAGCGGAAGGTGCGCGGGTCGGTGCGGTCGGGCCACACATCGTCGCCGACGCGCTGGTACTGGACCGGGGGGAGGTCGCTCACGCATCGCCCTTTCCGCCGTCGGGTGCGGCGCTCGACGGGCGTTCGAGCATGGTGCGCTTGAGGTTCGTGTCGGCGAGATAGACCGTGTCGAAAACGGTCTCGCAGAAGCCGGACTGGAAGAGGCTCGCGCCCTCGAGGTGCACCCGGGTGATCTCGGCCCGGTCGAAGACGCAGCGGAATAGGTTGGAGTAGGTCATGTCGGTGTCTTCGAGGATGGCGTCGGAGAAGTCGCTCCCGGGGGCATGCACGCAGACGAACTCGGTGCCGCGGAGGGAGGCCTCGGCGATGGTCGCGCGCGTGAGGTCGGCGCCGCCGAGCCAGGCGTCGTCGAGCGTGGAGCTCTGGAAGGTGGCGTTCGCGCCCTGGATGAGGCGGAAGTCGGCCTTGGTGAAGTCGGCCTTGAGGTTGAGGTTGGCCCGCTGCATGTCGCTGGCGACGAAGGAAGCCCGGGCGGCCTTTACGCCGCAGAAGGTCGCCTTGCGGAGGTCGGCTGCGAAAAACGAAGCGTCCTCGAGCGAAGCGTTCATGAGGATGGCGCTGCGGAGGTCGGCGTGATCGAAGGTCGCGCCCGCCAGCTTCGAGCCGAAGAGGAGCGCCCGGGAGCCCTCGCACCTGGTGAAGTCGACGCCGTTGAGGTCGAGGTCGATCAGCAGGGCTTCTTCCAGCCTCGCCTCGACGAAGCGTGTGGACTTGAGGGTCGAGCCGACCAGGGAGACCTTCGCGAGGTTCGTCCCGGAGAGGTCGGCCCCGTCGAAGTCCACCTCGACGACGGTCGCGCCGCGAAAATCGGCCCCGTGCAGCGTCGCCCCGCGGAGCTTCGTGGAGACCATCATGCAGGCGCGGAAGGTTGCGTTGCTCAGGTCGGCGTCGGTGAAGTCGGTGTGGTCCAGCAGCGAGCCCGCCAGGTCGAGCCCGGCGAGGCGGGCGCCACGGAAATCGACATGGCTCAGGTCGCGGTTGTGCATCGGTTCGCCCGCTCGCGCTGCGGCCTCGAGCTCGTCGCGCGTGGGACGGGGGTGCTCGGCCTTGAGGGCGGGGCGGGCGTTCTCCAGCTCGACTTTCTTCTGCTCGAGCTCGGCGATCTGCTCAGCGCCCTGCGTGCCGCTGATCTCGCGGATCATGGCGATGCCTCGGTCGAGCATCGCGACGGCGTCGTTGACGATGTCGTAGCGGGAAGGGGGCACCTCCTGCTCCGGCGGCTCGGGGAGCTCGATGCCTTGCTCCTTGAGGGTCTCGCGTTGTTCCTCGACCTTCTTCATCGCCTCGGCGGCCTTGGCTTCCCCGTCGACGCGGGCGGCCTCGGCGTCGGCCTTGGCGTTCTCCGCGGTCTGCATCGCGTCGTTGATGTCCTCGGCGATGGTGGGGGGGAGGAAGACCTCGTGGGGCTTGTCGATGCAGCGCTGCAGACGCTGGCGGAAGTGGGCGAGTCCTTTGTCGGGCTCGCCGAGCTTCTCGCGGACGAGCATCAGCTGCTCGAACTCGAGGAGCTTGAGTGACCGAGCCTCGGTCTGTCCCCGCCAGCAGACGGCGACCTTGCCCTCGTCGGGCAGGATCGTCAGGGTGTCCATCACGAGCTCGATCTCGCGGAACTCTTCGGAGCCGTCGCGCCCGCGGATGAGCGCGAAGGCCCGGCACCGCTCGCCCGGGAGCCTGGTTTTGAACTCCTCGTGCTCGGGGTGGAGGTGGCGGAGCTCGATGGTCTCGTCGCCCCGCAGGAAGCCCTCGACCTGCTGATCTTCCTGGGCGGCGTTGAAGTGCGACCAGTCGAAGTCGCCGGGCAGCCAGGGCCAGTGCTTCTCGATGTAGTCGGGGCCGTAGCTGCCGAGCTTGTCTCGGCGCGGTCGCCAGGCGGGGTTGATGGCTCCGTAGCAGATCGGGCGGGTCTTCGCGTCCCGCGTGGCGACGGGTTCGTCGGGCACTTCGAGGTTTGGCAGCTCGTTGCCCCGCCTGCCCCGCCCCGCGGGGTTCCACGCGTCTCCCGGCCCGCCGAAGGCGCGGTCCCAGCCGAGGGGCATCTTCGTGAAGGGTTCGATGGCGCTCCGCGTGCCGTCGGCGAGCCAGATGCGGTCGCCGACGACATCGATCTCCTTGTTGACGACGACCTCGCCGCTCGACCGTGTGACGCGGAGCAGCGTGCGGACGCCCGCGACGGGCTCGCCCCTCGGCGCGTAGGCGGAGCCCATCAGCAGCACATCGGCTTTCGGGCGTGTGGGGGCCTGCTCGCTGGCCTTGATCAGGCCGGCGGCGGGGTCGCCCGCGGGGTCGTCGGCGTCGAGCAGGATCTTGACGGCCTCGTCGAGGGCCTCGGGCCCGGGGCCGAGCACGCCCTCCTCGAGCGCGTACTCGGTCTTCGCCATGATGACGGCGTACCGCTTGCCCTTCTGGAAGCTGAAGCCCCGGGGCATCGCGGTCATCGGCATGTCGGGCCAGATGCGCATCGGCGTAGAGGTCTCTCTAGAGGAACAGCTTGGTCAGGGCAACGGTGAGCTTCCCGCCGCCCGCGGCCTCGACCTTGGTGGCGGCGACATCGACATCCGTGACGGCGGTGAGGTCGACTTCGGTCGCGGCCTGGAGCTTCACGGATAGCCCGCTCTCGGCGACGATTTTCGTCCCCATGTTCGCTTCCAGGAGGGCACCGATGTTGAGCTTCATGGCGGCGGAGATGGTCGTCGCCATTTCCGCCGCGAGCTTGAAGCTCATGCTGGCGGAGATATTGATGTCCTGTTGCAAGCCAAGGAAGATGCCGAACTTGTTGCCGACCATGATGTCTTCAGTCGCCCCGAAGCGGAAGCTGAAGGCGTTGCCCATCACGCGTGAGTCGGTGTTGCTGTGCACGACCTCGTAGACGCTTCGCCGGACCGTCGTCGTGACATTCTGACCCTCGATCTCGATGTCGCCCGAGCCGCTCGAGTCGGTCTTGATCTCCATCTTCCCGAGCGAGAAGATCTTCGTCGTCCCCTCGGTATCGAAGAGCGTGTTGCCGGCGACATTCGTCGTCCAGTTGCTGCTCGACCCGGTGACATCGAGGGTGTAGTGCCCCACGCAGTCGAAGTCGATGTCACCCTGCGTATCGACCTGGAAGCCGACCCCGGCGCCAGGTGCCGGGCCGCTGCCCGAGCCGCTGCTCCCGCTCCCGCCGCCGCTCGAGCCGGCAGGACCCGCGGGCCCGGCGGGCCCCGCAGGCC
>CAZTQV010000034.1:0-38122 GCA_964615815.1 uncultured Phycisphaeraceae bacterium | reverse complement strand
ATGACCTCCACGAGCTTCATCACCGGCACCGGGTAGAAGAAGTGCATGCCGATGACACGCTCGGGGCAGTCGGTCGCCGCGGCGATCTCGGTGATGGAGATGCTGGAGGTGTTGGTCGCGAGGATCTGGCCGTTGGTGAAGCGCTTGGCGAGGTCGGCGAAGATCTTCTTCTTGACCTCGGCGTTCTCGACCACGGCCTCGATGACGATGTCGGACTCGGCGAGCTGCCCCATGTCCGTGACATAGCTCAGCCGCTTCTTGGCGGCGTCGGCGTCGTCCTGGGTCATGCGGCCCTTCTCGACGGCTCGGGCGAGGAGCTTGTCGTGCGTCTTCTGGCACGACTGGACCTGCCCCGACTGCTGGTCCATCACGACCGTCTCGAAGCCCGCGACCGCGGCGACCTGCGCGATGCCCCCGCCCATCTGCCCGGCGCCGATGACGCCCACACGCTTGACCTCGTGCATAGTGTTTCCCTTCGCTAAAGTGCGTCGGGAAGCGTATCCCGTTCTGTTCGCCCGAGCCCCGCGGAGCCGCCCCGTGCCGTCGATCGAACGCCTTGAGAAGATGCTGGCCGCGGATCCGGGGGACACCTTCGTGCTGTACGCGCTCGCGCAGGAGCACGCGAAGGCGGGGGACCACGACCGGGCGGTCGCGTTCTACGACCGCTGCCTGGCCGTCGATGCGGCGTACTGCTACGCGTACTACCACAAGGCGAAGTCGCTGGAGGAGCTGGGGCGGGAGGCGGACGCGGTCGCGACGCTGCGCACCGGGCTGGAGGCGGCGAAGGGGGCCGGGGACGGGAAGGCGCTCGGCGAGATCGCCGGGTATCTCGATGCGTTGACCTGAGGATGGCCGCGACGATGAGTGACGGCGGGCTCCAACCCGAGGATGTGTCGGCCCAGGCGGTGGCGCTGCGGCTGCTGCGGGTCACGGACCGCTCGCGGGCGGCGCTGACGGAGCGGCTGATCGAGCGGGACATCGCGCCCGAGGTCGCGGCGCGGGTCGTCGAGCGGCTGGAGGCGTCGGGGCTCGTCGATGATGCGCGGCTGGCGGAGGAGATTGTCTCGCGGACGCTGGCGCGCGGGCCGGCGGGGCGGGCGAAGCTGGAGGCGCAGCTCGCGGGGATGGGCGTGCCCGAGGCCGTGGCGCAGGAGGCGCTCGACCGGCACTTTGACGAACGGGACACCCTCGCGGACGCCGAGGCCTTGGCGCGGACCAAGCTGCGGGCCCTGCCGCCGCGGCTGGACGACGCGGCTCGGGCCCGGCGGCTGGGGGCGGCCCTGGTGCGCCGGGGGTTTGACGAGGACACGGCGGCGGAGGCTGTCCGGCGGGTGCTGCCCGGGCTGGCGTCGCGGGAGATAGAGTGACCGCATGACGACCAACCGACTGATCGTGCTCGGCCTTGGCCTCGCGCTCGCCGCGATGGGGAGTGGGTGCGCCGACCTCAACGCTCGCCCGGTGCTCGGGGGGGCGACGGCGATCCCGGCGCTCGAGCGGACGCCCGACGCGGGCACGCTGCCGGTGTTTCCCGGGCCGGCGCTTACGCGTGTGGACCGGGCCGACTGGGCCCCGATGACCTACCTCGCGCCGTTCGACGGTGTCGCTCATCCGCCGATCTGGCGGTCGCACATCAGCCACACGACCGACCAGCAGCGGGCGGTGGGCGTCGCGCCGACAAGGGCGACGGCGCTCGACCTGCCGGGCGACCCGGGGCTCGTGGTCATCCCCGAGACGCTGTGGGCGCATGCGGTGGCGCTTGCGGACATCGCGCTCCTGCCGGTGCGGGCGATCGTGCGGCCCGCGACAGACCAGGCCGTCAGCCCGCAGATCCTGTACAAGCGCACGCGGCCCGGGGCGTGGCACGCGGGCGTGCTGCCGGCGGGCGAGGGGGCCGGGGCGATCCGACTGCCGGACGAGACGCGAAACGCGGGGGGTGAGTGATGCCGGCACCGCAGCGGCCTCTTGACGATCGCGGCCTGCCCGAGGGGCACCCGTTTGATCCCGCGCTCGAGACCACGCCGCGTGCGGTGCGGGACGGGCTGAAGGGTGGCGAGCTCATCCTGATCGATGTGCGCGAGCAGGACGAACTCGCGATCGCTTCGGTGGAGGGGGCGCTACACATCCCGCTCGGCGAGCTGCCGAGCCGGTACCTCGAGATCGACGCCGACGAGGACACGCCGATCGCGGTGATCTGCCACAGCGGTCGGCGTTCGCTGAACGCGGCTCTCTTCCTGCACCAGCAGGGGCTCACGGGTGCGCGGAGCGTCGCCGGCGGGATTGACCTGTGGTCGGTGGACATCGACCCGTCGGTGCCGCGGTACTGATCCCGCGTCGATTCGTGTTACGGGCAGCCGACGAAGTACGCGTCGAGAAAGACGCTGATGTCGGCAAAGGTGAGCTGGCCGATCGGCGGGGCGAAGTCGACGATGAGGTTGCCCGACGCGAACCACCCGAGGAAGGTGGAGATGTCGGCGAAGCTCAGGAACCCGAAGGGCTCGGCGACATCGGCGGGGTTGCACGGCTCGATGCGGACCACGAAGTAGGCCTGTGAGAACGGGACCGTGCCCTGCGCCGCGGTCGGGCCGGTGCCGCACTGGGGACCGCCGAAGTTGAGCGTGCGGAGGAGTGATCCGTCGGGCAGTCGCTGGTCGAGCAGGTCGGTCATGCCGGGCGGGCTGGTCGGGCTTGGGGTTCCGCCGCCGGTGAGGTCGGGCCCGACGAGGACGACGCCGATGCCGTCTCCGGTGAGTCCCGGGGGGACGGTGATCTCGATCTCGTATCCGAAGTCGTGCAGGCCGTCGCCGTCGAAGTCTCGGAAGCTCAGGGGGTTGAGATCGGGGGCGCCGACCATGTCGGTGTCGCCGATCTCGAACTGGTTGGGCAGATCGAGCTCGAGGCTGAAGATAGTGCCGCCGCCGTTCGTATCTGCCGGCAGGTCGCCCGAGGTGACCTCGGCGAGCAGGATACGGCGGTCGTCGCCGAGGCCGTCGTCGCGGTCGTAGATGCGGACGGTGGCGGTGCAGCCCTCGAGGACGCCGGGCGTGGCGTCGGAATCGGTCATGAAGGTGACGAGGCGGACGATGAGCTGGTCGAAGACCGTGTCGGCCTCGATGTCGCCCCAGTCGGCGATGAAGACATTGGGGAACATCGGGTCGTTGGGGTCGTAGGCAAGGACCGCGCGCTCGACGCCGCTGGCGAAGCCGCACGGGTCGGTGCGGCTGGCTTCCCAGAAGGCACCGATGATCTGGGCGCGGGCGGGGGCTGCCGAAACAACGAGTGCGAAGATGAACAGGCTTGTGAGGGGCGGTCGCAACATGCCGAGAGCGTACCCGGGAACGCCCGTTCGACCAAAGATGCCTTGAGCGGGCGACGCTGCCGTCGAGGTCCGGTGAAGGTGCTAATAGCAGCCCGTCTGCAGCGACCAATAAAAGGATGACAGATATGCAGATATGTCAGCGAAGGTGTACTCGCCCGCGGGCAACGCGAAGTCGGCCGCGGGATTTTGGATGTTAAAGGCAGTCAGAAACGCCGTGATGTCCGCAAAGGTCAGAACGCCGAACGGCAGGGCGAGGTCAGCGGCACAGCTGATCGGTGTCGATCCGAAGCAGGTCCCCGGCGTCGGCCCGTAGAGCTTCAGGTCGATCCCGCCGTAGACCCCGCTCGGCACGCCGTTGTCGCAGGAGAAGCCCCCGCCGAACTGGCCGGCGTAGGCCGAGTCCTGTTCGTCGAAGAGATCGAACGCGGTGGTGTTGGTCAGGTCGAAGCGGACGAGGGCGTCCTCGCTGCCCGCGGGGCCGGGGATCGGGTACGGCCCCGGGAACTGGTCGCACGGGGGGGCGCCGAGCGCGACGCCCTGGGCCACGGCGTTGCCGTAGGTCGAGGGGTCGTGCGGATCGACGCCGGGCTGCTGGAAGTACACATCGAACGAGAAGTCGTGCAGGGAGTCATTGTCGAGGTCGGCGAAGGCGTTGAGGTTGATGTCATCGCCGACGCAGTCCTCTTCGGCCTGGCCGTTGGAATCGCCGAGCTCGAAGGACGCGTCGCCCAGGTCGATGGTGACGGTGAAGGCCCCGAGGGCGTTGCTGTCGCCGGTATCCGGGCCCGCGGGAAGATCGAAGATCTCGATCGCGGTGAGTAGCTGCGAGCCGGCGTTGACGAGATCGTCGCCCCCGCCCTGGGCATCCTCGAACCGAACGACCAGGTCGTTTCCGGGGACATCGTCCATGATCGTGTCATTCGGAGTCGGGTCGCGGTAGCCGGTGGCGAATGAGACGGTGAACGAGTCGATCACCGTGTCGGGGTTGATGTCGCCCCAGTCGCGGGCGGCGGCGTAGCCGAAGGCGCCGCTGTTGGTGCCGACGAGCGCGTTCGGCTCGACGAGCGAGGTGAAGAACCCGTTACCCGCGCCGCCGCTCGGGTACGACCACTCGTCGATCTCGCCCACTCTGGGAGACGCCCCGGCGGTCAGCAACACCCGTTCGCCGCTGGCGGATTGGTACAGGTGCACGCCGGGACCGCCGACGACCCTCACGGGGAGGGGGTGCATGTCGGTAGACAGGGCAACGGCCTGGCCACAGCAGGCGGCGACGACAACAGGAAGTGCAGCGAGCATGGATGGTCCTCGATCCCCCGGGCTGGGCGGATGATATGGCCGGCGTTCCATCAATCACAAGAGCCGAAGACAAAGGCGTTGAGGAATACGGCGATGTCGGCAAAGGTGTACTCGCCAACCGGTACCGCGAAGTCAGCAACGGGGTCCATACTGACGAACGCGGTGAGGAAAGTAGTAATGTCGGCGAAGGTGAGCGAACCGCACGGCAGCGCGAGGTCGGCTGGGTTACAGGATTCAGCACCGCACGGAAATGCATTGCTGCAGGTCCCCGGCGTCGGTCCATAGAGCTTCAGGTCGATCCCGCCGTAGATCCCGCTCGGCACGCCGTTTTCGCAGGAGAACCCGCCGCCGAACTGACCGGCGTAGGCCGAGTCCTGCTCGTCGAAGAGATCGAAGGCGGTGGTGTTGGTCAGGTCGAAGCGGACGAGGGCGTCCTCGCTGCCAGCGGGGCCGGGGAGGGGGTACGGCCCCGGGAACTGGTCGCACGGGGGGGCACCGAGCGCGACGCCCTGGGCCACGGCGTTGCCGTAGGTCGCGGGGTTCTGCGGATCGACGCCGGGCTGCTGGAAGTACACATCGAACGAGAAGTCGTGCAGCGAGTCGTTGTCGAGATCCGCGAACGAATTCAGGTTGATGTCGTCGCCGATGCAGTCTTCCTCACGCTGGCCGTTGGAATCGCCGAGCTCGAACGAGGCTTCGCCGAGGTCGATGGTGACGGTGAAGCCCGAGAGCGTGTTGCTGTCGCCCGTGTCGGGTCCCGCGGGGATATCCGAGATCTGGATCGCGATGAGAAACTGCGAGCCGGCGTTGACGAGATCGTCGCCGCCGCCCTGGGCATCCTCGAAGCGGATGATGAAATTGTTGCCGACGACATCGTCCATGATCGTGTCATTCGGAGTCGGGTCGCGGTAGCCGCTGGCGAACGAGACGGTGAACGAGTCGATCACCGTGTCGGGGTTGATGTCGCCCCAGTCGCGTGCGGCGGCGTAGCCGAAGGCGCCGTTGTTCGTGCCGACCAGCGCGTTGGGATCGACGAGCGAGGTGATGAACCCGTTGCCCGCGCCGCCGCTCGGGTAAGACCACTGGTCGATCTCGCCCACGCGGGGGGACGCCCCGTCGGTCAGCAGGACCCGCTCGCCGCTGGGGGACTGATACAGATGGATCGAGGGGCCAGCGAGCCGGCGGGCCTCAAGCGGCTGGAGATCCGCGGCCACAGCCACCCCATGGCCGGCGCACGCGGCGAAGATCATCGGAACGGTCATCGCTCTCATCTTCGAACCCTTCGTGACCCACGAGCCGGGCAGAACGCCCCAAGAATACCGCGAACGCGGCTGCTTGCTGAGGACTACGGGCAGGGTGCGGGGACGGTTGCGGTTATTCGGCCCCAAACCGCTTTCATCTCGCCGAGCAGTCAAAAAAGAAGAAGGGCTCCCGCGGCAGAGGCACGGGAGCCCTTCACACGAGGTGCACACGAAGCCGCTCGCACGGCGTCGGATGACCCCACGAGTCCGGTTACGGGCAGCCGGCGTTGAACGCCGTCAGGAACGCCGTGATGTCGGCGAAGGTGAAGCTGCCGGTGGGCAGGGCCAGGTCGGCGGCCGGGTCCATGTTGTTGAACGCCGTCAGGAACGCCGTGATGTCCGCGAAGGTCAGGCTGTCGAACGGCAGCGCGAGGTCGGCATCGTTGCAGCCCATCGGGCCCGCGGCGCCGCAGGTGCCCGGCGTCGGCCCGAACATCTGCATCTCGAACGAGGCGTAGGGCGCGATCGCCGCGCCCGAGCACACGAAGCCGCCGTAGAACCAGCTCCCGGCGTACGCGGTGTCGGCCTCATCGAAGAGATCGGCCGCGGTCGTGTCACGGAGGTTGAAGCGGCTGTACACATCCTGCGAGCCCGCGGGGCCGGGCAGGGCGTACGGGCCCGGGAAGGCGGCCGGATCGGGGTACGCGAGGAAGATGCCCTGCAGCACCGCGTTGCCGTAGGTCGACGGGTCATGCCCATCGAGCCCGGGCTGCTCGAAGATGAAGTCCCACGAGAAGTCGTGGAGTGAGTCGCCGTCGAGGTCGGTGAACGAGTTGAGGTTCACATCGTCGCCGACGCAGTCCTCCTCGGCCATCCCGTTGCTATCGCCCACCTCGAACGACGCATCACCCAGGTCAACGGTGATGAGGAAGCCGTTTAGCGAGGCGGAGTCCGGCGCCGGATCGGCGGAGGGCAGGTCCTGGATGCCGATGGTGATCAGCGGGATCGAGCCGTTGTTCAGGGGGTTCGAGCCGCCGCCCTGCGCATCTTCGAAGCGAAGCAGCAGGTTGTTTCCCATGACCGGGTCGGCGATCGTGTCGTTCGGCGTGGGGTCGACATAGTCGGTCGCGAAGCCGGTCGTAAACGAGTCGATCACGCTGTCGGGGTTGATGTCGCCCCAGTCGCGCAGCGCCGCGTAGCCGAAGGACTCGTCGAGCGTCGAGTCGGTCGGGTCGACGGGGTTGCCACCGGAGATCCAGTTCGGCTCGACGGCCGGGTCGTAGAAGTTGTTGTCCGGGCAGGTGCCGATGTCAGAAGTCAGCAGCCACTGATCGACCTCGCCGACGCGCGGGGCCTGCTGCTGGTTGTTCAGGAACACGCGCTCCCCGGTGGGCGCGATGTACATGTGCGCCTGCACATGAAGCTTGCCGGCGGTCGGCCGGGCCATCTTGGTATGCAGGTCGTCGGCCGAGGCCGCCCCGATCGTCCCCGCCGCCAGCGCGAGGGCCAGAACTTCAGTCTTCTTCATTTGAATCTCCTCTACCTGATCAAATGATCAGTACAAAGTTACATCCGCCCGGCACGGGGCCAGGCGAACGACCGCGGAATCGATCACCGCGGAACATCCCGACAGCGCACGGCCACCAGGGGCCCAGAGCCCCTGAAAACCAGCACTTTGCAAAGCCGCCGAAGCGGATCGATGACCGACACGAACGGCCGGCCCTGAACTTCCCTGCGACGCGCAGAGCGCCGCGCACCAAACCCACGGGTCAGCGACGATCGCCGACGGAAGCGTCCAATATAACGCCGAGCGATCGGCATGCAAGCCCGACCATCGCATGACAACCTTTCCAAACACGCGCAAGACGCACGCGGTCCCGGGCGCGCAAAAAGATGCCCGCGGCTGGGCCGCGGGCATCCGTCGGGACTTTGATGCATCGCCGCAGGTCAAACGGCGCTGGCATCACCCGTGAAGGGCATCAGAAACTTACGGGCAGCCGGCGTTGAACGCCGTCAGGAACGCCGTGATGTCGGCGAAGGTGAAGCTGCCGGTGGGCAGGGCCAGGTCGGCGGCCGGGTCCATGTTGTTGAACGCCGTCAGGAACGCCGTGATGTCGGCGAAGGTCAGGCTGTCGAACGGCAGCGCGAGGTCGGCCGCGTTGCAGCCCATCGGGCCCGCAGCGCCGCAGGTGCCCGGGGTCGGCCCGAACATCTGCATCTCGAAGCCGCCGTAGGGAGCCAGGCTGGCGCCCGAGCACACGAACCCGCCGAAGAACCAGCTGCTCGCGTACGCGGTGTCGGCCTCGTCGAAGAGGTCGGCCGCGGTCGTGTCGCGGAGGTTGAAGCGGCTGTACACATCCTGCGAGCCCGCCGGGCCGGGCAGGGCGTACGGGCCGGGGAAGGCGGCCGGGTCGGGGAACGCCAGGCTCATGCCCTGCAGCACCGCGTTGCCGTAGGTCGAGGGATCCTGCGGATCGACGCCGGGCTGGTCGAAGTACATGTCCCAGCTGAAGTCGTGCAGCGAGTCGCCGTCGAGGTCGGTGAACGAGTTCAGGTTCACATCGTCGCCGACGCAATCCTCCTCGGCCATCCCGTTGCTGTCGCCCACCTCGAACGACGCATCACCGAGGTCAATGGTGATGCTGAAGCCCGAGAGGGTGTTGCTGTCGCCCGTGTCCGGGCCGGCGGGCAGGTCGGAGACCTGGATCGCGATCAGCGGGATCGAGCCGTTGTTCAGCGGGTTCGAACCGCCGCCCTGCGCGTCCTCCCAGCGGACCACGAGGTTGTTGCCGACCACATCGTCGGCGATCGTGTCGTTCGGCGTCGGGTCGATGTACCCGGTCGCGAACGCGGTGGTGAACGAGTCGATCACGGCGTCCGGGGTGATGTCACCCCAGTCACGGAACGCGGCGTAACCGAACGCCTCGTCGAGCGTCGAGTCGCCCGTCGGGTTGCCGCCGGCGATCCAGTCCGGATCGACATTGGCGCTGAAGAAGTTGTTGCCCGGGCAGGCGTCCAGGTCCTCGGCGAGGATCCACTGATCGATCTCGCCAACGCGCGGGTTCTGCTGCTGGTTGTTCAGGAACACGCGCTCGCCGGTCGGGGCGACATAGATGTGCCCAGCCTTCACGACCTTGCCGAAGCTGCCCGACTGGGTCAGCTTGGTCGAAAGGTCGTCGGCCTGCGCGAGACCACAGGTCGCGCCGGCGGCAAAGGCAAGGGCGATCGCACTCTTCGTATTCATCATCAAACTCCTCTGCAGATGTCAAACGGACACAACGGGCACGGTCAACGACCGAACCCCTCTCCGGGTACGCACTCTGACAAGTGCGCCAATCCCAACGAAACGACCGCCCGGCATCCGATCACGCCGGCCAGCCACGCACCAAAGTTCCACGACAAGGAACACAGACAACGGCCGTCAAGAGACGACCATGGCGAAGAAAACGCCTCTGCGAACACACCAAACCCACGATGGGCCCGAGTGGACCCGTCTATGCAGGAATATACCGGTTCTTCACCCCGACGCAAGATCTTCCGGCGAATCCGGAACCAGAATCGTCATCCATCTGACCCGAGCCCCACCCCCGCCCCCCCTCATTCGCCCAGTTTCACGCTTGAACCGGCCTCGCGGTCCGTACTTGAGGGCTCCAAAGAGCCAAGCAAGACCCCGTGGGACCCACAATCGGGCCCGAGACAGGCCACCGCATGGGCTCCGCGGGCGCAGCAAACAAAAAAACAGACGCCCGCGGAGTCCCGCGGGCGCCTGAGAGTCATCCGAACCGCCCGTCAGACGGGCGGGTTCCGGTCAACCGAATTACGGGCAGCCGGCGTTGAACGCCGTCAGGAACGCCGTGATGTCGGCGAAGGTGAAGCTGCCGGTGGGCAGGGCCAGGTCGGCGGCCGGGTCCATGTTGTTGAACGCCGTCAGGAACGCCGTGATGTCGGCGAAGGTCAGGCTGTCGAACGGCAGCGCGAGGTCGGCCGCGTTGCAGCCGTCGGGGCCGGCAGCGCCGCAGGTGCCCGGGGTCGGCCCGAACATCTGCATCTCGAAGCCGCCGAAGGGGGCCAGGTCGGGGCCCGAGCACACGAAGCCGCCGAAGAACCAGCTGCCGGCGTAGGCCGTGTCGGCCTCGTCGAACAGGTCAGCCGCGGTGGTGTCGCGGAGGTTGAAGCGGCTGTACACATCCTGCGCACCCGCCGGGCCAGGCAGGCTGTACGGGCCGGGGAAGGCGGCCGGGTCGGGATACGCCAGGCTCATGCCCTGCAGCACGGCGTTGCCGTAGGTCGAGGGATCCTGGCCGTCGAGGCCGGGCTGCTCGAAGATGAAGTCCCACGAGAAGTCGTGGAGCGAGTCGCCGTCGAGGTCGGTGAACGAGTTGAGGTTCACATCGTCGCCGACGCAGTCCTCCTCGGCCATCCCGTTGCTGTCGCCGACCTCGAAGGAGGCGTCGCCCAGGTCGAGGGTGATCGAGAAGCCGGAAAGCGAGTTGCTGTCGCCCGTGTCCGGACCGGCCGGCAGGTCGGAGATCTGGATCGCGATCAGCGGGATCGAGCCGTTGTTCAGGGGGTTCGAACCGCCGCCCTGGGCGTCCTCCCAGCGGACGATCAGGTTGTTGCCGACCACATCGTCGGCGATGGTGTCGTTCGGGGTCGGGTCGATGTACCCGGTCGCGAACGCCGTCGTGAACGAGTCGATCACGCTGTCGGGGTTGATGTCACCCCAGTCGCGGAACGCGTTGTAGCCGAACGACTCGTCGTTCGTGCTGTCACCGGTCGGGTTGCCACCGGCGATGAAGTCCGGGTCGACCGCGGCGGTAAAGAAGTTGTTGTCCGGGCACTGACCGCCGCTGTCGGTCAGGATCCACTGATCGATCTCGCCGACGCGGGGGTTCTGCTGCTGGTTGTTCAGGAACACGCGCTCGCCGGTCGGGGCAACATAGATGTGGCCGGCCATGACGACCTTGCCGAAGCTGCCCGACTGGACCTGCTTGGTGTTCAGATCGTCAGCGTGCGCCACAGCGCACCCAGCGGCCAGCGCCAGCGCGATTGCACTCTTCGCCTTCATGCGGAAACTCCTCTGCTCTGAAAATTTGACCTGACTCAGACGCATCAAGACCCGACAAGGTCTCAACAAAGACACACCACTCGCCTTCGCGAGCGACGCGGTACACACCGAAATGCGTTCAGAATGCGTGACCTGACAACGCGGGGATCAAAAGCCTCTCCTCCTCCGCGAACTCCGCATCACCGAACGCCCCCCACGACAAGGAACGCTCAGTGGCGCCGATCGGCGCCCTCACAGGTGAACACCCGGGCCGTTGACCTCGGCCTCAGGCTGGAGGGAGTCCCGACAGACACCTCCGAACCGAATATACCGGGATGCGTTCCCTATGCAAGCCCCGCCTGGGGCAATTTTGAACCAGACCACAACACTTCCGGGGGTAGCCACAACCCCGAATACCCAACTTGCCTACATCCACACCCCCCAAAAGCAAAGCCGGACCACCGCCACACCCCCGCTTACCGACCCGCCCGAGACCGCATCGCGTCCACGAAAGCGTCGAACAGCTCCGCCGCATCGTGCGGCCCCGGGCTCGCCTCCGGGTGGTGCTGCACGCTGAACACCGGGGCGCCCGAAAGCCGCATCCCCGCCACCGTCCCATCGTTCAGGTGCCGGTGCGTCACCTCCGCCCCCACCGCCGCGAGGCTCGCCTCCTCGACCGCGAACCCGTGGTTCTGGCTCGTGATCGACACCCGCCCCGTCGACTCCTCCCGAACAGGTTGGTTCGCCCCCCGATGCCCAAACGGCAGCTTGTAGGTCCGCGCCCCCACCGCCAGGCTCAGGAGCTGGTGCCCCAGGCAGATCCCGAAGGTCGGCGGCACCCGGGCCGCATCTCCCTTGACCACGCGCCGCAGGCTCGCGATCGTCTGCTCCACCGCTGCCGGATCTCCCGGTCCATTGCTGATGAACAGCCCGTCCGCCTCCCCACGCTCGAAGATCCCCGCCAGCTCCTCACCGTCGATGTCGTGCCGCACCACCCGCACCCGGCACCCCCGCGCCACGAGCTGCCGCAGGATCGTCTCCTTCGCCCCACAGTCGAGCGCAATCACCCGCGGCCCATCTCCCGCCCCGTACACCTCGCCCGCCGTCAGCCCATCGCGGACCTTCGCGGGCGTCCACTCGCCCAGCCCCTCGCACCATCCGTCACCGGAATCGCTCCCCCGCCCCGCCAGGACCGCGACCTCGCCCACCAGGTCCCGCCCCGCCATCGAGCCGAACCCCTTCGCCGCCTCCACCAAGTCGGCATCGCTCATCAAGGCGTCCGCCGAGATCGCCCCGGGCGACACGCCCCGACTTCGCAGCACCCGCGTCAGCGCCCGCGTATCGATCCCACTCAGCCCGAGCACCCCCTGCTCGCGGAGATAGACATCCAAGTCCTTCTCAGACCGGTAGTTGCTGGGCCGAGCCGTCAGCTCGTGCACCACGAACCCCCGCACCTGCACCTTCCCCGACTCCACATCCTCCGCGTTCACCCCCGTGTTCCCGATCAGGGGCGTCGTCTGCACGAGGATCTGCCCCGCATAGCTCGGGTCCGTCAGGCTCTCCTGGTACCCCGTCAGCGCTGTATTGAACACCACCTCCCCCACCACCGCCCCCGGAGTGGCCACCGCCCCGAAAGCCCGCCCACGAAAAACCCGCCCGTCGGCAAGCGCCAACCGGCCCGTCGTGAAGTTCGTATCGCCCATTGACAACCACTTTAGACCGCTACCGTCCCCCACATGGAGCCCGCGCTCTTCAACACCGAGCCCGAATCCCCTCAAGCGCCCAAAGACCTCGAAAACGCCCGCTACGCACGCGTCGCCGTCGAGCGAGGCATCGAGCACTTGGACGCGACCGACGACGGCTTCACCTACCGCTTACCCCCGGAAACCCCCGCCGCCCCCGGCGACCGCGTCAGCGTCCCCCTGGGCCGCGGCAACACCCCCACCACCGGCGTCATCCTCGCCGCCGGCGGCCCCGAACTCCTCGCCGGCTACGACCCCCGCAAGGTCAAGGAAGTCCTCAAAGTCGAACGCCTCGGCCTCCCCGCCCCCGTCGTCGACCTCGCCCGCTGGCTCGCCCACTACTACTGCTGCCCCCTGGGGATGGCCCTCGCCGCCACCGTCCCCGCCGCCGTCAAGAAAGGCACCGGCGCCCGCGAGAAGCTCGCCCTCCTCCGCCCCGCCCCCCCCGCCGACCTCCCGAAGCTCACGCCCACCGCCGCCAAGGCCTGGGCCGCCGTCGCCGCCCTCCCAGAGTCCGCCTTCCCCATCGAGCCCCGCGCCCTCGCCGACCGCATCGGCTCCAAAACCCTCGCCCCCCTCAACCGCCTCAAGGACGCCGGCCTCCTCACCGAAACCACCCTCGAACGCATCACCGCCCGCTCCGCCCTCTGGGACGACAACACCGAATCCGAACGAGCCCGAACCGCAAGCGAGGGACTTCCCCCCCTCCCCTCCCTACCGACGCCCACCGCCGAACAAGCCCACGCCATCGAAGGCATCGCCAAGGACCTCGCCCCCCCACGCTTCGCCACCCACCTCCTCTTCGGCGTCACCGGCTCCGGCAAGACCGAGGTCTACCTCCGCCTCATCCGCCGCGTCCTCGACGCTGGCCAGACCGCCCTCGTCCTCGTCCCCGAGATCGCGCTGACCCCCCAGACCTCCCGCCGCTTCCGAGACCGCTTCGCCGACGCCGGCGTCGCCGTCCTCCACTCCGGCCTCTCCCAGTCCCAGCGTCACAAGGCCTGGGCCGACGCCCGCGCCGGCAACGCCCGCGTCGTCGTCGGCGCCCGCTCGGCCGTCTTCGCCCCCCTCACCAACCTGGGCCTCATCGTCGTCGACGAGGAGCACGACTCCAGCTACAAGCAGGACCAGCTCCCCCGCTACCACGCCCGCGATGTCGCCATCAAACGAGCCCAGCTCGAGAACTGCCCCGTCCTCCTCGGCTCCGCCACCCCCTCCCTCGAATCGTGGCACAACGCCACCCGACCGCACGCCCGATCGACTCTTTGGACGCTCACCGAACGCCCCACCGGCGCCCCCATGCCCCGCGTCCAGATCGTCGACATCGCCAGGGAACGCACCCTCGCCGCCGAACGAGGCACCCCCTTCACCCCCGGCGCCATCGGCCTCGGCCCCACCCTCACCGCCGCCCTCGACCAGACCCTTAGCGACGGCGGCCAGGCCATCCTCCTCCTCAACCGCCGGGGCTTCGCCGCCTGCGTCGCCTGCCGCAACCAACGCTGCGGCTGGACCCTCGGCTGCGAACGCTGCGACGCCAAGATGGTCGTCCACCACCGCTCCGCCAAGCCGGGCCAGGCCCCGCCGCGAGGCCATCTCAAGTGCCACCACTGCCTCGCCGAGCAGCTCGCCCCGACCAAGTGCCCCGACTGCCAGAGCACACTCCTTCTGCTCGGCGAAGGCACCCAGCGCCTCGAGGACGACCTGCGCGACCACCTCCGAAAGCACCACCCCGAACTCGACGACACCGCCATCGCCCGCGCCGACTCCGACGCCCTCACCCACGCCGCCCACTACTTCGCCCTGCTCGACGACTTCGCCAAGGGCCAGACCCGCGTCCTCCTGGGAACCCAGATGATCGCCAAGGGCCTCGACTTCCCCAATGTCCGCCTCGTCGGCGTCGTCAACGCCGACACCGCCCTCGCCCTGCCCGACTTCCGCGCCTCCGAACGCACCTTCCAGCTCGTCACGCAAGTCGCCGGCCGCGCGGGCCGCGCCGAACACCCCGGCCTCGTCATTGTCCAGACCCTGAGCCCCGAAGAACCCGCGATCATCCACGCCACCACCCACGACTTCCGAGCCTTCGCCGAAGCAGAGCTTGAACAACGCCGCGCCTTCGGCCTCCCCCCCATCGCCCGCATGGCGAGGGTCGTGTGCCGCGACCGCGACCCCGGCAAGGCCAAGCACCACGCCGAGGACATCGCGACCCGCCTGCACGCCCTGAACGCGCGCATCACCATCAACGGCCCGATGCCCTGCCCCCTCGCCCGCGTGAACGAGCACTTCCGCTTCGCCGTCGAGATCCTCGCCGCGACCCCGACGACCCTCATCGAGGCCCTCACCGAGGTCCGCCGCCAGGGCGCCCTCCGCTCCGACGCGAGGACCGCCGTCGACCTCGACCCCGTCGCCCTGCTCTAGCGATCGCCAGCGTCGACCGCCATCTTCCGCTCCAGCTCCTCGATCCGCGCCCGCATCGCCGCCAGCTCCGCCGACACCCGCGCCGCATCCGACGCCAGCGCCTGCGCCCGCTCCGTCTCGATGTCCGCCGCCGTCATCGGCCCGTACCGCGGCGAGTCCTCATCAGACCCCCCGGGCTCACGCGAGTTCTGGATCGTCCCGTACGCCGTCGGCAGATACACGCAGGTCAGCGAATAGTCGATCGCCGTCGCCTGGTACCCCGGCGAGCCCTGATCACCGATGAAGTAGAAGGTGTTCAGTCCTTCGCCCACAAAGAACACCCCGTGCACCGACACCGGCGTGTCGTACAACCCGGTCGGCGCCGAGCTCGGGACCCGCAGCTCGATGTCCTGCGATGCCCGCAGCGAGGTCGGCGAATCCGACACGCCGAAATTGACACTCGAGTTCGTCCCCGTCACATGCGCGATCGACGCCTCGCACTGAGCCATCACCAGCACATACCCGCTCGCCGGACAGTTGATCGACCAAGAAGTGATGACATCCAGCGTCGGCCCGTCCGGCGTCAGGACAACATTCGCTCCCGACCCCAATGACGCCACCCCGGGCTCGTTCAGGATCTCGAACGGCCCCACCGCGTTCGACCCAAGGTTCACGCGAGCATTGCCCGTCTCGCTCAGATCAAAGGTCACCAGGTTCGTCGCACCCTCCCCACGCAGCGTCATCTTGGGAGACCGCGACCCACCCTCGTTCCCCACCACCTCAAAGCCAACATCACTAAGCAGATTGCCCGACTGCCGCTTCAGATACAACCGCCCGCCACCCCCATCCGCCGGGCTCAGCCCCGAAATCACCGCGTGCGCCGACTCGTTCTCGTCATAGAGCAGAAAGGCCCCACCGTTCGTCGGCGACGACGACAACTCCGCCGCCGTGCGATTCAATCCCGACTCGATCCGAAGCCGCCCCGACCCGCCGCCCGTCCGCGACCCGAGCTCCAGCGCCGCGTAGTCAAAGAACGCCCCGCCCGGCCGCGCGATCCGCACCGGCGTCGATCCCGCGTTGATCGTCGCCCCGTTCCCGTACGCGTCATCCAGCGACACATCGGCCGAAGCCGCGAAGTCCGCCGTCAACGCATACGGCGTCGGCCGCACCGCCTGCCGCGGCGAGAGCGTCTGGTTCCCCTGCCCCGCGTTGAACGAGAT
Organism: uncultured Phycisphaeraceae bacterium; assembly: GCA_964615815.1. GTDB lineage: Bacteria > Planctomycetota > Phycisphaerae > Phycisphaerales > UBA1924 > DAIQNV01. The sequence continues at coordinate 21,866 of CAZTQV010000034.1, read as the reverse complement.
CTCCAGCCACACCGCCTGCCCGAGGAACAGGCTCCCGAAGTCCACATCAAACTGCACCAACCCCTCGTCGATCGCGACGCCCTTCACCAGCGCCGTCCCGATCAGCCGCCCACCCGTCGCCGCGTCGTACGCCTCGATCAGAAAGTCGGCCGCTCCGTTCACCGGCGACCCGTTGTCCGTCAGCCGCCCCTGGTACCGAAACGCCGTCCCGAACGACTGGGCCAACGCCGGCGAGGCCGTAAGCGAAGCCAACGCCGCCAACATCAATGCACGCGAACGGATAGACACAGGCACACTCCCTTCCCACCGGATCGATAGCTCCCACGCGACCCCGCGCCCGCGTGCCCGGCGAATATACCGGGTCCCTCCCGCCCCGCCAACAATCAAACCGATACAACCCCCCACCCCATGCACGACTTCACCAACCAACGCATCACCGTCCTGGGCTTGGGCCGCTTCGGCGGCGGTCTCGGCGTCACCCGCTACCTCGCCGAACGCGGTGCCGAGATCCTCCTCACCGATAAGGCCTCACCCGACACCCTCGCCGCCCCCCTCGCCGAGCTCGACGAGCTCGTCCGGGACGGCGCCGTCACCCTCCGCCTGGGTGAGCACAATGTCGCCGACTTCACCACGCCCGACGCCGTCGTCATCAACCCCGCCGTGCCCACGCCGTGGGACAACCGCTTCGTCCGCGCCGCGAGAGCCGCGAACATCCCCATCCTCACCGAGATCGGCCTCACCCTCGACCTGATCGATCAATCCCCCGGCCAGTCCAAGCTCATCGCCATCACCGGAACCGCCGGCAAGTCCACCACCAGCGCCATGACCCACGCCGCACTCCAGGGCGCGGGCCTCAACACCCTCCTCGGCGGCAACATCGGCGGCTCCCTCCTCGCACGCACCGCCGAACTCGCGCGAGCCGACGCCGTCGTCCTCGAACTCTCGAGCGCCCAGCTCCACTGGCTCGAAGACCACAAGCTCGCCCCAAAGGTCGCCCTCGTCACCTCCTTCGCCCCCAACCACATCGACTGGCACGGCTCACTCGACCACTACCGAAAGAGCAAGCAGTCCATCCTCCAACACGCCGCCCACGCCGTCCTCGGCCCAGGCATCCACGACTGGCCCGCGCCCGACGCCACCACACGCATCTCCGAACCCGCAAACCTGAAACTCGCCATCCCCGGCACCCACAACCGCCTCAACGCCGCCCTCGCCCTCGCCGCCGCCGAAGCCTTCGGAGCAACACCCAGCACCGAAGCCGTCGCGCGGTTCCCCGGCCTCCCCCACCGCCTCCACCGCCTGCCCGACCGCAAGGGGGTTCGCTTCTTCGACGACTCCAAGTCCACCACCCCCGAAGCCACCGCCCTCGCGCTCCGAGCCCTCGCCGAAGACGACTTCACGCCCATCCACCTCATCGCGGGCGGCGCCGACAAGGGCGTCGACCTCGCCCCCATGGTCCCGCCCGAACTCGCACACCACCTCGCCGGGATCTACGCTGTCGGGCAGACGGCGGACGCGATTGTGCGCGTGGCGCCGACGGCCGTTGTGCGGCGCACAGTCGCAGAGGCCGTGCGCACGATCGCCGCGGCTGTGCGCCCAAACGACACGGTTCTGCTCAGCCCGGGATGCGCCTCATGGGACCAATTCCCCAATTACGAACACCGAGGCCAGGCCTTCGCCGAAGCGGTCTCGCGCTCCTTCTGATCCTCCTCCCCGCCTGCACCACGCCCGTCGCCCCCCTCCTCACCGAAGACACCGCCGCCGCCCTCGCCCCCGGCCTCCGCGTCAGCCTTGCCGACAAAGTCGTCGAGATCGACGGCACCGTGCCCATCGATGTCCACAACCCCGCCACGCCCGATGTCTACCTCGAACTCGTCGCCTGCTCCCCCGACACCCGCGAGCACGAGTCCCTCGTCGTCACACCCGTTCAACCGTCACTCATCCACGCCGCCCTGCTCTCCATCGGGCTCGAGCCGGGCGAGCCGGGCCGCATCGAAGCGACGCGCGACGGCGTTCTCCGCTTCGACGCCACCGGCTCACCGATCCGCGTCGAGCTCGTCTGGACCGACCACAAGGGGCGTCTCCGCGCCGCCGCCCCCGCCGACTGGATCCGCAGCGAAACGGGCCAGCCCGTCCCGCCCTTCTCATGGGTCTTCGCCGGCTCCCGCCTCCGCGAACGCAGCGGCCGCACCGTCTACGACGCCGACGGCACCGGCGTTGTCGTCGGACTGACTACCTTCGGCTCCGAGGTCCTCGCCCCCACCACCACCCGCAGCCCCGACAGCGGCACCGACAATCCCATCTGGCTCGCCGAGAACGACGCCGTCCCCACCGCCGGCACGCCCGTCACCATCCGCGTCACGCCGCTCGAAGAGTGACCGCTCTTACGGCGCCAGCCGAAGCGTCAGCGTCCGCCGGCCCTCGTCGCCCTCGGCGACCAGCTCGACCCGCGAGCCCAGCATCACGCCCGCGTTGTTCAGCTCGATGAACACCTGGCTCGCCGTCTCCACCGGCTTCCCGCCGATCGACACGATCCGATCGCCCTGCCGCAGGCCCGCGTCGTACGCCGGCATGCCCGGGATGATCTGGGCGACGACCGGCGCCGTCTCGTCGTCGTCCCGCCCATCGCCGAACACCACGCCCAGCCGGTACGCCGACGCATTCCGCGTCGACTGCGCCAGCACCGCATCCGGCATCTCGCCCAGCACCACCTCGAGCTGCACAAACCGCCCATCCCGGTACACATCGATCGGCACCGCCGTACCCGGCTCCGCCCCCCCGACGATCGAACGCAGCAGGTTAAACCGCGGCACCGGCTGGTTCGCAACGCGGACCACCAGGTCCTCCTCGCGCAGCCCCGCCCGGTCCGAGGGACCGCCCTCCACCACGCTGCTCACGCGGATGCCCGACACATAGTCCCCATCCGGCGTCCGCTCGCCCGCAGGCCGCGAGTCGAACCGCAGGCCCAGGAACCCACGCGACACGCTCCCCGACCGGATCAACTGCGGCACCACCGACTCAATCGTCGCGACCGGGATCGCGAAGCTGATCCCCGCCGAGTCCCCCTCCGTCGTGCCATCCGTCTCGCGCCCCGTCGCGATCGCGACATTCATCCCCACGATCTGCCCGCGCACATCCACGAGCGGCCCGCCCGAATTCCCGGGGTTCACCGCCGCGTCGGTCTGGATGAAGTTGGTAAACCCGCCAAACTCACTCGCGTTCGAGGGATCGCGCCCAAGCCCGGACACAATCCCCTCGCTCATGCTGAACTTGAAGCCAAACGGCGAGCCGAAGGCGTACACCCGCTGCCCCTGGCGCACCAGCTCTTCCTCCGCCCGAGGCAGCGCGATGATGCCCGGGAAGGGGTCAATCTTCACAACCGCGATGTCGGTGAATGCGTCCGTCCCCACCACCTTCGCCTGCTCGGTCCGCCCGTTGGCGAACTGCACGCGGATGTTCGACTCCCCACGCACCACATGCGCGTTGGTGACGATGTGACCGTCGGTATCGAACACCCACCCCGACCCCGAGCTCAGCCCGGGCCCCCCGCCGCGCACATCCACATGAACGACACCAGGCATGGACGACTCGGCCAGCGCCGTCAGCGCCCGATCGATCCGCAGCAGGATGTCGTCATCGCTCAGGACCTGCCGGGCCAGCGTCACCCGGGCCGAGGTGTGGGCCGCCGCCAGGCGGTCCAGCAGCCGCGGGGCCGCGATCAGGGCCAGCGTGCATGCCAGCAGGACGGCAAGGGCGGGGATACTCGTCACGAATCGACGCATGGACACCTCCGCGGGAACCAACGGCACAACCGACCGCTCTCATGCATCTTCGGCGACTCGGCCGCCCGATTGTGCCGGATTGTCTCGGACGACTTCGCGCCGCCCCACCACCGGGATGCGTACGCGGGCCCGATCCAGCGGTTCATACGCCGCGAAATGATGCGATCAAAACCCGATTATCCGTCCGAAATGCTCAGCCGCGGGCTTGCAGCCGGGTTCGACGCAGGGCCGGATGCCTCGGCCGACTCGCCCGGCTTCATCGCGTACCCCCTCCCCCCGATCTGGCGGTTCGCCACCCGACGCACCCACTCCGCCCCCGCCGCCTGCAAACGCGGTCCCAGGTCCGCCACCGGATCAGCGAACCGCGGCGGGCGATCCGTCAGACCGACGAGGTCGTTCACCACCAGGATCTGCCCGTGACACGCCGTCCCGGCCCCGATCCCGATCAGCGGCACCTTCGTCTCCGCCATCACCGCCTCGGTCACCTCGTCCGGCACCGCCTCGATCAGCAGCAGCACCGCCCCCGCATCCTCGAGCGCCTTCGCGTCATCGACCACCCGGCGCGCCTCCGCCCGCGTCCGCCCGGTCGCCCGCGGCCCGCTCGTCACCGCCGAGGTCTGCGGCCGCGTCCCCACATGGGCACACACCGGGATCCCCGCCCGCGTCATCGCCCGCACCGTCGACGCAAAGCTCGCGTCCGCCTCCAGCTTCACGCAGTCCGCCATCCCCTCCGTCATAAAACGCCCCGCATTCCGAAGCGCATCGCCCTCCGAAGTGTGGTAGCTGAGAAACGGCATATCCGCCATCACCAGCGTCTTCGGCGCCCCCCGCTTCACCGCCGCGGTGATCGTGACCAGGAAATCCATCGGCGCATGCACCGTCGAATCGAACCCGAGGACGACATTCGCCGCCGAGTCCCCCGTCAGCAGCAGGTGCACCCCCGCCCGCTCCAGCCAACGCGCCGTCGTGAAGTCGTACGCCGTGAGGCACGCGAAGGGCTCGCCCAGGCTCGCCATCTGCGACAGCGTGCGCAGCGTCACCGGGTCACGGTCGGAAGGCCCGGCGGTCACGGGTTCGTGGATGCTCATAGCCTCAAGGGTAGACCACCCCGTCACCCCCACCCGGAGCCCCCGTTGCCACGCGTCTGGACACCCGAACTCATGGACGACCCAAGCGTGGACCAGCGGGCCCTCGAACGCTCCCTCGGCTACATCCGGGCCGTCAACCGCCGGCTCGGCGGCATCGACGCCCTGCTGTATCACCTCAGATCATGGTCTCTGCACTGGCCCAAGGGCCGCCCGGTCACCCTCCTCGATGTCGCCACCGGCTCCGCCGACCTCCCCGTCGCCGCACGCCGCTGGGCCGGACACGCGGGCCACGACCTCCGCATCACCGGCATCGACACCCACGAGAAAACACTCGAAGCCGCTCGCCACCACGCCGCCGGCACCGACGCCATCACCCTCGAACGCGTCGACGCCAACGACATGCTCGACCGCTACGGCCCGCAAAGCTTCGACTATGTCCACGCCGGCCTCTTCCTGCACCACATGCCCGATGACGACGCGGTCGTCCGCGTGCTCAGCGCGATGCACCACCTCGCCCGCGTCGGCATCATCTGGAATGACCTCGTCCGCACCGCCGTCGGCAAGGTCGCCATCCACGCCATGACCGTCGGCCAGCCCGAGATCATCCGCCACGACGCACGCGTCAGCGTCGCCGCCGGCTTCACCCGCCGCGAAGCCGAATCGCTCGCCGCAAACGCCGGCATCGACTACGCCCGCTACCGCTGGAGTCTCTTCACGCATCGCTTCACCCTCGCCGGCGAGAAGGCGAGGCCCGCGTGAAGTCCTGCGTCGTCATCGGGGCGGGGCCGGCGGGGTGCGCCGCATCGATCCTGCTCGCGCGACTCGGCGTCGCGGTGACCCTCGTCGAGAAAAAGCCCTTCCCCCGCGTCAAGGTCTGCGGCGAGTACATCAGCCCCGCCGGCACCGAAGCCCTCGAACGCCTGCTCTCCCCCGACGACCTCCGCGCCGCCGGCGCCCGGCGCGTCGGCTCCATGGCCCTCGAACTCGCCGACCGCACGCTCGAATGGCGCACTCCCAAAGACGCCTGGTGCCTCAGCCGCCGCACGCTCGACGAAATCCTCCGCGACCGCGCCCTCGAAACCGGCGTCGACATCCATCAGCCCGCCGCCGTCCGCTCCGTCGACTACCGCGACGACGCCGTCACCCTCACCCTCGTATCCGGCGACACGCTCACCGCCGACGCCGTGATTCACGCCGACGGCCTCGCCCGCCACGACCCCGCCGGCCCCACGCCCATGGCCAAGGGCATCGTCGGCTTCAAGTGCCACTACCGCCCCGCCGCCCCCGTCGCCGGCGTCCGCATGCGAGCCGCCCGCCACGCCTACATCGGTACCGTCGCCGTCGAGTCCGGCCTCGCCACCTGCGCCCTCGTCGCCCGCTCTTCCCTCGTCAAGCACCACGCCGGCGACGCCGACGCCCTCGTCCGCGCCCTCTGGCCCCACTGGGACCCCGCCCGACGCGAAAGCGACTGGCTCAGCTGCGGCGTCGCCCGCAGCCCCTACACCGAGCCGGGCCACGCCCGCTCCGTCCGCCTCGGAAACGCCGCCGCCGCGGTCGACCCGGTGGGAGGCGAGGGCATCGGCCTGGCCCTCTGGAGCGCCGCCACCTTCGCCGACGCATTCGAAGGCACCCGCGACCTCGCCCGCGCCAAGCACACCCTCGCCGCCGCCTACCGCAAACGCCTCCGCACCCGCCGCTGGTCCTGCCGTTTCGCCGCCGAGGCCCTCATGCACCCGGGCCTCGTCCGCGCCGCCTGGCCCCTCCTCGCCCGCAGGGGCGAGGGAACCGCGGCCCTCGCCCTCTGGTACCGCGCCAGCGGCAAGCCGGGCTGATCGGTCGAGGGCCGATCTGCAATACTCCCTCCATGACACCCCAGGAAGCCATCGACCGGTGCGAACGCGGCGTGCCCGACAAGGGCGCCTTCTGGTCGAGCCTTATCAACACGCTCAACCTGCAGCATGTCGCCGAGATCGGCGTGTGGAAGGGCGAGTTCGCCGAAACCCTGCTCCGCGCGTGCCCGGGCGTCACGGCCTACACCATGGTCGATCCCTGGCGACACCTCGACGCGTGGAACCAGAGCTACAACCTCGCCGATGAAGCGTTCACCGCCGTCTACAACGAGGCCCTCCGCCGCACCGACTTCGCGTCCGACCGGCGACGAATCCTGCGGGGAACGACGACCGAGGTCTCGAACCAGATCGGGGACGAGAGCCTCGATCTCGCGTACATCGACGGCGATCACGGCCTCCGTGGCGTCCTCATCGACCTCGTCCGCCTCTACCCGAAGGTCCGCGACGGCGGCATCCTCGGGGGCGACGACTTCAAGCCCGTCGGCGCCCGCCCGGGGGCCATGACCAACCCCGGGAACGAGCCCGCGATGGTCTACCCGGTCGCCGCCGTCTTCGCCGAGGCGGTCGGCTGCGAGATCACCGCCCTCCCGCACAACCAGTTCGCCATCGTGATCGACCGTTCCCGAGCCGGCTTCGGGCCCGGGTACCGCTTCCGCGAACGCACCGGCCGGCATTGGTCACCCGCCCTCCGAGATGTGCTCGGGACGCTCATCGCGAACGAGTAGACGCCCGTCTACCCTCCGCGCATGCCCGTCCTCGCCGCCACCAATCTCGAACTCAGCTACGGCGAACGCCGCATCCTCGACGCCGTCTCACTCTCCGTCGAGCCCGGGGAACGCATCGGCATCGTCGGCCGCAACGGCGGCGGCAAGTCCACCCTCATGAAAATCCTCGCCGGCCTCCTCAAGCCCGACGCCGGGACCGTCGTCCTCACCGGCGGCGCCCGCGCCGGCTACCTCGCCCAGGAGCCCATCCTCGAGCCCGGCAAAACCCTCCGCGAAGAGGCCGGCGCCGCCCTCGCCCATGTCGACCAGCTCGAAGAACGCCTCCACCACATCTTCGAGCAGATGGCCACCGCCGAGGGCGACCAGCTCGACCGCCTGCTCAAGGAGCAGGAAAACATCGAGCACGAGATCGACGCCGCAGGCGGACTCGCCCAGGAACACCGCGTCGACGCCGTCCTGCACGGCCTCGGCTTCACCGACGCCCAGTTCTCCGTCCCGGTCACCGGCCTCTCCGGCGGACAGAAGAGCCGGCTCAGCCTCGCCAAGCTCCTCCTCGCCGAGCCCGATGTCCTCCTCCTCGACGAACCCACCAACCACCTCGACATCGAGGGCCGCATCTGGCTCGAGAACTTCCTCAAGAGCGAGTACGGCGGCGCCGTCATCCTCATCAGCCACGACCGCCGCCTCCTCGACACCGTCGTCGAACGCATCGTCGAGGTCGAGTCCATCCGCGGCAAGGGCGGGCGGCTCGTCGAGTACCCCGGCAACTACGCCGCCTTCCGCACCCAGCGCGCCGACCGCATCCTCACCCAGAAGCGCGCCTTCGACAAGCAGCAGACCGCCTTCAAGAAAGAAGAAGCCTTCATCCGCAAGTACAAGGCCGGCCAACGCGCCAAGCAGGCCAAGGGGCGCGAGAGCCGCCTCGACCGGGCCAAGGACCAGACCACCCTCGAGCGCCCCGCCGAGATGTCGTCGATGCGTCTGAACCTGCCGAGGGCGGAACGCTCGGGAGAGATCGTGTGCGCGGTGCGCGGGCTCGGGAAGTGGTACGGGAACAGAGAAGCGACGGAGCGACGGAGCGGTGGAGCGACGAAGGGGGGAGGCGATGACGCGGGCCGCGTCCTCTTCAAGGACCTCGACATCATCATCGAACGGGGCGACCGCGTGGGCATCGTCGGGCCCAACGGCGCGGGCAAGACCACCCTCGTCCGCTGCCTCCTGGGCCAGCTCGAGCCCAGCGCCGGCACCGTCAGCCTGGGCAGCAAGCTCAGCATCGGCTACTTCACCCAGACCCACGAGGGCCTCGACCCCGACATGAGCGTCGTCCGCTACATCCAGGGCGTCGTCCGCAAGGAATGCCCCGATCAGCTCATGAGCGAGCAAGCCGCCCGCGAACTCGCCGGCGCCTTCCTCTTCAGCGGCACCAACCAGGAGAAGGAACTCGGCCTCCTCTCCGGCGGCGAACGCGCCCGCGCCGTCCTCGCGGGCCTGATGGCGAGCGCCAAGAACCTGCTCGTGCTCGACGAGCCGACCAACCACCTCGACATCCCGAGCGCCGAACGCCTCGAAGAGGTCCTCCGCCGCCAGCCCACCGCCGATGAACTCGCCCTCGACGAGACCCTCGCCGAAAGGGGCGGCGGCCTCTTCGAGGGCACCGTCCTCCTCATCAGCCACGACCGAGCACTCCTCGAAGCCTGCTGCTCCAAGCTGATCATCCTCGACGGCAAGGGCGGCATCGAGGTCTTCACCGGAGGCTGGGGCGACTGGGAACGCAAGCAGAAGAGCAGGGCCGCGGAAGAGGCGAAGAGGCGAAGAGACGCAGAGACGAAGGCCCCGCCGCCCCGCGGCACAGGCAAGCCCGCGGCGTCGCCCAAGCCCGCAGCGAGCCCCGCAGCAAAGCCCAACGGCGCGCCGCGGCCCAAAGCACCGGGAGGAGGAGGCAGGGGTCAAGGCGGCGGCGCGAAGACAGAGAAGAAGAGCAAGTGGAGCTGGATGCGCCTCGAACAGCTCGAGGAAAAGATCGAAGCCCTCACCACCGAGCTCAAAGCCATCGACAAGTCCCTCGCCGACCCCGACATCTGGGTCGACTACGAGCGGGCCGAGAAACTCACCTCCCGCCGCGACGAACTCAAGGACGAGCTCGAGGGCGTCGAGGCGGAGTGGGTCCGCAAGGCCGAGTAAAAGAGAACGCCCGGGCGACTCTCCGCCCGGGCGCCTTCATACACAACCTCAGATCACCCTCACCGACGCCGACGCGAGAGCCCCAGCCCGCCGAGCGCCAGGATCGCGCCAGCGCCCGGCGCGGGCGTGATGACCACATTGTCAAACAGCCCCGTCATCGCCGTCGCCGTGCCGTCGGCGAGCGTCGCGTGCAGACGCACCTCGTCGAACTCAACGCCGCTGACCGACAGCGTGCGACCGATGAGGTTGTCCCGCCCGCCGAGGTCGGAGATCTCGAACGAGTCACTCGCGACGACCTGCCCGTTCCGCATCGCGTCGAAGTTCACGCGGATGCCGCCCCAGGGCCCGTTCTCGTAGTAGATGAGGTTCATCGAGGCCGCGTTCTCGACCGACCCGGTCGACATCGAGAAATCGCTGAAGATGTTCACCGACAGGCTCACCCCCGGCACGAACGCCCGACCGGTCGACAGAGCGTTCTGCCCCGACAGGAAGTCCGGGAAGTCGGCGATCGCCAGCCCCGCGTTCTCGACGATGAAGTCCGTGCCGTAGTCCCCCGGCTCGAAGTTGCTCCCGTCGACATTCATACCCGACACGCTGTTCAGCCCGTAGAAGTTGATCCCCCCGGCGGAGAACGAGTCGCCGTAGAACCCCTCCGCGAAACCCTCGAACCCGCTGCTCCCGCCGGCCAGCGCCGCGCCGCTCGCGAGCCCGATCACACCCATCATCATCACACTCTTCATCGCGTTCTCCTTGCTCCGTACTCGTTCACAGAAAGGTCAAAGGGGCGTCCGCGGGCCCTCGCCCGCGTCGCCGCGTGTCCAGGGAGAGCCCTACCGCCGCCGCCGCCCGGCCAGCCCGAGCCCGAGGGCCATCGCGCCGACCGTGCCCGGCGCGGGCACGAAGCCCGTGATCACGAACCCCGCGATCGAGCCGTCGGCGAGCTGCCCGAAGCCGACGATGTCGCCGTTCTCGTTGATGTCCGTCGCGCGGAAGAGGTGCACGAACCCGCTCCCGTCGATGTAGTCGTTCAGGTCGTACATCGTGCCGTCGACCCACGCCCACGCCGAGTTGGCCAATTCGAAGTCGCTGTCCCACGCGTAGCCGACGACCATGCCCCGGTCGTTGATCGCGAACGCCTCGTGGTTCTCGTACCCCGCGAGCCGCCCGAGCACCGTGACATCGCCCCGCCCGTCGAAGATCACCGCGTCCCAGCCGTTGTCGGTCGTCGCGCTGGTGTGGCCCACCGCGACATCCAGGTTGTTCACATCGCGGGCCTGCGAGAAGTGAAAGCCCGCCGGGTTGATATCGCTGTCGAAGTACCCGCCCCGCCCGTCCGGCACCGACTTGAACGCGTCATCGGGATCGCCGAAGAAGAACCCGCTGCCGACGAGCACGCCCGCGTTGTTCACGCCATAGTTCGCCCCGCCCATGTAGAACCGCGACCCGCCGGCGAGCCTCCCGCCGTCGGTGTCGTCCCACACATACCCCTTCGCGAAGCCGGGGTTCAGCGGCGCCTGGCCCACGACCGTGCCACCGTCGTTGATGTCCCACGCGACATTGCTGCCGACCGCGCCCATCTCCGCCCCAAGGTCACGCACCCGCCCGCCCGACCACAGCGTCGAGGTGCGAAGCCCGCTGTCGGCCTCCGAGTACCCCACCGCGTCGCCCGACGCGTTGATCTTGTACGCGACCGAGCTCGTCGACCCGTCCGCGAAGCCGAGGTCCACGGGGCCGCCCCCCATCGTCCACAGCGTCGCGTGGCTCGTCCCCCCGCCCGTCGCCGAGGTCCCCACGATCTGCCCCGCGTCGTTGATCCCGTACGCGAAGGAGTCGCCCGCGCCGCTCAGGGTCGCCAGGCTCTGCACCTGGCCCGCGTGAGCCGCGCCGCACGCCGCCAGCACCGCCGCGACGCTCAGAACACTCTTCGTCATCGTCCGTCCTCCATGTCTCGTCCGCAGCACCGCTCCGGGAGGGGGCGCCGCGAGGGGTGAGTTGGGCAAGGCCAGCGGCGTCATTCGCCGCGGACACGACGGACTGTACTGAAATCTGATTTGAAATCAACACCGAAATCGCTACGCTCTCAAAATGCCGCGCCGGAACGCAAAATCACCCCGTCTAGGAAATTTTCCTAAGCACATACCCCCGGACACACACCGGGCCCACGCCGATATCGTGAAGGTCATGCCCGGCGTCACGGTCCCCACCCCCGCGCTCCAGCCCCTCTCCGCCGACGAGGCCGCCGCCGGCGAACGCATCGCCGCCCGACTCCACGCCGACCTGGGCCGGCTCGTCGCCCAGCTCCCCCCCGCCGCCCGGGGCGGGGGCTCGGCCATGTCCCGCCACCTCGGCATCGTCCGCAATACCTGCCAGCGCGTCGCCTACGCCCTCCAGGCCCCCCCCGCCCTCGACACCCTCGCCCGCCTCCCGGGCGTCAAGGGTCTCGAGCAGATGCTCGAAGCCATGGCCGACAAAGGACTCCCGCAGCGCGACACCCAGCTCGCCGCCGCCGGCGTCGCCCAGTTCGACCGCTTCATACGAGACCACGCAGGCTCGCACGCCAAGCTCATCGCCCGCATCGAAACCCCGGGCACCGACGACGAAGGCGTTGGCATCGGATCCGAACGCACCCGCCAGGCCCTCTTCGAGGCCGCCACCGCCGTCACCGGACGCAGCGCCGCCGCCACCATTTCCCTCTACGCCTTCCGCCCCGCCCCCACCGACGCTGACACCCTCCAACGCGCCACCATCACCGGCCTCTACCGCTCACTCGTCATGCCGGGCGGCATGCCCAGCGTCATCGCCGCCGGCGACACCCTCCACTGGGCCGACGACGAGCAACGCACCCTCCGCCTCCCCGACGCCTCCGTCGCCGCCGGCACCTCCCCCGCCGCCCTCCTCCCCGAGTTCACCACGCAACCCCTCCCCACCATCTCCTCCCGCGGCCAGGCCGGCAACCTCATCCAGGTCATCGACCCCGCCGACCTCGAAGGCCCCCGCACCATCGATGTCTTCACCCTCGCCCTCGCCGACCACCCCATGCGCCACCCCGACACCGGCGCCCTCACCCTCGACGAAGTCTGGTCGCTCTCCAACTGCGCCTCCGAACACCTCGTCTTCGATGTCTACCTCCACCGAGACCTCGAACGCCTCGTCCGCCCCGCCATCGACGCACAACTCTGGTACCCCAACCTCTCCGCACCAGGCGGCGACCGCTGGGTCACCCGGTACCCGGGCCCACCACGCCTCGAGCTCCTCGGCACCGGCCTCGACCGCGCCCCCTCCAACGCCTGGCCCCGCCACCACGAACTCACCGCCGTCATGTTCGACCGCCTCGGCTGGCCCCCCACCGACTTCGTCGGCTTCCGCTGCGAGGTGCGCTACCCGATCTGGCGCGCGGGGTATTGCATGGCGTTTGACGCGGCAAGCACCTCGAACAGCGACGATTCCTCCCGCTGAACGAAAACGGATCGCGTAACCGCGACGAGTGCGAGGCGGCCAACCATTCAAAATGGCCGAGAGGCCGGACAATCTCCCCTCGCACGCTCCGTCGGCAGCCTCGCCGTCTGAAAGTACGCGCGACTTCCGAATCACCGTCGTCAGCCGATCTCCTTCACCACCCCCAAAACCTCCTCCGCATGCCCCGGCACCTTCACCTTGTCCCACCGCCGCACAACCTTCCCGTCCGCACCGATCAGATAGGTCGTCCGCTCGATCCCCATGTACTTCTTCCCGTACATGCTCTTCTCCACCCACACCCCGTACTTCTCCGCCACCTTCGGCGCCGGCTTCCCGTCCTCCCCCACCGCGTCATCCGCGAGCAGGGGATAGCTCAGCCCCTCCTTCTCCGCGAACTTCTTCTTGCTCTTCACATCCAGGATCGACACCCCCACCACCGCCGCCCCACCCCCCCCTGCTTTGGCAAACTCCTTCCCCAGATCCCGGAACGCGCACGCCTCCTGCGTGCACCCGCTCGTCATGTCCTTCGGGTACCAGAACATCACCAGCGGCTTGCCCGCGTAGTCCGACAGCTTGTGCATCTTCCCGTCCTGATCCTTCAGCGAGAACGCAGGCGCTTTCTTCCCCGGCTCGATCAACGGCATGGCGAGTCACTCCAAAGCAAGGCGTGCGAGATCCACCCCACCCACTCGCAAGCCTACCCGCAGCGCCCTACGCCCCCGCGAGCCACCCCACCACCCCGCTGAACAAGACCGCTGCCAGCCCCACCGTCATCACCGCCGTCGCCCCGTACCCCGCGAGCCGCCCCGCACGCCCCGCACCACCCAAGCGCCACTGACGCCGCTGCACCCCACCCACCCCACCGACCCCACCCACCACCGCCAGCCGCGGATCGGCCGCGACCCCGGCCAAGGATTCCCCTCGCCGAGCCCGGTCCTGCACCAGCGCGATGATCAGCGTCGCGTCGAACGCCCGCAGCCCCGCGAGCCCCGCCGCCCGCATCAGCTCCCGCCGGACCGTCGGCCGCACGATCCCCGCCCGCCCCCCTTCGACCCGCGACGCCACGACCGACGCGAACAGCGCCGCCGCGTTGCCCGCCCCAACCCCGGCCCCGGCCTCCGCGACCCGCCCCGTGTCGCCCCGGCGCGACACCGACGCCCCCACGCGACGCCCCGTGTTGCGTTCGTGCAACACGGGCCGGTACTCAACCCCGGTTTTCGCCGTCAGAGCGGGCATCGGGTGTCGGGGTGCGAGCCGCGTGCCGAAAGCACTGCTGCCGGGCCGGCGATGGCCCGGGGCGTGTCCGGCCCGGCGCGCCGGAGCGTGTACACTCCCCCATCTTCACCCGATCTTGGCGGGTGGGGGCGGGTGAGGGCCGGTGTTCGGAGGTTCGTGGGTGTCCGAAGCGGTGCAGGACGCATCCCGAGGTGAAGGCGAGGGGGTCAGCCCCGACGATGCCTCGCGCACCGACACGAACCCCACCCCCGAGCCCGAAACCCCCACCTACCCCCTCTCCGAGCCCGTCCCCGATGTCGTCACCAAGCTCAGCCCCCCCGGCGTCCTCGCACGCCTCGACCGCGCCTCCCGCCGCGGCAAGCTCCCGGGCTTCACCGGCGAGCACCGCGAGGGCCTCTGCGCCGTCTCCGCCTTCGGCGAGCCCTTCGACCGGCTCATGATCGTCAAGGCCGAGCCCAACGACGACGGCCGCACCCGCCTGCGCTTCAACCTCAAGCTCGACCTGCGCATCCCCGCCCTGCTGCTGGGCCTGCTGGCGATCACCGTCTGGCCCGGCGAGCCGCTGACCGATTCACTCCTCAAGACCTACTTCACCTGGTACAGCGACTGGACCCACGGCTGGTTCCGCACATGGATGTGGTACCTGCCCCTCACCGTCCCCGCGATCCCCCTCACCTGGCGCTGGGCGATGAAGAAGAGCAACGAGACCACCCACCAGTCCGCCCACGAAGCCGTCCGCAAGATCGCCGACGCCGTCGGAGGCGACATCGTCCCGCCCAAGATCAGGCGGTAGACGATCACCGGTGCCACTATCCGCGAAGCGGGTATTGCCGAGCTATCCATTCACACTCATCGAACGCAGGCTTACGACGAAGTCCGGTCCACGATCTGGTACCCCTCGCGCTCCCCACGCCCGCGCAAGGGATAGTCCTTGCGAAGCGGGTGCGCCGGGTACTCCTCCCAGGTCAGGATCCGCCGCAGGTCGGGGTGATTGCGGAAGCGGATGCCGAACATGTCGAACACCTCCCGCTCCGTCCACTCCGCCCCGGGCCACAGGTCGCACACGCTGTCGAGGTACAACGCCGGGTCCTCCACGATCCCGTCCGTCGGGATCGAGGGGTCCAGGTACACCTTCACGAAGAACCGCGTGTCCCGCTCGTAGCTGATCAGGTTGTACACGACCCCGAACCGCCCCGGCGTCTCCGTCGGGTAGTTCAGGTAGTCGATCCCGATCACATCGCTCAGGAAGTCGTACCGCGTCGAGGCGTCGTCCTTCAGGAACGCCATCACCTCGTGCAGGTCACCCGGCTCCACGATCAGCGTCGGCTGATTGCGGAACTCCGTGCCCCGAAGACGCTTGCCGGGAAACGCCTCCTTCACGGCCTTGAAAGTCGGGTGATCCAGGTTCGGCTTCGCACGGGACTCGCTCATGCCCGCACTGTACGCGGACTCACCGCCGCACGATTCATCCCGCGGTCCGTCACACGATCCCAAGCCGCCCCGCCTGCCCGGCCGCGTCCTCCGCCAGCACCGCCACCGGCAGCCCCAGCCCCGCCGCCGCCCGGGCAAAACCCGCGAGCGACTCAACGGGAAGCGACCCATCCCCCACCGGGCACGCTTCCAGCCGCACCTCAGGCCCGGGCCCAACGGGCTTCGCGTCCGTCACCAGGACCGCCCATACCCGCTCCACCCCGAGCAGCCCCTCGGTCATCCGCCGCAGGTGGTCCTCCGCGTTGCCCAGCATCGCGGGCGTGAAGAGCGCCGCCGGGTCCACCAGCAGCTCCAGCCCGGCGTACTTCGCCTCGCCCCCCCACCGCCGGGCCTCGGCCCGCACCGACGGGATATCGCTCAGAAAGCTCGCCGCCGTCGGGCGCAGCACCACCCGCGTCTCCCCCGCCCGAGCCACCAGCTGATCCAGCGCCGCCTCGTACCGCCCCCGCCCCTCGGGCGTGAAGGTGCGGAACGACACTGACGGGTCCGCGGGGCTCGCCGGCTCCCCGTCCTCAGCCGCCAACCAACCGGGGGAGATCACCACCCGTTCGAGGTCACCGGTTTCGATCCCCCCGATCAGATTCCCCGGAACAAGGCGGGCGACCTCGGCCCCGTTGCCGTCCTTCAGAACAGGTGAAACACTGGGCTCATCAAGAGCCGCCCCGCCTTCCAGCGTCCAGAGCCCGGTCGTGTCGCGCATCGTCATGCCCCGAGCCTACGCACCCCGCCCAACCCCGCGATCCAACCCCGCATCGCCCCCAGGTCCGCCGCGATTACACGCTGGCGACGAACGCGGGCCGCGTCCGATACCTCCCTCCCGTCGTTCGTTCCGAGGAGGCCCCCGATGGTTCAGATCATGCGTCAGTCGCTCTTCGATTGGCACCCCTACGCCCGCACCCGCCGGAACGCCCGGGCCCAGCAGTCCGCCGACGCCGCCGTCGCGATCGAGGCCCCGGCCCTCACCCCCGAGCGTCTGGGCGACCTTCTCGAGCCGACCCCCGCCGCCCTCACCCGCGAGCAGCTCGTCGACCGTATCCTCGTCCTGAACCCGACCGCCTCGGTCGACTTCCTCGATTCCTTCACCGAGGACGGGCTCCGGGCCTATTTCTCCCGCCTCCAGCACGCCCACCGCCCCCGCGGGCGGGCCTCCGTCTGGACCCGTCCCACCGGCCCCCGGGCCATAGGCTGCTGGGTCGCGGGCGACTGACCGGCCCGACCGAATCGAAACACCCCTCGACGGCGGAGGGACGGGCGTGGTGGCCCGCCACTCCGCCGTCGCCTGTTTTCCGCCGCCCCGCTTGCCCGCAACCCGTGCCGATCGACACGCTCGATCCGGCTGTGCGGCCGATCGTCCGCCCCGACCCGCCCCCGCGCAACACGCGCGGACCTTCCCCCCTTCCCGGACTCATGCGACCCCGGGCATCGGTCGATGGACCACACGGCGCGGGGGTCGAAGGTCAAGGGGCCTCCCGAACCCGTCCGATAAAGCCCGTACCCGGCCGACGCGTGGAACGCGCACGCCGGGACGCCCAGGCGAGCCGGGCCCCGCACGGGCCCGCAGCCCGGCACGGCGTGTGCTCGTTCCGATCCGTCGGCCAGGGTGGAGCCCCGAGTCGGCAACGCTGATCACCACACCGCGTCGATCGAACGCGGGAAGCGCAGGCTTTGCTCGTCCACGGAGACCGATGATGCTCGACCGCTCGATCTTCACCCGCCGTTCCGCCGCGACCACCTTCGCCCTCGCCGGCGCGGCCGCGACGCTCACCGGCTGCTCCTCACTCTTCGGCACCCGCGCCGATGTCGTCGACCCCGTCACCGGCGGGCCCTTCTACGAAGAGCAGTCCCCCGTCGCCTTCGACGCCTACGGCTACGACCGCACCAACGAGCCCACCCCCCCCACCGCCACCACGACCCCGACCCCAGCCGTCAACGACAGCTTCACCGCCGTCTCCAGCCAGCCCGCGACCAACCGCGTCGCCACCAACAACAACCCCGCCCCGACGAACAACCAGAACGCCCAGTCCAACCCCGGCTCCCGCAGCTGGCTCGCCTTCTCCGAAGCAGCCGACGCCGAGCGCCCCGCGCCCGCCGCCCAGGAGCCCCCGATCACCAACCGCCCCGACGGCCCCAACATGGCCGCCCGCCTCTACGGCGACATCCTTGAGACCCCCATCCCCTCCACCGGCGAGGCCATCGGGCAGCACACCACCAACATCCAGCAGATCAGCTTCGCCAACGACGGCTCCGACTTCGACCCCCAGGTCTCCCGCGACGGCATGTACCTCGTCTACGCCAGCACCCAGCACCGCCCCCAGGCCGACATCTACATCCAGGAAATCGGCTCCCGCGTCATCACACGCGTCACCGACGACCCCGCCGGCGATGTCATGCCCAACCTCAACGCCCAGGGCGACCGCCTCGCCTTCGCCAGCAACCGCACCGGCAACTGGGACATCTGGGTCATGCCCACCACCGGCAACGGACGCGCGATCCAGGTCACCAACGACCCCGCCCACGAACTCCACCCCAGCTTCAGCCCCGACGGCTCCAAGGTCGTCTACTGCCGCCTCGGCACCACCTCGGGCCGCTGGGAACTCTGGGTCGCCGACTCCTACGGAGACACCGGCGCCCAGTTCATCGGCTACGGCCTCTTCCCAGAGTGGTGCCCCGTCCCCGGAACCGGCAACGACGGCGCCGACCGCATCCTCTTCCAGCGCTCCCGCGAGCGCGGCAGCCGCACCTTCTCCGTCTGGACCATCGACTACGACCGCACCCGCCAGCAGGCCGGCCGCGAGACCCAGATCGCCTCCGATCCCAACACCGCGCTCATCAACCCCTCCTGGAGCCCCGACGGCTCCCGCATCGCCTACGCCGCCGTCCCCAACCCCGACCAGTGGACCGGCTCGGGCCGCAACGCCCTGCCCCCCTCCGCCTCCATCTACATGACCGGCGTCGACGGACGCGGAACCGTCGAGCTCACCCGCGGCAACGCCATCGACATGATGCCCGCCTGGAGCGTCACCGGCCGCGTCTTCTTCGTCTCCAACCGCTCCGGCGTCGAGAACCTCTGGTCCCTCGACATCGCCCCCGCCATCCTCGCCGCCACCGGCGTCGACCCCTGGAACGATGTCGCCAGCATCAACAACCCCGCCAACCAGCGGGCCCAACAGCAGAACAACCGCCCCGCGAACCCCGGCACCTTCGGCCCGGGCTTCACCGGGTATGTCTCCGCCCCCACCGACGAGTAATCACCCGTCGCCCGGCGAAGACCGAGAACAACACGCGCACAGGTGAAGCGATCACCCCCCGCGCGACGATGACCAGTACCCGGCACCAC
Organism: uncultured Phycisphaeraceae bacterium; assembly: GCA_964615815.1. Lineage (GTDB taxonomy): Bacteria > Planctomycetota > Phycisphaerae > Phycisphaerales > UBA1924 > DAIQNV01. Next base: position 2,720 of record CAZTQV010000034.1, on the reverse strand, counting down.
GCCGGACAAGACACCAAGGCGGGACGGAGCTCCCGCGACCCCGGCAGGACGCCATGACAAGTGCACAGCGCATGCTCAAGGTGGGCCTCCTGATCGCTTTGGCGATCCTGGGCTCCGGGTGCGCCTCGAAAGAACCGAGGCTCGTACCCCCCACCCGCCTCGTCGCGCCGTACGACACCGCAGAGGGCGACATCCTCTGGGCCGTCGCCCCGCCGCGCAACGAGAGCGGGACCACCGTCCCGAGCCCAGAGGCCGTCGCCGACGCCCTCGCCAGCGCGACCAACGAGGTCGCCGGGCTCACCGCTCTCCCGGTCAACCGATCCGTCCGCGCCATGCGGGCCCTCGGCCTCCGAGAGATCACCAGCCCCACAGAGGCCCAGCAGCTCGCCTCCGTCCTCGGGGTCGACGCCGTCATCGTCTCCACCATCACCGATTACGACCCCTACGACCCGCCGACCCTCGGCCTCACCGTCGCCCTCTACGCCGCCCCGGGCCGGCTCGACACGAGAAACAACTCACTCGAAGACACACGCCTCTTCAGCCTCCAGGCCACCGACAACCTCACCACCGACACACTCGGGGGCCAGGACCGAAGCCGATCCACCGTCGCCCGCCACTTCAGCGCCCGCGACCACGAAACACTCATGGCCCTCCGCCGCTACGCCGAGGGCAGGACCGAACCAGACGACCCCTTCGGGTGGCAGGCCTACCTGAAAAGCATGCCGCTGTACACCGCGTTCGCCGCTCACCAGGCGGTCGGGTCACTCCTCGACAAGGAGTGGCTCCGGCTCGCAAGAGCACAGAACGCACCGGACCAATAGATGCCCGGCCGGCCGCGAGCCCGCCGAGGCGGGAGACGCGCGATGGCCCTGGCCAAGGGACAACACGGAACACCAAAGCCGCCCACCGCGGCCGCGTGTCACCGCGTCGCCCCGGGCGTCGTTGTGCTCACCCGCGGCCCCCACCGCTGGCGCTTCACGATGGAAGACCGCTCGCAAGCCTCACGCCGAGCCCTGCTCCGGACGCTCCACAAAGCCGCCGAGCACCCCGGCTGCCCCATCGACTGGTTCGACGCCGCCCTCGTCGCCGAGACCATCACCGACGACGCAAGCGGCGCGGCCCCGACCAAGCAGACCCTGACCAACACCGAAACGACTGGAACCGCAACCGTCTCGGGTGCGAACGGCCCTCACGGGCCTTCCCCGGAGCGCGAGGACGAGACCGGGCAGCGCGGATGATCCGCGACGCCGCACGGAGTTCGATATGACCCTTCCGATCATCGATGAGTTCGCGCGCTACCTCACCCACGAACGGCGGTTCAGCCCGTACACCGCCCGGTGCTACGGCGCCGACCTCCGCCAATTCGTCGAGTACCTCGTCGACGACAAGAACCTCCAGGTCGACGACGCACGCGAGTACGCCGCCCTCGACGCTCGCAAGGCCGCCATCACCGGCAGCCCCGCGCCCAAGCCCGAGGCCGTCGCCGGCTCCATCGCCCCCTCGACCCTGACCGAGGTCATCTCCGGAGCCGACGCCGAGCTCATCCGCGGCTTCCTCGCCCACCTGGGCGAGCAGCAGTACTCCGCCGCCACCATGGCCCGCAAGATCGCGACCCTCCGCTCCTTCTACAAGTGGGCCGAGCGCCGCCACCTCTCCGACACCAACCCCATGACGCTCATCCGCACCCCGCGGCAGAGCAAGCGCCTCCCCAAGGCCATCACCGTCGACCAGGTCGAGAAGCTCCTGAGCGCCCCGTCCGATCGCGACATCCTCGGTCGCCGCGACCGCGCCATGCTCGAGACCCTCTACTCCACCGGCATCCGCGTCTCCGAGCTCGTCGGGCTCAACATGGAAGACCTCGACCTCGAGAACGAGGCCCTGCAGGTCCGGGGCAAGGGCCGCAAGGAGCGCCTCGTCCCCCTAGGCTCGCACGCCCTCGACGCCATCAAGCGCTACATCGACATGCTCCAGCAGACCCCCAAGCTCGCCGACGCCTGGCGCGCCACCCAGAACGGCGAACGCACCGGCACCGCCCTCTTCGTCAACAAGCACGCCGAGCGACTCAGCTCCCGCTCCGTCCGCCGCAAGCTCGACAAGTACCTCCGCGAGGTCGGCCTCGACCCCTCGATCAGCCCGCACACCCTCCGCCACAGCTTCGCCACGCACCTCCTCGAGAACGGCGCCGACCTGCGCAGCGTCCAGGAACTCCTGGGCCACCAGTCCCTCAGCACCACCCAGGTCTACACCCACCTCACCGCCCAGCGCATGCAGGACGCCTATCGCAAGGCCCACCCCCGAGCCGAAGCCCGAGCCGAACCGAGGGCCGAAGCCAGCTGAGGGGACACCCCCCGCCAAGACAACCCGTAACCGACACGCCGACCCGCCCCGCGGGTCGTCTTTCTTGGTGCCCCGAACCGCCCGCAGGGCGCTTCGGGCCAGTCAACCACCATCGCCGAGAATCACAACCAACGGTGCCACTATCCGCGCAGCGGGTAGTGCCTCCCACCCGTGCCACTGGCCGCTCGCCAGCCAGTGCCGACAGCCAAACGACTCCGGGTGCCCCACGCATCCCTCACCAAAGCGACGCCCGATCTTCGCATCGCGAAGATCAGGGTCACCGCCAAACCAACGCAAGCCACCACATCAAAACGAGCCCGCAGCGCAAGAGCCTATTGCACCAGTCTCTCCCTTCCGACGGCGTTGATGAGCAGTTTGGCGGC